>CAWILB010000037.1:0-7298 GCA_963836635.1 uncultured Acidobacteriaceae bacterium | reverse complement strand
TTTTTTGCCGCCTTCGACTAGACTACGTATTGCTGAGCGGGCTTTGCGGAGGGAACCTGATCTTGCTGCGATGGTCACAGCAGATGAATTTTTCCCTGATTTTCTGAAACCGTGGATCGCGGCCAAGCATCCGAGCGTCTAAGAAGTTGGAAAAGAAAAAGCCTCAGCCGAGTACGGGGGCGACGCTTCAATGATTTGCCGAAATGCATGAAAGCAGGCCAAGGATGCACCCCTCCCCTGATAGTGGATCCTCGATAATGCAGCCGCCCGGTGGATACGAGCAGCCGGCACAGAATTCAAACCGCACCTCGGAATACGTGTACCAATGCTTGACCATCGCAGCCATGCTGGCGGTGCTCGCAACCTTGTGGGTGTTTTAGAAACAGTGCTCAATGAACAGTGGTCAGTTGGGTTTATCGAAGGACAAGGGTGATGGCTGGCGGATAGGTGAGTTGCGGTAGCGGCGATTGCTACTCGCCGGTTTTTGCCGCGCGGAACATGGCCACGATAAATCCTACGATAGTGGCGAACAAAATGCCCACAAACATAAAGACCGGGTAGGGCTTGAAGCCATGCGCGGGATTGCGAGCTGCCTGAACCATCACCAACTCCATCCACGCAAAGAAGGTAAGAACTTCGGCCTTGGTCCAGGAGATCAGGTTCAAGGCCAGTTGCTCGAGTTGCGCCCGATTGAATTCAGTAACCTTCACGGGATAATTGAATACCGAAGGGAATCGCGCCACTAAGCTCAGCAAGAGATAAAGCGCGACGGCAAAGACCGGCATGAAGAGCAGCGTGACCGGCGAACCCCATCCGTTGACGTGACCCGCGGCGTCGAAATGAGATGGAATGCGGCTGGGCAGCGGATGCGGGCCATAGAACCCGTTGATGGCGATGAAGGCGAGCGCGGCGAGCGCCGCGAGGCTGAGCAGTTCAGCAGTCTTTCGCATGGTCGGGTTTCCTGGCAGCGATTGTAGCGCAAACGAACGCGGAGATTCGTGCATTCCCACTCATTCGCGCACAGAACGCGCGAATACGTGGGACACGGGGCGAATGAAACGGGGACGACGCATGGAGAGCGGGTCCGGCGCGATTACTGGGAAATCTGGATTGCTCCGCGATCGATTGCTTTGGCATCGCGCGGCTTCCCCGCGAAGTCGATGGATGGCGCAAGCGCCGCTGTTCCGCTGGCGAGCGCGGGAGATCCAGAGGCCGGAGTGAAATTATTCGCTGCGGCATTGGTGAATCCGGGATCCTGGTTCAGTCCGTTGGTGCCGAGCATCGGCACATTCATCCCGTCCCAGAGATTGTTCCAATAAGTGCCACCATCAGTTTCATCTGCCTGCTTTCCATTCAGATTGTCGGCGATATTGTTGACCACGTTCACGTCGTAGCAGGATTGCGCATCGATCTCCATCGAGATATCGGGCGAGTTGGTAAGCAGATTGTTGTAGGTGGTGTTGTTGACAAAGTCGACGTGCGACGGAAGAATAAGCGTGCACTCCACGGCCACCATTGTTATAGACAACGTTGTTTGCCACGTACGTGCGGCCGGTGTAGGGAATGCCCTGCACATCGTTCGACCCAGCGGAGCCTTGCGTATGCCGACTGTCGTCGATGATGATCGCATTGCCGTCAGTGATCGCAGCCGGATTAACGCCAATGAATGGAATGTTGTTGAAGTTGTTCCAGGCGGTGTTGCCGACGATCCAGATCTTATAGCCGTTGGTGACCGTGCTGCCGGCAGCATCGGCAAGGTGCCAGAGCGAAATCCCGCTGCTGTCATACGACGTCCACCAGGAGTTGTTGTAGACCGTGTTGTAAGCAATGGTGACCGCATCGCCGACGACCACTCCGATGCCCGCTTCACTGCAATCGTGCACGATGGAATTGCGAATGACGATGTCGTGAAGGACTGTTGGTGTCGAGGCGCCATTGATCCCGATGCACGTCTCGTTGAGCCATGCTTGCGAGCCGTCGCCCGATTGGCCTTGCGCTTGCGTGATGAACTGATTTTGCCCGATGACCTCAAAGCCGTCGATCACGATATACGAGGCGGCGATCTGGATTCCGAACCAGGCGCTGTTGGTATTCGGGATCTGGATGACCGGATGCTGTCCTGGCCCAGCGATGAATTGAATCCATGCAGCGGATGTCCCCGACGTTGAAATGACCAGCGGCGAGTTGGATGCGTTGGTGTAGGTTCCGCTGGCGACGGTAACAGTGGCTCCAGGCCCAGCCGTATTGGCGGCCATCTGAAGTGTCTGGAACGCGGTGGCAGCAGTCAGCCCGTTATTCTGGTCGCTGCCCAGATTCGCGTCGACATAGTAGCAATTGCTCGTGCACGCTGCAGGCGCCCCGGGCAATGGCACCGTAACCTGCGATGTGGCGCTTGAGACCGTCACGCTTGCAGTGGCTGAGGCGCTGCCATAACTCCCGGTGCAGGTGAGGGTGAAACTGTAGCCGCCGGGCGCAACCTTTACTACGCTCAGCTCGCCGCTGGTCAGATGAGCGTCGGACCACGAGCCGCTGCCGGTACACGAAGTCACATTGCTGCTGCTCCAGGTAAGAGTTGCGGGCTGGCCCGCCGCAACCGTGGCCTGGTTGAACGACATCGTGACCGAGGGTTGTGGAGCAGGAGGGGGTGGATTCGGCGCAGGTGAACCACCGCCGCAGGCCACCAAAAACATGAACAGAGAGAACGAGATCGGGATTAACAAGAGCCGGCGCATTGCGTTGGATTCCTGGCAGCGATTCTAGCGCAGTTGGGGCGCCGTAGTTCGTGATCCGTGGCTCGTGATTCGCTCGAGCGGCGCGGTTTGACCAGGAGATCATTCACCCGAAGCGGGCGCGCTTGACGGTGTGGCGAAAGTCCTTACCGGTCATATCGACGCGAATGCACATTTCGGCGAGACGGGAGCGCATTCTTTCGCCAATGCGATCGCCGAGAGTTTCCTCGTTCCTGGCAGGGGAGCGGCCCTCCGGGTCGGGCGTAAAACCTGCTCCCGGGGGCATATCTACATAGTTCGTCGTAATGATGGTCGAAAGGCGATTGTTGTATCGCGTATTCAGAATCAGTGCGATGTTATCCCAAACCCATTCGGTTGGCTTTTGCGCTCCCAGGTCGTCCAGCACCAGAACCTCAGTCTTGAGGACCGGTTCGACTATCTCGGACTCGCTTGTGCCGGAGCGAAAATCGAAGCTCTTCTGGATTTGCTTAATGAGCGCGCCGTAGTCGCAGAACATCCCCTTGGCGCCCCTTTCCTGAATGAGTCTGCGCAAAACGCCAACTGCCAGGTGGGTCTTCCCGACTCCGAGAGAGCCGACAAACAACAAGCCTTTGCCGGCGGTATCGACCGGATAAGCCTCGACAAAGGATCGGGCGGCTTTGAGGGCCCAGGCCTGGGAGGGATCCGCCCCGGGGAAGGCGATGTCGTAGCCGTCGAGGGTGCAGTCCCAGTAGCCGGCCGGAATGCGGGCGGCGGCGAGACGTTTCCTCTCCCGCTCCATTTGCTGGCACTCGCAGGGGCGCGAGACCCATCGGCCGGCCTCGTCAACCACCCGGACCAATCCCACGCCGTCGCAGATGGGGCAAGCAGTCATCTCTTCAAGCCTATCTGATGGGGGGATCGACGCGCCGGTGCGAAGCAGGGGCGCAAATGTGGAAAAGGAGGAGAACAGGGAGCGGGGTCAGCGGCCGGCCCATTGTGCCCTATTCGATTCGCCGAGAGAGAAAAACATCGCCGCACGGCAGGCTGCTTATCTACAATCGGAAGCGCAGCGGAACAAGAATTTTCTTCGCGCGGTTCCCAGCCGGAACCGGTCGAGTGACCGAGAGCGAAACGATTCGGGGATACCTAAAATGAACAAGAAGAGCTTTGGCCATTTTGCGTGGAGAGTTGCCGCGATTGCAGTACTGGGTGCGGGCTTCGGATGTTTGTTCGCCACAACGGCTTATGCGCAGGCAGCGGGAGCGGCACCGCAACAGAGTGCGAGTCCGGCTGCGAGCGCCAACTCATACAAAGCGCAACACGACCAGCACCTGGCGGTCGACTTTGGCGACCTGGATCGCTACAAGGATTCGGATATGAAACTTGCAGCGCCCGCGGCCGGCGAAAAGCGCGTGGTTTTCATGGGCGACTCCATCACCGATGGCTGGAAGATCGAGGGACCCGACGGATCGTTTCCGGGCAAACCCTACATCAACCGCGGCATCAGCGGCGAGACCACGCCGCAGATGCTGGTGCGATTCAGGCAGGACGTGATCGATCTCAAACCGGCGGTGGTGATTATTCTGGCCGGTACCAATGACCTTGCAGGCAATACCGGTCCCATGACGCTGGAGCAGACCGAGGGCAATCTTGCCTCGATGGCTGACCTGGCCACGGCAAACGGCATCCGCGTGGTGCTGTGTTCTATTCTGCCGGCCTACGACTATCCGTGGAGCCCGGGACTTGAGCCCGCACCCAAGATAGCAACACTGAACCAGTGGATGAAGAGTTATGCTGATCAAAAAGGCTATATTTACGTGGATTACCACTCGGCGATGAAAGACGATCGCGGCGGGCTGCCCTCGGCCTTGAGCAAAGACGGCGTTCATCCACTGCCGGCTGGCTACTCCATCATGGCGCCGCTTGCCGAGGCTGGGATTGAGCAGGCACTGAAGCAATAGCCGGCATCTCTGAGGCGCTTCGAGCCGGAGAATTGGAATTTGAAGGTACGGAAATATCGCTATGGCAAAGTCACGTTCAAATTTGGCACCGGCTGGTCTTGTCCTCCTGTCATTTTTCTCGATTGCATGCTTTTATCACATGATGTATTGGGTGTGGGTGGCGGCTGCATACCATGCAGACAAGCACCAGGCATGGACACGTTTCACCATCTGGCTCGTACTGGGCCTGGCCGCAGCCGTGATTTGGTGCCGCCTGATGTGGATCATCTACTTGCCGAAAAAGCCGGAGAAGAAATAAAGGCGGCTCAACGGAAACCGGTGGCCTCCGGACTGCGATCTAGGGCAAAACATGGTTGCCAATAACCGGCCGTGAAGCATTCGACCAGGCATCGTGGGTCCTGGACTTGGGGAGATAATGAGGCCGAAACGACTGCGGCTCAATGGACTTTCTCGTCGAATACCCCTAAAATAGATATATTGCAGGAAAGGTTTTTGAGCTAACGAGATGCCCAAGGAAAAGATTCATCCCAATTACGCCGCGGTGAAGGTGGTTTGCGCCTGCGGAAACAATTTTGAGACGCGCACGACTCACAAGGGCGACCTCCACGTGGAAATCTGCTCGGCTTGCCACCCGTTCTTTACCGGCAAACAGAGGCTGGTTGATACGGCGGGTCGCGTGGAGCGGTTCCGGCGCAAATATGCCAAGGCCGGTGAGCCAGCGGCAGCAGCCAAGTAAGCGGGCCGCAGAGAGTACGAAATCATCGGGCCTCCGCCACGGCGGGGGCTTCGGTTTGTTTGGAAAGATATTATGCCTCGTCCAAAGCGTTTAGTTCAGTCGGAGATTGAAGTCGATGGATTTTCGCTGGTCTGGACTCTGCACCGGGAACAACAATGGTGTACCGTGGACGGTTGGAAGGGTCTATCTATCCAAGTGAGTGCTAGCGATGGGGAGCACCGAGTACTCTTTTTGGAATATCCGACAGTAAAGAACCCCAAGACTCACCTAAACAACAGAGTCACTTGGTCGACTCGGCCAGGAATTCGCCCAGCAAAGGTCGGAGCGCACATTCGACAGGCGATGTCTGCGGGATGGGATCCAGATTCGCGCGGGAGGCCATTCGTGTATCAGGTTTCTGAGTTGCCGAGCTAGGTGGAACAAATATGTCTGGCAAAGGCTTTACCGTGAAGAAGAACTGGGACAATCCAGTTGAGCACGCGATGCCTGCAAAGGCACGCGTTCCCGCAGAGGTGCGCATCGGTGGCGTCGCCGTGCGGCCGGCTACCGTGCTTGCGCCCATGGCGGGAGTCACCGATACCGTGTTCCGGCGGTTTATTCGCCATGCCAGTTTGTTTAACAGTGCGGACGCCAATTCAGATTCCGACCTGGTCTCCCCGGTCTCAGAATCGAGACCGGGGGCACCCACGGTTGAGGCTGTCATCAGCAATGCGCAGTCGGGTTGCGGGCTCATTATGACCGAGTTCACGTCGGCTGACGGCCTGTCGCGCATGCGCGAGACCAAGCGCCGCCGCTACCTCACCTTCTACGACGACGAGCATCCCATCGGCGCGCAACTGTTCGGATCGAATTACGAAACGTTGGCCGATGCGGCCCGGATTGTGGAGGAGACAGGATTCGATACGGTCGATCTGAATCTTGGCTGCCCGGCCAAGCGCGTGGTTGGCTGCAACGGAGGATCGGGACTGCTGCGCGACCTGCCCAAGATCGGCGAGATCTTCAAGGCCGTTCGCAAGGCGGTGTCAATTCCCTTCACCGTCAAGTTCAGGCTGGGGTGGAACGATGCCCAGATCGTGTGCGTTGAGCTGGCGCGAATGGCCGAGAGCGAGGGACTGAATGCGGTTGCGCTGCATGCGCGAACCCGCGAGCAAGGCTACAACGGCCAGGCGCGCTGGGAGTGGATTGCGGCGGTGAAGCAGGCGGTAAAGATTCCGGTGGTTGGCAACGGCGACATTCGCACCCCCGAAGATGCAGCGGCGATGATTGATAAGACCGGATGCGACGCGGTAATGATTGGCCGCGCGGCGCCCGCGAATCCGTGGATCTTTCGCCAGATTGCGCAGTACACGGCAACGGGAAGATACGACAAGCCCGGCGTGCGCGACCGGTACAACATGATCCGCGCGTATTTTGAGATGCTGCTGGCTGAAGAGATTGCAACCCGCGATCTGCCTCGCGACGGGCGCATGGGCGACCCGGCGGGCAAGATGAAACAGTTTGCCACCTGGTTCACGCACGGCGTGCCGGGCGGGGCCAAGCTGCGCGCAGCCATCTATCACGCACACACGGGCGACGAAGTACTTGCGCAGGTGGAGCAGTTCTTTGTGCCGCGGATCGAAGCCGGGAGTGAGGATGGCGACAGCGCCGATTCTGTCGTCGATTCGGCATTCGAGCCGGCCGGCTTACCCGACGCGATTCTGGTCTGCGACTGAAATTTGCCCTGCGGAGTCGTTGGAGGCGTAGCAGGATTCTGTTGCGGCGCCGGTGGATTTTGCTGCGGCTTCGCGGGAGGCTCGCTGTGCGGAGCCGGAGTTGGAGCCGGAACTATGGCAGGCGTGACCGCCGGACCAGCTGGCGGTTTGGTGTTAGAGCCGCCCTGCGGAGTAACTG
>CAWILB010000036.1:0-68378 GCA_963836635.1 uncultured Acidobacteriaceae bacterium | reverse complement strand
CCTGATCGTCAATGAAATTGCATGGACAGGCCCAACTGTAGCGGAGCTCCTTCAATTACCCTACTTCTTAATCTCAACTTCTGTTCCACACAACTTTGGGTGGAATCCGTATCGGTGGTGGTCGGGTTACCGACGATTATCCTCGGCCGTCTCTCTTGCAGAAACCGCTTTGCTTGAGCTCTCAGCGCTTCGCATGCGCGGGCCGATTCGGTGGGCTCTCGAGAGCGATCGCCGGCGGCTCGGGTTAGGTGCTTCGGGACGGCACTTAGTGGCATTTCCCCCGCTCGCACACATCACGCAACTACCCGAGTGCATGGATTTTCCCCTTCCCTACCTTCCCATCAACTTTCATTACGCGGGACCATTTGTGAGAAAGAATGCGAAAGCCAATGTCGAGTTTCCCTGGCACCGGCTTGACGGCAGGCCAGTCATCTACGCGAGTCTGGGAACCACTCGCAATGTGCAACCTGGCATCTACGAAATGATTGCCGAAGCATGTCAGGACACAGAAATGCAGTTGGTCATCTCTCTTGGCGGCCGTTTTGAGCCCGAAGAGTTTGACAATCTGCCGGGGGGGCCGATTGTCGTGGGATTCGCTCCTCAAATTGAACTGTTGAAGCTCGCGCGTCTCGTAATCACCCACGCCGGACCGAATACTGCATTCGAGGCTTTAATGGAAGGCAAACCAATGGTTGCCATTCCCCTGGCACACGATCAGCCTGCGATCGCCGCTCGGCTTGCGCGATTGCACGTAGCAGAGGTGTTGCCGGTCATGCGGCTCACGTCAGAACGAATCCGTGACGCCGTATCAAATATCCTTGGCGACGCGGAATATTCCGAAGCCGCGGTAAAAGTTCAAAACACTATCCTGGGCATTGGCGGTAAGGAACGAGCCGCGGGAATCATAGAGGGCGCCCTCCACCAATACATAGCTGCTCCATGACAGACGTCCGCACACCGCGGCCGGCACTGGCGCGGCATTGTCGGCGCGCGTGAGTCCAATATTCATCACGTAAGACGCTCAAGCGCCTCAATTGCGTCGTCCAAGTCCCGATAGGTGAGTTCGAACGCTTCAACGCTTGAAAAAAGCGCGGTCATGACCTCGGTGTGCTTCGCACGAATGTCTCCTGCCGAGAATAGGCCGCGTATCGCTCGCTCAACCGCAATTCCAGAAGGCAGTGGAGTTAGTACTCCGGTTCCGGAATGGTTTCGTCGCAGATAGACTATGAAATCCACCGTCGCCTCAGGCGCCGAGGAGATAATGGGGAGTTCTGCGGTCGGGACTTCGATCGATGGCTTCCCTTCCAGCCGTGGACTTATCTGCTTCGATATAAGTTCGGGAAACAGCTCGCGTGCCGTGGGGCGAAAGCGCGCCCGGTGCGAATGTCCTATAACTCGCGCAGGATTTGACTCGTTGATTAGATAACTCGTATCGTCTGAGGTATAAGTCCAGCCGGCTCTCGCACACGCATAGGCAAGCGTAGTTTTTCCTGCACCTGAATCGCCGAACAGTAGGACTCCTTTTCCATGGTTGCTGACACACGCAGCGTGTATATCTGTCACGACATAGGCTCCCAGCAGGAGATAGACAACTTTCTCAAGGAAGTTATGCCGCACGTAAGTAGTGTTTTCCGCCGTCTTATGAGTCACCCAGGTAAAGTTTTGAAGCGTCTTCAAATCAATGACCGCCTGGTTATCGGCATCCGCAACAAGAGTATAGAGATGGCTGTATTCGCGTCTGGTTGGTTCGGCTGGACAAACCGCGCCGTCCTTGAAGACCACTCCAATTCGGATATTCAAAGCCGATGCCTTGCGGCAAGGCCGTGAATGGCCGAAGCTCTCTTGTGCAGCTTCCAACACCGCGGGATCATTGGTCATAATCTCTACGGCATACCCCAACGGATAGAAGACGCGACGCAAGGTCAGTTCCATCTCGCAAAGAAGTGCGTCTTGCGGTCTGGCATGAGCAGTGTGCGAATTCCCAAGAAGCTGGTCGAAGGGCAATATGGTGCTCCTGACGGCTGCTGTCGTTCAACAATCGACCGCCCTCAGAGGCGGTAAATCGCTCACGACCACGGTTTCGATTCAATGTGTCAACTTTTGAATTATCATTGCCGAACCGGCAGGAATGTCACCCAATTGCCTCCAGGATGTCACTTGTTCAGAAAATGCAGACTCGGATGCGCCTGGGGTAAAACTCTTGATGTTTCATGTGTTGACATGTTCTGATCAGGCAGGCGAGTTTGTGCCGCTCGACGCACTTCTCCAAATATGCGCCACGCTGCGAAATATATCTTCACAAATCGACTGCGTACGATCGCCGGGATTTCGCTTCTGCTGCTGTTTGTCCCGGCGCATCGGCTTGTCGCGAATGCACAGGCAAACTCCGCACCGGACAAGATCGATCTTGGCATCATCGTGCTTCCAACCGAGGCTGAAGCCCATGCGGTCGCGGAACAATTGCGCCGCGGCGCGGATTTCTTTGTACTGGCGAAAGAGAAGTCAACCGACGCCACATCAACCGATGGCGGATACATGGGGAAAGTGGATCCGAGTGAGCTTCGCGTGGAAATTCGCGATGCCCTCCGCGGCCTCCACACGGGCGAACTTACCGGCATAATTCAACTGCCTTCCGGCTACGCAATTCTCAAACTGCTTCCGGTCGCGCCTCCTGAGAGCGACCTGAACCCGAAACGGATCACTTCGCTCATAGCGGCAGGCGCCATTCGGATTGGCCCCCTTGTCTCGGGCATGACTGAAGCGAATGAAGTTTTCGGGGAGTACGCTCGGAAAAAAGGTTGGGACCCATTTGATCGCCAGGGTGTTTGTGAAATACGCAAAGACTCCATGGCGGATGCCAAAAAGTGGATGAATGAAACTCTGACCGGCAGTGGGGCGCAACTCTCCGTCGAAGACCAGATCTCAGGACACAGTTCGCTCGCGCAATTGTATGCATACAGCGGAGAGATGGAAGAATCGATTCGGGAGTGGAAGGCAGCCTACGCGCTGGCGAAGACCGGAAGTCCAGGTTCACTGCCCAACCTTGAAGAGAGCATCGGAGCTGCGTATCTCCACTGGTCCGAGATGGAGAACAACATCTATCGCGGCAACACTGACCTCGATATCTTCCCGCCCTTGCACCCGAATACGAGCTACGAAAAGACCGATGAGTCGAAACAAGCGATTGAGTACTTCCTTAAGTACCTGCAACGCCAGCCCAACGATCTTGAGGTACGCTGGCTTCTGAATCTCGCTTACGTAACACTCGGGCAGTATCCATCGGGGGTTCCGGCTGTCTACTTGATTCCCGAAAAGGACTTCAAATCAAAACAGAACATTGGGCGCTTTGTCGACGTGGCGCCGGCGGCCGGCCTCAATGTGATTCGCAGTGCCGGCGGGGTCATCGTCGACGACTTCGATAACGATGGGCTTCTCGATGTTCTGGCTTCAAGTATGGACGTGTGCGATCCCATCCGCTACTTCCATAACAATGGCGACGGAAGCTTCAGCGACTGGACTGAAAAAGCTGGCCTGATGAACCAGATTGGCGGCCTGAACATTGTCCAGGCCGACTACAACAACGATGGATGCATGGATTTCCTGATCCTGCGCGGAGGTTGGGAATTCGCACAGCGCATGTCGCTCATGCGCAACAACTGCGACGGAACTTTCACCGACGTTACCGAGGCCGCCGGCCTCGGATCGGTTCTTGTGAAGAGTCAGGCGGCTGCGTGGGCCGATATCGACAACGACGGCTATCTCGATCTCTTTGTCGCGAACGAACAAGGTCCTTCCAAATTGTTCCACAACAAAGGCGACGGCACATTTGAAGAGATCGGGACCACGGCCGGAGTCGACCAGACGGCATTCAGCAAAGGCGTCACCGCGGCCGATTACGACGGCGATGGGTTCATGGATTTCTATGTGACCAATCAGGATGGCGTGAACTTTCTTTATCACAACAATGGAAATCTGACCTTCACTGAGGTGGGTAGACAGGCCGGCGTTCAAGGGCCATCCTACAGTTTTCCCACCTGGTTTTTCGATTACGACAACGACGGCTTGCCAGACCTCTTCGTCGCCAGTTACATGCCTTCCGTCGAGGAATCCATTAGAACCTACGTTGGCGGCGAGCTCAGTGCAGAGACTCTCAAGCTCTACCGCAACCGGGGCGATGGAACCTTTGAAGACGTAACTCAGAAAGTCGGTCTCGATAAAGTCTTCATGGTGATGGGCGCAAATTTCGGCGACGTCGATAATGATGGTTTTCTGGACTTTTATCTTGGCGCGGGACAGCCTTCCTACACTTCTCCTTTGCCGCACGTCCTGCTGAGAAACGACGAAGCCAAGTCATTTGTGGATATAACTGAGTCTTCGGGCACGGGCGAACTGCACAAGGGTCACGGAATCGCATTTGCAGATCTGAGCAGGCGGGGCAGCGAAGATATTATCGCCGGCAACGGAGGCGCAGTGCCTGGCGACAAACATACTTTGCGCGTCTGGGAGAATCCCGGTAACAAGAACAACTGGCTGAATGTTCGCTTGGTAGGCGTCAAGACGAATCGCGAGGCACTCGGCGCGCAAATCCACGTGACGGTGCAAAACGGCAGCTCGCCGCCGCGATCGATTTACCGTACTGTTGGCCAGACCAGTTCGTTCGGCGCCAATCCACTTGAGCAGAATATTGGCCTGGGCCCCAACGCGCATGAAATTACTCTCGATATTTACTGGCCGACTTCGAAATCACGCCAGCAATTCAGCGGGGTTGCGGCCAATCAGTATATCCAGATCAAGGAATTTGCAACCAGCTTCACGCTTCGTGAGTTTCACCCGTTTTGCCTCGGCAAACCAGGCGGAAAGCCTGTGTCTGCGTGCAACGCATCTGTGGCGAGCCGGTAGCGCGAGAGCCTGTCACCAGCTTTCGCGCACGCGCGAAAGCAATCAGGGCTGCTTCTTCTGCGCGCTAGTTGTGACTGACGGCTCATGAGTTCGGCACGCCTCAGGGGGCGCTTCAAAGTGAACTGAACCGGAAACTCCGGTTCCTTCTTCGATCGTATAAATAAAATCCGCAGCCAAGCCGTGCAGCGATTGCTTTGTCCCGCTCGGCCAGTCGATATCGAGCGAATCGATCGTTGTGTGGCTCCCTAATCCGAGGTGCAGCCTCAGGTCGTTTTGCGAAAGATAGCTCTCGCCGCTTCGCACTTCGTTCATCTCCTTCAGGTCTCCCGCGGTAACCGTCGCGCGGGCTCCAATTGCCGAGCGATTACTCTTGGTTCCGATAAGTTTCAGAAGCACTGCGTGGTTCTGGTTGCTTGAGCAGTTCAACAGCAGCGTCGGCGGCTCTCCTATATTCAGGATCAAGACATCTTGCTTGCCGTCGTTGCTAATGTCACCGAATGCCACTCCACGCCGGGATTTGAGCGGCAATTTATCCAGCGACGTCAGGTGGGTAATATCGCGGAAAGTGCCGTCGCGATTGTTGTGAAGGAGCAGCATTGGCTCGAGATAGGAGTATCCGAGGCGCCCCTCGTCGATTTGCGGGTAGATATGACCGTTCGCGACGATTAGATCGTCCCAGCCACTGTTGGTGAAATCCACGAAACCAGTGCCCCACCCAACATACGGGAATGTGACTCGAGTAATGCTCGATGCAGTGCTTACGTCCTCAAATCCCTGACTGCCAAGGTTGCGTAAAAGCACATCGGACTCCTGCTGGAAATTCGTTACGAAAATGCTCATGTTTCCATCGTGCATAAAATCGCCGACGGCCACGCCCATTGAGCCCATTTCTTTGGCGGAACCATTGAGAGCGGTACCGGAAAATATGCCGGTATCTTCGAAGGTTCCATCATGGTTGTTGTGGTAGAGGTAATTACCGCCGCGGTCATTGGTGACGTATAAATCAGGCCAGCCATCATTCTCAAAGTCGGCCCAAATGCCCTGCATTCCGTGCCGATGCTGATCGTTGCTGACACCGGCCTTCTTCGATACGTCTTCGAATTTTCCTTGTCCCTTGTTGTGAAATAGAAAATCGGATTCTCCCCCAAATCCCCATGGACCACAAAAGACCTTTATGCCCAAAAAAGCACACCAGGGATCGCCGGCGTTATATTGCCCTACATCAATATGTGTGTATCGTGGAACGAAAAGATCAACCAACCCGTCGCGGTCATAGTCTCCCCAGGCCGCGCCCGTCGGATAACCGTCAACACTTACGCCGGCCTGGGCGGTTACGTCTTCAAACTTGCAGTTGCCCTTGTTGTGGTAGAGCACAGAGCCGCCATATCCGGTTACGTAAATATCCTGCAAGCCGTCATTGTCGTAATCCGCGACCGCAACGCCCATTCCCCAACCCTTGCGGGTCAAGCCCGCCTGCAGGGTAATGTCCTTGAATTTCAACCCGGGTTCCTGATGGTACAGCGTGATCATCGGGTCTCCACCTGCTTTGTAACGGTCTACCGTCGATCCGTTCACTGTGATAATGTCGAGTTTGCCGTCGTTATCGCAATCGATAAAGCCGGCGCCCCCGCTCATCGACTCGATCATGTATTTCTTCTCGGCCGTGGAGATGTTCGAGACGGTCAGGCCCGCCGATTGACTGATGTCAACGAATTCAGGCAACTCGGGCGGCGGTGGCGACTGCCCGAATAATGTGACACACGTCTCCAGCACAATGGTGGAGATCAATATCTTTCTCATCTGGGAGGAACCAGGCCTTTTGATATTCAGCTTAGACCCTTTGATTCGTTTATAGGAGCTTTCTTCTAATTCTGCAGCTATTCGCGACTTCCAGCCGGAAACAGCGCAGAGCAGCGCTCGAATTGAACTGGTCGCAACTTGCGCTTCCCTACAGCCTCTCGCAAAGTAGAGAGCAGCGTAAACGATACGCAACCCCGCCCCAAGCCGGAATTGAAGGCAGTATTCATGTGTAAACCCCCGGTGGTTGCGGCGGCTGGGGATTGGATGAGCGTGCCGACCTGTTGAGAGCATAACCCGGGGGCGAGCAACCGCTAAAGAAGTTACTGCAATCGCAGCGGCTACGTGGAAATCATAGCACTTGGCGTCCCAGCCCTACCTCGTAAAGCTCTTCAACTCTTCAAGACTCACTCCCAGAGCTGCTCGTGCAACCAAATCTAGCTGCTCCGGGGACCCTACGAGATGGATGGTGCGCTGTATGTGTTTCACGCTTTGGTTCGGAGCTAATTCCAGGGCAGGCGAACTCGACTCCAGCTCATAAAAGCGCCCCATTTGAGGCTGGCCGGGCGTGGGCGGGCCGTCGTTATAGCAATTAGTCACGTCGCCCCGGTATGGCTCGTCCTGCAGCTTCCACGCCGAGTTCACATAGTCTTTTACTCCCTCTTGCATCGTGAATTGAACGATGGTCAGTACGTGATTCTGCGCGTCATAGCTGCCGATTATGCCGCGCGCGCGTTGTGGGCTCAGGCCCAGCTTGCTCCGGTAATTCGCGTCCGCCTTGAAGAAAACATGGCCGTCTCCAATCTGAATGCGATCGGCGGGAACCGTGCCAAAATAGTCTGTCGTCACCGGCTTGCCCAGTTCCTTAGCCGATCCCTTTCTGAAAGGCAGAATAATCGTCGTCTGCGGCGAGACTTGAAACTGCCCCAGTATCCAGATTGAAAGCAATCCTGATTGTTTCTTCCAGGGCCGGTCAGAGACGTTGGTGAGCGTGTTCTCCGATTCGAAAGCGACAACCTTGACTCCTGGAATCGCTGCAACCTTGAGATCGCTCCAGGTCTCCCTGCTGCTCAACAGGCGCACTTCGCGATCGATCCGAGTCTCGAACTCGGTACCGGAATAATTGGTGAACCTTGCGATTTTTCTCAGGCGCACCGAAGTCCCTGTCTGGCCGGTCAAGTCGAACGCTTCAGAGTTGAAGGGTGGAGGCGTATACCAATGCGCCAGGTCGAATGGCGCTCCCTTGGCGAAATATAGCGCGAACTGCCCGCCTTCCGGTCCTAGCCAAAGCCGGTCTTCCCCGCCAACCGCCTGAAAATGCGGATTAGTCTTTCCGCTTGCAATCAGTTCCTGGTTGATCCATCCAAAACTGTGTCCCCCAGGCCCGCTTGCTGAACTGGTAAAAACGCGCCCCTGCATCGCCGGCGATACCGCGATCAACGCTTGCCCGTCCGGCGATTTCAATACAATCAGCGGGGAGTACTGCTCAACTCCCTTCACGGCTTCGGCAAAGCTGCCCGGACTCGCTTCCTGGGCCGGCATCTTCATCGCCTGCGTTCCCGCCAGCGCCATGGCGCAAATAGCAAGCGCCCACGATTTCGTTGTCACAAGAGAGATTTTCAAGAACGCTCCTTGCATCTTGCGAACGCCAATTCAGCGTTAACGCGATTTCTCCCGTCGGTACAACAAACTATCACTTCCATCTCTCCGCAGTCATCTCCAATACTCCCGAGCCTTATTGCCAATTTGCGACTGGACCGTTGGGACGCTGCAGCGGAGCCCCAATCGCTGCATTGGGCCTTCGGTGAATCACGGGCAAATGCTGCAACACAAACCTCGGTCACACAATATGAGGTTTTATTGCCCATTCCCGCATTCAAATTGTCGATTTCCAAATCAAGGGCTAGTGCGGCCCCTGGCCCATCCCTCAAGCCGTCGTCTTTCGATCGAATTCCTTCGTCTAACTTTTCAGAATCCTGCCGCAGCCCGTCGTCGGCTTGATGTCTGAACGCAGAGGCCCAATGTGGATTCCAAGACTCCTTAAAAACAGCAGCGTTGCGGCAACGCTCGCCGTAACGCTCTGGCCATTGCCGATCTGTTCCGTGTGCGCTCCTGCAATCGCGCAGGTTGATGCATCGTCGCAGCAGTTGGATCTCGGAATCATCGTATTGCCATCGATGGGAGAAGCCCAGGCGGTAATGAAGCAGCTGAAAAGCGGCGAAGATTTTTCGGTATTGGCAAGAGAGAAGTCAGTTGACCCTACGGCGGTCGACGCCGGATACCTGGGGAAAATGAATCCGGGCAATCTTCGTACCGAACTGCGGGATGCGTTGAAAGGTCACCACGCCGGCGAGCTCACCGATATCGTTCAACTGCCTTCCGGCTTCGCAATACTCAAGATTCTTACTGTCGCGCCCCCCACTGATGATCTAAACCCGAATCGCATCTCGTCGCTCGTGTCGACTGGCGCCATCTTCATTGGCGCCCAGGTTGCCGGTCTCGACGAGGCCTTGACCGCATTTCAGGAATACGTGAAGCAGAATCCGTGGCAAAACCACGATATTCAGCAGGGATGCGAATTACGTAGAGACTCTCTGTTGAGCGCAACCAAGTCGATGCAGGAGGCTGTTGCCAGCGGAATTTTCCACGGAGAACCGCTGTCGCCGGCAAAACAGATCCTGGCGCACACTGCTCTTGCGCAGTTCTACGTCTACAACGGCGAGATGGAAGATTCGATTCGCGAGTGGGAGGCCGCCTATGACCTGGCGCAAACTTATCAGCCCGGATCGCTGCCCAATCTGGAAGAGACACTCGGCGCATCGTACCTCCATCTTTCCGAGATGGAGAATAATATTTATCGTGGCAACACCGACCTCGATATCTTCCCTCCCCTGCACCCAAAAGAAAGCTTCAAAAAGACTGGGGAATCGAAACAGGCAATCAAGTACTATCAACTGTATCTTGAACAGAAGCCCAGCGACCTTGAGGTGCGCTGGCAGTTGAATCTTGCCTACATGACACTCGGCGAGTATCCCTCGGGAGTGCCTCCTGCTTACCTGATTCCCGAAAAGGCCTTTCAATCCAAACAGGACATAGGGCGCTTTGTTGATGTTGCACCAGCTGCAGGACTGAACGTATTCCGCAGCGCCGGAGGAGTGATCGTCGACGACTTCGACAACGATGGACTTCTTGACGTTGTGGTTTCGAGTCAGGACATGTGCGACCCCATCCGCTTCTTCCACAACAATGGCGACGGAACCTTCACCGACCGGACCAAAGAGGCTGGGTTGCTCAACGTGCTCGGTGGCCTGAATATAGTGCAGGCCGACTATAACAACGACGGCTGCATGGATATTCTGGTGCTTCGTGGCGGCTGGGAGTTTCCCCAACGCATGTCGCTGCTGCGTAACAACTGCAACGGGACCTTCACCGATGTCACCGATTCCAGCAGACTGGGGCCGGATCCAATTGAAACGCAGGCCGCAGCGTGGGCCGATATCGATAATGATGGCTATCTCGATCTCTTTGTTGTAAACGAACGTGGGCCATCCATGCTGTTCCACAACAAGGGGGACGGCACCTTTGAGGAGATCGGGGCCGCTGCGGGGATCGACCAGATAGCGGCCGGCAAAGGCGTCGCCGCAGCCGACTATGACGGCGACGGCTACATGGATTTCTATGTATCCAACCTGGAAGGCGACAATTTCCTGTATCACAATAACGGAAATCTGACCTTTACAGAGGTGGGAAGACAGGCCGGTGTTCAGGCCCCTTCCTACAGCTTCGCCACCTGGTTCTTCGACTACGACAACGACGGCTGGCCAGACCTCTTTGTGGCCAGCAACCTGAGATCGGTTGACGAATCGATGAAGTCCTACCTTGGCCGCCCTTTCAATGCGGAAACCATGAAGCTGTACCGAAATCGGCACAATGGAACTTTTGAAGACGTGACCTCAAAGGTGGGCCTCGACAAGGACATTTTGACGATGGGCTCCAACTTCGGCGATATTGATAACGACGGTTACCTTGATATTTATCTCGGAGCAGGGGCTCCCTCTTTAACCTCTCCTGCTCCTCATGTGCTTTTGCGCAACCACGAGGGCAAGACATTCGTCGACATTACACAGTCTTCAGGCACGGGCGAACTCCACAAAGGGCATGGAATCGCATTCGCCGATCTGACAAGGCACGGCAGGGAGGACATCCTGGCCGAGGTGGGCGGAGCAATCCCGGGCGACAGACACACCATGCGGGTCTTCGAGAGCCCTGCAAACCTGAACAACTGGCTGAATGTCCGCCTGATCGGAGTGAAGACCAATCGCGAGGCCCTCGGCGCGCAGATTCACGTCACCGTGCAGGATGGCAACTCTCCTCCGCGATCGATTGACCGCACCGTTGGCCAGACCAGCTCATTCGGTAGCAATCCGGTTGAGCAGAATATCGGCCTGGGTCCCGACGCGCACGACCTGACGCTCGATATATGGTGGCCTACATCGAAGACTCGCCAGCATTTCACCGGGGTCGCAACCAATCAGTACATTCAAATCAAGGAATTTGATACCGATTACACGCGCCGCGAAGTTCACCCTTTCGACTATCCAAAACCTGGTTCCATTGCCGCGGCTCCAGTGACGCAATGACTCAATATTTCAGATTCAAAACTGCGGTTCAACCTTGTTACAATGCAGTCGGTACAGATGTGAACCCCAGGCGGAACTTGGAACGCGCCTGCATTTGCCCCGCGCCTTTCAGGAAGAGCAGAAAACGTATGAGAAGCAGCCTCATGGCCAGTGCATTCATCCTTGCGGCCGCGCAAGCCTGGGCCGCGCAGCCGCATCCTGCGCAGGGAGTCCTCCTTGAAATAAATCCTGCCTCGCATTCGATCGTGGTGTCGTGCGACGCGATCCCCGGCGTTATGGATGCCATGTCGATGCCGTTCACAGTTCGCGGGCAGGCGGATTTCAAAGCGCTCGTACCGGGCGTCACGGTACGCTTCGACATGGTTGAAGCAAGAGACGTGGCCTACGCAGAGCATCTGCAGGTCGTCGACGTCCAAAACTTCGAGTCTGAGCCCACTGAGGCTGCCCGCCTCACCTTCCTCCATCGGACCATGGATCCGACCGCGGAAGCAAAGATTGTCAAGATCGGTCAGCCGGTTCCCGATTTCACCCTAACCGATCAAGCCAACGAAGTAACCCACCTCTCTCAATTCAAAAGCAAGGTCGTGGCGCTCACGTTCACTTATTCGCGCTGCCCCAATCCCAACTACTGCTTTCGCCTTTCGAACAACCTGTCCATTCTGGAAAGGCGGTTTCGCGCGCAGGCCGGCACCGACCTCATCCTGATCACCATCGTGATCGATCCCGATGAGGATCAGGGAAAAGCGCTTGCGCGATACGCGGGAACCTGGAAAGCCGATCCCAAAGCATGGCGCTTTCTCACCGGCAAGCTTGACGATGTTCAAGCAGCCGCCGAACTCTTCGGTATGGATTTTTGGAATGACGAAAGTTTTCTCACTCACACATTCCACACCGTGGTGATCGACCGCGAAGGAAAGCTGGCAGCGAACCTTGAGGGCAATCAGTTCACGGCCAGCCAACTCGGCGACCTGGTTGAAACCGTAATGCGCCGGCCGTTCCAACCGGCAACGGCATCAGCCAGCACAAAATAATCGCGCCTCGCTCCAGAGTACTTCCTAAAAAGCCGTAGCTGATACGATAAAAACCTACGGAGGCAGGCGCCATGAGCGAGACATCCCTGACTGACACGTTGACATCGGAACAGATCTCCACAATCACGCGCGAGACCAACTACGGCACCTGGCGATTCCAAAAGACCTGGAAGCCGCTGCACATCGTCGATGCCGAAGGCTGCTGGTTTACCGATGGCGTGGGCAAACGCTATCTCGACTTCAGCTCGCAGCTCATGTGCGTCAATCTCGGCCACAAGAATCCGCGTGTCATCGAATCCATCGCCGAGCAGGCGCGCGAACTGTGCTATGCCGCCCCGGGCTACGCTACCTCGGCTCGCGCGCGCTTGAGCTCCAAGCTCCTTGAAGTTCTCCCTGAAGGCTTGAACAAATACTTCTTTGCCACCAGCGGAACTGAAGCCAATGAGGCGGCCTTCAAAATAGCGCGCATGTACACGGGCAAAACCAAAATCATCTCGCGCTATCGCTCCTATCACGGCTCAACGATGGGCTCAATCGCCGCCACCGGCGATCCGCGCCGCTGGGCCATGGAGCCGGGCGGCAAGGGCGGGGGCGTGGTCTTCGCGCCCGAGACCAATTGCTACGACTGCCCCATCAAGCACACGTATCCCGGCTGCAACATTGCCTGCGCCGACTATATCGAACACATGATTCGCAATGAGAGCGACGTTGCCGCCATCATTCTCGAGCCCGTTGTAGGCACCAACGGCGTGCTCATACCACCGCCCGAGTACTTCCCTCGTTTGCGCCAGATCTGCGATCGTCACGGCGTACTAATGATTGCCGATGAAGTCATGTCCGGCTGGGGCCGCACCGGCAAGTGGTTCGCCGTCGATCACTGGGACGTGAAGCCTGACATTCTCGTCACGGCCAAGGGCATTACCTCAGCCTACATACCGCTCGGCCTCTGCGCCACCACTACAACAATCGCCAACTACTTTGAGGAACACTATTTTTCACACGGCCACACATACGAGGCGCACCCGCTTACGCTCGGCCCCGCCGTTGCCACCATTGAAGAAATGCAACGGCTCAAGTTGGTTGAGCGCGCCGCCGAATTGGAGCCTTACGTGCGCGAGAAGGTTGAAGCTCTCAAGGCCAGGCACGCTTCCGTCGGCGACGTGCGCGGCCTGGGACTCTTCTTCGCCGTCGAGCTAGTCAAGAACCGCGCGACAAAGCAGCCTTTCAACACCATGCGCGACAAGGTTGAAGGCAAACCCCTCGTCGTCGATCAGATTGCAGCCAAAATGATGGCACAGGGTGTCTCTATCCAGTCCTGGGTGAGCCACTTCGTAATCGCACCGCCGTTGATCGTCACCAAAGAAGAGCTCGACCTCGGCATCGCCGCGCTCGACGAGCACCTCTCCATCGCCGACGCTCTCGTCGATTAAGCTCTAACTCCAATCGCTCTCGCAAAAATGCTGGGTGCCCCAGGTCTCGATATTGAGACCTGGGATAGCAAGAACCCCAACCAAGCACTGTCATCCCGAGCGACGTCGAGGGATCTGCAGTTGTTCTTCGTATGCTTCGCGGGTGCCCCTCCATCAACGCGTCTTTGTTTTTTGCGCCTAAAGCGGGTAACTCGCGATATCATCAATCCGCGAGGAGCCCCATGAGCAAGATACTAATGATCCCCTTCTTGCTGTTTGTCCTCGCAGCCCCCGCTCCAGCAGCAGTAAGGCGCATTCCCGTCAAATCCGGACTCGTACTGCGGCCCGGCCAGGCCTACACCGCACAGATCGAATCCTCCCAACCCGTCGAGATCGGCTGGACCGCAATTCAAGCCAAACCCTGCGCCACAAATTGCATCGAAGCCACCGAGCTAACTCGAAACACTAACTTCGGCTTTGCCACGGCGCTCGGAGGTTCGAAGGAGTACCCGCCCGTCTCCGGCAAAATTGCGGTGGAGTACAAGAACATATCGCAGGAGCCTGTCACCATCGACGTCTACCGCGTTGAGCGGACCTGTGATGCCGAGGCCTGCCAGTTCTTCGACAGCACCAGGAAGGGCCACACGCAGGTATTCAAGATCGACGAATTCAAATCGATCACCACCAGCAGCGATGGATCTTACTCTGTCATCTCCGGCGTCGCCATGAGCGGCCGCCCGTTCCGCCTGCGCACCATCTGGTGGTCCGACGACAAGAATGTAATGCGACTATCATGTGCCGTCTGGATCAAGAGGTACGTTGACAACCATGCGCCAAAGGATCAATACCGTCCCTATGTGATGTCCGGAATTGAAGTCGGCGACGGCGACAACCTCGTCCTTAAATCGGTTGACGATTGCGTCCCTAAAGCGCCCCACTTCGGTGTCCTGTCCGAAGACGAAGTCTTCAAATAAAAACGTTCGCGACAGTAAGCGGGCCGGTTGCCCCATCCAGGCTTTGCTTGGGTGGGTTAACACGAATTCGGTAGGCCCCGAAAAGGGTGGCTGACACCTGAAGCTTCTCTCTAAGCCACTTCCTCCGCCCTCTTTGCCACACCTGCCGGCGTAGCCATCCTCATCATCACCAAATAACTCAAACCCGCCACGAAGAACCCCACGAACCACGCGTAGTCGTAGAGAAAATGCAACGCCGGCACAAACAATCCCACCATTGCAATCCCTACTCCCAGCACCAGCGCCGCCATTGCGCGTAGATTCACGCCCTTGGTGTAGGAGTACGCGCCGTCGCGATGATACAGCGAGTTCACGTCCAGCTCAGTGCCGCGAATCAGGAAATAGTCTGTAACCATGATGCCCGCGACCGGCCCCAGCAGCCCCGAATAGCCCACCAGCCATCCGAAAATGTATGCGTCCGGCGTCGCCAGCAGCTTCCACGGACACATTGCGATTCCCAGGAATCCGGTAATCAACCCGCCCGTGCGAAAGCTGATCAGCCGCGGATACAGATTTGAAAAATCGTTCGAAGGCGACACCACATTCGCGCCGATATTCACGTTGAGCGTCGCCACCAGAATGGCGATAAGCGCAATAAACGCAACTACCGGCTGGTGAAATGCACCGATAAGCGCAATCGGATTCCAGATCGCGTGGCCGAACAGCACCGTCGATGCCGATGTGACCGCGATGCCCACAAACGTGTACAACACCATCGCTACCGGCAGTCCAAACGCCTGTCCCCAAGACTGCGCACTCTGCGATTTGGAATAGCGAGTGAAGTCGGGGATGTTCAATGCCAGCGTGGCCCAGTAACCCACCATCGCGGTGAGCGACGGGAAGAACACCGCCAGAAACTCCCTCGTCGAATGGAACGAGCTCGGCGTGGATAGCATCGTTCCAAAGCTGCCGGCCTTCATCCGCACCCAGATCAGCAGCGCCGCCGCCATCACAAACATGAATGGCGCGCCAAAGGCCTGCAGATGGCGAATCGACTCAACCCCGCGCCACACTATCGCCATGTTCAGCATCCAGAACCCCAGGAAGCACGCCCACAGAAGCGCGCGATTGCCTTCCGCTCCCGGCCATATCACCACCAGCATCGCATCAATTGCAGTGCCGCCAATCCAAGACTGAATCCCGAACCATCCGCATGCAACCACGGCGCGCAAAATCGCAGCGATATTTGCTCCTCGTACTCCAAACGGCGCGCGTATGAACACAGGAAACGGAATTCCGTACTTGGCGCCCGCGTGCGCGTTCAACAGCATAGGAACCAGCACAATCAAGTTGCCCAAAAGCACGGTCCCCACCGCCTGCTTCCAGTCCATGCCCTTCGCAATCAGCGACGACGCAAGCTGGTACGTCGTAATCTCCATGCACATGCTGAACCATAGCGCCGTGTAGTTATAGAAGCCCCATGTGCGCTGAGCAGGCGTGGTCGGCATCAGGTCGCAGTTCGATAAGGATGGATCGACGGTGCTCACAGGCCTCCTCCGCGGTCGAAGTGTTCTATCTATTTGAACTAAGCTCGAATCAATAAAGCTCTCGTAATGAAATGACTTGTCATCCTGAGCGACTGCAGCGAAGCGAAAGGAGCCGAAGGACCTGCGGTTGCCTTTGCGATGTAAACCAAGACGACCATTTGGGTGCCCCATCCTAAAGGTCGACGCGCAGCGGAGAGCTTTATGGTGGAATCGCAATTCCCCCCGCACACAAAAGAGGTAGTTGCTAGAAACGAGCAGCGAGTAGCTTTCCTTCTACTTCCACGCCCCGCCGCGCGCCTCGCGCCGCAGATAATTCCCACGCCCCGGCTTGCCGATGAACTCGCCCTTCCGCACAATCAGTTCGCCGCGCGAGTACACATCTCGCGCGTTGCCGCGTACCCTGAACCCCTCAAACATCGAGTAGTCAACGCGCATGTGGTGAGTGGCCGCGCTGATCGTGTGCTCCTCGCCCTCGTCCCACAGCACAATATCTGCGTCGCTGCCCACCGCCAGCGCGCCCTTCTTAGGGTACATGCCAAAGATGCGCGCGGGCGCCGTCGATACCAGCTCAACAAAGCGATTGATCGAAAAATTCCCCTGCACAACACCGTGATGATGCAGTAATTGAAGCCGGTTCTCGATGCCCGGCCCACCGTTGGGAATCTTGGTGAAGTCGTTCTTGCCCAGCGCTTTCTGGTCTTCAAAGCAGAACGGGCAATGATCTGTCGACACCACCTGCAGATTGTCCTTGCGTAGCCCCTCCCATAACTTCGGCTGGTTCTTCTTCTCACGCAGCGGCGGGGTAAACACATACTTCGCGCCATCCCAGCCCTTGCCTTCCATGTTGTCTTCGAGCGAAAGCAACAGATACTGCGGGCAGGTCTCGGCATAGGCCGGCAAACCCCGGTCGCGCGCCTCGCGCACTTGGTTCAGTGCATCCTCACTCGATAGATGCACAATGTACACCGGCACGCCGGCCATCTCGGCCATCGCAATCGCACGATGCACAGCCTCGGCCTCGGCACGTGTGGGCCGAGTAAGCGCGTGATAGATCGGCGCGGTCTTGCCCTCGGCCAGCGACTGCTGCACAATCACGTCAATCACCGAGCCGTTCTCGGCATGCATACAAATCAGCGCGCCATTCTTCGCCGTCTGCCGCAGCGCTTTGAAGATAGTTGCATCGTCAACCATCAGCACGTTGGGATATGCCATGAACAATTTGAAGCTGGCCACGCCCTCACGCACCATCTCATCCATATCTTCCAGGCCGGCATCCGGAAGGTCAGTCACAATCATGTGCAGCCCGTAATCAATGCACGCCTTGCCCTCGGCCTTCTTCCACCAGGTATCGAGTGCAGTGCGCATCTTTGTGCTCTTCGCCTGGATCGCAAAGTCCACAATCGTCGTGGTACCACCGATGGCCGCAGCCCGCGTGCCCGTCAAAAAATCGTCGGCTGAATTTGTGCCCCCGAAAGGCATATCGAGATGCGTGTGCGCATCGATGCCCCCGGGAATCAGCAACAGGCCCGTCGCATCCACCACCGTCTCTGCCGCACTCGGCTCGATCCCCGCGCGAATCTCCTTTATCGTCGCGCCGTCGATCAGCAAGTCGGCTTTGACCGTCGCATCGGCATTGACGATCGTTCCATTTTGAATCAAAACCTTTGACATAGATCATTTCCCATCGGTTAGTCGAGGTGGCCAAGACGCCAAATTAAGAGCCAAAACACAAGTAGCTCAATGGCCATGATGCGGATCCAAATGAATCCCCACCTATCGATATAACTCAAGACCGGAATCCAAACCAAGAGATGAGCCGCCAACAATAACGCTGCAAGAGTCCAGAATCGGGGCCTTCGTAAGAATTTGCGGCTGTCGTGGAAAATGAATCCGAAAAAAACTGCCGTGCTGACCGTAAACTCGCCCCACTTTGCGCCCCCGTTGCCTCCGAAAACTATGAAAGTGCCTGCAATCAAAAAGAAGCTCAGCGCGATCACGATCGCCGCAGGAGCCGACAGGTCATCCGGATCGAACCGCCAGCGACTTTTTGCTTTCTCTCGCACTGGGTACGAAACCGTTTCTTGTTCCCTCGTTCCTTGTTTCACTCGCACGCCGCCCCGCGCGTCCGTTCCTCCCACGTCTCAGCCTTCAGCCCTTCATCCACCCGCACCATCGTGATGCATCCCTCCACCGGACATACGCAAGCACACAAATTGCATCCAACACATTCCGTCTCATCCACGCGCGGAATGCGCTCGAGCGGCGTGGGATACGGCCCAGCCTCCGCCAGCGCCGCCCGCTCCTTTCGCGTCACCGGAGTTACCGCAATCGCCGCACGGCTTTGCGCCTCTCTCTGCGCCGGCGTCTCGTGCAACTCCACGTGCCCATCCACCGGCCCGCTCACGCGATCGAGATGAATGCACTGGTGCGCGCCGTCCCAGCACGCAATGTGGCACAGATCGCAGCCAATGCACGTCCGCTCATCGATGCGCGCCACAATCTTGTAGTTCAGATTCAGGTGCTTCCATTCCGTCACGCGATTCAGCGAGAGCCCGCGAAAGTCCTCGATCGTCTCGAAGCCTTTCTCGCGCATCCAGTTTTCAAGTCCCTCGGCCATGTCCTCAACAATGCGAAAGCCATAGTGCATCACCGCCGTACACACCTGCACTGTTCCCGAGCCCAGCAGCATAAACTCCGCCGCATCGCGCCAGGTGCCAATGCCGCCAATGCCCGAAAGCGGCAGCGCGCTCTCAGCATCTGCGAGAATCTGCTGCACCATATTGAGCGCGATAGGACGCACCGCAGGCCCGCAATAGCCGCCATGCGAGCTTTTCCCGTCCACATTCGGCCGCGGTATAAACGTGTCGAGATCGATGCCCGTAATCGAATTGATGGTATTGATCGCCGAAAGCCCATCCGCTCCGCCACGCTTTGCCGCACGCGCTACAGCGCGAATGTCGCTGATATTCGGCGTAAGCTTCACCAGCACCGGCGTGCGCGCTTTCTCCTTCACCCACGCGGTAATCATTTCGGCGTACTCGGGCACCTGTCCAACCGCAGAGCCCATGCCGCGTTCGCTCATGCCATGCGGGCAGCCGAAGTTCAGTTCCAGCCCGTCGGCGCCCGCGTCTTCAGCACGCGCCACAATTTCGTGCCATGCCTCACGGGTCGACGCCACCATCAGCGACGCAATCACCGCATGTTTGGGGTAGCGCTTCTTTACCTCCAGCATTTCGCGCAGATTCACTTCCACCGGCCGGTCACTGATGAGCTCAATATTGTTGAAGCCCATCACGCGCCGTCCCTCCCAATCTACCGACGAGTATCGCGAGCTCACATTTGTTACGGGCTCGCCAATCGTCTTCCACACAGCGCCGCCCCAGCCCGCGTCAAAGGCGCGCATAATCATCTCGCCCGTATTCGTAGGCGGCGCCGAGGCCAGCCAAAACGGATTCGGCGAGTTGATGCTGCCGGCAAAGTTAGTCACTCCAATATCAGGCATACGCAGCCTCCGCAGCCTTCAGAATCGCAAGCGCGGCGCGCTTTCCGCCCGCCACCGCATCAACCACTTCGCGCCCGCCGTTCACGCAATCGCCCGCCGCATAGTAGCGTGCATTCCCCGTTCGCCCTGTCGCAGGATCCGCCACAATGTGCCCATCGCGCACCTCAACCCCGCGCAACTCCTGAATCAATGCCGTCAACGGCGACTGCCCAATCGCCGGCACAAGTAAATCGCATGCAATGGTGAATTGTGAATCGGGCACGGGCTCAAGCGCACCTTGGGCCTGTCGAACCTGCACCGTTTCAAGCAGCAGCCGCCCATGAGCCTCCTTGCGCACCGCCAGCGAACGCCTGCGCCACAAAAACTGAACGCCCTCCTGCTTGGCGTGCTCGTACTCAAAGTCGAAAGCGCCAATATCGCTCTCGCCGCGCCGGTAGAGCAGGTACACCGTCTCCGCGCCAAGCCGCTTCGCTGCATTCGCGGCGTCGATCGCCGTGTTTCCCGCTCCAACCACCACGACCGTTCCATGCAATTCGCGCAGGTTGCCGGTTTTGTAGGCCGAGATCAGCTCAAGCGCATTCATCACGCCGTCAAGGTCTTCGCCCGGAATCCCCAGCCGCTGCATTGCGCCCAGGCCCACGCCGAGAAGAATGTAATCGAACTCCCGCTCTAGCTGCTCCAGCGCGGCGTCCGAGCCAACGTCAGCGCCAAATCGGAACTCTACGCCCATGCGCCGGATCATCTCCACTTCGCGCAGGCTCTCTGCCGCGCGAAGCTTATACTCAGCCACGCCGTACGTATTGAGTCCGCCGGGCAGCGCGCGCCTCTCTATCACAGTCGCGTGCGCTCCGCGCCTGCGCAATTCTGCCGCACATGCCAGCGATGCCGGACCCGCGCCGATGCAGGCCACGCGCAGCCCCGGCGCCGCATTGTTCTTTGCTGCCGGAGTTTCGCCAGACGCGTGATACGCATCCATCGCGTGCCTTTGCAGCAACGCAATCTCGATCGGGTCTCGATTGTAGCGGTGCATTACGCACGCGCCCTCGCAAAGCACGTCAACCGGGCACACCCGCGAACAACTTGCGCCCAGGATGTTGGCATCCAGAATCCGCAACGCCGATCCGCGCAAATTACCTGTGGCTATTCGCTTGATAAACCCTGGAACGTCAATGTGTGTAGGGCACGCCGCCGTACAAGGCGCGTCAAAGCAATTCAGGCAGCGATTCGCCTCAATCACCGCCGCCTGGTTTCCAAGCGGCGGCTTCAGCTCGCCAAACCGCGCGCGCAGTTGCGGATCGTCCGGGATCGTCGCTGTGCTCATCCGCCGCTCCACATGATCTCTGACCGTTCGCACTAGCAAAAACCTGGGTGCCCCATCCTATAGTTCGACGCGAAGCGGAGAGCTTTAGAGTGGGATCGCACAACCCTCAACCAGCCGGTTTGTATCAGGGCACGGCTTTAGCCGTGCCGAAAACGCATCAAAAGGGCCGTGGGCTTTAGCCCCTGAAACAGAACTTCACCCCGCCACTATGGGTCCGTACTGATCCGGCCGCCGGTCGCGGAAAAACTGCCATGTGCGCCGCACCTCCGCAATCTCGTCAAGATTCAAATCGGCCGTCAGCGCCTCGTCCTTGTCGCGCGAGGCCTGCGCAATAATCTGGCCGCGCGGATTGCAGAAATAGCTCGAGCCATAAAACTCACCGATGTTCCAAGGAGCCTCAGTGCCCACTCGATTGATGGCCGCAATAAAATATCCGTTCGCCGCCGCATGGGCCGGCTGCTCCAGTTTCCACAAGTACTCGCTCAGTCCCGCGACTGTCGCCGATGGATTGAACACGATCTCGGCGCCATTCAACCCCAGGCAGCGCGCGCCCTCAGGGAAATGCCGGTCGTAGCAGATATACACGCCGATCTTCGCGAAACCCAGATCGAAGACCGGATATCCCAAGTTCCCCGGCCTGAAATAAAACTTCTCCCAGAACCCCGGCGCCACATGCGGAATATGCGTCTTGCGATATTTGCCCAGATAGCTGCCGTCGCTCGCCACCACGGCCGCGGTGTTGTAGAAGATGCCTTCCTGCTCCACCTCGTACACCGGCACAATCAGCGCAATGTGCAATTCTTTGGCCAACGCGCGCATCAGGGTGACGGTCGGCCCATCGGGAACCGGCTCGGTCATCTCGTACCATTTCACCGATTGTTCCGCACAAAAATAAGGGCCGTTGAAATATCTCCTGCAGACAAACAATCTGCGCGCCAGCTCGCGGCAGCCTCTTGATCAGCCCCACGTGCTTCTCGATCATCGCCTCTTTTTGCTCTGTCAGCGGTTCCGTGGTCTGCACGGCATTGGATGCCTGAATGATGGAACATCGAACAACGCGTGACATTGCCTGACCGCCTCCCCAAGAAAAGCTGTGAGTCTTTGAAGTTAATCGAAAACCCCGCCGAGAGCAATGGGATTCGTTGCCCGGGCGGCAAATTCTTCAACGCTTTACGCCCGCATCTCTTCGGTCCGGCTCCCCTGCAAGCCCGAGCCTTCCCGATTGACTTGCCTCCATCTTGGACGAATAATCGCATCAGATGGAGATTTACGAAGAGATCGTCGAATTACAGCGCTCGGGCCGGCGCGGAGCTCTCGCCACCATCGTCAATGTGCGCGGCTCCATTCCGTCGTTCAGGAGCGCCAAGATGCTGGTGCGCGACGACGGCTCTATCGCAGGCACAATCGGCGGCGGTTGCGTCGAGGCTGAAGTATGGCAGGCCGCGCGCGAGGTGATGACCAGCGAAAAGCCCCGCACGCTCACCTTCGATCTCAATCAGGATCCCAGATACGACACTGGCCTGGTCTGCGGCGGCACGCTCGAAATCTTTATTGAGCCCGTTCTGCCTGCGCCGTTGCTCTACATCTTCGGCGCTGGCCACGTTTCGCTCGAGCTTTTCAAAGCGGCTCGAAATGCGGGTTTCGAAGTCATCGTTGCCGATGATCGCGATACCTACGCCAACGCCGAGCGTTTCCTTGGCGCGCGCCAAATCATCGCCCGCGACTTTGATCAGACTCTCGCCGAACTCGCGCCCAACGACTCTGCTTTCATCGTCATCGCCACGCGCGGCCATCGTGACGACATGCGTATCCTGCGCTGGGCCGTGCAAACTCCCGCGCGCTACATCGGCATGATCGGATCACGACGCAAGGCAATCACCGTCTTCCGTCAACTCGTCAGCGAAGGCCTCCGTCCCGAGCTATTCGAACGCGTGCATTCGCCCGTCGGACTCGATATCGGCGCCATCACCCCTGAAGAAATTGCGGTATCGATCCTTGCCGAACTCATCGCCGATCGCCGCAATGTGGAGCGCGCCCTGCCCCACATGAGCTGGTTTCACTCGCGGCGGATCGACGCAAAGGGAGTTGCAGACAAGGCTGGCCACGACGTAGCGGAGCCGGATGAGACTCAGGACAGTGAACCAACGTTCCGACCAGCCCGGAGACTGAACAATGGCTGATTTCTGCGGCATTATCCTCGCTGCTGGAGCTTCTTCACGCATGGGCCGCGACAAGGCGTCGCTGCCTTGGCCGGCACATCCACTCGCAGCCCGGCCAATCCGGCAATCCAACTTTGCTCTCCGCTCACATCGCAGCGCTCAAACCCTTTTCTCAGGAAGTCATTGTCGTGGCCGGAAAAAATGCCGATCGCCTCGCACCAGTGATCGCTAAGTGCGGCGCAACCCTGGCACTGAACCGCGAACCCGAACGCGGCCAGTTCAGCTCATTGCAAATCGGCCTCACCAATGTGCTCGCACTTGGCTGCGACGCTGCCATTATCACGCCCGTTGACTGCGCGCCTCTGGATCGGGAAACTCTCGCGTTGCTCCAGGCGAAATTCGATGAAGCCCTCGCCTCCGGCCAGTGGGCCGTCGCACCGCATGCCAATGGCCGTCACGGTCATCCGCTCTTTGCTGCGCGAGCGCTTGTTCACGCATTTCTCGCCGCGCCGCCGAATTCGAATGCACGCGAGGTTAGGCGCGCCCACGCCGAGCGTTTCGTTGCCGTCCCGATCGATGCTGCCAAACTCGCTTCAGACATGAACACTCCTGAAGAGTACGAGGCTAATATTCGCATCACAAAAGGGCTGTCATCCTGAGCGCAGTTCGGCCTGCAATCGTCGGAGATTGCGGGCCGAACAAGTCGAAGGATCTGCGGTTGTTCTTCAACCACTCTACCTTCGGTCTCGACGCTGCGGGTGCCCCTGGTCTCGAAATTGAGACCAGGGAAAGCGCGAACCCCAATTCGTCAGCATTTCGCGAGCTTGCCCAGCACCGCCCCCAGCGCGTCAATCGCCAGGTGGCTCGCATGCACCGAGGCCTGCGGCAAGCCGCCAACAGCCTGCACAATCTCTTCCCTGCGCAGCTTCCGCGCGTCTTCAACCGTCTTCCCGCGCACCAGTTCAGTCAGCGCCGACGCGCACGCCACTGAGGCCACGCACCCCTTCGCCCGGAAGCAAATCTCTTCGATTCGTTCGCCTGCAATCCTGATTGTCAGTTTCAGTGTGTCACCGCACGCCGGGTTCTCAATCAGCGCCTGCGCATCGGGCTCCGCAACTGCACCCGTATTGCGCGGGTGCTCAAAATGATCGAGAACTTCTTTCGAGTACATGCGCCCTCAGCCGAATCTAGCTCGTCGCACCCGCCCGCGCCTGCTGCGCAGCAACAATCTCCGTAATCAAAAACAGATCGGTAAGCAACGCGCGTAGATGAATCGACGCGTTCAAATTGTCGATGAGCTGCGAGCTGATGGCCGGCTGCGCAAGCACCATGCCAACGATGGCGCTCGAACTTTGCGCGTCGCGATTCAGCACATCAATAAACGCCTCTAACTTCTCGCCCTGTCCCGCCTGCATCTTTGCCGCAGCCGCTCTTGATGCAGCTTCGAGCCCGCCCATCGCCGCCAGCGCGTTCGTCAGCTTCTCGCGCAACTGCCGCCCCGAGTCGCTACCTTCATCGGTGGTCAGCCCGCGAGCCGCATAGCTGAGCGTGAACTCGTAACAATCTTCAATAGTGTCGCAAAGCGTTTCGATCTCAGTCGGCATCGCTGGCTGCGTAGCCCCTCTTCTTTCCAGATTGGTGCTCCACAGTCCAGCGCTCCGGATCGTGCTCCTCAAGATAAAAATCCCTGCTCATCCATCCCAGGATCATCGACTTGGTAATGGGCAGTTTCTCAGGCCTGATGCCCATATACACATGCATCATCACCAACGCGATCAGCCCGATGCCCGCCAGCCCATGCAACACGTACATCAGACCCCAGGTCATGTCGCTGAACAGATACGGATTGCGCGTGAAGACGACGGTCTGAATCCGCTTCATCATGAACAGCCCGGTCACCGTCACCGCCAGTGCGCTGAGCACAATCACCAGGTGGTAGAACTTGTTCTCAAGCGGATATTTCGCAAACCGTGCCGGCGCAGGCGATGGCTTACCCATAAACCGCAGTGTTCTCCGCATCGCATCGCGAATATCAATCTTGTCGGGCCAGATCGACCACGGGTCCATGAAGAACGAATGAACGATGTGGAAGACGATGGAAACAGTCAGGACCACGCCCGCAATCCAGTGGTACAGCACCCAGTTGAATTGCACGCCAACTTTAGGCAGGAAAGCCGTGAACAGCAGCGTGAACATGGCCGCAGCCATGATCCAGTGAAACAGCCGCGCCGCCAATGAGTGCCGCGGAACCCGCTCCGGAATCGTCGCTTCTTTCGCCTTCGGGAGTTCGATTTTCTGGAAGACCTTCGGGCCCGCAACGATGGCCACATACAGCGCGTGCACAATCATGAACGCAAGCCCCGCAATCACCGCGGCGCCAATCAAATCCCATGCCGCATGCGTCGGCACATGCTTGCCCCACGGATCGGTTGCCCAGGTTATGAATTCCATACCGGCTCCTCGACTTGTACAATCGCCCGCTTCACCAGGTTGCGCATCAGCGGAATCTTGTAAGCATTAAACTGCAGCGGAATTGCGCCTTGCACCGCCATCTTGCCCGCCATCATGCCGGTCTCCGCGTTGGCCGGCTTGCCCACAATTGCCGCCTCAACATTCTTAAGCCGCATCGGCTTCGGCGCAACCGCGCTCACCGCGATGCGCGCCGCAGTGATACTTCCGCCGCTCATTTTTATTGCCGAAGCCACATTCATCAGCGGAAAATCCCAAACGTTGCGATCGCGCACCTTCTCAAAGTAAAACTTCGCTCCCGCCCACGTCGCCGGAATGCGAATCGCCGTCAGCAGGAATCCCGGCTCCAGCATGTTGATCCGCGTAATGTCGATCTCGGGCCCGACAAAGTAATCCTCGGCATCGATCTGCCGCTCGCCCTTGGGCGTCTGCACTACAAACTTTGCGTCCAGCGCAATCAGCGCCGGTGCCGAGTCTGATGGATGCACGGCCACGCAACGATCCGCGCCAAAGATGGCGTGCTCGCGATTGCGCCCCACCGGCGTATCGGCATAGCAAATGTTGCCGCCCGCGCGATAACACGGCCATCCGCCGCGGTAATACCAGCAGCGCACATCCTGCGAAACATTGCCGCCCAGCGTACCCTGGTTGCGAATCTGCGGCGAAGCCACAACCGACACCGCATCCGAAAGCAGGCTATAGTTCTTCTTGATCTCGGGATGATTCGCAATCTCGGTGAGGGTGGTCATCGCGCCAATCTCAAGGCCGTCATTCGTCGCGCGAATCCCCTTGAGCTCGTCCACACCGCTTAAATCCACCAGCACACTCGGCTTCTTGATGCGGTCCTTTAGCCAATCAAAGCTGTCGAGACCCCCTGCCATTACCCACGCATCGCCTCCGTTATCTTCAAGCAGCTTCTGCGCCTCCGCGGCCGAGCTCGGCTGAAGCAGATCGAAGGCGGGCATCACGTCGCGAAATACCGCCATGGCTCATCTCCGTTCCCGAGTCATTCCCTGTTCACTTATTCACTCATTCACTTATTCACTGTTTCTAAATATGCGCCATCAATGGATTTTGCATCGGCCGGCCCGCTTCAAGCGACGCCAGAATCGTGTCCGCATTCACCGGCGCGCGTTGAAAGATGTTGTCTCCGAGCGCGTCGGCAAGCGCATTCAGAATCGCCGCGCATCCACCACCCACCGGCGGCTCTCCGCAGCCGCGAGCGCCCACCGGCGTTTCAGGATCGGGAATATTCAGCGCATTCCACTGCATGTCCACCGGCACATCCAGAATCGTTGGTGGCTTGTTCTGGTAAAAGCGCTCAGCGATGGAGATGCCGTATTGCGGGTCGATCACCCACTTCTGCCCAATGGCGTGGCCAATTCCCAGCGTCGATCGGCCCAGGATCTGCCCGCCCAGCGCAGCCGGATGCAGAACCGTACCCACGTCGGCATACGCCAGATAATCGACGATGTAATACTTGCCCGTCTCCACGTCGGCCTCCACCTCCGCAAAGCAGGCAAGGTAGGAATACGAATCGCCGTCGTGGGGATACTTGTCACTCGCTGAAGCCACCAGGCCCTGGCCCGCCAGATTCGCGACCGCCTGTTTGGTCGCTTTATGTACTTGGGGATTCACGTCATGGCCATCGTAGATGCCGCCCAGCTTAATAGCCTGCTGCGCCGCTTCGGCAAAGCTCATTCCCGCCCCGCCGCCCTTGCGGCTGACGCGGAGATTGGCTACCTCATACTCTCCCGGCTGCCCGCCAAGTTTCTTTGCCGCCACTTCCGTGAGCCTCTGCACGCACTCATTGCCTACCGCCATTGCCGCGCGCGTCATGGCATGCACAGTCTGGCTGCCGCCCGAGTCGCAGGTGTAAGGAAATTGCTTCGAAGTGTCGCCCCACACCACGTCGCATGCCTCCCACGGCACGTCAAGAACCTCGGCCGCCGCGCGATGCACATCGATCACCGCTTCGGTGCCAAGATTGCCGATGCCCGATTGAATTTGCACGCGGCCCTGCGGAGTAATCACGATCAGCCCGTCGAACCCTGTGCTGCCGCCGTGGAAAACAGTAAGCGCTACGCCCACGCCGCGCACCTTGCTGCCAATCCGTTTGGGCTGGCGCGCCACCCGCTCGCTCCACTTGAACTGCTTTGCGCCCTCGTCCAGCGCCTGCTTCTGAAAGCAGCTTGTAACATATGCCCGCTTGCCCTCGCGGTTGGGAGGCCCGTACTGCGCCTTGCCCTCGGGGCAATTCACGCGGCGCAACGCCACCTGATCAATGCCAAGCTGGCGCGCGGCTTTCGAAAGGATGGGCTCCATTATTGCGATGGCCTGCATGCCCCCCGGCGCGCTCTGCGCACTGCGCGGCGGCGTGTTGGTGGCCACCGTCACGTTGCGATACCGCATGGCGGGCGGCTGGTACTGCAACGAAGCGATGCTCGCGCACGAGCCGCCGTCTCCGCTCGACCCATAAGAGCCGGCGTCTGAAACCAGGAACATGTCTATCGCTGTAATGCGGCCGTCCTTGGCAAAACCCACCCTTGTGCGGGCACGGATGCCCGGCCGCGCGCGTCCTATAAAATGCTCCTCCTGCCGGCTCACGCGCATCATCACTGGAGCATTCAGCTTCTTCGACAGCAGCGCCGGAATCACCAGGGTCAGCGCGCCGGTAATCTTGCTGCCGAATCCGCCGCCCGTATACTCGCTGATGAAGACGATCTTGTCCTCGTCCATATGCATCCAGCGCGCAATGGCGGCAGTGGTCTGAAAAGTGCTCTGCGTGCCCGTGTAAAGGAAGAGCTTGCCGTTCTGCCAGTAAGCCATGGTGCTGCGCGGCTCCAGGCACTGGTGGCTCACGTCCGGCGTCTGAAACGTCTCGTCCAGCACCAGCGCCGCCTCGCGGAAGCCGGCATCCACATCGCCATACGACCACGTTTCGGGCGCATGCCCCATCGGCATCCGTCCTTCTTTTTCCGCGGCAAAATCCTCATCTGTCCATTTGAGTACACTAAGCTGCATCGGCCCGCGGCCCGACTCCGGCCTCACCCAGACATTGCCGTCCTCGCGCGCATTCTCGCTCCCAGGGCGCAGGCTCTCCAGCGGGTCGGTTTGAAACGGCAGCGGCTCCATGTCGATCTCAATCTGCTCGATCGCCTCCGCGCAAGTCAGCTCATCGACGGCCGCCACAGCCAGAATCGGTTCGCCCTGATACATCGGCTCGTCCGCCAGCGCCAGTTCGCCCCATTTGTCCGGCTGTATCATGGTTCCGTTGTCGTTCATATATGCCGCGTGCCCGGGAACCTCCGAAGGCGTAAGAATCGCCTTCACCCCCGGCATTGCCAGCGCCTTTCGAGCATCGATGCTCTTCACACGGCCATGCGGCATGGGGCTAAGCACCAGCCGGCAAAAAAGCATCCCCTCCGCACGGAAATCCTCGGCATACCTGGCCGTGCCCGTCACTTTCGCCACCAGGTCGGGAGTGGAGTAATCCTTGCCAATCAGCTTGTACCCGGTGCCGAATGGGCGCGGCTTCTCATTTTCGGCTTTCACCGTGTCGACTTTCATCGCGACTGCGGGCGTTGTCTCATCCATCGTCAAGCCCTCCCCATTCTCGTCTGCGCCGCGCCTTCCATCATCGCGTCAAGAATCTTGGTGTAGTCCTGGCAGCGGCAAAGGTTGCCGCTGATGCCGTGGGCCAGCTCAATCCGCGTAGGGTTGGGATTCGTCTTGAGGAAACCGACCGTCGACATGATGAATCCCGACATGCAGAACGCACACTGAAATCCCTGCTTGTCGATCACCGCCTGCTGCACCGGATGCAGTTTGCCGTCCGTCGCCGCCAGCCCTTCGATCGTCGTCACTTTGCGGCCCCGAACGGTGTGCGTCAACACGCTGCAGCTATAGTGGGGCACGTCGTCGATAAGCACCGTGCACGCTCCGCATTCGCCACGGTCGCAGCCCAGCTTGGTTCCGGTGAGCCCCAGCTTGTAGCGCAGCGTCCAGGCCAGCGTCTCCTGCCGCATGGCGTCAACGCGTCGCGGCTTGCCGTTCACATTTAATGTGATCAGCCGCTCTCCCGTGCCCGTTGCGTGCCTGTGCGACGGCGCTAGAAAGTGGTAGCTCGCAGCGCCCACCGCTGCGCCGCCCGCAATCACACCCATAATGAACCTGCGCCGCGTAATCGCATTCGGTGCAGTCACGTTCGTCTTCACATCGTCCGCATCCGGCATTGCCGTTACTCCGTCCTGAGCGACGATTGGCAGGCGCGCCTGACAATCGGAGTCGAAGGATCTGCAGTTGTTCCTCAATGAGATTCAAACTAATGGCTCTGGATTTTGATCGATCCTGGTGCTTAGGTTGGGCAAGCCCGCTGGGGCGGGAAAGATGGCCTCGCTGCGCATATAGTAGCCCCGGACAGCTGAAGTTGTGAAGACCGACGGCGCAACGCCGTCTCATCCACAGGCACGCAGCCAGTCCGATGCGCGAGCGGTTTTCGATTCCTTTGCGATATCGGAAATTCACAGGATAATCGCTTTGATCAACATCGAATCGTCACAAATCGCATGACCGCTGGGTGCCCCGGGTCCCTGGCTTTTGGGGACCAGGGAAAGCAAATCCAGATCGTCAACATTTTGCCCCTCACACCGCCGTCATCTCCCTCCCCTTGGCCTCGGTCCCCAGAGCCGCAAGCCCCGCCAGCAGCAAGGCCACTACAATCACCGTCACCGCCAGCACCAGCGGATAATTCCCCCACCGCTCCGCGGCCAGCGCCTGCGCCTTTCCGTTCCAACTCGTGATCAGGCCTCCGAGCTGGTACGCCAGTCCCGGCGCCGTTGCCCGTACCGGTGCGGGCGATAGCTCCGTCAGATACGCCGGCACTACGCCCCACGCGCCCTGCACCATAAACTGCATCAACACTGCGCCCACCCCGAGCGAAATGGCCGAGTGCCCATACGCAAACAGCGGAATCACGGGAATCGCCAATAGCGCCGCCGTCACGATCGCCCGCTTTCGTCCCCAGCGTTCGCTGAGCATGCCGAAGACAAATCCTCCAAAGATCGATCCGATCCCGTACAGCACGCCTATCAACCCGATCATCTGCGGCGTGAGTTTCGCCGTCACCGCCAGAAACGTCGGATACACATCCTGCGTGCCGTGCGAAAAACTCATAAAAGCCGTCATCAGCAACACCAGAAAAAGAAACGTAGGCAGAAACTCTAGAAATGCTGCGGGAACCAGGCCCCGGCATTCCCGGCCGTCGCGGCTTTCCTGCGATGCTCCGCGCCCGCCAGCCACACCGGCGACTCCGGCACTCGCGCCTGCACATAAAACGCCAGCAGCGCCGGCGCCGACCCCAACATAAACAATCCCCGCCACCCGATCCCCGGAATCGCGATCCCGTGCCAATGCATTCCAGCAAACAGCAGCGCAAAGGCCGCCGAGGCCAGAATCGAGCCCATCGCATAGCCTTCCTGCAGAATGCCGCTGAACACGCCGCGGCCCTCCTTGGGCAGACGACTCAAAGGCCAGCGCCGCGCCCACGCCCCACTCGCCACCCATTGCAAACCCAAACAGCGCCCGCAGCACCAGCAGTGCACCCAGTGACGGCGCAAAGGCGCAGGCCAGCTCAATTACTGAGAAGCTCAGGAATGTTCACCATCAGCACCGGCCGCCGTCCATAGCGGTCGGCCAGCATGCCAAACACCAGCGCACCCAGCGGCCGGAACGCCTGCGTCATAAACACCGCGCCCAACACCTCTGAGGGCTGAGTTTTGAACTCTCCCGCAATCGCTTTCACGCAAAAAATCAAAAGAAAAAAATCCAGGCTGTCGAGCGTCCAGCCCAGAAACGCCGCAGCAAAAAGCGTGCCTCTGCCCCGCTCTCAGCCGCCTGAAATGCTCAATCACCGACATAGGCCGGAGCATACCAGACCGCGCACGCCGGCAGGTTCAACGCATCGAGCTGCCATGCGCCCAGTTTTTTCACCGCTTGAATTTGTATCAACGCGGTTGCACCATCCTTTTCACAGTCTCATCGTGAAAAGGGTGGGAAAGTACAAAAGCATCCGGCAAGTTTCCCTCGTACTCTCACCCCGCTCGGAAAATTAATTGTTGCAACAAGTACCCCGCCCGTCACATCCTATATTTACAGCGCAGCCGCGGCATCAAGCCGTGAACCGTACCCGCAATCCCAACCGCCCCATTCATCCCTTATCGAAGGAGACTTCCCCACATGAATCGCCTGTCCCTTGTCGCCACACTCATAGTCGCCGCCCCGCTTTGCCACGCCCAGGCCGCCACCTGGACCTCAGACCCGATTCACAGCGACGTCGATTTCAAAATCAGCCACATGAGCATTTCAACCGTGCACGGCCACTTCGGCGGAGTCAACGCCACCATCGTTTACGACAGCGCTGACGCCACCAAATCTTCGGTCAAAGCCACCATCGACACAACCACGCTCGATACAGGCGAGCCCGCCCGCGACACCGATATCAAGGGCGCGCAGTGGTTCGACGTCGCGACTTACCCCACCGCGACCTTCGCAAGCACCTCCGTCGCCAAGACCGGCGACCGCCTCACCGTGAATGGCAACCTGACGCTGCATGGCGTAACCAAGCCCGTGACTCTTGAAGTCGACGGCCCCACCGGCCCCGCGAACGGCATGGATCACAAGCCCCACGCCGGCTTCACAGCAACCACCACTATCAGCCGAACCGATTTCGGCATCGGCAGCAAATTTCCGGCGGCGATGGTCGGCGACAAAGTCACCCTCGAAATCGATCTCGAAGTCGTAAAGCAGTAGGCGCTCTACTCACCCCTTCAGGACCCGGGGAATATTTGCGGAAGCACGATCGGGGGTGCCCCATCCTAAACGCGTTCCTTGCGTTTAGAGCGGGAAAGGCTCAAACCAACAGAGAACACGCCATGCCCAGCCTGAAAGCCGAAATCGCGCAGGAGCCTCCCTTCGACAGCGCTGAAGAAGAGGCCCTGCTTAGCATCATGCGCACCGCCGACGTTCTTCATCGCGAATTTCAGATCCGCGCCCGCGGCTGGGGCGTCACCTCAACGCAGTACAACGTGCTCCGCATTCTGCGCGGCGCCCAGCCCCATGGCCTTCCCTGCGCCGCCATCGGCGACCGCATGATCACCGCCGAGCCCGACATCACGCGCCTGCTCAACCGCCTCAAAAAGCTCAAGCTTATCCGTCAGCGCCGCGACAGCCACGACCACCGCGTTGTCATTACGCACATCACCGAAGCGGGACTCGACCTTCTCTGCCAGATGGACCCCATCGTCCAACGCGCCCCAAAAGAGATCCTCGGCCGTCTCTCCCAGCCCGAGCTCGCCGAGCTCATCCGCCTCCTCGAGCTGGCCCGCGCCTCCCACGCGACCCCGAAAAACGTACCGCCGGTCTCCTGACCGGCTGTAATGAGGACCTCCTGGCCCTCGGAGAATTCGCTGGACTTGAAGTCTTGGAAAGTCGCGCCCGTTTGTGTGGAATTTCCGCTAAACCGCCACCCTCCGCCGTCTTCCGCTCAACAAATAAATCGCTGCTCGCAGTTCCAGCAGCGGATCGGCCGACGCCTCTATCCCATCCACGCGCGGAATCGGGTCGAAGATGATGTGCTTCTGCTGCGCGAGCGTGTCCGAAATTACCTCGGTCAGTTCCAGGCGGCCCAACTCCACCAGCTCGCGGCTCTCGGGCCAATGCACCGTCGCGTCGTCCACTGTGTCTCCCGGTTCTGCCACCTGCACAAGGATTTTGAATGCTACCGGCCCCTTCGCCACGCGTTCCGCAAGCTCGTCGTAGTGATAATTGGACGGAATCGCCGCAACCTGCGCATCGGTCAGGAATTCGTTCCCCTCCACCGGCACAATACGATACCGCCCATACCGCGTCTTGCCTGCGGCGTTGGTGAACGCAAATGCGGTGACTGCATAGTAGGTCTGGCGCGCCAGGCTCGAAGGGAACGGCTTGGGCGCCTTCACAAACGCCAGCGCGGCCGGATGCGCGCCCAGGAACTGCTCGATCGGCTTCGGCGATGGCACTTCGGCGCCGCTCGCCGCTGCCGCCCGCAGAAACTCCAGAAATTCGTAGCCGTCGCGCGTCGGGAACCCGTCCGTCGAGTGGCTCACAATATCGGTGTGCACATGTTCGGCCAGGTTGAATCGTATCGCCAGCCCTCGTGGATTGGCGTCGCCCACGTTGTCGGGAATCTGCGGCAGCCCGGTCGAATTCGAAAACCGCGCTGTAACCGGCGTCGATTCGCGAACCGCATGCGGAGCCTTTGTGAGCTTGTGCGCCCCGGCCGCAGGCTTAAAGCTGCCGGCCAACATCAGCCCTTTTGCATGCGCCGGCCGGAACCCCGGATGCAAGCCAAAAATCTGGTCGAATTGCGCGATTAGATCCTGGGCGAGTGCGACCACTCGTTCGTCATCTGGCAATGGCATTCTCTCGAACCTCCAGTTTGTGCAGAATACCCTACCAGATGTCTGATGCAATGTTTGTTAATCCCGTCCGACCGGCAATCCTCAGATTTGCAAAAGACCAAACATCCCGCGCACACACGCCGGAGCTAAAAGCTGAGAGCTGAAAGCTTCACGCTGCGCCCGCTACAATGATGCTCACCGGAGGCACCATGCGTCCATCCTTCTCGCTCGGCATTGAAGAGGAGTACCAGACCATCGATCCCGTCACCCGCGATCTGCGCTCCCATATCCAGACCGAGATGCTGGCCGTGGGCAAGCTGCGCCTGCAGGAGCGCGTCAAGGCAGAGATGCACACCTCGGTAGTCGAAGTGGGCACGCGCGTCTGCCGCAACATCCAGGAGGCGCGCGACGATATCTTCGAGCTGCGCCGCGAGATGGTCAAGCTCGCCCGCGAGCACGGCCTCGAGCTCGTCGCCGGCGCCACGCATCCCTTCGCCGACTGGCGCACGCAGGAGATCTATCCTGACCCGCGCTATCACCAGGTGGTCAAAGACCTGCAGCTCGTCGCCCGCGCCAACCTGATCTTCGGCCTGCATGTGCACGTCGGCATTGAAGACCGCGAGGCCGCCATCCGCATCATGAATTCGATGCGCTACTTTCTGCCCCACATCATGGCGCTCGCCACCAACTCGCCCTTCTGGCTCGGCCTCAACACCGGCTACAAGGGCTACCGCGCCAAGGTCTTTGAGAACTTTCCGCGCACCGGCATCCCCGACGCATTCTCAAGCTACTCTGAGTTCGACAACTACGTTAACCTGCTGGTCCGCACCGACTGCATCGACAATGCCAAAAAGATCTGGTGGGACATCCGGCCGCATCCCTTCTTCGACACCGTCGAGGTGCGCGCCTGCGACATCCCCCTCCGCGCCGAAGAAACGGTCGCCATCGCCGCGCTCATCCAGGCCACGGCCGCGTATCTCTACCGCCTGCACGAGGCCAATCAGGACTTCCGCCACTACACCCGCTCGCTGATCGCCGAAAACAAATTCCGCGCCGTCCGTTATGGCCTCGACGGCAAGCTCATCGACTTCGGCAAGCAGCAGGAGGTTCCGTCTGCGCGATCTGATCGAAGAGTTTCTCGCCCTCATCGATCCCGAGGTCGACGAGCTCGGCAGCCGCGACGCCATCGACGGCATTCGCAAAATCCTCAACAACGGCACTGGCGCTGACCGCCAGCTAAAGGTCTTCGAAGAAACCAACGGCGACCTGAAGGCAGTAGTGGACTATATGGCGCAGGAGACAAAGGCAGGGCTGTAATGAGGATCGCTCTTTCGGGCTGGAATCCCGGCTTCAACAAGGTCGGCCTTACCAAGCTACTAAATGCTCGACCAGGCTATCCGCTCTCACGCGCAAAGGCAGTCACAGACGCGGTTCTTGAGGGGCGATCAGTGACTATTGAGGTGGCAGACCGCGAGGCCGAGCAGTTCATCGCCCAAATCAATTCGCTCGGCGTGAAGTGGAGTAAGTGACGAACTGCAAGAACGCTGGGCGCACCAGATCTCGCCTTTGAGACCTGGGACTCGCGACCACTACTTCCCGTCATACTTCTCCAACCACTTCAACTCTTCACGCACCTTGATGTATCCGTGCCACGGATTCTTCTCCAGTCCATGCCCCTCCCCGGGAAACACCAGAAACGTATGCGGAATTCCCAGCGAATCAAGCGCGCGTTCCATCGTCACGCCTTCAAGATAGCTCACGCGAATATCCGCGCCGCCCTGCACAAGATGCGTCGGCGTCTTCACCTTGTCGAACTGAAACAGCGCAGCCTCACTCTGGTACAGCGCTGCATTCTCCCATGGCCGCCCGCCGAGATACCACGCGTCATCCCACGTTTCATCGTCGTTGCCCCAGTTCGCGGCATGCTCCACCGCGCCCGCGCCCGTCACCGCCGATTTAAATCGCGTGGTCTGCGTGATCAGCCAGTTGGTCATGTATCCGCCGTAGCTGTAACCGCCAATGGCAAGATGATCGGCATCGGCAATGCCATCCTTCACCAGCGCGTCCACGCCTTCAAGAATGTCGCGGCCGGGTTTTGAAACGAGGTGCGGCTCAATCCCGAGCATAAAGTCGTCGCCGTATCCTGAGGAGCCGCGATAATTGGGACGAAACACCAGCCAGCCTTGCGCGGCGGCCAGCGTCGCCCAGTCATACCAATCGGCGCCAAAGCGGTTCCCGTCAGCGTCGGCAGGTCCGCCGTGGATGAGCGTCAACATCCGCAGATGCTTCTCGCCCTTCTTCCCGGGCGGATAAATCAACACGCCCTCCACGGTACGGCCGTCATCGACCTTCCATGAGTAAGCCTGCCACTTCGGCTGCGCGCGCTCGGCAAAGACGGCATTGAAACTCGTCAGCGCCGAAAGCTGATCGGGATGCATCGGATCGGCCGCCAGATAAACCTGCGTGGGATCGTCGATGGTCGAGTGGCGTAGAAGTATCGCGTTCGAGTGAAGCGATGTTGCGAGCCCGGCGTAGCTGCCTGCGCGTCCCGGCAGCTTTGTTGCAGTGTCGCCTTCGATGCTGGTACACCTGCGTCTCAATACCCTTCAGACCCAGCGCCAGTTCGCGCCCGTCGGGCAGCAGTACGAATTGTTCAAACGACCCGTCAAATGAAGCGCCCAGCCAGCTCAACCTTGCCGGTCGCCGGATCGATGCGATACAGCCGCCCCTGCACGTCGCGATACTTGCCTTCAAGCGAGCCCGCCGCGGCCGTAACAATAAAGTCGAGCCACCGGCTGTCCGGCGCCCAGCGCAGGCCCGATTCAAGCGCTTCGTTGTTCGTCAGGCGGCGCGCATCTCCTCCGCTTGCGCCCACCAGATAAATCTCGTAGTTGCCGGGATTCTCGATACGGCGATGAACCGGCTCGGTTTCGAATGCCAGAGCTTTGCCATCCGGCGAGGGCGCAATTTCACCGATGCCATCGTCGCTGCGCGCTACGGTCTCGGCCCCGGCAGGAAGCACTCGGCTCATCATCCTTACCGTTCTTTGCGTTCCTTTCCGGCATGCACCGGACCCAGCGGCCAGCGCCGCCGCAATCGCCGGCGCAACCTCCTGCCTCAGCAGCAAGTCGCCGCGATTCTGCTCGCGCCACCGGATCACGTCTTTCCACTCCGCCTTCTGCGCATCTTCCTGCTCGGGCGTCAGCGGCTCGGTGGTCGAGTAATAGATCGCGCTCGCCGTCCGCCGACCACGCAAACGCAGTGCACGTCGAGCTTTTGCGGTAGAGTGGCAAGCGCCTCGCCGCCGGCCACCGGAATGATCCAGATGCCGCTCGGCTTTGGCGTCGTCGCTCTCCGGCCGCGCCATCGTCTCCGGCAGCTTCTCCGGGCAGCGCGCGGTCGCTGACGAATGCAATCCACTTGCCGTCCGGGCTCCACTGCGGCATTCTCTTCGCTGCCGGAGTGGGTCAGCGGCTTCAGCCCCGCCGCGCCGTCCACAGCCACAGGTCGTGGCGAAAGATTGCTGTTTTTCCAGTCCGGGCGTCTCCGTCCCGATCACCGCCGCCGCGCCGTCGGGCGCGAGCGCTGCGGAAATGATCCCAGTGGTATTGAAGTATTCGTCGATGGTGATGGGCGGTTTAGGAGCCTGGGCCGAGGCTGTGTTAGGAGACTGGGCCGGGGCGGCGCAACTCATGCCTGCCGCCACCGCGAAAGCGACGCAAAATGAACTCAAACGCATAGAAGGAATATACGTCAGAAACCCGACGTGATCTCATTCGATGCTTTCGTCCAATCGTCTGCCTTTTCAGCTTTAATCGTGTGGGCGACGGAGTCGCTCGCTTGGCCACCTCATTTCACACTCACGCGAGTGAAAGTGTTAATCCAGTTCGTCTCCCAGGTAGTGCCGCCGTCGGCGGAAAATGCCTGCTCGGCGCGGACTTCGTTGGGCGAGACGGGCCAGATGGAGAAACGGACGAGTATGTTGCGGCCCTGGTAGAGTTCGGTGTCGTAAAACTCGCCGCGGCCTTCGTGGAATCCGCCCACGGTCGGAACGCTGAGGATGCCGGTGTCGCTGGTGGCGAAGCTGATGTTCCACTGGTGCGCCTGGGGATCGTAAAGGCGAAGAGCAAGAAGTTCGAGGTGACCGGAGGGGCCGTCGGCTTCGACGGTGGCAAGATTGGCCCTGCCATCCCAGATTTTGTTCGTTACCGCGGTGCCATCCATCTCGGTCCACTCGTTGGATCCGGTCAGCGGATGGACCAGGCGGCGAATATGGATCTTCCAGATGCCGAAATCGAAGTCGAAATCGTGCTGGCCGTCGCGCGCGCTTGAGGCCGGTGAGGCGGCCGTGCCGGCAGGCGCCGTGCTTGGACGCCCCGGCTCGGGTTCTCCCCATTCGGCATCGCCGGTTCGGGTCTGGTTGGTGATCCAGTTGGTCTCCCATGTGCGCCCGCCGTCGGGTGAAAACGCCTGTTCAAAATGCGGCGTGCCCGAGGTCATTTGAGACCAGTCGAATCGGATGAGAGTGGTTTTGCCGTTAATGGTATCGGTGGTGTAAAAGTCGCCGTGGCCGGCGGCGAATGCGCCGATCTGGGGCGGATCAAGGCGGCCGATCCGGTTGTTGGCCCAATAAAGCCGCCACTGGCGCGAGGAGGCATCGTAGAGCCGGAGCGTGAGGCCTTCAATGTGGCCGGAAGTGCCGTCGAGCTCAACCGTGTCGAGCTGCGCGCGGCCGTCCCAGACTTTGTAGCAGGCGCCCGGCCCGGCCAGTTCGGTCCACTCGGTCGAGCCAGTGAGGGGATGGATCATGCGGCGGAGGTGGAAAGTGAAGTTGCCGAGGAGCGGATCGAAGTCGCGCGCGCCGTCGTGCAACTGGGGAAGCAATGGCGGAGATGCGGTTTGCGCGAGAGCGCTCAGCGCAATCAGGCAGAATGCGGGCACGGCAAGCAGGGGACGAATACGACGCGGGCAATGCATACTTGTTTCCTTGTCGGGCGCACAACGGCCCCTGCGCAGATGAGCAATTAATTACATTGACTCTGATGGGGCTGGTTTGACATAGCCACTCTTTGCCATCGGCCAATACCACTTTTCCAGAGCGTGCAACACCCCCACGCCCTCCCTCATTCGGCAGATTCTTGCCGCGATAGCCTTAGCCTGTTTCATTCCCCTCGGCTGAGTCCTTTCCCTGTTCAGATTCGAACACGCCTTCTCGCTTCCGGACATCAAAACCCGTCGGGCGCGCAGAAAACGAGCGCCATCTCCGTGCAGCCCAGCATCTTAGGTTGATCGTGAGACGGCATCGAACGTGCTGCTATACGAAGCACGCCCTAGTACGCGTGGAGGTCTCGATGAGGGTTTTGTTCCAGGATTTGACATTTGCAATACGCCAACTGCGAAAGGCGCCCGGATTCACCATCACCGTTCTGCTCACCCTGGCCCTTGGCATTGGCGCCAACTCCGCCATCTTCACTTTGGTAAACGCCGTGCTGCTTCGCAATCTCCCCGTTTCCGATCCAAAGACCCTGGTCCGCATCGGCGATACCGACGACTGCTGCGTCAACTCCGGCATCAATTCAAATGGCGATTATGCCCTCTTTTCAACTGACACTTATCTGCTGCTGAAGAAAAATCTGCCTGAATTCCAAGACCTGGCCGCCGTGGAATCTGGCTTTGGTTACCGGCCCGTTACGGTTCGCCGCGAAGGCCCCCAAGTCATCGCCAAATCCGTAATGGGCGAGTTTGTCTCCGGCAACTACTTCCGCACCTTTGGTCTTGCGCCCGCCGCAGGTCGCTTCTTTACTGACGCAGACGACACCAGAGGCGCAGCCGTCAGCGCGGTCATGAGCTATGACACCTGGGCGCACGATTACGCCGCCGATCCCACTATCGTCGGAAGCACGTTCCGCATCAACACTCTGCCGGTGACCATCATCGGCATCGCTCCCAGGGGTTACTTCGGTGATCGCCTCGCCAGCAATCCTCCCAACTACTATCTGCCGCTCGAATCGATGGCGAGTGTCATGAGTGTGCCCTATCTTCACGACCCCGAGGTGGAATGGGCCTATATTGTTGGCCGTCTAAAACCGGGGGTATCGCAATCTGCTTTGCAAGCCAAAATCAGCGGCCTTCTCAAACAGCAGTTCTCCACGTTCAAGATGTTCAAGAGTGACCACAACAAAGATGACCTCGCCCGCGTGCACGTCGTGCTTACACCCGGAGGCGCCGGCATTCAGCAGTTGCAGGAGCAATACAAAGCGCATCTTCACCTGCTTATGTGGATCGCCGCGCTGGTGCTTCTGGTGGCCTGCGCCAACATCGCCAATCTTCAGCTCGTCCGTGCAATGAGCCGTAGCGCGGAGATGTCCGTTCGCACCGCCCTGGGCGCGCAGCGCATTCGCATCATCCGCCAGCTTCTCACTGAGAGCGTCCTGCTTGCGGGCCTCGGCGGCATCGCCGGTCTCGCCGTGGCCTACGCCGGCGCCCGCATGCTTCTCGCATTGGCATTTCCCGGCGAGCAGGGCGTGCCTATCAACGCCGCTCCCTCACTTCTGGTGATCGGGTTCGCGCTCGCGCTTTCGTTCGTCACGGGAATTCTGTTCGGCGTGGCGCCGGCATGGCTCGCCGCACAAACGCAACCTGCCGAAGCTCTGCGCACGGGTACCCGCACCACCTCTGGCGGCGCATCGCTGTTGCAGCGCGGCCTGGTCGTTCTGCAGGCTGCGCTCTCCCTGGTTCTTTTGGTTGGCGCAGGGCTGTTTGCCCAGAGCCTCAATAAGTTGCAGTCGTCCGACATGCACCTCGACTCGAAGAATCGCTACATTATTCACATCAATCCCCAGGCTGCCGGCTACACGCAAACCCAGCTTGAGCCGCTCTATCGCACCATGGAAGCCGAGTTCCACGCCCTGGCGGAAGTAGTGAAAGTCGGAATCGCCACCTACATGCCGATGGAAGACGACAACTGGGGCAACAGCATGCAGGTGCAGGGCGAACCCGATAACAACAAAGGCGCTTCGTGGGTGAAGGGCAACGCCGAGTACTTTGACTCGGTTGGCACCCGCGTGCTGATGGGCCGCGGATTCACTCCCCAGGACCTGCTCGCTGCCCCGCCGGTTGCTGTCGTCAACAAGGAGTTCGTGAAACAGTTCTTCAAGCCGGGAGAGAATCCCATCGGCCACCGCATTGGTTCGCCTGGTTCGCCCGGAGATTATGAAGTGGTTGGCGTCGTAGAGGACACCACTTACACCGCCGTTCAATGGAAGAACCACGCCATGTACTTCGTTCCTATTACGCAGCGGCCCGCCGGTCACCCCGACGATCCTATTGCTGAAGATATGTCGCTCTATGCAGGCGCCATCGTTCTCCAAACCGAGCGGCCTGTCGATGACATGGAGAAGCTCTCAGCACAGACACTCTCCAGCATCAATCCCAACCTCACCATTGTGAAGTTCCAGACCTTCGACCAGCAGATTGCCGACCGCTTCACTGAAGAGCGAATGATCTCGTACCTCACGACACTCTTCGGATGTCTGGCGCTGTTGCTGGCCGCCATCGGTCTCTATGGCGTCACAGCGTATACGGTGGTTCGCCGCACGCCCGAGATCGGCATCCGCATGGCCCTCGGCGCAGAACGCCCGCGTGTCGTTGGAATGGTGATGCGTGATGCCATGACGCAGGCCATCCTTGGTCTCATTATCGGTGCGCCCGTCGCCATGCTCTGCGTCCGCTATGTCAAAGCCCAGCTCTATGAGATCACAACAGTTGACTTCACCGTAATGGCGATAGCCATCGTGGCTCTGGTGTTCGCTGCGTGCATTGCAGGATTGATTCCCGCTCGCCGCGCCGCATCCGTCAACCCCGTCCAGGCTCTGCGTGTTCAATAGCGCGCAGGGCCCTGCCTTGGAGCGCTTCGCAGCAGCGTTCAGATGCGAATCGATTCAATGCCATCTGCACCAGGTTTTCATTTCTATGAATTCTCGGTTAACCTTGAATGACAGGCCCGCAAATCTGCGGGCCTTGCTTTAGAGGAGCACCGAATCCGCCGCATGAACCAGGCCGCCTCACAACTGCTTTCCACCTCGTATCCAAATGAGCTCACGCCCGGCGCGCAGTCGGCCGTCACCACCTGCCTGCGCATCCGGCCAGAAGAAAAAGTTACCCTGATCGCCGACCGCTCCACCGAGCCAATCGCAGCGGCCCTGGCCGCGCAGCTCGCAGAGCGCCGGTGCGAGTGGAACGCATTTCTGCTTGAGGAACTTGCCGCCCGCCCGCTCATCGATATGCCCGCCGCTGTGCTGGCCGATATGGAGAGCTCGCAGGTTTCAATCTTCGCCGTTCAGGTGCAGCCCAATGAGCTGCATTCGCGCATGCAGATGACCGACGTGGTCAACCGCCGACACATGCGCCACGCGCACATGGTGAACATCACGCCCGAGATCATGTGCCAGGGCATGCGCGCGGACTTCAATCTCGTCGACCGGCTATCGCAACAAGTTCTCGATCGCGTCCGTCGCGCCCGCCGCATTCGCGCCACCACCGCCGCGGGCACCGACATTACCGCCGAAATGAATCCCGTCTACAAGTGGTTCAAGACCTCCGGCATCATCTCCCCTGAAAAATGGGGCAACCTGCCCGGCGGCGAGTGTTTTACCGCGCCCGGCGAAGTGAACGGCACTTTTGTAGTCGACGGCGTGGTGGGCGACTGGCTCTGCGCGCGCTACGGCCTGCTCGCTGCAACGCCCCTTACCATCGAGATTGCCGGCAACCGCATCGTGCGTTGCGCAAGCGACAACAAGCAGCTCGAGAGCGACTTCTGGGCCTACACCCACACCGACGAAAACTCTGACCGCGTGGGCGAGTTCGCCATCGGCACCAACCTCGGCATTGAGCGCGTCATCGGCAACATTCTTCAGGACGAAAAGTTCCCCGGCATCCACATCGCCTTCGGCAATCCCTACGGCGAGCACACCGGCGCGCCGTGGACCTCAGGCACGCACATCGACGTGGTCGGCCTGGGCTTCAACATCTGGCTCGAGTCGGAATCCGGCGAAGAGCAGATCATGCGCGACGGCCGGTTCCTGATCGCGGCATGATGCGGGACTGACCGCGAATCCGCGCGCCGTCCTGCTCATCTAATCTGGGTGTATGGCCACTTCGCTGCCTTCCTCACTTCGCACCCTCGGCAACTCCGATCTTCAACTCACTCCAATCGGTTTCGGCGCATGGGCCATCGGCGGCGGCGACTGGAAGTTCGCCTGGGGACCCCAGGACGACAACGAGTCGATTGCCGCGATCCGCCGCGCGCTCGATCTCGGCATCAACTGGATCGACACCGCGGCCGTCTACGGCCTCGGCCACTCTGAAGAAATTGTGGCCCGCGCCGTGAAGGGTTCCGGCCACAAGCCATACATCTTTACCAAGTGCTCCCTGCGCTGGAATTCTGACCGCTCGATCTAAAACTCGCTCAATGCTGCATCGGTGGCCGAGGAACTGGAGAACTCGCTGCGCAGGCTCGGCGTTGACACGATCGATCTATACCAGATGCATTGGCCCAATCCCGACACCGAGATCGAAGAGGGTTGGAATGCGCTGTCACGACTCAAAGAGCAAGGCAAGATTCGTTGGATCGGCGTCTCAAACTTCAACGTAGACCAAATGAAGCGCGCGCAGAAGATTGCGCCAATCACCAGCCTGCAGCCACCGTACTCCATGCTGCGCCGCGCGATAGAAGCTGAGATTCTGCCCTTCACGATGGCGAACGGCATCGGCGTCATCAATTATTCGCCGATGGTCTCGGGACTCCTCACCGGGAAGATGTCCGCGGAACGCGTGGAGGCCATGCCCGCCGATGACTGGCGTCGCAACAGCGTCGAATTCAACGAACCGCGGCTCAGCCGCAACATGCGTCTGGTTGAACTGCTGCGAGAGATTGGGGCCGACCATGGAGTTGCGCCCGGCGTTGTCGCGGTGGCTTGGACGCTGCATCATCCGGCAGTCACTGCAGCAATTGTGGGCGGGCGCAGCGCGCGGCAAGTAGAAGAACTGGCGCCGGCACTCATGTTCCGGCTCAGCGGCGAGGAGTACGAAAGGATCAATGCGTTTCTGATTACGCAAGGCGTCTGAGAGTTATTAGAGCATCTCTCCTTAATGTGGACAGGGTGAGTGCCCCACCCTCGCCGTCCGCCGTGGCGGATTTTGCGGCCATGGTGGGGTAGCTCCACAATTAACGAGGAGGACTCTCGTGCTCCATTCATATCGAATGGGCGCAGGCCTCACGCAATTAGGATCAATAAAAACCCCGGCCAGCCGGCCGGGGGTTTTTTGGGGAGAGAAATCGAATCTACATTGCTGCGACAAAATCAGGAACCATGACAGCGGCATGATCCTGCAGCAGGCCGGTCATGCGTGCCGCCATACCGGTGTACATTGATGCGGCGCGGAAAGCATTGATCCTGACGCCTTCGCTCGCTTGTGTAAAGGCATATTGCGCAAGAGCCATCAGGACGCAAACCCGAATCTGCATTGCGTCGCTGTGAAGCGTCTCAATCAGTAGACGGTCAACATTCTCGCAGTTCCTGGCAGCATAGTCGGCCATCTGCAGCATCACGTGGGCATTCTCAAACATCACCCACAGACCCTTCGGCCCTTCCATCCGCTGCCAGGCATCCTCAGGAGTCGCGCTCAGACCTTCCTTCCACAGGAAAGAATCGCTCAACTCCCGCGCACTCCAATCAGGCCGAAGCTTGCTCAGAAGCGTTTCCCAAGTCTCTGAATTGCGACGTCGGACATCCGCATGCCAACGACCAAGGTAGAACGCAATAGCTGCTATCGCCGCAATTTCAACCAAAGGCAAAATCATTGGTGATCCCTTTTAGTGGGTACAAGTAACCCATTACCCCGGTTACAAGCTGCCGATTCGCAATTAAGTCACTATTACTAGTAACAGAAACCCCTTCTAAAACCACAAAAAAAACGCTGCAACGTGGTCCTTTTGTGGCATTCGGCCCAATCGAAAGGACAATGAACCAAAGTAACCCCGGCGAGCATTCTGATCTATTTCGCTCATAAGTCCCTGTCTGTCCGTGACTTGCCAGATGACGAACCGGTGATTGCGATCCTTGAACTCCGCGCCGCCCCGGCAACTGCCAGCAACATTCCCTGCATTTGCGGACTGAATTCGCGCCGACTTAGCCTCTTTTTGTGCAAAACTGAACGCCCAATACGTCAGGGAAGGAACGTAACTGGCCACCAGGAACTGGTCCAGCAGGTGATAGTGCTGCGGCAGTTGGCCGTGCGCAGCGCCAATTTGTGCGTGCACCGCGGAAATCGCCAACGCAACCAATGAATAGAAGCCCAGTCCTGTGGCAATCTGCAATTCGCGGTCGCGCCACCCGATCGACAATAACTGGCTGCACCCCGCCAGAATCACGAAAAAAAGCACTCTGAGGATCGAATCGGTCTGCATAAACCGGCCCAGCATCTGCCACTGCGTCGGGAAATGAACAAATGCAGGGTCTTTGGCGAAAGGCCAGATTGCCGCTCCCGCGAGCGCAGTAAGGGCACCGAGAAACCAAACGGTGTTCTTTGGAAGTGAGGCTCTAAATGGGCGGAAGACAGACCAAGCCAACTCAACCAGCACGCAGAACTGCAGAGCCGAATCGATTATTTTGGTAACGAAATAAAAATCGAAGTACGTGTAAGTGGAACTGCCGTAGTGATTCAGTACAGCGTAGTTCGTCAGGTCCCCTGCAAGGGTCCAAACTGTATACACGAAGAAAATGGGAAACCCGCGCCATGCGCGTCGGCCAATCAGAAGACCGGCTACCGTGGCCTCACCCAATACCGTAAGGAGCCATAGCCAAGAGTTCAAACCCACCGAGACTCTCCCTGCACGCCCGCCGAACGGGCTACTTCGAGATTAGCAGCGAATCCGGTCTGTTGACACTACTACAAAGGCGTTAAGCCACCTTCAGGTTTCCCATTCCCGGAGGAAACGGAGGCAAAGGCGAGCCAGGGCCCTTGGTCATGTTCCCCATTCCCGGAGGAAATGGAGGGAGCGGCGAGCCTGGTCCCAGGGCGGCAATCAGATTCCCCATACCCGGAGGAAACGGCGGCAACGGCGAGCCAGGGCCCTTGCTCATGTTTCCCATTCCCGGAGGAAATGGAGGGAGCGGCGAGCCTGGTCCCATGGCGGCAATCAGATTCCCCATTCCCGGAGGAAACGGCGGCAGTGGCGAGCCAGGGCCCTTGCTCATGTTCCCCATTCCCGGAGGAAATGGCGGGAGCGGCGAGCCTGGTCCCAGGGCGGCAATCAGATTCCCCATACCCGGAGGAAACGGCGGCAGCGGCGAGCCAGGGCCCTTGGTCATGTTCCCCATTCCCGGAGGAAATGGCGGGAGCGGCGAGCCTGGTCCCATGGCGGCAATCAGATTCCCCATTCCCGGAGGAAACGGCGGCAGCGGCGAGCCAGGGCCCTTGGTCATGTTCCCCATTCCCGGAGGAAATGGCGGGAGCGGCGAGCCTGGTCCCAGGGCGGCAATCAGATTCCCCATACCCGGAGGAAACGGCGGCAGTGGCGAGCCAGGGCCCTTGGTCATGTTCCCCATTCCCGGAGGAAATGGCGGGAGCGGCGAGCCTGGTCCCAGGGCAGCAATCAGATTCCCCATACCCGGAGGAAACGGCGGCAAAGGTGATCCCGGGCCGGCAAACGCTGACGTGGCTGCAAAAGTGGCAAAACTGGCGATAAGAACGGCGGTGCGAATTCTAACGAAATGATCGAACATTGACTACATCTCCTTGGTCCCATGAAACAAACTTTTGTGGTAAGAGTAACCCAAACTGGGCATGCGATGTACAACAAAAGTAATATTTTGCTTAAATTTACGGCTTAACAAGTGGATTTCTTTATCGCACCTCGCGAAATCGATTACTAAAGGCATACCTTTCGGTTAAGATTTGCCATCTCTTCGCCTCAAATCGCTCGTTCTAAGGTCAGTCTCCGGAATCTGGCAACCGAGTATCATGAAGAAATAGGTGCACCGAATTGTGTGCAAAAAAGTGCCGCCTCCCAGCCGGAGACCAAGCGTGATTCCATACCTTCGGAACGGTTTCAACGCACGTTTTAATGAGAGCGCCTACGCCGGCTTGCTTGGCGGGCTTGAACAGCGCTGCGGCGCGAAGGTCGAGTTTCGAGTGGCCGAAACGCCGATTTTTGTGCCCCTCGAACTGCTCGAAGAACTCGCCCATCATGGTGCTGGCCTGGCCCAGACCGTCATTGGCAATGCCCAGTGTCTTGAAGCGGCCAGGAACGCCATCCCGGCCGGATATCGGGTCGCCGGCGAAACCGCACATCCGCACTTCCTCACGGCCGACTTCGCGATGATTCGCGATTCCGCTGGCTCACTGGTTCCGCGCCTGGTTGAGATTCAAGCCTTCCCGTCGGTCTACGGTTACCAGTCCGAGCTCTGTTCGGCGTACTCCCAGGCCTTCGGTCTCGATCCTTCATTGCAGGTGTTTCTCAGCGGGCTGAACGAATCAACCTACTGGGACCTTCTGGCGCGAGCAGTTGTCGCCTCAAACGACCCGGAGCAAGTGGTATTAACTGAAATTGATCCACTTCACCAGAAAACCCTGCCTGACTTCAACGTAACCGCCCGGCGGCTGGGGATCGCGGTCGTGGATATTCGCTCCCTGGAAACCAGCGGGAATCGCCTGCGATACCGCAATGCAAAAGGCCAGGTCGTTCCCGTCCGCCGCATCTACAACCGCGCCATCGCCGATGAGCTGATTGCCCGGCATGTGCAGTTGCCGTTCGATCTCGAGCGCCAGTGGGACGTTGAATGGGCCGGGCACCCAAACTGGTATTTCCTCATCAGCAAGTTCTCACTTCCCTGGCTCTCGGCACCAATTGTTCCCCCTGCGGTGTTTCTCAGCGATTTTCTCGAAGGCGATGGCAAGGCCAGGCTGGTTGCGGCCGGCGTGTCCCTGCCGCAGCCCTCCGGGCCGGACACTGTTTACAATCAATTGCTTCTCAAGCCTCTGTTTTCGTTTGCCGGGAGAGGCATCGAGTTCGACCCGACGCAAGGGCTTTTGGATTCCATCGAGCCTGAAAGGCGCGGCGGTTACCTGCTGCAACAGCGGATGACGTTCGAGCCCACAATCGAAACGCCTTACGGACTCACCCAGGCAGAGATCAGGATTCTGTATGTGTGGCCTGACGGCGAAAATCTCACCCCCGCGCTTTCACTGGTGCGGCTCGGCAGGGGCAAGATGATGGGCGTGGATCACAACCGCGATCTGAAGTGGGTTGGAGCCTCCGCAGCATTCTTCCCCGTCCTGACTTAAGCCAGCAAAACTAGAAGCGAAAGCGGCGCCATTCAATATTTGCGCTTCCGGCAATCGTCACGGCCCCCAAACCTGCGCTCCTGGGTGGCGTCGCAGCATCGTCGCCCTTGAAAAAAAGCCACGAATCTTAATCCACGGTGAATAGAGAATGCAATCTAAGTCTCCGCTGCGAAAAGTTACCATTCTCAAAACTTTGGTGCCGTGCAAGCTCGAACAAAAGTCCGGTAAAGTGTCGCTGTTGGATGAATACTGGTGTGGGAAAGGTATCCAATTGGCCTCTGTGAAATCCGAGCCCGCCTCCCAAATCGCGAATAATGGATCGCCGTCTCCCCACCAGGAGGTGCGGTGCGCCGTCCGATTCCCTCTTGCACTTCCGGTGGTTCTGAACACCGATAATGGCGAGGTGGCGGCTCGAACCCGGAACGTTTCCGCAAGCGGCGTTCAATTCGAGCTCGACGAGCAACTGCCGGTTGGAATTGGCATCCGGTTTTCGCATCCGCATGCCCGGTGCGGTCCTTGGTACCGCAAACGATGTACTGGTTCATTGCACCGGACGTGTGGTACGCTGCTCGTTAAGTCAACATTTGTATATTGCTGCTGCAACTATTGATGAATACCAGTTCGCTGAGCAATAAGGCATAATGCTGACTTATGCCGGCTATGGATTTCCTGGACGAAGCTCCTGAAGGCGAAGTTGTTGACTCCCCCGTAAAGCCCGGGACAGTGCGGATCATCCTTGCTGATTCGCAGGCGATTTACCGCGTGGGAATAAGGAAGGTGTTTGCTCTGGAAGACGACCTTCGCGTCGTGGCCCAGGCTGACAGCCTTGAGAATCTGCGCGCTGCCATCGAGCGCTACCCCACTGACATTGTCCTGCTCGAAGGCGGCCTGCTGGCTGGCACCGCCAATGTCATTCCCGAGCTGCTCCGCCTCGCCCCAGACGTAAAGCTCATCGTTCAGGCTGTAAGCGCCGACGAGAACTATACGGTCGAGCTCTACCGTCGCGGCGTCCGCGGAATCGTCTCGCGCTCCATTTCGCCCGACCTGCTGGTGCGCTGCGTTCGCCGCATCGCCGCCGGCGAAACCTGGATCGACAACCAGTCAGTGAACTGGGTGATTGAGGCCTATCGCGCCCAGGCCGCGGCACTGGTCAGCCCGCGCAGCCAGCCCCGCCTCTCCCCAAAGGAGATGGCGATCATCACCTGCATTACCCAGGGCAAGCGCAACAAGGAGATCGCCTTCCAACTTGGCACCACCGAGCAGGTCATCAAGAACTACCTGCGCAAGATCTACGACAAGCTCGGCGTCAGCGACCGCCTTGAGCTGGCCCTCTACTGCCTGCATAACAAAATCATCCAGACCGATGCGGATGAAGAATCCGTCGCGCAAAAGGTCATTACAAGCTAAGCGTCCCGCCGGCAACTCAACCCAAATCCTCTCCCCGCCTCTGCTCCCGAAGCAGGCCGTACATTCCGCCGCCTTGAAGGGGCGCGGCTTTACCCGTGCCGAAAAGCGGAGCATGATTCGGGGCATTAGTGTCTTCGTGAGCACTCGCCCCTTCGCCAGCCTGCTAACTTACTAACCTGAAACACGGCTTGAGCCGCGGGTCTTTCCCCCATCAGTCTCTAGGCCCCATTCTTTATCGTTCCCACGTTCCCTGCCTTGATCAAATCCCCGCATACCACGAGTACCCAAACTCCGGATCGACCGAGCCCAGTCCTTTGCCGATGTTTTTCACCGAATCGACAGCCGTAATATGCGTAACGAATTTCAGGCTCTTGTAGCCAAGCTGCCGCGGCACGCGCATCCGCAGCGGCCCTCCAAAGCCCACCGGCAAATCTCCGTCGTTCATGCCCATGGTGAGCAGCGTCTGCGGGTGCATCGCCTCGTCCACGTCAATCGTCTCCCACAAGTACGGTTCGACCGCGTGATAGTAGATGAACTTCACGCCGGGCTTAAGCACGGCTGCGTTCAGCACATTCGAGAGCGGCGTGCCGATCCACTCGGCAATGTACGACCAACCCTCTTCGCAGGACACCTCGGTGATCTGGCTGTGCACGGGCATCATCTTCAGGTCGGCGAGCGACAGCGTCATGGGATGCTCCACCATGCCGTCAACCGTGAGCCGCCAGTCAACAAAGTTGCGCGCCTGCATCTTCTTGAATGCTTCTTTCGGCGGGGCAATCTCGTTGGCGAAGGGTTTCTCCGATATCATGCTGCGAGGAAATTCGCGCGCCATGGCGTGCCGCGCAAACAGCCGCTCGGCGCCGTAAGTGAGCGTTTCGCCGGCGCCGTATACGCCTTTGCAATCCGGAGGCACCAGGCCGTATTTGCGCGAGAGCTTGGCCGCAACACCCAGCCCGGTGGCCCCGGCCGCCGTGGCCAGCCCCGTTGTAATCAGCTTTCGCCGCGTAATCAGGCTCATATCCGCTCCTCTTTATTTGACGCTCGTCCTATCGTCATCGCCTTCATCCGGCTCCAGAATCCCGAGATCGCAATCATCGCAACGTGCACCACTAGGAAAACCACCAACGCCCACGTCAAAAAGAAGTGCAGCGTGCGCGCCGTCTGTTTGCCGCCCGCAATCAACGCTATTGCCGGGAAAGCACCGACGAATGAGGGTGACATGGCGAGCCCGGTCAAAACGATGGCGGGAAAAAGCACAAAGATGACCACCAGATAGGCGACCCGCTGCAGCACGTTGTAGCTTTTTTCTTCCTGCTTGTCAGGCGGCGACCGATGCAGGTATTTCGCAATGCGCTCGCGAATGGCGCGCCAGCCCCGTTGGCCCCGCTCGGGAACAATGTTGCGCCTGAAGTGTCCGCTCAACAACCCCCACACGCCAAAGACCAGTGCGGTCAGCACCAGCAGCCACGCTGCCTCAAAGTGCAGGTAGCGGCTCCATCCATTCTCATCGGGCATCACATATTTGTATCCCGTGGGCACCGTATCGCGCGATGCGGGAATAGGCAGCGTAAACGCCGGCTTGGTGTTTACGTTGCCCACTTCACCCCAGTAAAAGCGTGGGTGCGAAATCATAATCTCAAGGCCGGTGACGAGCAGCGCGAGGAAGGCCATCACCGTGAGCCAGTGGGTGACCCGCACAATTGCCGCATGTCGGGGCGCCGTTTTTTCGCGAACCGGGGAAAGGGTTGGCACGCGCAGAGAATAGCACGAAAAGCATTCGGTGCCCCACCCTCGCCACGTCTTTGTTCTTGTGGCTGGGGCGGGAGACTAACCGTCCCAGCCCCCGGCCGTTCGTTCAAGCCGAGAACGTGGTGCGCTCCGCCCTTTATCATCTCTGGGTATGCGTTTTGACATTGTCACCATCTTTCCCGGGTTCTTTGCGGGCATTTTTGAGCACGGCATTGTGCGCCGCGCGCAGGCCGAGGGACTGGTGACCGTGGAGACACACGATCTTCGCAACTTTACCCACGACCGTCATCGCACCGTCGACGACCGGCCCTTTGGAGGCGGCGAAGGCATGGTGCTGAAGCCCGAGCCGCTGGCTGAGGCGATGGGCGCTCTGGGCATTACACCCAAAGCGAGGGATCTCGGATCAGAGATCAGGGATCGAGAAGCAGGGAACAGGGAACAGGGATCAGGGATCGAATACAAGGGCACACGGGTGATTTTGCTCTCTGCGCAAGGCCGGCCCTTCACGCAAGCGTTGGCGCGACAATTCGTCGCTCTCGACCGCATCGTTCTGCTTTGCGGCCGATACGAGGGCGTGGACGAGCGCATCAACCAGCTCTATTGCGACATGGAACTCTCAATCGGCGACTACATTTTGAGCGGCGGCGAGCTGGCTGCGGCGGTGGTGGTCGATGCAGTCATGCGCCTTATCCCCGGCGTTCTGGGCAACGAGGCATCGGGCGAGTTTGAGAGCTTCGGAGTGGCCGACGCCGACATCGACGTCGACATCGACGGCGTGCCGCGCTCACAACACGGCGCCGGCGGTCTGCTCGATTACCCACACTACACACGCCCGGCCGAGTTCGCCGGCCTGTGCGTGCCTGAGGTGCTTATGAACGGCGATCACCGGCAGATTCGCCGCTGGCGCCGAGAGCAGCAGTTGCGCAAGACGCTGATGAACCGTCCCGACCTCATCGAGCGCGCGGCACTCGGCGCCGAAGACCAAAAACTGCTCGAAGCCATCCGGCAAGAGGAGACGCGATGACCGTGTCAACGTTGCAGTTAGCCGCTCTCGGCGAACTCACGCTTTGCTGGCTGGGCTGGGCGTTGGCGTTTATCAGCCCTTTCTTAAAGGCGATAAGCCAGAAGAAGGCCGTCATCGATGGCAGGTCGAAGATCGGAATCCTGGCGGTGATGGTTGCCTTCATGTGCGCCTTCACTTTTGTCAACAACGCGCAACTCGCGAGGCCCGCCGCGGCGCTGGTCGCTTCAATGATTCTGGGGCCTGTGTCGGTGGTGTTTACCTGGTGGGCGACGCTCCACCTCGGCAAGCAATGGCGCTACGTCGCCGCGCTTACGCAGTATCACGAGTTGATAACCACCGGCCCGTACCGGCTCATCCGGCATCCCATCTATGCGTCCATCTTCGGAATGCTGCTGGCCACCATTGGCGCATGGACCTGGTGGCCGCTCGCCATTCCCGCGGTGGTCTTCTTCCTCATCGGCACCGAGATTCGCATTCGCGCAGAAGATGCCCTGCTGGCCGCGCACTTCGGAGAGAAATTCACCGCATGGCGCGCCAAAACGCGCGCATACATTCCCTTTATTCGCTGAGAGCAGAGCCGCTACTTGAACCTCTTTACGGGTTCCGGCTGCTCGCTGCCCGCCTGGCCCGCGGCAATCCTGGCGATTGAGAAGTTCTCACTCCACGATTGGCAGCCGGCCAGTCGGCGCATCGTCGATAGCTGACCGACGTGCGTCAGCGCATCGGCCACCGGACCCTGAAAGAGCCGCTCGACCGTCGCGTGCAGCGGCGCATCCGAGGCCAGATACGCGTCGAATGCCGAGAGATCAGCGAAGAATCGCTTCTGCTCGTCGGCCCACGGGAGAGGTGTGGATTTGAACCAGGTCTCATTCCCTTGAGCAATCGAAAGCGCCCACTTGAACAGGTCGCCCATGTGCGCCAGGATCGTCTCAGGCTTTTTGCCGGTTCCTTCAAAAACAGCAAAACTCTCAGGCGAGTCCTCAAGGGCGCGGCTTGCGCGGTAAGCCAAGGTCGCGAGCGTGTGGCGAAGGAATTCGCGTTTCTCGTCCATGGCGGAAATATAACGCAACTTCCACGTCCCGACATTAAAAACCGTAGCGGTGCTAGACTTGTCGCGTCGAGCAGGACCGGCGCGGGAGGCTTAAATGCTGCGCAATATCTCTTTTCCGAGTCGGATTGGCTATTGGGCACTCGCCGGCCTCGCGGTCGCGTTCTTCTGGTTCGTTTTGATCTCGATCATGCCGCGCGGCCAGGGCCCCAGCGCCGATTGGCCAATCGTCCAGATCAGTGTTCCATTCCTACCCTTCGCCCGCCACATCCCCATCACCTGGTACGAGTCACTGGTTTTGAACGCGGCCAGTTACGCTTGCATCGGCCTGCTTGTCGAGGCGATTCGGTTGACAGTGCGGTCCAGCTACGCGCGGCTGCGGCACATTCGATAACAGGCTCTATGGAATGCCGGTAGATGTCCTCGGAGACTCAAACCGATTCCCCCAATCTTACCGATCCGCAATCACTGCAAACGACCCCGCCATCTCCGCGCCTTTCCCGTCCGCAAACGCCGCCTGTGCCATCCCCGGCGGCCCAATCTCCCACTTCGGACCTTCCAACTCCGGTATCGGCGTGGCTTGGAACAGCTTCTTACACTGCCCCGCCGTCCACCTGGCCCACGCCTTAGACTTTTTGCGCCGCGCGCTGTCGGTCGAAATTCCCGCACCGGCGTACATCTGACGATAGAGCTTTGATAGAAAGATGAACGCGATCCGCGACTTCAGATTCGGTGTGCAACCCGACCGCATCCAGCCTGTATCGTTTCAGCCACAATAGGCTCCAGCGACTCATCCACCAGGATGGGATCGCCAACTGCCCGCGGCGTTGCTGCGGCCAGCACAAAAAGCCAGCGCGGCGTAATGACGGCGGTGCCAAATGAATTGTCGCTTGGATTGTCCAGATGAACTCTCATCGGATCCAGCCTTTCCTCGTGCGAGTATGGTGGCCTCTGAGAGTGACTTTGCCGTTGCGGCTTGCCGGCCCCGGGGAATCTCCCCTCAATCCCCCGGGCCGGTCCTCACGCCTGATAAATTTCCTTAGGCAGTTTGGAGGAGACTACAAGACTCTATCTGCCGAAGATGGTCAATTTTGAACAGTTCTTCTTGATTCCGTCTTTTTGTTTCTATGAATAATCGACTAAACGAGCCCGGCGCCTCGTCGCACCCCGCCGCATTCGACCACCCGAATTGACAACTTTATGCGCTGTGGGACAGTGACCGGCCCCTCTGGAGATTTCGCCGTTTTTCCAAAGGGCCAATCAGTACAAGATGTCTCAACGCTCTCGATTTAGGCAAAGCGCCCACTTCTCTGATAAAATCAAGGTTCTGAGTCCAATAGCAGGAAGTTACCATGTCAATTCATCCCATAATGCAGCGTCTGGCCGACAAGCTCAAGCGCACCGATTTGCCGGCGTTTGTGCCCGGCGACCAGATTCGCGTCCAGGTAAAGATCAAGGAAGGCGATAAAGAGCGCCTGCAGGCCTTTGAGGGCCTGGTGATTGCCGTCAACAAAGGCCCCCAGGGCACCTTTACCGTCCGCAAGATGAGCTTCGGCCAGGGCGTGGAGCGCATCTTCCCATTCAACTCCAAGGTCATCGACAAGATTGAGAAGATCCGCAGCTACAAAGTGCGGCGCGCCAAGCTGTTCTATATCCGCGGCCTGCGCGGCAAGGCAGCCCGCCTGAAAGAAATCGATCGCGTTACCGGCAAAGTCCGCGCGTAAACTCACGGCGTCGGAATCCCGGCGAAAACCCCTTTCCAGCAGGACCCTCGGCCAATTGGCTGGGGGTTTTGTTTTTTGTGGGGGACCGCGGGAAGGGTTCGTGCGGGCGGGAAGGGCCCTGGCCTGGAGAAAGGGATTTGTCAATGGCGGCGTTCAGGAGCCTGAAGGCTGCTGCTCCGTCCGATCATCCGCCGTATGCTCATTGCCCCGCGCCCCATCCATTTCGCGGTTTCTTCGTTAAATGAATCGGAAACCCCTTCGCCCAGGCGCTCACCCGCCGTACTGCTCGTCGCTCACATGCTCCATCCACTCAACCACCTTGCCGTCGAGCTTTTCCTGGATGGCGATGTGAGTCATGGCCGTCAACGGCACGGCGCCGTGCCAGTGTTTTTCGCCTGGCGCGAACCAGACTACGTCGCCGGGATGAATTTCTTCGATGGGTCCGCCCCAGCGCTGCACGCGGCCCGCTCCCGAAGTGACAATCAGCGTCTGGCCGAGCGGGTGCGTGTGCCACGCGGTGCGCGCGCCGGGCTCGAACGTTACATGAGCGCCCTGCACGCGCGCCGGGTCGGGCGCGGCAAAGAGCGGATCGATGCGGACTGAGCCGGTAAACCAGTCTGTCGGCCCTTCGCCGGAAGGCCGCGAGCCGGCGCGTTTGATATCCATGGAAGTAACTCCTCACTGGAACGATTATTGGTGGTTTCCCACCCTGGCGGCAAATACTCCATCAGGATGGGACACCCACTGCTTGGCATGGGTCTGGAGATCCACGCTACAGCCAGTCTGGAGATCAGCGCTACCTTCTTGGCGTCGAGTTATAGCCCAGTCATCTTCTCAATGTGCTCCGGGTAGCGGCCGCCCTGCAGTTGGATAGAGGATGCCGCCGCATCGATCTCGGCAAGCTCTGCGGCCGTGACCGCTACGTTCACTGCACCGATATTCTCCTCTAAGCGATGCAGTTTTGTGGTACCCGGAATCGGCACGATCCACGACTTCTGCGCCAGCAGCCACGCGAGCGCGATCTGCGCCGGCGTGGCGCCTTTCTCGGCGGCGATGCGATTCAGCAGATCGACCATTGCCTGGTTGGCCTTGAGCGCCTCTGGCGTAAAGCGGGGCAGCGTGTTGCGGAAGTCGTTGCTCGCGAAGGTAGTGCCCGCGTCCATCTTTCCTGTCAAGAAGCCCTTGCCCAGCGGGCTGTAGGGCACAAGGCCAATACCGAGTTCTTCAAGCAGGGGAATGATCTCGGCCTCGGGCTTGCGCCACCACAGCGAGTACTCGCTTTGCAGCGCCGTAACCGGCTGCACGGCGTGCGCGCGGCGAATGGTGTTCGCGCCGGCCTCTGACATGCCAAAGTGCCGCACCTTGCCTGCCGCGATCAGATCCTTCACTGCGCCGGCGACGTCTTCAATCGGCACCTCTGGATCGACGCGGTGCTGATAGTAAAGATCGATGACCTCGGTGCGGAGGCGCTTGAGCGAACCCTCCACGACCTGCTTGATATGCTCAGGCTGGCTGTTCACGCCCTGTCGTCCGGGGCGGCTGTCGGATGCGATATTGAAGCCGAACTTGGTGGCGATGACAACCTTGTCTCGGACGGGCTGCAGCGCTTCGCCGACGAGCTCTTCGTTGGTGTAGGGGCCGTAGACCTCGGCGGTATCGAAAAAAGTGATACCGCGATCGACGGCCGCGCGCATCAGCGCGATCATCTCGCCCTTGTCTTTGGGCGCGCCGTAAGAAAAGCTCATACCCATACAGCCGAGGCCAAGGGCCGAAACTTCAAGGTTGCTCTTGCCTAATTGGCGTTTCTGCATTTTGTGCTCCTGTGTGAACAGAGGTTCGGAGGCTTGGGCCGGCGCGGGTCTGGAGACCGGCGCTACATCCCTATTCGCCTTTGAGCGAAGCCATGTCGATTGAGAAGCGATACTTCACATCGGACTTGAGCAAACGCTCGTAGGCCTCGTTGATCTTCTGAATCGGAATCACTTCGACGTCGGAAACGATGTTGTTTGCTCCGCAGAAATCAAGCATCTCCTGGGTTTCAGCAATGCTGCCGATGAGCGAGCCCGAGAAGCTGCGGCGGCGGAAGATGAGCCCCATCACCGCAACCGGCAGCGGCTGCGGCGGCGCTCCCACCAGCGTCAGGTTGCCGTCGCGGGCCAGCAGATTGATGTAAGCGTTGATGTCGTGCTCCGCGGCTACGGCGTCGAGGATGAAGTCGAAGCTGCCGGCGTGTTTTGCCATCTCGTTCGCGCCTTTTGAGATCACCACTTCATCGGCGCCGAGCCGCAGCGCATCGTCCACCTTCGATGGCGACGTGGTGAACACCACGGTATGCGCGCCGAGCGCGTGCGCAAACTTGACGCCCATGTGCCCCAGGCCGCCGAGTCCCACCACGCCGACCTTCTTGCCCTTGGTTACGCCCCAGTGGCGCATCGGCGAATAGGTGGTAATGCCGGCGCAGAGCAGTGGCGCGGCTCCGGCGAGCGAGAGATTAGTGGGTACGCGAAGCACAAAGTGCTCATCGACCACGATCGAGTCGGAGTATCCGCCGTAGGTGACTCCGCCGAGATGCTTGTCAGGGAAGTTGTAGGTGAGGACGAAGTTGTTGCAGAACTGTTCGAGACCGGCCTTGCATTCTGGGCAGGTGCGGTCAGAGTCGACCATGCAGCCCACCGCGGCCAGGTCGCCGCGCTTGAACCTGGTTACGGCCGAACCGACGTTGGTTACGCGACCCACAATCTCATGGCCCGGCACACAGGGGTAAACGGTGGGCATCACGTCGCTCCACTCGTTGCGAGCCTGGTGAAGGTCGCTGTGGCAGACGCCGCAGAAGAGAATCTCGATTTGCACGTCGGAATCGGTGGGATCGCGGCGCGGGATGGTGTGGGATGCAAGGGGCGATGTGGCAGTGGAAGCCGCATATGATTTGGCGTTGTACATAATACCTCTTTGCCTTGCCGGCGGTTGATCGGGTTGGTTGGGGGGGCACAGCCATGAAGGGCTGTCCGCACTGACAAAAACGAGCTTACTTAAATAGAGTCGGTTCGCGGTATCCCGATCCTTCCTTTTTATTGCCTGATTCTGTCGCGAGCAGGATTTTTATGCACACTTAATCTGGAATCCGCTGTACCTTGAATTTGAGGAAACCGTGGAGAACCGTAGATGAAAACATTCGGCGCAAAACCGGAGAACGCGATTCATAACCAGAGTGCCAATCAGCGGGCTGTTGAGATGCGCGCAGAGCTGGCGCGCAGAATCGGTTCATTCACTGACGGCATCGAGAGCGAACTGGTAACCGCAGTTCCGGGCCTGAACCTTTACCGCCGCACCGAACCATCGCCATGCAACTCCGCTACCTACGACCCCAAGCTGGTCGTCTTTGTTCAGGGCCAAAAGCGTATCAATCTCGGTAAAACTACCTACCTGTGCGACGGGAGAAACTTCCTGCTCACGACAGTCGATTTGCCGGTGGTGAGCCAGGTGGTTGCTGCATCGCCACAGAAGCCGCTGCTTGGCCTCGCGCTCAAAATCGAGATGCCAGAAGTGCGCCGCCTGCTTGCACAGGAGGAGTTAGCCTCACCGACCGAACCTTGCGGCGCTTGTGGAATGGCAGTGGGCGAGACGCGCGTGGAACTGCTGAGCGCCTGCCTGCGCCTGATGGATCTGCTCGACGCGCCAGAGGACATTCCATTCCTCTCCCCGCTTATCCTGCGCGAAATCGTGTACCGGCTATTGCGCAGCCCCGAAGGCCGACATCTGCGGGCCATCGCTACACTGGGCGAGCAGAGCCATCGCACCGCCAAGGCTGTAAGCTGGCTGCGAATGAACTTCGCCAAGCCTCTGCGCGTGGAAGATCTTGCGGAGATGGCGCAGATGGGCGTTTCCACGCTGCACCATCACTTCCGCTCCATGACCGCCATGAGCCCGTTGCAGTATCAAAAGCAGTTGCGCCTGCACGTAGCGCGCGAGCGCATGCTCTCTGACGGGCTCGACGCAGCCAGCGCGGCATTCGAAGTAGGCTACGAGAGCGCGAGCCAGTTCAGCCGCGAGTACAGCCGTTTCTTTGGCCAGCCGCCCATGCGCGACGTGAAGGCGCAACGCGAAGCGATGGTGGGTGAATCGCGCTTTGCGTGAGGGCTCAGAGGCGGAATCTCCAGCCTCTAAGCGGGCAAAAGACGGTCGCCCATGCGCGAGCCTGGGGAGAAGATCGCCCGTGACGTGAACAGCCCGCTTTAGCGGGCGCAAGAAATCGCAATTGCCGATTCACCTCTTTTTTTCAACCCCGTCTGCAAGATTCTCTTTCACCTGTGGTCCCTATAATGTTGGTCAACGATCAACACCGATGCTGAGCTGCGTTGAGCCGGCGGCTAAATTGCGCCGGGGTCGGCGTCTGGAAATGGGAAGGCGCGGAACCGGAGAGGGCGGAAGAAGATGCACGATATCGAATCGCACTTGAAACGATGGGAAGCAGCGGGCTTGCTGGACGCCGCGACGGCTGCCCGCATCAGGGATCATGAGCTGGCCCTTGCAGTGAAGACGCGTCTCGCAGAAGAAGCCGGCGCAAGCAGCGAAACGGCCGCGCGCATCAGTTGGCAGGGCATCACGGCGCTCATCCTTGGCGCAATTCTGCTGGCCTGCGGCGTGGTACTGTTCGTCTCGGCGCACTGGGACGAGATGGGCCGCGCGGGGCGATTCTCGCTGGTGCTCGCCATGGTTACGGTCTTCCACCTGGCCGGCGGGCTGACACGCGACAAGTACTACGGCCTGGGGACGGCGCTGCACGCAGTGGGAACCGTGGCTACCGGCGCAGCGATTGCGCTCACCGGGCAGATCTTCAACATCGAAGAGCATTGGCCGGCCGCGGTGCTGATGTGGGCAATTGCGGCGCTGGCCGGGTGGGCGCTGCTCCACGACCAGGCGCAGCAGACTCTGGCGTTGCTGCTGGTGCCTGCCTGGATGCTTTCGGAGTTCGAATACCACGCCAGTAACCACATCGGCGAATCAGCCTACGCGGGGCGCATGCTGTTCGTGTGGGCGGTGCTTTACCTCACGTTTTTTGTCGGCTCGCGGCGCAAGGTGGTGCAGGGCATTTTGTTTGCTGCGTCGGTGGTCGCGTCCATCACGGGTGTGGTGCTGATGCTCGAAAACTGGACCTCGTATTCGAGTAATCTGACGTTTCTGCCGTTCAGTTTGCGCGTGTGGGCGTGGATTGCAATTGCCGCCGTGCCGCTTGTTGTCGCGGCATTCCACGGGCATAAGGGGCTGATTCCGATTACGGCCGCTATCGCGCTTGCCATTGCTCTGCCGTGGTGTTACACGTTCAAGACCAGAAGTTTCAATTTTGAATCAAGGCAGATCACTTCAACCTACGCCACTTCAAACTTCGCGGCGCACGCGGTGGTGGCCGGTTTTGCAGTCTTTCTGTGCTGGTGGGGAGTGCGGCTCGGCTCGCGCCTGCTGGTGAACTTCGGCATCGTGGGCTTCGCCATCGCGGTGGCGTGGTTCTACTTCAGTGACATTTTCAACAAGTTCAACCGCTCACTGGGACTCGTCGGCCTGGGTGTGCTCTTCCTTGCCGGCGGTTGGGCGCTCGAAAAACTGCGGAGAAGAATTATGGCAGGGATGAATAGTGCGACGCCAAATCCAATCCCGGAGAAATCTATTGCAGGGGGGCCGCAATGAAGATCGGGCAAGTTGGAATAAGCGGCGCGGCCGTTGCAGTGCTTGGGATTCAAATGGCGCTGGTGTTGTCGATTGCGGGTAAGTACCTGTATGAGCGCGAAACCTGCCCGCGCGTATGGACGCGTGCGGTTGCATTCGATCCCGAAATGCCAATGCGGGGCCGATACCTCAGCACGCAGCTCGTCGTCGATGGCTGCCAGAGCACGCTGCCGTCGGCGCGCCACGCCCAGTTCCCTCGCGACGTCAACGGCTCGGTCAAGCCCGGCGAATTCGTTGTACGCGGTGCGTCGGTCAATTTCGATGCCACACTGAAAGTTGAAAACAATCGCCTGATTGCGGTGCGCCTGGAGGGCAACGATAATCCAAGCGAGGGTCAGCTGATTTGGGCTGCAAACGATGCGCCGTGCGAGCAGATGCACCTGCAATCGGCCACGGACTTCTTCATCCCAGAAAATACCTCAAGCCCGCTGCCGCTGAAGCAGAGTCAGGAGCTGTGGATCGAAGTGACCGTGCCACCCAAAGGCCCGCCGCGGCCCATACAGCTGGCGCTCAAGGACAACGGCGTTTGGAAGCCGCTGGGGGATGAGTGAAGCAGTTGTCAGTGGTGAGGGATCAGAAGTCAGGGATTCGAAGTTACTCGCAATCCAGTCCCGTTGTACCTTCAGACGCAAGAAATCCTCCGCCCGAAAGCGCGTAGACGCCTTTGGCATTGCGCTCGCCGGTTGAAGTGTAGATAGTGCCAGAGTAAAACACGCAGTGTCCCTCGCCATCGATGTTATGAACGATCTTCGTATCGGGACCGTCGCTGAGCACGACTCCTGCGACATTGTGGAGATAGGAGTTGGCGGTGACCGTCCAGGCGTTCGCGGGATCGAGCACGAGATTGGATCCTCGAAGTGACTCGGCGGAAAGGAACTCCTTCTTGAACGCCCCGCCCGAGGCCGCAGTGACCGTAACAGTGACCGCGGAGGAAGTACTGGACGCGTAGGTGCTGTCACCGCTGTACTCGGCTGTCAGCGTCTCTGTGCCCGCGGACGCGAACGTGGCTGTGTAGCTTGCTGAGCCTGAACTCAACGTCCCAGTACCGATCGACGTGCCGTTGTTCAAAAAGGTTACCGTTCCCGTGGCTGTTGTAGGCGACACGTTGGCAGTCAGCTCGTCGCTCGCGCCCGCGGTAATTGAAGAACTCGCGGGCGTCAGCGTCGTCGTACTCGCGGTGGTACCGGTCGACCCGCCGCCGGGGGCCTGCCAGAAATCGCCACAGCCGGAAAGCAGCAGCACAAGCAGCGAAGCCAGAATAGTCGAGGCAGTTGCCGCCGCGGGTCGCAATGCTTTCATATGTGCCTGCCTGCTCCTGGCGCGATCTGAGGCATTTCACTCTCGACGCGGCTTGCGGCGGAAAGCCGTGGGCCGCTTCGCTTTCAAGAATATATCGCCGACCGCAGCGTTGACTTTGTTTCATAGACGCGGGAGCCGGCAGCGACGCTCGAAATCAACCGTCCGGCGTGTTTAGATCCAGCAGTCCCTCGGGCAGCGCCATCTCTACCCGCCGCCCGTCGAGGTCGATGCGGCGCACGTAGTCCTTCGCAAACGGAACAAGCGTCTCGCCGTGGGGTGAGCGAACGATGAGCAGAGACACAGGCCCGGCACTGCGGTCAACATCTTCAATTTCGCCCACAACCAGGGGCACAGCCGGCGCAACATCCACCAGCAGGCAGCCCACCAGGTCAGTGATGTACGCCTCGCCCTCCCCAAGCGGCGCGCGATCGGCCTTCGGAATTGCGACGTAGAAGCCCTTCAAGGCTTCCGCGGCAGTGATGGAGTCGACGCCTTCAAAGTGCAGAACAACGCCGCCCTTGTGAAGCCAGTAGTTGATGAGTTGGACTTCGACCGGAGGATTTGTTTGGGGCCCTTCGCGCACCAGCCATAGCTGGCGGCGCTCGGCAAATCGCTCAGGGAAGTCAGTAAGAATGTCGGCGAAGACTTCGCCTTTGCGACCCTGCGTGCGGCGGATATGCGCCAGCCAGGCCCATGGGAGGGTCTGCTCAGGCGCACTCATCGCGGCCCCGAATCCGGTCGAGGTCTTGGGCCCAAGGCCATGCTATTGGTCTTCGTCCTCTTCGAGGATGTCGAGCGTGTAGCGATGATGCAGTTTCATGCTGACTGCCCCGAGGATGGTCCGCACCGAACGAGCAGTGCGGCCCTGTTTGCCGATCACCTTGCCCACGTCCTGGGGCGCCACGCGGAGCTTGAGAACAGTGTTCTCTTCCCGGTCCACCGACTCAACTTCAACGGCTGCGGGCTCATCCACAAGGGCCCGCGCGATCTCACGGACCAGCTCTTCAACTTGAACCATACCGACCTGGGTCATGCTCTTGCCCCTGACCTTTAACGTTGCCAAAATGCTCGACCGGCTCCTGAGCACCCAGTATAAGCCCGCTGGGAACTCCGTTAGCAAGTTGCATTTGCGGCGACGGCCGCCGTGAAACATTGTACGCGCGTGGGTCTCAGCCCCGCGCAGGCCCGGGGAAAAGAAAACTGTCACTTTTAAGGAAAAGATCAAGCCGCTGCGGGTTCGGCAGTGGACGCTGGAGCCGGTTCCGGCGCGGGAGCAGGCGCTGTCGCTGGGTTCTTGGCCACCAGCTTGGCGACTGTGGGTGAAAGCTGCGCCCCAACGCCGCGCCAGTAGGCGATGCGCTCGTGCTTGAGCTCAATGCTGGCAGGGCTGGTGCGGGGATTGTAGGTGCCGACCACTTCAATGCAACGGCCGTTGCGGGCGCGGTCCTTTTCAATAACCACGATGCGATAGTAAGGCTGCTTTTTGGCGCCAACGCGCGCCAGGCGAATCATGACCACGGAGTATGGTTCCTTTCAAACTTGTCTGTTGGGGTCTTTTTTTCAAGGGCCGTCGCCGATGGGCGCAACCAGAGCGCGAGGCCCACAGAAAGTGCGTGGCCGCGCAAGACGCAACATCTAAGTATCGCCGAAAATGGGGCTTGAAGCAAGGTCTCCCCGTAATTCGGTAGTGAGTCAGATAATTTGCAAGCGATTTGTCATTGCTAGACGGGATTCCTTCCGTGGCGAATAGTCGGTACATTACGAAGAATTCGCACATTGTTACTTATTGATGCAATACATCAGGTCCAAAGCAGTTGTACCCTTAAGCACTCACGCAACAAATCCCCGGAGGAGAGAATCGATGAACAACTTTTTCCTGAAGATGATGGTTAAGGCGCAGAGCCTGATGAACCGTGACGAAGGCCAGGACCTGACTGAATATGCTCTGCTCGTCGCCCTAGTTTCCTTGGTCGCCGTGGCCGGCGTGAATCAGGTTGCTACGGCAGTCAACACCATATTCAGCAGTATAAGCAACACCCTTGCCTAGTTTCTGACAGAACGGCGTCAGGACTATCGACCGATGCCAGTAGTTCGGTAGTTTACCGATCCTCCGCGGTTCCTGGAGGGCACGGCTTGAGCTTTGCCAACTCGGGCCCTCTTTCCATCGTTATTCCCCCGTCCGGATACGCAACCCCTCAGACTCAGCCAGTTTTCGCTTACTCCCCCGGAAACAAGAATTCCAGCATCGGCCTTACGCGCGTTGCCCAGCTCGCCTCGTCGTGCGCTCCGCCGGCGACGCGCTCAAAATGCAGCGTTTCGCCGGGGCGCCATCCGTTGGCGATCAGCCGGCGGTTGAGCTGCTCGGCGTTCTGCAGGGTGCGCCGGCCCTCCCTGTCGCCCACGTCGAGCCACAGCTTTGGTCGCTCCCATATTTCCGGCGCGCGCTCATTCAAATAGCCCAGAATGCCCTTGTGATTCCACCACACGCTGGGCGAAAGCACGGCCAGCTTGCCAAAATTGTGCGCATGGCGCAGCCCCAGGTATAGGGTCACCAGGCCGCCAAGCGACGAACCACCCAAGCCGGTGTTTTCGCGCTCCGCGCGCACGCGGTAGCGGCTTTCGATCCACGGCATCAGCTCGCGAGTCAACAGCAGGCCGTAATTCGCCGCCTCGCCGCCGCCCATCTGCCAGTCGCGCTCGGGCGTGTACTCAGCCAGACGCCGATCGCCGGTGTTGTAGATGCCCACAATCAGCAGCGGTTCAACCGTCCCCTCGCGAATGGCCGCATCGGCCTGCTCGCGCACCCGCCAGGTCTGCCCCGGAATAAACGAAGTGCCCCCGTCAAAGAGATTCTGGCCGTCTTGCAGGTAGAGCACGGGATAGGCGCGGTCCGGCTCGCGGTCGTAACCGGGCGGCAGGTAGACCACTACGTCGCGCTTGTCGGGCAGGTAGTGGCTCTCGAAGCCGCGATGCATGCGCAGGCGCGGGTGCAGATCGGCCGGGTCCGGCGCGGGCGGGCTTGCCACAGGAGGATTCCACGGCTGGGGATCGGGGGCCATGGTTTATTTTGCCAAATGCTGCCGGGTCGCGTGGTGGAAGACGCGTCCCGAACTGTGGGCGGAGGGTTGATCTGCGCGAATCCGCGGCAGGGCCGCCGATGCGGCGCGCTGCTATGATGCGGAGAAGCGTTCCGCTTCGAAAAGGTCCATGGAAAGAATGCAGACCTATCGCGGATCCCGGCAGGTCACTCAAGAATGAATCGCGAATATCACAAGTGGTACTCGCCGCGACTGGGCCGGGAGATGGAACTGCTCGTCTTCGGCCACGCGGGCGTGCCGGTGGTCGTCTACCCTACCTCGGGCGGGCGCTTTTTTGAGTTTGAAGACCGCGGCATCCAACGTCCACATCAGCGAAGATCTTGCCCGAAACTTGCCTTTTCTTCATCCTGGCCCTCATGTTCTCCTGACCGTTGCTGACACCGGAGTCGGCATGGATCCTGAAATGCAACAACACGTTTTTGAACCGTTCTTCACGACCAAGGGACCCGGAAGGGGCACAGGGTTGGGCCTTGCCACGGTCTACGGAGTTGTGAAACAGAGCGGCGGCGTAATAGGAATCGATTCCGAACCAGGACAGGGCTCCACATTCAAGATTTTCTTGCCCCAGGCACACGAGACCGAAGTTGAGTCCGCGCCAGACATCATTGACACGAAAAGCTCAACGGGAATCGGGACGATCTTATTGGTGGAGGATGAAGAAGCCCTTTTGAATCTGACCGCCGACCTCCTTGGCGATAATGGGTACATAGTCCTAGCGGCGCGCGACGGAATCGCAGGCGCTCGGGATCGAGCGATCATTCAACGAACCTATTCACCTTCTATTGACCGATGTCATGATGCCGAAGCTGGGCGGACCCGCTTTAGCACGAAAAATATCTCAGCTGCGCCCGGACACACGCATCTTGTTTATGACGGGTCACGCGGAGCGCGGCCCAGCTTCCCAATCAACCTTACCTCAGGGCGCCGAGTTTCTCCAAAAACCGTTCAGCCGGGATACCTTGCTTCGCCATATTCGCCAGGTTTTGGATACGGCCCCGGTGCAAATGTCTGACTGACGTTCACCTTAAGTTGGCCTCCAGGTTCATCACACTTAGGGCCGAACCATGACTATCGCTATTCCCGGCCGCATCCCTGCCGTTATATCAATGATCGTGAGTGAGAGGACGTTTCCGGAACAGCACCAGGTAAAATAGAAACAAAACACGATCTGTGGCTTGCGCTGCAGTCAATTTCCACAGCAGTTGCCCAAGAAGCTGTTGTAGCTTGAACGCGGAAGCGTATAATCGCGGCCAGGAAATTATTCCCCCCTCTGTATATGGGCAATGTCGGGCTTGGGAGGCGAGAAATGCTCAACACCCCGCCGGCCTTGATTGTTTGTTCTGAAACTGCGCAACGCGATAAAACAGCGGAAATCCTGCGGCACATTGGATTGCAGTCCGTGCAATGTTCTTCACTCACCGATGCCCGGACCTTAATTGAGCGGCAAGCATTTTCACTTGTCTTTTGCAACGATGACCTGCCGGATTGCAATCTCCGAACCGCGGTCCGCGTCTTATCCGCATCCACGGGGGGTATTCCAGTTATTGTTCTTTCTCACTTGGCCGATTGGGATGCCTATATGAGAGCCCTTAACGCCGGCGCGTTCGATTACATTGCGTGTCCTCCCGACCCTGCCGAAACCGAGCGCATCTCGCGCCTCGCTCTCGATCAAAACCCTCCACCCCGCCGGGTCACCCAGACAGCCGCCTAACCGGATCGTCATGCAATGAGTTTATTTCGGACCTTGCGCTCCTTCATGAAAACGTGTTCCTATTCTGATCCATGCACCCCACTTTGATACCCTGGGACTATCTGGTGATTCTGCTCTTTCTCGGCGCCTTTGTGCCTTGGCGAGGCGTCGTCCGCGTCAGGCGTCTTCTAGGTCAACCAGTGCTTGGGGCTACAGAGCGCTTGTCCCTCTACGGCACCACGATCCTCTATCAGTGGCTTATCGTGGCGGCGGTCGCCTGGAGGGCCCTTTCCAGAAGACTGAGGCCGGCGGAACTTGGGCTGACTACTTCTGATCCATGGAGAACTGCATGGATTGCCGTGGCCATGACGGCTCTGCTTTGCGCCAGCCAATGGGCAAGCCTGCGGCGGATGATGCGAGTCCCGGAGGCGCGGAGGGGGGCCCTATTTCGAATCGCTGAAAAAATCGCTCCGCGCACATCCACTGAAAAGATGGCTTTTGTAGCCCTGGCACTTACGGCGGGGCTCTCGGAGGAGTTTTTGTATCGCGGATTTGTGTTTGCAGTGTTCGCGAGCCTGTATGCTAACCCCGTGCTGTCCCTTTCTGTGGCGGCCGTTCTATCCTCAGCTTGGTTCGCGGTCGCGCATTTGTATCAGGGACGACGTGGCGTTATAACTACATTTGTAGTTTTACTCACATTTTCAGTTGCACGCATCTGGAGTGGGAGTTTGCTGCCTTCCATTGCTGCTCATGCTGGCATTGACCTGTTTGCGGGAATATGTGTCTCAAGATTTGTTCAAAATGCTTAATTTATGATGTCAAGGCGTAAAAAATCCGAAATCGGTAATGACCAGATTGTCGCCTCACTATCTCCATTTGGCGTCAATCTGACTGCTGAGCAGGCCGCCAAGGTACGTGAATATATAGGTATCCTACTGAAATGGAATAACTTACTTAATTTAACTTCGATCGATGATCCGACCGAAATCATAGCGAGACATTTTGGAGAATCGATGTTTCTTGCTTCATTATTGCCTGTGGAAAACTGTCGGCTGGCCGACGTTGGTTCTGGAGCAGGATTCCCCGGACTGGCTTTAAAGATCCTGC
>CAWILB010000035.1:0-26157 GCA_963836635.1 uncultured Acidobacteriaceae bacterium | reverse complement strand
CTTTTTCGGCCGGCGGATTCCCCGTGGGTCTGAAGAACGAAGAGCTTCGACCTGTCGCGGGGAAAGCTAAAAGCTAATGGCCAACAGCTAATGGCTCAAGAAGAAAGAGAGCATACCTTGTTTGTCGATTTCTTTATTCACCGGCCAGTCTTCGCAACGGTTTGCGCATTGCTCATCATCTTGGCCGGCGCAATTTGCATACCTACGCTTCCCATCGCCATGTACCCAACGTTGGCGCCTCCCACGGTGACCGTCAGTGCAGCCTATATTGGCGCAGACGCCGAGACCGTCGAGAAGGCCGTCACGATTCCCCTTGAAGAGGCCATCAACGGCGTTGAGGGCATGCACTACATCAGTTCCTCAAGCACCAACAGCGGCCTGAGCACGATCACCGTCACCTTCAACTCCGGATACAACCTCGACATCGGCGCGGTAGACGTGCAGAACCGCGTTGCCAGCGCGCAAGGCCGGCTGCCCGGCGAGGTGATTGCCACCGGCGTCACCATCACCAAGGTCAACACCAACTTCGTTTTCGGCGCAGGATTCTACTCGCTCGACGGCCGCTACTCAAATGAGTTCATCTCAAACTACGTTGATGTTTATGTAAAGGACGCGCTCAAGCGGGTTCCCGGCGTGGGCGACGTGATGATCTTTGGCGAGCGCAAATATGCCATGCGAGTCTGGCTCGATCCGTCAAAACTGGCTTCGCGCAACCTTACCGCGACGGATGTGGTGAATGCGCTGAGTGAGCAAAACGTCGAGATCCCCGCCGGTCAGCTCGGCCAGCCGCCTGCAGGTGCGGGACAACAATTCCAGATCCCCGTACGCGTAGTGGGCCGCCTCACCAGTCCCGAAGAATTCGACAACCTGATCGTCAAGAACTCCGCCAATGGCCTCGTGTTGCTGAAAGATGTGGGCCACGCCGAAGTGGGCGCCGAAGACTATAGCACGGCGCTCAAATATGCCGGCCACGAAGCCGTGGGCTTTGGCGTCATCCAGCTTTCAAACGCCAACGCCCTGCAGGTCGATAGCGCGGCCAAAGCCGCTTTGGAGCAGCTGTCAAAATCGTTTCCACCGGGACTTAAATACGCCATCGCCTTCGATTCAACGACCGCCGTCGGCGCGTCGATCCGCGAAGTACTGTCCACCCTCGGTGAGGCAGTCATCATCGTCATCGCCGTCATCTTTCTCTTCCTGCTCGACTGGCGCGCCACCATCATTCCCGCCGTCACCATTCCAGTCTCGCTCATTGGAACATTCACCTTTATCAAGGCCTTTGGTTTTTCAATCAACTCGCTTACGCTCTTCGGAATCACGCTGGCCACCGGCCTGGTGGTCGACGACGCCATCGTGGTGATTGAGAATGTGCAGCGCCACATTCACATGGAGCACTCCGAACCGCACCTGGCCACTTCGCGCGCCATGCGCGAGGTCACCAGCGCTGTTATCGCCACTTCACTGGTGCTCATCGCCGTATTCGTGCCGGTTTCGTTCTTCCCCGGCACTACCGGCATCCTTTACCGCCAGTTCTCGCTCACCATCGCATTCTCCATCGCCATCTCGGCCTTCAACGCGCTCACGCTCTCGCCCGCTCTCTCGGCATTGCTTCTGCGCGGCGAAGAAGCCCGGCCGCGCCAACTCGATTTTCTTCACATCGGATTCATCTCGCGCGCGTTCGCGGCCTTCATTCATGGCGCCGACACCTTTATCACCTGGCTGGGAAGCACCTACGCGCGAGTGATTCACGTGGCCCTCAAACTCCGCTATGTGCTACTGGTGCTCTTTTTCGTCGGCATGGGTGCGACTATCTGGATTTATCGCACCGTTCCCACGGGCTTTATTCCCCAGGAAGATCAGGGTTACTTGATGGTGATTGTGCAGGCGCCGCCAGGGTCGTCGCTTGAGTACACAACCGCGCTGGCCGATAAAGGCGCAGCCATCATCGCCCAGAATCCTGATGTCGGCGGTCTCTTCGAGATTATTGGATTCGGTTTCTCAGGCGGCTCATCCAACGCCGGCCTCATGTTTGTGAACACTCTTCCCAACGGACGACCGCGCGGCAAGGGCCACAGCACTGCAGACATTTTGCGCAACATTGCGCCCAAGCTGCAGATGCTCATGTTCATGCCGAACGGCGGACTGGTGGCGGCATTCCAGCCGCCGGCCGTGCAGGGCGTTGGCAGTTATGGCGGATTCCAGTTCATGTTGCAAGATCAGGGCGGCAACACCCTTACCGACCTTGACCGGGTGGCTCACCAGATGGTGAACGCCAGTCACGCCCAGCCTGCGCTCACCAACCTCATCACCACTTTCTCGGCCAACGATCCCCAGGTGCTTATGCACATCGATCGCGATAAGGCCAAGGCGATGGGCATACCAATATCCCAAATCTCCTCGACCCTCAACGTCTTTATGGGCTCGGAGTACATCAATGACTTCGACTACAACAACCGCACCTATCGCGTCTTCGTCCAGGCCGACCAGCCCTTCCGCATGAATGGCAGCGACCTGCATAACTACTACGTGCGTTCCGACTCGGGCCAGATGGTTCCGCTCGATAACCTCGTCACCGTCGTCAATACATCCGGTCCGCCGGTCATCAACCACTACAACCTCTTCCGCTCGGTCGAAATCGACGGCTCGCCCGCGCCCGGCTACAGCTCGGGCCAGGGGCTTGCGGCCATGGATGAGCTTGCTGCGAAGAGCATCATGCCCGGCATGAGTTTCCAGTGGACGGGTCTTACGCTCGATGAAATCGAATCTGGCGGCAAGGCGCTGCTCATTTTCGCACTGGGCATTGTGGTCGTGTACCTCACGCTCTCGGCCCAGTATGAGAGCTTTGCCCTGCCCTTCATCATTCTGCTCGCTGTGCCCATGGCCGTGCTCGGTGCTCTGGGGCTTGTGATGCTGCGCGGCTTTGCCAACGATGTTTACTGCCAGATCGGCCTGGTGATGCTTATCGGCCTCTCGGCCAAGAACTCGATTCTGATTGTCGAGTTCGCTGAGCAGTTGCGCCGCAAGGGACGCTCCATCGCCGAAGCTGCAATCGAAGCCGCGGAGCTCCGCCTGCGCCCCATCCTCATGACCTCGTTCGCATTCATTCTGGGCGTGCTGCCGCTGGTCTTCGCCACCGGCTCCGGCTCGCTCGGCCGCCAATCGGTAGGCACCACCATCGTCGGCGGCATGTTGTTTTCGACCGTGCTGAACCTCATCTTCATCCCCGTGTTGTACGTAATCCTGAGCGGCGTTTTGAAGCGCAAAGTGGCAAAGATCGGTGCGGAGCCGGAAGCTGATGTGGCGCATTAAATGATTCGGCCGGCGCGTCGCTCAGGTAAAATCCGGGGTGCCTCAAGCTCCGCTTGGGTGGGAAGGAACATCGCTGCCTTGCGCTCAACTACTCGGCCTTGTGCGCAATCACATAATCCTCGATGCGCTCATACACTTCGCTGGTCACGATGCCGTATTCGACCAGGTCCTGCTTGGTGCGGTACGGGCGATACTTTATAATCCGCGCCGCCCATGTTCGCGTCATTCCCGGCGCCTTCATCAGTCCGTCCACACTGGCGCGATTGATATCGATGCGCGCCTCGGGCGCAGGAGCCCGCGCGGATGTCTTCGGCGCACCGTTCGTGTCGCGGTCCTGATATTGCGCTGCCGCTGCAAGACACACCGCCAGCATCGTAATCGCCAAAATCGAAACTCCTGCTTTTGTTCCCACCGCTCCATTCTCCGCTTGTTCAAGTGTCGACGGCAAGCATACTCAGAGCCGTGCTTGCCCGCTGTCAGAACAGCTCTTCGATCTTTCGCCCGCTGGTGTGCTCCGTGTCACTTCGATCCCTGCCGAACGAATGCTAGCATCATCCGTCACGTAAGCCTTGTGCCGCGGTTTGTCGCCGCGGCAGGCGACGAGAAGGAAGACCCTCGATGTCCAATACCCGCCGGGAATTTTTGCAATCCAGCGCCGCTCTCACCATCGGCATGATGGGCGGAGCAGCGACCTCCATGGCAGCAGAGTCGACCGCCGGGACTCAATCGCCCCAGAGCGTTGCATCGCCGGTGCCCGCTGCTCCCGTACAGGTGCCGAAGATGAAGTTCGGCAACGCTGAAATCGGCCGCCTGGTTCTCGGCGTCAATCCCATGTACGGATTCAGCCACTACAACAATAACTTCAGCACCGCCATGCGCGAGTGGTACACGCCGGATCGCGTCTGCGAAGTTCTGCACCGCGCCGGCAGCTACGGCATCAACGCCTTCAACTACGTTCACGTGGACCGCGCCCAGAGCGACTGGGAAAAGTTCCAGTCCCAGGGCGGCAACATGCACCTCATCATTCAGGTCATGGCGCGCGACGACGCGGCCCCTCTGGTTCAGAATTTCAAGCCGCTGGCCCTGCAAAGGCGCGGCGAAGAGATCGACAAAGCTTTCCAGACCGGAACCATGGCCGCCGAAAGAGAGTGGTGCAGACGCGCGCGCGACCTGGGCGTGCTGGTTGGAGTGGGCACCCACAAGCCTGAGGTCATCGAGCTGGTCGAGGAGCAGGGATGGGACATCGACTTCTACTCCGGCTGCGTCTACAACCGCACCCGCATCCGAGGCCGAGTGGAAGCAGGCTCTCAACGGCGAGATCATGGAAATGCCCCGCGACATCTATATGCAGAGCGATCCGGCGCGCATGTACAAGGTCATGCGCCAAACCTCAAAGACCTGCTTCGCCTTCAAGATTCTGGCCGCCGGGCGCATCGACGGCGACGGCGTCGCAGAAGCCTTCCGCACGGCGTATCTCCAGCATCAAACCGCACGACGGCGTCTATGTAGGCATGTTCCCCAGGGGCAAGGATGAGATCAAGGAAAACGCCGAAATAGTGCACAGCATCCTGGCCGCCGCCTGAACCATTTGACACCACGGGAGATTTCCCTTACGTTGTAAGCAGATGCAGAGCCACCGCCATCACGGTCACCACCATCATCATGGGACCCCCATGCCGGCGGACTGCCATGGCCTGAATTAAATCGGCCAGAGAGATTCCAAAGAAATACCAAGCCCGCCGGCGACCAACGCAGGCGGGCTTTTTCGTGCCACAAATCCAAACCAAGGAATGTAAAGCGTGGAACGCGATTGACTTTGAAAAAATGGATGGCCTCGTGCCGGGAATCGTGCAGGACGCGAAGACCGGCGAGGTGCTGATGCTGGGTTTTCTCAACCCCGCCAGCTACGCCAAAACACTCGAAACCGGCTTCGTCACCTTCTGGAGCCGCACCCGCCAAAAGCTGTGGATGAAGGGCGAAACCAGCGGCAACCGGCTGCAAATCGTCTCCGCCGCCACCGACTGCGACAACGACACGCTGCTCTTCCGCGTCGAGGTTGAAGGCGACGGCCTGGTTTGCCACGAAGGCACCGTAAGCTGCTTCACACGGCCCATCGAACTCAGCAAGGAGGCAGCCCGTGGCTAACAAACTTCGTCTCGGCATTCCCAAGGGCAGTCTGCAGGATGCAACCATTGCCCTCTTCAAGCGCGCCGGCTGGAATATCTACGCCGACGGCCGCTCCTACTTCCCTTCCATCGACGACAACGAGATTGAGTGCATGCTGATCCGCGCGCAGGAGATGGCGCGCTACGTCGATCACGGCGTTCTCGACGCGGGCCTCACCGGCATTGACTGGGTGGTCGAGAGCGGCCTCGACGTCGCCAGCGTTACCACGCTCACCTACGCCAAGCAGAGCCGCCGCAAAGTGCGCTGGGTGCTGGCCGTGCCCGAAGCGCAGCGGCTTTGAGAAGGCCGAAGACCTCGAAGGCAAAATCATCGCCACCGAACTCGTCGAAGTCAGCAAGCGCTACTTCGCGTCGAAGGGCGTCAACGTCAAAGTCGAGTTCAGTTGGGGCGCGACCGAAGTCAAGCCGCCCATGCTCGCCGACGCCATTGTGGAAGTGACTGAGACGGGCAGTTCGCTCAAGGCCAACCACCTCAAGATCATCGACACGGTGATGGAGAGCGAAACCCACCTCATCGCCGGCAAAGCCGCCCTGGCCGACGCCTGGAAGAGCAGAAGATCGATCAGATCGCTACCATGCTGCGCGGCGCCATCGACGCGCAATCGCAGGTGGGCCTCATGCTCAACGTCAAGCGCGCCGACCTCGATGCGGTGCTCGCCGTGCTGCCGGCACTGAATTCGCCCACCGTCTCGCAGCTCAGCAACTCCGAGTGGGTCGCGGTCAATACCATCGTGGAAGAAAGCGTAGCCCGCGACGTGATTCCGCGCCTCAAAGCCGCGGGCGGCGCCGGCATCGTCGAATACCCGCTCAACAAGGTTGTGCTGTGAGCTAGAGAGCCAGAAATGGTGCCCCATCCTAACCGGAGACTCTCGAAGAGAAGATGCGGTTAGGGTGGGCAAGCACAAAGAATCGGGTCTGTATCAGGGCGTGGCTTTAGCCGTGCCGAATGAGCGCACTCTTTATTTGAATTGTGGGTTTTAGCCCGTGCATGAATAGGTCAAGGACGCCCAATGAAACTCATCCGAACCAAAGGCCGCGGCGCACAGAATGCATGGGCGATCATCGCCGCGCTCGAAAGCCGCGGCGGCGCGGCGCTCGAGCAAAGTCATGCCCGCCGTCGAGCGCATCGTCTGCCGCCGTGCGCAAAGGCGGCGACCGCGCGCTCTTCCGCTACGCCGCGCAATTCGACGGCCTTGCCGGCCTGCCGCGCTGCGCGTCACCACCGAAGAAATGGCCGCCGCATGGAACGCCTCAACCCCGCGCTGCGCGATGCCCTCACGACCGCCGCCGCGCAGATCCGCGACTTTGCTCAATGCCAACTGCCGGAATCGTTCAGCACATCTACCGTCGCCGGCCTCACCACCGGCCAGCTCGTGCGCCCGCTCGCTTCGGTCGGCTGCTATGTTCCCAGCGGCCGTCATCCGCTTCCTTCAACGCTGCTCATGACCGCCATCCCCGCGCAGGTCGCGGGTGTCGCGCGCATCGTCGTCGTCTCGCCCAAGCCCGCGCCGGAAACGCTGGCCGCCGCGCATCTTCTCGGCATCACGGAGTTCTATCGCCTCGGCGGCGCGCACGCCATCGCCGCGCTCGCCTACGGCACCGCAACCATCGCGCGCGTCGACAAGATCGTCGGCCCCGGCAATCTCTACGTCACCGCCGCCAAGCGCTCGTCGCCTTCGATTGCGCCATCGACATGCTCGCCGGCCCCACGGAGATCGTCGTCACCAGCGATCGCGGCAATGCCGCCGACATCGCCTCCGACCTCGTCGCGCAGGCCGAGCACGATCCTGAAGCGCTCGCCATCTTCATCACCACGCGAGCCGATCTTGCCAGCGAAGTCATCGCCGAAACCAAGCGCGCAGCCGCAACAATCCAGTCGCCCGCGAGTCGCTCAGCCGCAACGGCCTCGTCATCATCGCATCAAGCTCCGACGAAGCGCGCGCACATCACCAATCGCATCGCCCCCGAGCACCTCACCGTCGACGCAGCCAGCGACCTCGAATTGGGTCCAAAACGCCGGCTCGGTCTTCGTCGGCCGCTGGTCGGCGCAGCCCATGGGCGACTACATCTCCGGCCCAATCACACGCTGCCCACCGGCGGCATGGCGCGCGTGCGCGGCGGCCTCAGCGTCAACGACTTCGTCAAGCTCATCACCGTGCAGGAGTATTCGCGCAAAGGCCTCGCCGCGCTCGGCCCCAAGGCCGCGCTGCTGGCCGAAGCCGAAGGCCTCACCGGCCACGCCGAAGCCATCCGCATGCGCCTAAGAAATCCAGACGAAAGGAGGTCGCCGTGGCTGAACAAAAACGAATCACTTCCGCCCCGACCGCAGGTGCCCGCGCCTCGCGCCCGCGTCCAGGCCATGAAGGAGTATCACCCTCCTCTCGGCAGCCGCGATGCGCTGCGCCTCGACTTCAACGAGAACACGCTCGCCTGCTCGCCCAAGGTGCGCGAAGTGCTCGCGCAGATCTCCGCCGGCTCGCTCACGCGCTATCCCGAGCGCGAACCGGTCGAAGCCATCGTCGCCGCGCACCTCGGCCTCAAGCCGGAACAGGTCGCGCTCACCAATGGCGTCGACGAAGCCATTCACGTGCTCTTCGAGGCCTTTCTCGAAGCGGGCGATGAGCTGCTGCTCCCCGTGCCCACTTACACCATGTACGAGGTCTATGCCTCGGCAACCGACGCGCGCGTAGTCGCCGTGCAGGCCGCGGACGACCTGCAATTCCCCTTCGAGCGCCTCCTCGCTGCCATCACGCCGCGCACAAAAATCATCGCCATCGCCAACCCCAACAGCCCTTCCGGCTCAGCCGCCACACGCGCGCAACTTCTCGAACTCGCGCAGCGCGCGCCCCAGGCCGTGCTCCTCGTCGACGAGGCCTACTTCCACTTCCACGGCGAAACGGTGATGGATCTCGTCGGCACCGTCCCCAATCTCATCGTCGCGCGCACGTTCTCAAAAGCCTATGGCCTTGCCGGCCTGCGCCTTGGCCTGCTCGCCGGCCCCGTCGAACTCATGCGCTGGATTCGCCGCGTCCTCTCGCCTTACAGCGTCAACTCGATCGCGCTCGCCTGCCTGCCGCCCGCACTCGAAGACACGGCCGTATCTCGACTGGTACGTAGGCGAAGTGCTCGCCGCACGCGCCGAATTCGAAGCTGCCCTCGATGCCGCGAAAGTCCGCCGCTGGCCCAGCCGCGCCAACTTCATCCTTGTCGACATCGGCGCCACAACACGCCGAATTCGTCCGCCTCATGCGCGCTGCGGCGTTCTCGTGCGCGACCGCTCCAGCGATCCCGGCTGCGATGGCCGCGTGCGCATCACCATCGGCACGCGCGAGCAGATGCAACACGCCGCCGTCGCGCTCAACACCACGATTGCCGCATTGCGCGCAGGAGACAACACCCAATGACGACGAAAGAAGCCTAAAAGCCGGGCGCCCCTGGTCCCGTTCTGGGACCAGGGAAGACAACCAACGCGCACTGCAACCGTCGTACGCAACACCGCCGAGACCCACATCGACCTTACGCTCACCATCGAAGGCCAGGGCCGATACAAAGTCTCCACCGGCATTCGCTTCTTCGACCACATGCTGGAGCTCTTCACGCGCCACGGCGCATTCGACCTCAGGCTCAAGTGCGACGGCGATCTCGATGTCGACCAGCACCACACTGTCGAAGATGTCGGCATCGCACTCGGCGAGGCATTCGACCGCGCGCTGGGCGATAAGCGCGGCATCCTTCGCGCGGGCTACTTCATCATGCCCATGGATGAAACCCTCGCCATCGCCGCCGTCGACCTGAGCGGACGCGCCGCTTTCGCCGTCGACACCAAGGTCCGCACGCGCCTGGTCGGCGATCTGCAAACCGAACTCGTCACCGATTTCTTTGAAGGCTTCGCACGCGGCGCGCGCGCCAACGTCCACGTAAAGACCATGTACGGCCGCTCGAATCACCACAAGATCGAAGCCATCTTCAAAGCCTTCGCGCGCGCGCTGCGCGTGGCCTGCTGCCGCGACAAACAACTGGGCGAAATGCTGCCTTCAACCAAAGGACTCCTGTAACCGAGTTTTAAACCGCTCGAAGTTGTGCAAATGTGGGTGCCCCATCCTTTCCGCAGTTTTTGCCGCGGAAAGGGCGGGAAAGCACAAAATAACCTAGGCCGCGACGAAACACAGCTAACGCCATCGCTTGAGGTCCAATGCGCGTCACCGTCATCGATTACAAAGCCGGCAACCTCACTTCGGTCCTCAAGACCCTGCGCCATCTCGGCGCTGAGACCCAGGTCACCGACGGCGATCTCTCGCTGGTCGACTCGGCCGAGCGCATCGTTCTTCCCGGCGTCGGCCACTTCGCAGCCACGGAGCGGCTCGACGCAACCGGCCTCACCGGCGCTATCCGCGCGGCCATCGCGCGCGGCGTGCCTTTCCTCGGCATCTGCGTCGGCATGCAGTGGCTCTACGCAGGATCAACCGAAGCTCCGCAGCAACCCGGCCTCGGCATCTTCGCCGAATCCTGCACGCGCTTCCCCGAAGGCCATGAAAAAGTTCCGCACGTCGGCTGGAACTCGCTCGAACCGCGCCCTGGCTCGCGTCTTCTTGCCGGCGTCGAGCCCGGCGAATACGTCTACTTCACGCACTCCTACAAAGGCTCCGGTCACTGCCGACACCGCGGCCGTCACGCACTACATCGAGCCCTTTGCCGCTGCTGTCGAGCGCGGCAACGTTTACGGGCGTGCAGTTCCATCCCGAGAAATCCGGCGCAACCGGGCTAAAGATCCTCAGCAATTTTCTTTTGCTGGATGCAAAAGGGCGCGTCATGCTGACCAAGCGCATCATCGCCTGCCTCGATGTTCATGCCGGCCGCGTCGTCAAGGGCGTGCAGTTTGTCGACCTCGTCGACGCCGGCGATCCAGCAACGCAGGCCGCGCGCCATGCCCGCGAAGGCGCAGACGAGATCGTACTGCTCGACATCACCGCCACGCACGAAGGCCGCGAGACTCTGCTCGACACCGTGCGCCGCACCGCCAAGGAGTTGTTCGTTCCCTTCTGCGTGGGCGGCGGCATCAAGTCGGCCCGCGACGCTGAGCAAGTCTTTAAAGCCGGCGCCGACAAGGTCAGCATCAACTCCGCGGCGCTCGCCGACCCCACGCTCATCACGCCATCGGCGCGAGCTTCGGCGCGCAGGCCGTCGTGGTCGCCATCGACGCGCGCCGCGACCCCGCCGCCGCCGACCCGGTTCGCGACGCGCAGGTTTTCGTGCAAGGAGGCCGCAAGCCCCGTCGGTCGAACAGTTGTCGAGTGGGCGCGCGAAGCCGAGCAGCGCGGCGCAGGCGAAATCCTCCTTACCTCAATGGACTCCGACGGCACCCGCGCCGGATTCGACTGCGAGCTCACCGCGGCAGTCTCTGAGGCGGTCAACATTCCCGTCATCGCCTCGGGTGGCGCAGGCACCGTCGCCCACTTCGTCGACGTGTTCGCGCGCGGCAAAGCCGACGCGGCTCTCGCCGCCAGCATCTTTCACTTCGGCGTCTCCACTTCGCGTTCGCTCAAAGAAGAGCTCGCAAAGTCCGGCGTCTCCGTGAGGCTTCCATGCTGATTCCCTCCATCGATCTGCTGGGCGGCCGCATTGTTCAGCTTGTGCAGGGCGAGAAACTCCGCCTCGCCTTCGACGACTTTGAATACTGGATCGAAAAATTCTCAAAGTATCCGCTCGTCCAGCTCATCGACCTCGATGCGGCCATGCGCCAGGGAGACAACTCCGCGCTGGTCGCGCAGATCGCCAAACGCTTGCCCGTGCAAGCCGGCGGCGGCATCCACACCATCGACCGCGCGCGCCAGGTGCTTGAGGCCGGCGCGCAACGCGTCATCCTCGGCTCTGCTCTGTTCTCGCAAGACGGCAAGGTCAACACCGCATTCGCCGCCGAACTCGCCGCAGCCATCGGCGCGGATCGCATCGTCGCCGGCATCGACACCAAAAACGGACGCATCGCTGTCAAAGGCTGGAAGGCGCAAGTCGAGCTCACGCCCGATGAAGCAATTCCGCAGCTCGAACCTTACGCCGCAGCCTTCCTCTACACGCATGTCGATGGCGAAGGCATGATGCAGGGCTTTCCCCATCGCAACCGCCGCGCGCCTGCGCAAGCTCACTGAACGCCAACTCATCGTGGCCGGCGGCATTCGCAGCCAGCAGGAGATCGACGAGCTCCACGCTCTTGGCGCAGACGCCGTCGTAGGCATGGCTGTCTACACCGATCAGATCGCGGTCTGAGTCATCGCGACCGCTACTCCTTCGCCTGCCCGGTCGCCCTGCTTGTCTCCGCGCGCGAGGCCCGCAGCAGCCGCGCAATCTGCTTCAAGTGCAGTTGCACTGCATAGGCGCGCAGTATCTCCGCCTGCGAAAACCCCAATCCTGTCCCGCGCACCGCCTCCATGCGCGCTTCAAGATCGGTTATATCCTGCTCAAGGTTGATGCCCTGCGGCGCCACGTCGAAACGCCATTTGTGAATGCAGCCCGCAACATGGTTGAAGCCAGCGTGAATGTCGACGGCCAGTTTTCCGAGCTCAGGCTCGAGCCTTTGAGCATAGGCATCTTCGTGACTGCCTTCCACAGAGAGGTCCAGCGCCAACAGGCCATCGAAGATGGCGCGCGCAAACTGCGAGAGCATGTTCAGCCCCTCGCGCCATCCCGCGCTCGAGGGCTCATTGCGGCTCGCCTCCAAAAGCTGATCGTTGCCCTCCGCATTGCTTGCACATCGTCGCGCAGCGCCTGCAGATTCTGGGCGGGAGCGCCGCGAAATCCTTCGAGAATTCGCCTCAAAAAATGCGCCCAGCATCAGGAACTCCTGCGCCAGCCCGTCGCGCAGCCTGATACGCGCGCGATCGGGAAACACCAGCGTAGTAACCAGCAAGCGCCACCACGATTCCCAGCAGCACCTCGATCACGCGGTCGAGTGCGAGGCCCCACATCGCGCCCTCGTGGTGCACCAGCATCACGATCGTGATGGTGACGCCTGCCAGCCGCGAGCTGTTCCGCAGCCCCATCAACCCGCAGGCCATCATCGCCACCAGCAACGCCAGCACGTAGCTCAGCCAAAGCGGCTGCATCTGCGAAAAGGCAAATCCCACCGCCGCGCCAATCACCGTGCCAATCACGCGGTCGCGCGATGCCGTTACCGTTGCGCCAACGTTCGACTGCAGCACGATGATCGCGCTGATCGATCCCCAGTAGCCGTCGCGCACCCCAAACAGCTTGGCCAGCCACCAGCTCAATGCAGCCGCCAGCGCAGTCTTGGCGGCGTGGATCATCAGCCGTCGCCGCTCATAGTTGAAGAATCCCTCGCTGGCGTTCGGGTGCATGCGCAGCTTGACCGCCAGTTGTTGCTGCGACCAGGTTTTGCGGGCCTTCAGGCGCATTCTTCCGATCCGTCCGTTGCATTCACCACTACACTTGAGAATACAATCAAGAAACCCATGCGTGGGTCACTCTTCCCTTATGCTCCGAGTCGGATATCCAGCACACTGTGCTCTCGACTTCTTCCGCGATTTCCCCGGCGGAATCGAGCTCGATTCCCATCTCCGACAAGCTCGACCACGATGTCGAAATCGAAGTCTGGATTCCCGATCCCTACCCGACTCGCGCTATGCGCGCCTGGCCGCATCTGCGCGGCGTCAAGCTCATTCTTTCCATGCTCGCCGGCACTGAGTGGATTCCGCCGCTCGCCGGCCCGCATGTCACCATCTGCAATGCCCAGCGGCGCGCACAATGTGCCCGACGGCCGAGTGGGTCATCGCCGCCATTTTCGCCACGCTCAAGTATTTTCCGCTCTATCTCGACGTGCAGCGCTCAGGCGTGTGGAAGCGCCGCTTTGAGGCCCCCGCTCATTACGCCGCCATCACCGGCGACACCTCGCCGCTCTATCCGCCAGTCATGCTTGAGGAACTCGCCGGCAAGTCGGTGCTGCTGGTCGGCTACGGGGCAATCGGCAAAGAGATCGAGCGCATGCTCGCGCCGTTTCGCGTGGAGTTGACGCGCGTGGCGCGCACCGCTCGCATGAGCCCGAAGTTCACGCCGCCGCAGAGCTCGACGCGTCTGATTCCCGCAGGCCGAAATCATTATTCTCATCGTTCCCTCGACCGATGAAACGCGCGGCCTGATTGGCGCGCGCCAATTCGCGCTGATGCGCCAGGGCGCGCTTGCTGGTGAACGCCGCGCGCGGGCCCGTCGTGGACACCGACGCGCTGGTCGAGGCGCTCAATGCAGGCCGAGTCCGCGCCGCCATCGACGTCACCGACCCCGAGCCGCTGCCCGAAGGACATCCTCTGTGGAGCTGCCCCAACCTGCTCATCACGCCGCACGTGGAGCGGCTCAAGCCCGCAGTTTGCGCCCAACGCATTGCACATTGTCGCCGAAGAGTTGCGCCGGTACATTAACGGCGAGCCGCTGCACAATGTCGTTCAGCAAGCTGTTTGATCACTTCAGCCCGCCGCCAATCCCACCACCCCAGCACGGCGAGACCAACCAGCAACAAGTACAAGGGCGCCGTCGAGCCATAGACCTTTGTAGATGTACTCACCCACATACATCAGGTCCACCACTATCCACAGCCACCAGTTGGCGATGTGTTTACGCGCCTGCCACCAGCTCGCGACCAGGCTGTAGCTCGCTAACGCCGCATCCAGATGCGGAAGCGCAATCGTAACGTGCAATTGCACCCCGAGATAAATCATCAAGCGGCTCAGCAACACTGCGCCGACGGCGCCAACCGCCAAGGCGACAATCGCAGAGCGCACTCCAAGCGTCGCCACGCGCACTTCGCCCTCTTCGCGCACGCCGCGCCACCAGTGCCACCATCCATACAACGTGAATGCGACGAAGAACACCTGCAGCAACGCGTCAGAAAACAGCTTTGCCTGGTAGAACACCACCAGGTAAAGCAGGTCAGCCAGCAGCGTCACAGGCCAGCAGATAAGCAGTCGCCTTGTCGTGAGCCAGATGCCCAGGAGAGTGGCGATAAAGCCGGCAATTTCAATCCAGTCCGCAGCCGCCCAGGCCAAAACCGCATGCAGTGTCATCGCGATGACCCCGCGCGGGCCCATTGCCCGATCCACTCGAGCAACCGTTCGCCCGCCTGCGAATGGAACCAGCGCGCATGTCCAACGAGCCATCCATCGTACGCCATCGCTGATTTCTCTTCGCTGCCCAGGACCCCAGCGAAATAATCGGCTTCGGAGAGCGCAAACTCGACGTGACACAAAGCGAACATTGGTCCCAGCGCCGCGCGCTCCGCATCCGAGAGCGGCCGCACTCGTTCGTACCCCGCCAGCAGCGCTTCAAGATGATCGAAATGCACTGGCACTTCATCGGGCGCGCTGGGCTTGGCAACCAGCGCCAGCCACTCCACGATATTGCGCTCGATCGCATGCGCCAGGTCGTGCACTGCGCTCGTTCGGTCCGCCAGCCCGAAATCGATTATCGCGGTCACGCGCCGACCGGAGTCGGATTGCGCGGTCATGTCGCTGGAAGTGCAGCCCGCATTGCTCCACAACAAATTCGACGCGTGCAAATCGTTGTGCGTCCACAGCGGCGCAAGTTCCTCGAGCAGCGGGGCCAGTTGCGCGTGGAAGGGCGACAACAGTTCCAGCGCCTGCGCCGCGCACGCCCACACACGCGCATTCGTAGCGAGCGCAGGCCGCGCTGTCAGATACTTTTCCATTGCCGCCGCGGGATTCGGTGCACTAAAAATCGTGAAGCTCGCAACCAGAGGTTGTGTCTTGCGACGCGGCGCATCGAACCCCTCGGCCGCAGCATGCGTCCTCGCCATCGCCTCGCCGGCCGCCTCAGCGTGCTGCGCGCATCGGAACGGCGTCCACGAAAGCGCCTCGCCGTACAAATCAACTCCGGGCGCAGCTTCGTGCACCTCGTAGGTCCAATCGCTATCTACAATCGCGCTCTCTCCCGCCGCGTCGGCAAGCACAAGCGGAACACCCGCTCCGCGCAGACGCAAATACTGCATCAAGCAATGTTCTTCGATCAATCCCTCGCGATCGCGCACGGCACGCGCATGACGCTTCACAAACACGCGCCCAGCCGCCGTCTTCACAACGCCCGCCGCTGAAAACGGCCGCGGGCTCTCGGTCAGAATTTCAATCGGCCCTCGAAGCCCAGGGAACCGCTCAAACAGACGGCGCAATTCGTCTAGTGTCAGCGCGGGCCAGTCCGCCTCCACAAGCGTTCCATCCAATCCGTGCGCGTTTGCCGTTCCGGTCATTCTTTTCCCGTCCGCTCCAATCAACGCGTCTTTACAAGAATGCCCGATGCGGCTTCTCCGGGTCGAGGCCGTGGCCCGAAATTCGGGACATGCGACGGGCAATCTGCCAAACTGGAACTGGCTGCCAATGCCATCTCCAACAGAGGTCCAAATGTCCATCGCCGCCACGCCCGCGCCTCCCTATTACGCCGTCATCTTTACGTCGCTGCGCACAGATGGTGACAACGGCTACTCCTCAATGGCTGATGCAATGGTGAATCTCGCCTCCACGCAGCCCGGCTTTCTCGGCATTGAATCGGTGCGCGAGGTCCTCGGCATCACCGTCTCGTACTGGGACTCGCTCAACTCCATCGCCGCCTGGAAACAGAACTCCGCCCACCTCGCCGCCCAGCGCCGCGGCCGCGAAATCTGGTACGAGAGCTTCAAAGTCCGCATTTGCCGCGTCGAGCGCGACTACGATTTAGCCGCCTCTCCACAGGCCCCACCCGCTCAATCGCTGTAATCTAAGAACATAAGCGATTGCGGTCCATTGCCCGATTGATCTTTTTCATTTGTCCTTTACCGTCCGCCGTCGACTTTTCCATGTCCACTGTCTGCTATGAAAGCCGAAATCATCGCCGTTGGCTCTGAGATGCTTACGCCGTATCCGGCAAGACACCAACTCTCTCTACCTGACTGAAAAGCTCAACGAGATCGGCGTCGCCGTCGCGTTCAAGACCATTGTCGGCGACCGGCGCCGCGACCTCGTGAGCGCCATCCGCACGGCGCTTGGCCGCGTCGATATCGTCATTGTGATGGGCGGCCTGGGGCCCACTGAAGACGACCTGACCCGCGAAGCTATGGCGGAGGCTCTGTCGCTCGCCCTGCGCCGCGACGCCACGCAGGTTGCCGCGCTGCATGCGCGCGCCGCTACGTGGCGCATCACCATGCCGCCCAACAACCTTAAGCAGGCTGACGTGCTTGAGGGCGCAACCGTTGCTGCCCAACCCCAACGGCAGCGCGCCCGGCCAATTTCTTGATACGGTCTTCGCCGGCTATCGCAAGCTCATCTTCCTGGTTCCCGGCCCGCCGCACGAGTGCAAGCCGCTGTTTGACGCTGAGTGCCTGCCGCGCCTGCGCGAGACAGTGTCCGCCGCGCGCCATCGCCACCCGCACGCTCAAGGCGGCCATGATTCCCGAGTCGCAGGCTGACAAGCTTTTAGCGCCCATCTACTACCACCTACCCCGACGTGCACACCACCATCCTCGCCCACGCCGGCGACATCCAGCTCACGCTGCAATGCGCCAAGCCCACGCGCGAAGAGGCTCAGGCTCGCGTCGACGAACTGGCCGGCAAGCTTGAGGAGGCGCTCGAAGACTGGCTCTATTCCTCTGACGGCGAATCGCTCGAACAGATCGTGCTCTACTATCTCGGCCTGCGCCAGGCCACGCTGGCCGTGGCCGAGAGTTGCACTGGCGGCATGGTCGCCGAGCGCATCACCTCTGTCCCCGGCAGCTCCCGCTCCTTCCTCGGCGGAGTCGTCGTCTATTCCAACGATCTCAAAATCGGGCTCGCAGGCGTCGCGGCCGAGCTTATTGCCCAGCACGGAGCGGTCTCGGAAGAAGTGGCCCGCGCACTCGCTGAAGGCGTTCGCCGCCGCACCGGCGCAACCATTGGCCTGGGAATCACCGGCATCGCCGGTCCCACGGGCGGCACGACAACCAAGCCCGTCGGACTGGTCCACATCGCCGTCGCCGGTATCGACAGAACTGACTCGCTCGAGCGCACCTTCCGCGGTGATCGCCAGCGCATCCGCGAGTGGGCTACCCAGCAGGCGCTGGATATGGTGCGGAAAAGGCTGATGTAGTAACCCGCGCGCCGCCCTCGCACGCGGCCGGCGCCAGCGCATTCCCCGCCTCAGAACCGAAGTCCCGATGCAACCACTGCCTGTGCGGGACGCATCACACGCTCTGATTAACGAGGGAGCGAGTTATGCGCAAACTCTATAAAGGCCTTCCCACGCTCGTGCTCACAGCGGCGATTTCTGCGCCGCTCTTCATCGCCGGTTGCGCCGTGCACGCCCGCGTCTACGACCCCTATTACAACGACTATCACGTCTGGGACAACGAAACCGTCTATTACAGCCAGTGGGAACACGACACGCATCGCGACCACAAGGACTTTAAAGAGCGCAGCAAGGACGAGCAGAAACAGTATTGGCAGTGGCGCCACAGCCACGCCGATCAACATTGACGCGCGGAATCCGTGGCTCTATTCTCTTCGCTACTCATGCCACTCGTCGCCACAGAGCCCCAACCCCGCCACGGGCGGCAAGTAGAAATACGTCTGCGCTTCGCTTCCATCCGCCAGCGTGATCGGTCCCCGCACGTACTCGGTTCCTTCGTCCTCAAACCGGTCGAGCAGAGCCAGCAGCGATTCATCCAGGCGATAGAGCTCGCCGCGAATCGCCATCCCGTCGCCAGTTGTAGCTCTCTCTGCTCGCACCAACCCCGGATAAGAACCGCAATTCACCATCAGGTAAGCAGGCTCCGTCACCGCATCACCCGCAAACACCGCCCCGCGCAGCACGCCGTGATTGCGGCAGCCGCGCTTCAGTGTCCCATAGACAAAAAGTGTGATCGCACCGGCCATCTGTTTCGGTTATCGCAGATTTGCCCCTCCACGGCCAATGGAGGCCTAAAAAGAGCAGTTCCCAGCACGCTATTCGACGGTGCCGTATTCAAAGCCCGCCTCGGCGGGCAAAGGCGCGAGCCTGGGGAAGTTTTGAGCATTTGGCAGCAAAGCCCGCTTCAGCGGGCGAAAGAACCGATAGCTCAATTTGCATTGAGCCGCTTAACCGCGGGGTGCGGCACCAGCCCCGCAATGCGCTGCCGTTACCCCACCGTCTCCGCAGGCTTCTCGATCGGTTGCGATGCCTCGGCGGCAGGCGCGGCGCTTGCGCTCGCCAATGTCGTCTGCATGGGCGCCAACGGTAACGTAAAGTGGAACGACGCGCCATTACCCAGTTCGCTCTCCGCCCACACCCGCCCGCCGTGCGCCTGCACAATGTGCTTCACAATCGCCAGTCCCAGCCCCGTGCCGCCGCTCTCGCGCGAGCGCGCTTTATCCACGCGGTAGAACCGCTCAAAGATCCGCTCTATATGCTCCGACGCTATCCCCGGCCCGAAATCCTGCACCGTGAACTGCACCTCGGTCTCAAGTTGCCGCGCGCCCACGCGAATCCGCTTGCCGTCTTTCGCATATTTCAGCGAATTCTCAATCAGGTTGCCGAAGACCTGGTTCATGGCATCGGGATCGGCCATTACCAGCGAATCGGGCGCGCCGGCCGACTGCAGCTTTACGCCGGAATCCACCACGATGCCGCCAAGCGACTCGATCGCATCCTCCACCAGCACCCTCGCCCGCGACGGTTGCGCGCTCAGCTTGTAGTCCGGGCTCTCAACGCTCGCCAAGGCCAGCAGATCCTCGGTCAGCCGATTCATCCGCCTGGCGTTCTTCAGAATCACGCCCAGAAACTCGCGCGTCGTCTCTGGGTTGGGGTTCGGATCTTCGATCAGCGTCTCAACATATCCTTGGATCGAGGTGAGCGGCGTGCGCAGCTCATGGCTTACGTTGGCCACAAACTCGCGGTGCGAGGTCTGCGTGGCTTCAATCGAAGTCACATCGTGCAGCACCACCAGCGCACCGCCCGAAGGCAGCGGCGCCGCATTCACTTCAAAAATGCGCCCGGGCGCCAGTAAACTCGCGCGCCCGATGCACAGCTCGCGCCTTTCGAGCACTCTGCGCACGCAACCAAGCAGCTCGGGGTCGCGAATGGAGTGCACCAGCGGCCTGCCGGCGCGAATCTGCGATCCCATGATCCGCTGCATCACAGCGTTCGACCAGCGCACGTAGCCTTCGGCCGTAATCGCCACCACGGCCTCCTGCATTGAATCGAGCATCACCGCCAATTCGTGCCGGCCGCTCTCCAGTTCCGCAATGTCCTTGCCCAGCCGCTCAGCTGTCAGGTTCAGCGCTTCTTCCATCGGAGCCAGTTCGCCGGTGTGGCTGTAGTCGAGCCGCGCCGTCAGGTCGCCGGAGGCGATGCGCCGCGCAAAGTCCATCACGCTCTGCAGCCGCCCCGAAATGCGCAGTGAAATCCACGCCGCCACCGGCAACGCCAGCCCCAGCGCGATCAGGCCCGACCAGAACGCCTCGCGTCCCAGCACGCGCACTCCCCCGTCTGCCGCGTGCTCCACAAAGCGGTGAAACAGAAACTCCATCACCAGCGTGTGAATCACAAGCAGGAGAAGGAAGAGCCCGAGCAGCTTGATAAAGACTTTTGAGGTCATGGAATGCAGTTCTGAGCTATCAGCTCTCAACCACTCGCACTCATCCATTCGGCGGCTATCGCACACCTAGTTCTGTGAAAGACACGCTGAAAACTGAGAGCTAAAGGCTGAAAGCTGTTTTCTAGTCGGTCTTCGGCAGCTCAAACCGGTAACCTGCGCCGCGCACCGTCTTCAGATAGCGCGGATTTTCTGGATCGATTTCGATTTTCTCACGGATGCGGCGCACATAAACGTCCACCGATCGAGGAGTCACAAATCGCGCATCTCCCCAAACCGCATCCAGCAGATGATCGCGGCTGAAAACGCGTCCGGGGTGCCGCGCCAGGTAGTCAAGCAGCCTGAACTCAGTTGCTGTGGTCGTGGTCAGCTCGCCGCGCACCTTCAATTGCATCGCGCTGGCGTCAATAATCACCTCTTCAAAGCTGATAATCGAAGGCGAAGTGGGCCGCTCGAATCTCCGCAGCACCGCCTTTACCCGCGCCACCAGCTCGCGCGTTGAAAACGGCTTGATAATGTAGTCGTCCGCTCCCAGTTCGAGGCCTAGCACGCGGTCGTTCTCAGTTGCGCGCGCCGTCAAAAAAATGATCGGGATGGTCGAAAGTCCGTTGTGATTGCGCAGCCGCCTGCAAACGTCCAGCCCATCTCCGCCCGGCACCATAATGTCGAGCAGAAACAGCGCGGGCGCTATGCGCTCGGCATCGGGAATCAAATTGGTAGGTGTATGGAACAGGCGCGCTTCAAACCCAGCCGCCTGAAGATGATGCTGCACAAGCCTTGCGATATCGGAGTCGTCTTCCAGAACAAATACGGTTTGGCTCAAAACGGTCAGCCCTCGCCCCGGCGCCGGTTGATTTCGGGATTGCGAGGAGCGCCGGGAACCATTAACAGAGTAATGCAGCGAGGCAAATGAAATGCAAACGTTTGATGAATTCGGGACGCCCTGGCATTCCGCCGATACGGCAGCAAGTATCGCGCAACGAACGGCGGTAACTGCCTCTGTTTTCACTTGACTGTAGCAAGCTGCCTCTGCAAAACTTCGTCGTCACGCCGGGTCAGGGACAGATTTCGCCCCGCGCGAGCCTCCAGGCAGGGCTCCAGGTCAAACCGGCGCTGCAAAAGCCGCCCGACACGGCCCTTTGAGTGTGCTCACCTGAAGACGGAACGACAGGAGGGATGATGAAGAAATACCTCGCGGAACTGGTGGGCACCTTCATTCTGGTGCTCTTCGGATGCGGAACTGCCGTTGTCGCGGGCGACAAGGTCGGGATCCTGGGGATCGCTTTCGCCTTCGGGCTCTCGCTGGTGGGCGCCGCCTACGGCATTGGCGCAATCTCCGGCTGCCATATCAACCCGGCTGTGAGTTTGGGGGTGTGGACGGCAGGGCGTATGAAGTTTGCAGACATGTTGGGCTACTGGGCGGGCCAATGCCTCGGCGCCATACTCGCGGCCTGGGTACTATTCGTGATCGCATCAGGCGCCGCCGGATTCAGCATTGCAACCAGCGGGCTCGGCCAGGACGGATGGGGGCCCGGTTACCAGGGTGAATACGGCCTTGTCTCTGCCATTGTCTTCGAGTTTGTGGCTACGCTGATCTTCATCATCGTCGTCCTTGGCTCGACTCACGGCAAAGCGCCCAACGGATTCGGTGGCCTCGCCATCGGCATTACGCTCGTGGCCATTCACATCTTCGGAATCCACATCACCGGCGTGAGCGTGAACCCCGCGCGCAGCCTCGGACCGGCGCTGTTTGTCGGCGGAAAGGCAATGGCCCAACTCTGGCTATTCCTGCTTGTTCCCAGTGTTGCCGGCGTCGTCGCGGGACTGCTCTTCCGGACCAAAGCTCTGGAACCCGACTAGCGCTTTAACCGAGTGACTACGGGCAGATACCTTCTAGCTTCTGGAAATAAGCTTGACCACAGATGGCCCATGGCAGTCAGTCGCTCGTTACCGCCGCGGGGATCTCCCGCTCTGCATTAAGCGATGCCGCACATTCGGGTGCGACGATAATCGCAGTTGCAGTGCTCTGCGCCACCAGGCGCGACTCGCCGCTTTTCGGCGGCTGAGATTCCGGGTCTGGCGGTTTGCCCTCCCTGTTTCCGCGTTGTGAGGAGTTTTTTCGCACCTCGAGCAACGCCACCAGCAGCAATGCAGTGAATGTCACAATCAGCAAGAGTATCGCCGCCATTCCATGCAGTTGCTCAAGCGGCTGTCCCACGTCATCGCCCACGTCGCGGACCAGCAACGCCAGGCCCACAAACACAAAGACGATATGAGTGCAAAACACTTGCAGCGAGGCTTTGCCCAGCGTAAGAAACGGCTCGATTGCGACGATCTTCACCAGCTTTCGGCGCAGCCAATACACCACAATCGAAAACGCAGCCAGGTTGATTACCCGCAGCGGCCCAATCTGCCACTTGTCAAGCTGCAGCCCCAGAGCCTGCTGCGTCAGGTGCGGGCCCAGCCATCCCCACCTGATGCCAATAAAGAACACACAAAGCGCGCAACAGGTCGCCGCCAGCCATCCCGGTGGATCATCAAAGGTCTTGGGACGCATCGCCGACCGCGCGCCCACCCACAATCCCACTGCCCATACCGCCTGCCACGCAAACAGATTGAACGCCCCCGTCTCCTGCAATGGAATCCGCAAATGCGTCGCTTGCACTACCAGGTTGTGCACCAGGTCCCGAAGGCCGAACTGCGCCAGCAGCCATACGCAACCGCTCGCCGCCAGTATCCTTTTCCACCCAAAACGCAAAGCTGCCGACAAAAGCATGGGAGTGAAGAACAAGAACGTCACGTACATCGGCAGAATGTCAAGGAGCGGCGGGCAATAAAGCAGCAGCACCGAGCCGGCAATCGCTACCAGCGGATGCGCAAGATAGAAATTGAGCAGATTGCTGATGGCTGCTTTGTGCGTGTTCATCGCATACGCCGCAGCCACGGTAAATACCAGCGCCAGCATCGCCAGGTGATATCCATAAATCTGGAGCGACCGCTTCCACAATCGGGCGCGAACCTTGGTCGAATCCAGGATTGTCTCCCGAATGTACAACCGCCCCAGCAGCAAAGCGGAAACAAAAACAAATCCTTCCGCCGATGATACAAATCCAATCGGGGAATTTACGAAGTCGCTGAATCGCGTAGGTAAGTGCGTAAGCGTCATCCAAACAAGAAAAAGCCCACGCATGGCGTCGAGTTCGGGTCGGCGATCAAGACGGGGTAGAAACTTCATAGAAAACGCCGAACGGGAAACTTCGTCTACTCATTAGACGCGTGCATCGCTCACCGGTTGCCCGCTTTCACAACCACCTGAATCCTGTGCAGATTCATCCAAAAAATCTGCGGGGAGCAGCAACCGGCGCCCCGCAGTTGTGTTTATTCACTCAACCGGCGTGCCCTCGGCGCGCCTTACGCAATCGCGACAAACCGCAGCCGCACATAGTCCGCGGTCCAGTTTCCGTCTTCGTCGCGCAGCGCAGGCGCCAACAACTCTTCGGTTTCCCGCAACACCGTTTCACGCGCAGATTCCGGCAATGAGTCCATTACGCCTTTGCGAAACGTCTCAAGCCACCCACGCATTCCGTTCTCCGGTATTGGAGTCGGCCGGGGAATCAGCGCGATCTTCTTCACCTTGAATCCATGCTTCTCGAGTCTGCATTTGTATCCCGCCGAAGTCGGAAAGTAATTCACGCCTTCTTCACGATCTCTCAATCCGTGCCGCTCAAGTACGGCAAACAATGCGGTGCGAATTGCCGCAATGTTGCCGTGTCCGCCCATCTCGGCTACAAACCGACCGCGAAGCCTCAGCACGCGATGCACCTCGTCCATCATCTCGTCCTGCCCGCGCACCCAGTGCAGAACCGCATTCGAAAACACCGCGTCGAACTCTCTATCGGCAAATGGAAGCTTCTCGGCCTGCGCAACCATAGACCCCACTCCGCGCGATCGCGCCGCCGCAACCATCTCCGCGGACGCATCCACGCCACTCACCACCGCGCCCGTTGCTGCAAGTCGCGCGGTCAACTGCCCGTCGCCACAGCCAAGGTCCAGGATCCGCTCGCCCTTCTTCGGCTTCAGCCACTCCAGCACCCCACCCGCAAGTTGATGCACAAATGCGCCGTTCCGCGCGTACGCCTTCGGATCCCAGGTTTGCGCCATGATTGAAAGGTCTCCGCTTTCAGTGTGCGCAATTCCATTGACATAACGCAAAGTTATTTTGTTTTCATTTTCGATAAGATGAACTTATGACACTTCGGCCACCCGGCAGGCAGCGCAGCTTTATATCGACTGCACCGGCACCAGCGTAAGGTCGTCCACCAGTCCAACCTCTTTCTGCACAAACGGCTCGCCGTACTTGACGCCGGCCAACAGACCGTAATGCCGCGCTTCGGCAAATGTGCGCTCGCGAATCTCTTCTTCGGGCACAAACAATTCGCTCCCCGCCTGCTGATTCGCATATTGCGAGCGGTACGCCATCAGCGCTCGCGTGGCGTTGCTCAATAAACGGCGTAATGTCGACAACGAAACTCGGGCCGCACGTCGGCGTACAGGCTCGCGTACACAATCTTGAAGGGCCGGTGCGGCTCGGCTGCCCGCATTAACTTTCGTGAGGCCGGAAACGAAACACGCTTCGTATCCCAGCGTCGCCACCATTGCGTGGTCGGGGTGGCGCGCCTGCCAGTAGGGCAGAATCACCACGCGTGGGCGCAACTGGCGCAGCACGCGCGCAATCGCGATCCGGTTTTCAAGAGTGTTTTCAATTGCGCCGTCGGGCAAACTCAAGCGCCTGACGCCAGCCCACCGCCAGTATCCGCGCGGCTTCTTCGGCTTCGCGCGCACGCTCCTCCGCGGTTCCTCGTGTGCCCGCTTCGCCCTGCGTCAGATCGAGAATCGCGGTCCGCAGCCCGCGCGACGCCATCCGCAGCAGGGTTCCGCCGCAGGTCTGTTCCACGTCGTCGCGATGCGCGGCAATGGCCAGAACGTCGGCGCGGAATTCGGCGGCATTGGCTGGCATGATTGCACGCAACTCGTTATAGCATCAGTAGACGGTGTTGTCGCCGTCGGTCACCGCGTCAATGTAGGCCACGTCATACGCGGTGCCGGTCACAGTCACATACTGGTTATCCTTCGTCGAACCATCCACGGTGGAGTAGATATACACCTGTCCGCCTTCGGCCGTGTAGATCTTGTGCAGCCCCGTCACAGCGGCAATACCAGTGGCGTCGCCGAGATACGGCTCCAGCAACGTCACCTGGCTGGTTGAAGTGTTGTACATCGTCAGGCAGCCATACCCGGTGACGGAATTGGTTGCGTATCTCACCCCGTTGGTGCATCCGCTCATGCCGATCCACAGAGTGTTGTCGTCCGCTTCAACCATGCGGCTGACCGAACCCGGCTGCCCGTCGCTGATGGCGACAGGAGCTGACGCAGTATTGTTGGCCAGGTTCACCACTGTCAGGTGCCCGCCAAACAGCGTCAATCCGTTTACGACCTGCGGCTGCTGGCCCACCACGTACATTGTCGACGAATCCACCAGCGCGTTGCTTGCGCCGCCAGGGATAAGAACCTCCTTCATCGGCGCGGTCTGCGTGTTGACGCATTGCCTCAGGTTCGCGTTGCACGGCAGCAGTCCCGAGTTCTTGCCGAGGGTAAAGATCAACGGCGCAACCGGAAGCACAGAATACGATGATGCCGTCCCACCGCACTCAGGACCGCAACTCAACACGTACGCTTGGCTGCCGTCGGCTGACCACACCGCCTTCACCGGCCGGTCAAACTTCAGCGGGGCGCCATAGTAGGTCCCGGTCGCATCCAGGGCGTCGGGGCTTTGTAACTGGAACAGGCACCAGACTGGAGCGTTTTGCGGCTCGCAGTCCACCGCGGCCTTCGGCCACGTCGAGGGACCGCCCGAGTATGCAGTTCCCTGTTCGGTCGTCAGTTGAACCGGGTAGTAGGCGTAATTGGAGTTCTGAACAAAGCCCAACGCCGCGGTACCGCCGGGATTCACGCTTACGCGATACACGCCTGGCAGGTTCAGCGGAAAAGAGGAACCCGCCGCCTCGTTCACCACGG
>CAWILB010000034.1:0-22463 GCA_963836635.1 uncultured Acidobacteriaceae bacterium | reverse complement strand
GCAAGTAGACGGTATCCATGATGGCTTCACCTCTTTGTCCGATATGTTCTCCGGTCCTTTTGAGATGCTACGTGGCCCGCTCTTTGTCGATCTTTGGAGGCTAGAGCCCCGGGCTCATTCTGTTGACGTTCTCGGCACGAGTAAACTCGTGCCCTTTCAAAGCAAGAGCTACCCGGCCTGGTAGCGGTGCAGCCGGCCCAATCCGTTGAACGCTGCAACTTTGTAGCACTCGGCGAGGGTCGGGTAGTTGAAGACGGTGTCGATGAAGTAGTCGACGGTGCCGTTGAGGATCATGACGGCCTGGCCGATGTGCACCAGCTCCGCCGCGTCCTCTCCGATGATATGAACGCCCAGCACTTTGCGCGTGTCGCGATGAAAGATCAGCTTGAGGCGCCCGGTGGTGTCGCCCTTGATCTGGCCGCGCGCCACTTCGCGATAGTAGGCCATGCCGACTTCGTAGGGAACGTCTTCGTCGGTGAGCTGCTCCTCGGTCTTGCCGATGAAGCTGATCTCGGGAATGGTGTAAATTCCGTACGGATAAAATCCGGGATTGGAAGTGGCGGCGCTAATCGTCGAAGGCGCGGGCCGCGGCAATGCGTCCCTGTTCCATTGAGACCGAGGCGAGCGAGGGAAAACCTACCACGTCGCCCACTGCGAAGATGTGCGGGACCTTGGTCTGGTAGTGCTCGTCCACGGCAATGCGGCCGCGCTTGTCGGCCTCCACGCCCGCCGCGGCCAGATTCAGGTCGTCAACATTGCCCTGGCGGCCAACCGCGTAAAGCAGCGCATCGCCTGAAACTTTCTTCTTGCTTTCAAGGTTGGCCACCACCGTGCCCGGCGTGGGTTCCTCAACGCTCTCCACCTCTTCGCCCAGGCGCATGGTCACGCGGCTGTCGCGCAGGTGGTAGCTGAGCGTCTCGATGATCTCCTGGTCGGCGAATTCGAGCAGGCGCGGGCGCTTTTCAATCAGCGTCACGCGCACGCCCAGCACCGCGAACATGCAGGTGTATTCCACGCCGATTACGCCGCCGCCCACCACGATGAGCGTTTTGGGCAGCGCATCCAGGCCCAGAATCTGGTCGCTGTTGATAATGGATTTGCCGTTGACCGGAACTTTATCGGATGCTGCGGGCTTGGTGCCCACCGCGATAATAATTCGCGCCGCCTCCAGCGTGATTTCGGCCTGCGGGCCCTTCAACGTGAACATGGTTCGGATCGATAAAGCTGGCAAGGCCGTGCACCACGTCGATGCCGTTGCGTGAAAGCTGCGCCTCGGTTACGTCGACCTCGGTCTTGATGACGGCCTGCACCCTGAAGGCGAGATCGGCCATGCTGATTTTTTCTTTTACCCGGTAATTGATGCCGTAAATATTGCGGTAGTTATAGCCGGAGAGGTGCAGCACGGCCTCGCGCATGGTCTTTGAGGGGATGGTGCCGGTGTTGATGCACACGCCTCCCGACCACCGAGCGCGCTTCAACCACTGCCACGCGCTTTCCAATTTTGGCGCGGCCACGGCGGCGCGCTGGCCCGCGGGTCCGGAACCAATGACAACCAGGTCATATTTGATGGCGCTCATCCGGGTCTCTCTTCCAATGGTCGTTGTGCGATTCCGGCTGCGGCAAGCGAAAACCATGAAGAATGAATGAAAAAAGCAAAACCGTGCAGCGAGCCGGGAGGTTCACTACCCGGAGCCTAACACAGAGCGGGGGGCGTATGAGAAACGGCAAAACGCCGGCACGAGGCGCAGACTTGAGAGCAGGAATGACCTGTTCCCATAGAGCGCGCTGCGGGCAGGCGTCAGTCAGTCAGGTGACTCAAGCGCGGGCAGAGTACAAGTGTCTCGACGACGTTGGAAGGGCCGAGACTGGCCGGGCACGGCCCCCTGATTTCTTTTCCTTTTGCCCATCCTCGAGGTGGAACTGTTCGATCAGGCTTTGCAAATCGCTGGCCATTTCTGCGAACCCCTTGAGAATTTCAACGGCCGCTTCGGCCCCCTGAACGTTTTCGGTTGAAAGTTGCGAGATGTGGCTGGTGGATTCGGAGATCTCTCCCGGCGGCGGAGGCCTGCTCCGTGGCGGCCGTAGCAATCAGGTTGATCTGCTGCTCCACCTTCTTTGAGGCTTCAATTATCGAGTCGAGGCTTTGCCGCGCACGTTCGGTTTCTCCCCGGCCGTTTTCTACCGCCGTCCGGCTCTCCTGCATCACGTTCAGGGTGTTGCGGGTCTCTTCCTGAATGCTGCGGATAGTGGCGGCAATCTCCTCGGTTGCGCCCTTGGTGCGTTCGGCAAGGCGTCGAACCTCGCCCGCAACTACGGCGAATCCGCGGCCATGCTCCCCGGCCCGGGCCGCTTCGATTGCAGCGTTCAGGGCCAGCAGGTTGGTCTGCTCGCTGATCTCCTGAATCACGTTCACCACGCGGCCAATCTCTTCGGAGCGATGCGCGAGCGAGGTCATCTTTTCTGCAACCGTCTGCGTTGCGGTGGCAATGTGCTCCATGGTTGTGGCCGCAGCCTGCATCACCGCGCCACCCTGCTCGGCAGTCTCCGCCGACTCGCGGCTGGCGGATGAAGCATCGGCCGCGTTGTGGCTTATCTCGCTGATGGTTGCCGTCATCTCCTGCACCGCGGCCGCAATCTGGTTGATCTTGCCCGACTCGGCTGCGAGCGTTGCCCGCGCTTTGCACCGCCCGCGCGCTTACTTCAGAAGCGCCCTCGGAGAGCTTGATGGTGCTGTCCGACACCGCACCGATCACTTCTTTGATCGACGCGACGCAGGTGTTGATGGCGTCGCCCATTCGCCCAATTTCGTCGGTGCCAGTCACCACAACATGGAGAGTGAGGTCTTTGGCCGCAAGCTGCTCCAGCATTCTGGTGGCGTAGCGGATGCGCGTGACCGTCACGCGCGTCAATCCCATGCCAATGAGGCAGCAGAGCCCGATGATAATTACGGTCACCGCCGCATTGATCCATGTCGCGCGATTGCCTGCCGTCACGCTGGCCTGCGCGCCTTCGGCCCCGCCCTTGGCGTTAAGATCAGAATCTGCGTTAACGGCGTCGAGCGCGGCAGTGAACTGCGCGAATGCGGCGTCTCCACCAATCAGTTCCTGCGCCTCGTGCGTCTTGCCGGCCGCTGCCAGCGCCGTTCCTCGGTTGCTTGTGTCCAGATACCGGGCGTACGCGTCCGTGAGCTTCTGGTAGAGTTCCTGCTCTCCCGGATAGCTGATCAACGGCTCGTACTTCTTGCTTGTCGACTGATAATCAGCCAGCGCCTGCTGGCGTTTTGCGGCGTGTTCAGCGACGCAATCCGGCGTGCCGCACAATGCAGTCACAAGATCGTGGCGGCGCTGTGAGTTCAAGCTGGCTCGCATCTCGGAAAGAACCAGGATCGACGGCAGGGCATTGTCCCGCACATCCACGCATTTGGCCACAATCTGGCGGAATGCGAAGAACGTGTAGCTTCCCAAAATTGCGCAAAGCAGGCAAATCGCGCCGAAAGCGTAAGTGTACTTTCTCGACATCGGCAGATTACGGACGTATGACATGCACAGGCCCTTTCACAGGAGATTCCTACCGTTTATCGGCAGGATCGGGCCGGGCTTGAGAAGAATGGTCTCTCTTAGCGGACTCCCGACCTGGCCGCGACGGAGTTTCCAGCAAGCGCGAGCCGCGCCGAGTCGCGGTTCCAGCGGACGATCAAAGCGACGGCGATCACGATCAGCGCCAGGGTGAGGCCGATCCACATACCGTAGATTCCGCGGCCGAGGCTGAAGCAGAGATAAAAGCCGAGCGGGAGCCCCAGAATCCAATAGCCCACGAAGTTGGCCCACATGGGAACGCGAGTCTCGCCCAGCCCGCGCAGCGCACCCGTGGAGACAGTCTGAATGCCGTCGAAGATTTGAAAGGCGGCAGCGATGACGAAGAGCGAGGGTCCGACGGCCAGCACGCGCGGGTCGCTGGTGTACACCTTGATAAGCTGCGAAGGAATGGCGAGGAACACGATAGCGGCGAGCATCATAAAGCCCGCGCCGAGAGCGATGGACAGCCATCCGGCGCGGCGGGCGCGGGCCGCATCGCCGGCGCCCACGGCGTGACCCACGCTCACCGCCGCGGCCGATGCAATGCCGACTGGAACCATGTAGGTGGCGCTGGCATAGTTGAGCACAATCTGATGAGTGGCGAGCGCGACCGGCGTCATGTATCCGATTCCGACCGTGGCCAGGGCCCATGCGCTCACCTCGAGCAGTATCTGGCCTGCGGCCGGCAAGCCGAGCCGGGCCAAAGCCCGCAGCCGGGCGATCCGGGGGCCCGCCCAATGCTTGAAGAGCGGATGACCGCGGGTGCGTTCGTAGCGCCAGGCAAATCCCAGCAATGCCGCCGCCATAAAAATGCGCGACGCCACCGTGGAGATGGCCGAGCCGCGCACGCCGAGGGCCGGAAACCCGAGCTTGCCGTAGATGAGAACCCAGTTGCCGAACCAGTTGATAAGGTTGGCAAAGACGTAGGTGGCCGTAACCACGCGCACCTCGCCCACGCCCTGCAGGTAGCGGCGCGTGGCGCTATAAAGCAGCAGCGGCAGCGTGCCCCAGAGCAGCAGCCGCAGGTATTGTCCGGCCGGCGCCGCAACTTCAGCCGTGATGCCGATACGCGTGAAGCCTATGCTGGCCGCAACCAGGAGCAGCATGATGAAAGGTGACGCGATTGCGGCGAGATAGATTCCCTGCGCCATCCAGCGATGGCACTCATCGTGATCGCGGCGGCCATAGGCCTGCGAGACCATGGTGTCGAGCCCCAGCAGCAGCCCAATGCCAAACAGCGAAGGCGTGTAACAGATTGCATTGCCCAGGGCCACCGCGCCGATGGCCGCCGGGCCCAGTCGACCGACCATGATGGTGTCGACCATACCCTGCGCCGTCCAGCCGAGCTCGCTGAGCACGACCGGGACCGCCAGAGCCAGGAGCGTGCGCAGGTCGGCGCCCCAGGCGGGACGGGAGCTGGAGCCAGGTACGGAAGAGGGCTGAGGAGCGGCCATAGAGTAACTCTACCGGGCGGAGGGAGAGCGTGCTTTCCTACCCAGAACGCCGGATGCCGAGTGCCCCGTACAAACTTCGCTTGTGCGGGATGGCTTGTCGAATGACCCCGGTTCGAGCCTGTGCCGCGGATTCCCGTTTTACTTGCCGGTGTAGACCACGCGCCAGATGCTGCGCGAGCCGTCGTCGGTCACGTAAAGAGCGCCGTCGTGCCCCACAGCCACGCCCACCGGCCGGCCCCAGACCTGGCCATCGGCGGTTGTAAAGCCGGTGAGAAAATCCTCATACTCGCCGAGCGCTTTGCCATTCTGCATGGGAAACATCACCACCTCGTAGCCGCCGCGTCTCTTGCGGTTCCAAGATCCGTGTTCGGCAGCAAAGCCATCGCCGGCGAACGATGCGGGGAAGCCCTTCTGATGATTCGGATAAAAAGTCACTTCAAGCGAAGCCATGTGCGGCTGCACCAGCACGTCAGGCACCAAAACCCTCGACGACATATCGACGCGCTTGCAGTTTGCGGCCTGGGCTTCGGTAAGCGGCGCGGCGAGCTGCGGGTTCGCGCCGGTGCCGTTGGCGCAGGGCTGGGGCAGGCGGGGATCCTGATGGCCGCCGATGTAGTACCACGGCCAGCCGTAAAAGCCGCCTTCTTCAATGTGGGTAACGTAATCGGGAGGAAGGTTATTGCCCAGCTCGTCGCGCTCATTGGTGCTGCACCACAGCTGGCCGGTCGTGGGGTTAATGGCTTCGCCCACGCAGTTGCGAATGCCGTAGGCATACACCTTCTCGAATTTGCCTTCGGGCGAATACTCGAGAATGTCGGCGCGGTGAAATTCGCGCGGATGTGTGTCGGGATCGTCGATGTTCGAGCCGCTGCCCACTGAGACCAGCATGTGCCTGTCGTCGGCGGTAAAGACTACGTCGCGGGTCCAATGACCGCCGCCGCGTAGTTGCGCATAGCCGGGAATGTTGGGAATGACCGTTTGAGGCGTGGGGTTCTGGGCCTTCAGGTCGCCGCTCTTGTACGCAAAGCGGGCGATAGTGGTTGCGTTGCCCACGTAGATCCACTTGGGATTCGGACCTGAAGGATAAAACGCGATGCCAAAGGGGTGATCGAGGCCGGAGGCGAACTCGCTGACGGTTTCAGCCTTGCCCTCGGCCGTAACTCCGCGCAGGACAAAGATGGAGCCCGCCTGCGAATCGGCAACAAAGAGATCGCCGTTTGGCGCGGTGCGGATAATGCGTGGCATCACGAACGTTCCCGACGCCGGCCCATAGGTCTGGCGCACGTCGTCGGCGCGCTGCATGGGCTTTGCGGCGTCGCCGCCCGCATAGAGCTCAACCTTGAAACCTTCAGGTGCGATGGGCCAGGCGTTGGCGGGTTTCTTGATTACCATCGGCCCGTTGTCAGAGGACTCGGTTGCGAAAGGGGCCGGCAGGTCGGCAACCGTAATTTTGCGCATTGTGCCGGACTTTTGTTGCGACCAGTCGGCATACGCGTCCGGGCCGGTAATCACCTGCTGGGCGAGAATGAGTTGTGCGGAGAAAAGCAGTGCGCCCGCGAAGGCGGCGCGAAATGCGAGCGAAGTGGAAAGGTTCATCGCATGTGCCTCATATCTTTGATTTTAGGGAATCAGTGCGGTGGCTCAGCTGTGCCGCAACCGAGATCATACTGAATAGGACGCGCCTCGGGGCGTCTTTGGTTCAGACCCGGTATGGGGTTCGAGCCGGTTTTGTCCCGCTTGGCGGGAAGGGGGTGGTATATGGCCCAAGTCCCATCCCTGCAATCGAGACTAGGAAGTAGCAGATGAGTCGTACTTGACACCTTGGTGCCTCAAGCGCAGACTTTGAGTACGGCGACGTTTGAGGTCCGGAATCGGGTACCTTCCCCTGAAGAAATGGGACGCACGTTGGGTTTGAGCCAAGAGCGCGTTGCCTCGGTGCGCCTCATTATGAACTCGCCATCATCAAGGACCTCGAAGCGCTCGAACACCAAATCCAGAGCGGCTGGGACTAGGAGGGGCAAGAAGCGGTCAACCCCTCGGGCCACTGGACGACGGTGAGCAATACCTGGCGAGACCAAAGCGCATCCTATCAGTCTTTCTGAATATCCCTTACGACACGCAATTTGAGGATCTCTACCTCTCCTACGTCGTGGGTCTGACGCAACTTGGGCTTAAGATCAATTTGACGCTGGCGGTTCCCAATCAGGGGCGGCTCGACAGAATTGTCAGATTGATTGAGAAATCAGCCGTCTCGATTCACGACCTATCCAGAATTGAGCTCTCGTCTGGGATTCCCCGATTCAATATGCCGTTGGAGCTTGGCTTGGCCCTCTACCGTTCCCGCACAACGAGGGGTCGGCACAAGGTTTTCGTTTTTGAAAGTAAGCCCTACAGAATGCAGCGTTCAACGAGCGATATCAGTGGCATCGACCCACAGATCCACAAGAATAGGCCGAAAGGCGTGATGGCCGGTTTGCGCAACATCTTCTATCAGGCCGACGGGACCACGGTGCCAGAGATGCTTTCCAGCTGCCGTGCCGTCAAGCGGAGACTACCCGAGCTGCGGCGAAATGCCGGCAGCCGATCGCTCTTCGAAGCTTCGGCATCAAAGGACCTTGTTGTTGCTGCTCTAGTAGAGCGAGAAAAAATCATAAAACGTAGGAGCCGAGCCCTCTAATCCCAAAATGGAGGCTTGGTGCACCCGGATTCCGAACTGAATGCGGCAACCTTGACTCCTTCGGCCACCCGCCGGCCGCTCCTCGTCACTGAAAATGCATGTAACTCATCCTGCCGCGGAATTGTCCAATGATTAGAGGTTCCTTCCCATGCTTTCCCGCAGAATTGTTTTTCTTCTGATTGCCGTTGCCGCGGTGCTGTTTGCCGCTCTGCGCGCCAAGGCCGCTGCCGGCGTGCCGATTCCCGCACCGACCGCCGATGTTCCGCTGGCATCGACGCATTCGACTGAGACGGCGGTGTTTGCCGGAGGCTGCTTCTGGGGCACGCAGTCGGTATTTGAACGGGTGAAAGGCGTGGTTGGCACGACCGTGGGCTACGCCGGCGGATCGGCCTCCACGGCCACTTACAACCAGGTGACGACCGAGACCACGGGACATGCCGAATCGGTGAAAGTCGAGTACGATCCGGCGAAGATCACCTATGGAACGCTCCTTCGCATCTTCTTCTCGGTGGCGCACGATCCCACTCAGCTCAACCGCCAGGGGCCGGACGAGGGCACTTCGTACCGCTCAGCGATCTTTTACGAAAACGACGAACAGAGGCGAATTGCGACTGAGTACATCGCCCAGCTCGACAAGGCGCACGTCTTCGGGGCGCGGATTGTGACCGAGGTGACGCCGCTCAAAGGCTTCTATCGTGCCGAGGACTACCACCAGGATTACGCGTACCACAACCCCGATAACCCGTACATTTTGGTGTGCGACCGGCCCAAGATTGGTGCGCTCAAGAAGCAGTTTCCGGAGCTGTTTGAGGAATACACGCCGAAGCGGTGAGACTGTACCGGGATTAGTTGAACTCGGCGGGTGGGTGATCTTTTTTCCCACCCTTCGCGCAAAGAGCGCGCGAAGGAAGGGGAAACCTCGGCGCGAAGGATGGGACAACCGGGGAGCGCGGTAAGAACCCACGCCGCTATTCCCTTGGTCGCGTTGTTGTTTTAGGCTGTTCATATGGAATTCAAGGTAATCGAGCTTGAGCGCGAGCCGGTCGATTTTGACCTGCAGCTTGAGCCGGGAGCAGTAGAACTGGGTAGCGAGGCCGAGCAGGTGGGTCCGCTTGGCTCGAGCGGCCGGGCAGAAGTCATCCACGAACACCGCGGCCCGCAGCGACATCGTAGCCGATATCCGGCTGAAAGGCCAGTTCAGCGGCAAGTTCCAGGTGCCGTGCGCCCGGTGCGTTGAGCCGGTTGAGGTACCGCTGGCGGCCGAATTCGACCTGATCTTTCGTCCCGTCGGGGCCGATGGCGAGTCCCCGGAGCGGTCGATTACAGCGCCCGAAACCGAAATCGGTTATTATCAAGAAGACAGTCTTGCGCTTGAAGATGTGCTGCGCGAGCAGGTGCTTTTGTCCCTGCCGGTCAGGACTTTGTGCAAGGAAGACTGCAAGGGACTTTGCCCGCACTGCGGCGCCAACCGCAACAACCAGCCTTGCACCTGCGATGAGGGTCCGAGCGACCCCCGCTGGGAGGCGTTGTCCGGGTTGCGCAGCCGGATTAAGTCCTGAAGAATCAGGCCCTTGAGACGGGGCTCTCTGCCTTGCGGCATCCCACCCTTTTCGCCAAAGACGCGAAAAGGATGGGGCACCCAGTCCGGCGAGGCGGAGGACATGAAAGGAATTTGAAATGCCGAATCCGAAAAGGCGCCACTCCACGCGCCGTACCGCACTTCGCCGCTCACACGACTTCCTCACCGCCGTTGGCCTCTCCGAGTGCCCCAACTGCCACGAGAAGAAGCTTCCCCATCGCGCCTGCGCCAAATGCGGCGAGTACAAGGGACGCGCTGTTCTGGACGTGAAGGAAGCAGCCAAGTAACAAGTAAACTGAGCCCCCATGCTCTACGACATAGCGCTTGACGCCGTCGGTTCCGATAAAGCACCCGAGCCTGAAATCCGGGGAGCCATACTGGCTTGCCGCGCTCTGCCCGTGCGGGTCCACCTGGTGGGTCCAGAGGCGGAGCTGCGCGATCAGCTCGACGAACACCTTGAAAACGAAGACTTGCCGATCGTGATCCACAACGCATCGGAACGGATCGGCATGGATGAAAAGGCCGCACACGCCGTGCGCACCAAGAAAGACAGCTCAATACGCGTGGGGCTCAAGCTGGTGCACGACGGCAGTGCAGCCGGCTTCGTGACAGCGGGCAACACCGGCGCTGCCATGGCCACGGCCAAGATGGTGCTGGGCGCGTTGCCCGGCGTCGACCGGCCCGCGCTGGCGACGCCCATGCCGACTTCGAAGGGCAATCCCTGCGTGTTGCTTGACGTTGGCGCGAACGTGGATTGCAAGGCCCACAACCTGGTGCAATTCGCGGTGATGGGCGAGATGTATGCGCGCAGCGTTCTCAAGATCCGTCAGCCGCGTGTGGGGCTGCTCTCCATCGGCGAAGAAGAGACCAAAGGCAATGAGCTTACGCATGAAGCGTTCCCTCTGTTAAAGGCGCTTCCCATCAACTTTATCGGCAACGTTGAAGGCCGCGACATATTTAACGGAAACGCCGACGTGATTGTGTGCGACGGGTTTGTGGGCAACGTGGCGCTCAAGACGAGCGAAGGCATTGGGCGCTTTGTGCGCGATGTGTTGCGCGAGTCACTCACGCGCACCGTCACTGCGCAAGTGGGTGCGCTGCTATCGCGGAAGGCCTTCAACGAGTTCCGCCGCCGGCTCGACTACACCGAATACGGCGGCGCGCCGCTGCTGGGCGTGCGCGGCGTGTGTATCATCGGCCATGGCTCCTCGAATGACAATGCGATTTATAACGGCATCCGCGTCGCCTACGAGTTCGCGCGCGCCGGCACCAACGCGAAAATCGAGCAGGAGTTTGCGGGACGCCTGAAGCGCCGGCCCGGAGCAGAGGCCGACGGCACAGACGCGACCATCCAGTAGCAGAGAACAGAGAACAGAGAACAAGAGAACAGAGAACAGAGAAAAAGAGAACAGAGAACAGAGAACAGGGATCGAGGAATAGAGGTTAGAGGACAGAGAACAAAGCATGCCTCAGTGCCCTGTATCAGGGCACGAGTTTACTCGTGCCGACGAGGCCCACAAAATGAAATCGGGGCTTTAGCCCCTGAGGGAATTCTGCCGTCAATCAATGTACTTCTGCCGAGGTTCCGCAGGGAGATGAGAAACAGAACTCGAAACATCGTCCCTGCTGTTCCGAATACCATGTCGAGAGACAACCAATCGCAGCTGAAATTCGACGTAGGGTTCGCGAGCAGGCTGTCCTGTCCGGCGTGCCGGGGCACACTGCGCGCGGGCCAGGAGCGATTGACGTGCTCGGACTGCGGGCGCGTTTACCCGATCGTTGAGGGGATTCCGGTATTGATCGCGGAACGCGCAGAGACAGGCTCCGGCGCGTGAGTTGCAACTGATCTGCGCTCACCGCCTCCGATAAAACGGCAGCACGATCATCCCCGCTAAGAAGATCGCGGCGAGCAGCGCGAAGGCAATCAGCGAGTAAATCACCACCAGGTTCGGCCCCTGCGAGGGAGCATCATCTTCAGGCTCGCGGCCCGACTCCGGCTTTTGCTCAAGGTCACTCATACTTCAATGCATCCACGGGATCCATCTGCGCGGCGCGCGTTGCGGGAACCGTGCCGAAGACGACTCCCACGAGTGTGGCCGAGGTGAGTGCAATGAACACCGAGAGCCACGAGAAAGGCAGCTTGTAATCGGTGAAGAAGCGGATCGAGAGCGGCACCGCCAGTCCCACAATTGTGCCGACTACTCCTCCGGTGAGCGAGATAATGACGGCTTCAGCCAGGAACTGCAGTTTGATCTCGCGGTAGGTCGCGCCCAGGGCCTTGCGGATGCCGATCTCGCGGATACGGGCGCGGACATTGGCCAGCATGATGTTCATGATTCCCACGCCGCCCACGGCGAGCGTGACGGCGGCCACCAAAACCAGCACGGCGGTGAGCGCATCGGCGATTTGGCTGGCGATGGTGAGCATCTGCTTGAGGGTTTGCACCTTGTAGACCGAGTTGGGCCGGTGGCGCGATTGAATGATTCCCAAAATCTGCTTCGAGGCTTCGGTTACCTCGTCCATGCTGCGCATCGAAAAGTAGATCTGGCGCAGATTCTCAGTGCCGGTGAAGTATTTGGCCACTGAGAAAGGAATCAGGATGGTCTGGTCGGCAATCTCAGACTCGCCGAAGTCGTCCACGGCCTCCTTGAAGACTCCGATGATGGTGAAGGGAATGCCCTGAATCTCGAAGGTCTGGCCAACTGCCTCGTCGTCGCTACCGTAGCGGGCTCGGGCAAAGGCCTGCGTCACCACGGCGCACTTGGTATGGCGACTGGTCGTCAGTCTGGTCAAAGAAGCGGCCGACCGTGACGATCAGGTTACGAACGCCCTGGTAGTCGGGGCTCACGCCGAGGATCAGCGTGTCTTTCACCACGCCTTCGCCAAAGCTGATGCGCTCATGCATATCGAGCACCGGCGATGAAAACATGACGCCCGGCACCTGCTCGTTGACGGCCTTCTCGTCTTCGCGGGTAAGGTAGTCGTTGTAGAGAACCCGCTCTGCCGCGGTGGTGCCGCCGCCGGCGTATTCCAACTCCACTGAGTTGGTTTCAATCTTCTGCAGTTCGTTAAGAATGTAATGCTTGCCGGTAAGGCCGATGGTGACGACGAGGATCACCGACGCGGTTCCGATCACCATGCCCAGCGCGGTGAGCGCAAACCGCGTCTTGCTGGCACTGAAAGCTCTCAATAGCCAGCTTGAGGATCTCGCTCAGCATCATGGTCTGCCGCGCGCTAAGCAAAACCTGTTCAAAGGCGCGATGCCGGGCCTGTTCGGTGGTCGGGTTCATATCGTTCTATATCCCAAGATGCGCCCGCGCCCTCAAGCGCTTCGCGAATCGTGGCTTGGGGTTTGGGAATCAACGTTGCCGTACCCCTGCTGTTAGATTACGCGCCGGAGCCTGCAAGCCTGAAACGCGTTTGGCGCCCCAGGCGGGCGTGCGGATTTGATCTCCTTTGTTCGTGACGCGGCCGGATTACGGTTTCGATTGCCCCTTGTCCGGCGTCTCATCCGGCATGCACTTGATTGAATCCTTGCGCGACCACTGCGTTACGTTGACCGCAACGCCCTGCATGCAGGATGTCGGCCCATCGTGCGGCACGCCGGTGAACTCGATGCCTTCACCCACCTGCGGCCGTGCACCTCTAATCAGCAGGTTGTAAACGATGCCGGAGCCGGTGTCCTTGACCACCAGGCAGGCGGCCTCAACGCCGCTGGCTACGCAGCCCTGCGCGTGCACGGGAATGGGAGCGGTCTTGGGGGGCTGCGCGGGCTTCGGCGTCTGCGCGGCCAGTGATACGGCCGCGACAACCACAATGGCTGCAATGCGAATGCGAATCATGATGATGCTCCTTTCTTGATGGTGGAGTCAGCTTCGAGAGCGCGCCCAAGGGCGGCAAAAGCAGGAATGGAAAGAGATTCGGCGCGCGCCTGTGGATTGATGCCTGCCTGCCGCATGGCGTCGAGCGCGGCGGCAGGCGCCACTCCTGCCGCGCGCAGATTATTCACGAGAGTCTTCCGCTTTTGAGTGAAGGCCTGGCCGACAAACTCAAGAAAACTGCTCTCTTCGACGCCGAGCTCGGCGAATCGCGGCGCAAACCGCCAGCGAAATACCGTGGAGTGCACCTGTGGAGGCGGAGAAAAGGCTGAAGGCGGCAGCGTGAACAGCGGTTCAACAGGGCCATAAATCTGAACAAGTACGCTGAGAAAGCCATAATCGCGAGAGCCCGGCGACGCGGTTACGCGATCGGCAACCTCGCGCTGAACCATTAGCACGGCCAGGTCGAGCGCGGCATGCGCTGCGGCGAGTTTGCGCAGGATCGGCGAAGTGATGTAATAGGGCAGGTTGCCGGCAATGCGAAGTTTTCTGCCGGCACTGGCTGCGGCGGCGGCAAAATCGAACTCAAGGATGTCCTGCTCGACAACCGTAACCCGCCCAGCCGGGAATTGCGCTCGGAGCGACGCCGCCAGTTCGCGGTCGAATTCAACCGCAGCCACGTGCGCGAATCTTGCCGCCAGCATGCCGGTAATCGCGCCGCGGCCGGGGCCGATTTCCACCACGGTTTGCCCATTGAGATCGCCGAGCGCAGCCACAATCCGCTCAACCGCCGTCGAATCGCGGAGAAAGTTTTGTCCGAGCTTTGACCGGGCGGGCATCGGCTCATACGATGGTAGAACACCCCGCGCGGGCAGACATTGTGCATCCGCCGGCTTTTTGATAGCATCTAGTTCACATGGTTAGTGCGTTTGAGTCCCGCTCCTGTTGTCGCCTGTCGAACATCTTCGACGGGTGTACGCGCTAGTCTCTGATCCCTTAAGCACATTCGATCAAAGAAGACACCCGTAACTTGAGAGCCGGGAGAGTCTTCTTTTTGTTGCCGGCCCTCAGCAATTCCCCCGAATAATGAGGTGCCGATGGCTTCTGCAATTACTGAAACTCCCGATTCGACGCTGCCTCCCGCTCTCCGCTCCCACGGGCGATTGAGCCATCTTCGCCTGCTCGAAGCCGAGAGCATTCACATTCTGCGCGAAGTAGCCGCGGAGTTTGAGCGGCCGGTGATGCTTTACTCCATCGGCAAGGACTCGTCGGTGATGTTGCGGCTGGCGCAGAAGGCGTTTTTCCCCGGTCCCATTCCATTTCCCTTGCTGCACATCGATACCGGCTTCAAATTCCGTGAGATGCTTGAGTTTCGCGACAACATGGCTAAGTCCATCGGCGCCGAATTGCTGGTGTGGCGCAACGAGCCGGCAATTGCGGCAGGCACCAATCCAATTGCCCTCGACACCAAGCGCTGCTGCGGCCTGCTGAAGACGCAGGCGCTGCTCGACGGGCTGCGCCATTACAGATTCGATGCCGCGTTTGGCGGGGCGCGGCGCGATGAAGAGAAATCGCGCGCCAAGGAGCGCATCTACTCCTTCCGCGACGAGGCCGGCCAGTGGGATCCGAAGAACCAACGGCCCGAGCTCTGGAATCTGTACAACGCGCGCGTTCATCCCGGCGAGAGCATCCGCGTTTTCCCGCTCTCCAACTGGACCGAGATGGATGTGTGGCAGTACATCCACGAAGAAAAGATTCCCGTCGTCGAACTCTACTTTGCCAAGGAGCGCCCCATGTATGTGCGCTCCGCAGGTTCTGGGCAGGAAGCGCTGTTGCCGATTGAGCAGGCCTTTGTGGCGCGAAAAGGCGAGGAGCCGCAGATGGTGAAGTGCCGGCTGCGCTCGCTCGGCTGCAGCCCGTGCACCGGAGCCATCCGCTCCGATGCCGAGACGATTCCCGCAATCATTTCGGAGTTGATCTCGTTCCGTTCTTCCGAGCGCGCCAACCGCGTTATCGATCACGACCAGGAAGGGTCTATGGAAATCAAGAAGCGGGAGGGCTACTTCTGAATGGCTGCTTTTGCGTCACCCGCATTTTCAATCGATGAATTCTTGCAGCAGGAGCGAGGGAAGGACTTGCTGCGTTTTTCAACGGCCGGCAGCGTAGACGACGGAAAGTCGACGCTCATAGGCCGGCTGCTCTATGACACGCAGTCGGTGTACGAAGACCAGGTGCGCTCCATCGAGGGGAAGGGAACGACCGCGCCGGGCCAGCTCGACTTTGCGCTGCTTACCGACGGGCTTCGCGCCGAGCGCGAGCAAGGCATCACCATCGACGTTGCCTACCGCTATTTCTCGACGGCGCGGCGCAAGTTCATCATTGCCGATACGCCAGGCCACGAGCAGTACACGCGCAATATGGCCACCGGCGCTTCCACGGCCGATGCGGCGATTGTGCTCATCGATGCCAGCAAGGGTGTGCTGATTCAATCGCGGCGTCACGCCTATATTGCATCGCTGCTGCGGGTACGGCATGTCCTGGTGGCGGTCAACAAGATGGACCTTATCGACTACGACGAGGCGGCATTCCGCGCGATAGAGAAGGATTTCAACGCGGTGCTCGATCAGATCGCCGCCGATACAGGCACGCAGGTAGATCGTGTGTTTGTGCCCGTGAGCGCGCTCAAGGGTGACAATATCGTGCACCCGTCGAATGTGATGGATTGGTACAGCGGCCCGTCGCTTCTCGAACTGCTTGAGTCGCTGCCTTCATCGCTTGACACGAGCGCCGCGCCGTTCCGGTTTCCGGTGCAGCGAGTGGTGCGGCCCGATCACACTTTTCGCGGCTTCGCCGGGCAGATCGCGTCGGGCACCGTGCGGCGCGGCGACAGCATTACGGCGCTGCCCTCCAAACGCAGCGCAAAGATTGAGCGGATTGTAACGTGGGATGGCGATCTGGAAGAAGCATCGGCGCCGCTCTCGGTCACGCTTGTGCTCGATCACGAGATCGACATCAGCCGCGGCGACTTGATTGCCGCCACGGAGGCTGAAGCTGTTGTTACGCGCGGTCTGAAAGCTTCGCTGGTGTGGATGGATCGCCGCGCCGCGGTGCTGGGGCGGCGCTACTTGCTCAAGCACACCAGCCACACCGTGCCAGCATTTCTTTCCAGCGTCGACTTTCGCACCGATCTTGCCACCCTTGCCCGCGTACCCGCGCGAACCCTGGGGATGAACGACATCGGCGCGGTCTCAATCAGTCTGCTGCGGCCAATTGCCGTTGATCGCTACAACCAGAATCGCGCCACCGGAGCCTTCATTCTTATCGATCCCGAGAGCAACGCAACGGTTGCGGCGGGCATGATCACTGAAGCCGATGCGCAGCTATCGAATGGCGAAGAAGATGAAGCCGGCGCCTGGGGACCGTTGACCGCGGGAGAACGCGAGGCTCGGTGGGGACATCGCGGTGGAGTGCTTGAACTCACAGGCCCGGTCAAGGCCATCAACGCCGTCGAGCGCGCTCTCTTTGCAGTCGGAGTCATCGTCAGCCGCATCAACGCCGACGATGATCCGTTCCTCATCGACCCCGCGCTCGTCCCCTTTGTCGCGAACATCCAAACCGGTTCCGGCCTGCTGGTTCTTCTGGCGCGAACAACACAAACCGATTTCCTCACAGCCCGGGTTGACAGCCAGCAGATTGAAGTCGATGCAGCCCTGCCCATGCACGCCGTGACGGCTGTTCATCTGCTTTTGCATCACGCGGGAATCTTTATTTCATCTGAAAGGGCGGATCTTTAATGAGCGTTGTCGAAATTGTTTCTGAAGTTAATGTGAAACTCGATGCCGTGCGCCGAACGCTCGCGCACACACTTACCGGAAATGGCGATGCGTGCCTCACGTGCAGCTTCCAGGCCGAGGATGTGCTGCTTGCCAAGCTCGCAATTGAGCTTGACGCCGAGGTTCCGATACTCTTTCTGGATACCGGTTACCACTTTGCTGAGACCTACGCCTATCGGGATCGCATCGCGCGCGAGTGGAATTTGAATCTGATTAACCTGCTGCCAGCGCTGACGGTAGCGGAGCAGGAAGCGAAATTCGGAAAGCTCTACGAGACTGCGCCGGACCGTTGTTGCGGGCTGCGCAAAGTGGAACCGCTCTTCAAGGCGGTTGCGGAGTATCGCGTGTGGCTTACCGGCCTGCGCCGCGAGCAAGCGAAGAGCCGCGCCGCGCTGGAAGAGTCGTCAATGTTTGCGCTGCCGGGCGGCAAGCAAGTGCTCAAGTTGGCGCCGCTCGCTTCGTGGACGACGCGGGATGTGTGGTATGCCTGCGAAGAGCTTGGCATTCCGCTGCTGCCGCTGTATGCGCGCGGCTACTCATCGATTGGCTGCGAGCCGTGCACTTCGCTGCCGCTCGATCCCAACGACCTGCGCTCAGGACGCTGGGCCGGCCGCAAGGTAGAGTGCGGAATTCATATCCAGCCTGCGCCAGCGAGTTGATTTTAGACGGCCGCGCCCGCGGCGGTTTTGCGCGGCCGTTTCAAAAGCGGGTGCGAAGATACGCCGTTTAACGCAACAAGCCAGAAGCCGAGCACTGCAAGATATGCGACGACGGCAACATACGACCACAGGTAATACGCGCGGGAATCGCGTTGTATCTCGGCGAGTGTTTTGCCCACCTGCGCGGAGAACGTCGCGGCCGCTAGCAATGCGTACCCGGCAAGCACTCGATTTGCCGCCGCAGCGGGCGGTACTTTTCGTCTGGAGAAGCTGCAGGCCGCGACCAGAAGCATCAGGGCCGATGTGAGGATGACGCCGCGATCGAATTGCTTTGAACGGTTGAGAGGATTCGCTTCAGAAAGCTCCCAGGCCAGCGTGGCTGAGCCCGCTAGCAGCGCGCCAAACAAAAGCGCCAGCCTCCCGAGCGGTGCGGCTTGAGTGCGCGTGCCTGGATCGCCGCGGCCGCCCCTCAACAACTCCCACGCTACGAGTATTTGAAACAGAATATCGACAAGCGAGAGCACCTGTTGCCAAACGGAGAAGGCATCGTCTTCCATCAGCCCGGAGCCGGCATAAAGAAACACCGACCGGGCAACATAAAATGCAATCAGCGCCGTGAAGAACGGCAGCTTGCGCGCCAGGCCGCCGCGCATGAGGGTCGCCAGCAGAAGGATCTGCAGGATCAAGCCAAGCGTCCAGATCAAGGTGTTCATAAATGATGAACTTGAGTTGCGAGAGAATAACGTAGGCGACAGTGATGGCAGGGAACCTGCTAATAGGTATCCGGGGCCTCAGTGTCGTGGAACTTTTTGAAGAATGCCGCGTCGAACGTGACGGGAATCTGGATATACGGTTGTAGCGACTGCGTGTAGTCAAAGCAATCGGAAAAATCGTCGGCATTCACATCTCGGGTGCCAAGGCTGGGCAAGTCAAAGGTCTCTTCCATGTACTTCAGAAACCCGCTTGACTCGTGAGTGACGTGCGAAATGTAACCCTGTCTGGCGTAGGGAGATACGATAATTACCGGAACGCGGAATCCCAGGCCCATCGCGTCGACCTGCGGCGGCGGCACATGATCGTAAAATCCGCCCCAGTCGTCCCAGGTAATAAAGACGACGGTTGAATCCCAGTACTTGCTCGCACCAATCGCATTCGTAATCGTTGCCACCCAGTCGGGTCCTTCGACCCCAGATTCAACGGAGGGGTGGTCAGAGTATCGGCCCATGGGCGTAATCCAGGTAACTTGCGCCAGTTGACCATTCTCAATGTCGTTCAGTACCTGCGTATCTGGAGAGATGACGTCGTTGGTCCAGTCACTGCCATAGCGGATGTGTTTTATCGCATCGAATGCCGACCAGATGAAGCCATAGGTCTTATTGCCAAAGGCGCCAGCATAGTAGCGCCATGAAATGCCCTTGGCATCGAGCAGATCGGCCATCGTCTGCATAGTCGAAGCAGGGAAATACGCCGGGCAAGTCGGTGCCGTTGGGACCGAGCAGCGCGGCGGTCGTTTGTGGTTGCGAATCGCATCCCCACGCAGACTGCTCATCAGGATTCTCGGCAGAAGTCGTCGGAATCGCCTGCAATCATGTAAAGATGAGCGACAAAACTCGGCCCGGTGTTGGACTGGAACATTCGGTCGCCCAGCGTATAACGCTCCGCGAGCGTCCAATATGGAACCACGTCTGACTGTTGCACGTATGAATAGGGTCCGTTCGGCGTATTGTGAGAGTTTGCCCGTGATTAAAGTTGTCCATCTTACCGTTGTCCCAGTCGGCCCACCATCCGGTATGAGTGTGGTCGAGTTCGACCAAAGTTCCAAGAGGAAGGGGCTGCAATGGGAGGGAATGCCCCAGGAGATTTCCCGAACTCACCGTGTCTGCCCCTGGAAAACCATTGAACAGGTTATCGAATGAGCGGTTTTCCTGCATGATGACGACGACGTGTTTGACGAGCGGCGAACCGGCAACGGGAGGTTGTCGCCTCGGCGGACGCGGCGGATCTGGAAGACGTTGAAGAAAAGGAGCAGGGGCGGACGTCGCAGTGGTGCGCGACGATGAAGAACACCCAGCCAGGATCACGGCGCAAGACACAATGGAGCAAATGAGAGCGCGCCTCATTTGGACACCATTAATACCTGCGGTAATTGATCGATAGCCGGCCATAAGCCCGATTCCACTACGACGTCTTAGACGTGACTCACGAGCGGACGTAAATCTAGCCCATCCGTGCGCTGAGCTATGCGGATACTTCGGCTCAAGCCATTCACGCCGTAACAGGAAATCTACTTAACTGTACCGCCGAAGCTCCAATTCGCGCCAATCGGAGTCGATGATAACGCGGCAGAGACTATCGAAAGATATGCCGGTCATAAAAATGACCTAGAAAAGGCGCAGTTTTTGCTGTTCTGAGAAGATCGACAATGCTTTGCAGGAAATAAGTTCGAACTACGGCGAAGTGCCGGGACATAAACTTCCTCAGAAGCCTGAGGTGCGTTGGTGCGGAAGGCGGGACTTGAACCCGCAAGCCTTTTGGGCGCCAGCTCCTAAGGCTGGTGTGTTTGCCATTTCACCACTTCCGCACTGCCCGGCAAAGTTGCTGCAGACCAAATCAAGTCTATCGCAAAATCAACTCCCGGGCCGTTCGAGTGCGGTTGCAGGTCAGGTAACGCCGGTCAACGGACTTCGTAGATGCTCATCGATTGCGGTGGCTCGTCGATGTGGAGCGCGCCTCTGTCGGCCACTGCCGGGGCCGTTGCAGCCGGAACCTGAGGCGCAAAGCTCGTGCAGCCGGCCAGCGCCGTGCCGTCCATCGGAATCTGGATGGACTTGGTCTTCTCGGAGTCGTTAACCACAATCAGCATGCGCGAGTTCGGCCGCTGGGGGTTTTGGCGTAGCACTGCATCCGCCGGCCACGACCGTGCGCACAAAGACGAAGGCATCGTTGTCGGCGAAAAGATTCTGCTCGGCGCCGGTTTCGAGGGCTTGATGTTGCGCGCGCAGAGCGCAAACATCTCTCGAGGTCCATTAAAAAACGTCTTGTTCTTCGGGCGTGCGGCCGGCCTGGGTAAATGCATTATGCGAGTCGCCTGCAAAGCCGCCGGGAAAGTCGTGCCGGTTGTCGGGATCAGGGCCGCCGGTCATGCCAATCTCATCGCCGGAATAGAGCTGCGGCGTTCCGCGCAGTGTTGCCAGCAGGCCGAGGGCCAGCTTGAGCTTCGCCACCGAGCCCCCCGCTTCGGTGAGAAAGCGCGGAGTATCGTGGTTGCCGATGAACGGAACCAGGCGCTCAGGATGCGGATAGAGCGAGTCCTGGCGCAGCATATCGGCGAGCTCGGTCATCGACTTGCCATATGCGAGTACATCGCGAAGAGCAAAGTGCACAGGGAAATCGAACGGCGTATATAGATCGGTGTCGATGCCCTGGTGCGCCACGCCTCCCGCAAAATAGGAGGTAACTTCGGGATCGCGATTCATGATCTCGCCAACCGTCGTCAGATGCGGGTAAACATTGTGCAAGCGTTACATCGAAGTCGTGCCAAAAGCCACGATCGACATAGGGAAACGTATCCAGGCGGATGCCGTCGAGGTTCGCCGTCTCAACCCACCACAGAGCATTCTCGATCAGGTATTGCCGACACCAGCGGATTGCCCTGGTTCAAGTCGGGCATTTAGTCGGTAAACCAGCCGTCCACAATGTTGCGCCAGGCTTGGGGCGGCGCATGCGGATCGACGAGTTTGTAGAAGTCGTGTTCGACTGCGAGATGGCGCTCGCGCGAACCGTGGAACCAATCGGGCATGGGCGGGTCGCTGACCCAGGGATGCTCGACGCCGACATGGTTGGGGACGAGATCGATCACGAGTTTCATGCCGCGAGCGTGCAGCGCGCCGGAAAGATGGCGATAGTCTTCCAGCGTGCCAAAGTGAGGATCGACCGCGTAAAGATCTGTAGCGGCGTAGCCGTGATACGACTCCGGCATGGCGCCATTCGATTCCACGGGCGTTGTCCAAACAGCGGTCACGCCAAGTTGCTTCAGATAATCGAGTGCTGGGCGATCCCTTCAATGTCGCCGCCGTGCCAGCCGCGCGGTAATGATCGATCGTCGCCGGGCGGGTCGGCGGAGCCGTCGTGCGCGAAACGATCCGTCATGATGAGATAGAGCACGTCTGCCGAGGAAAAGCCGCTGTGTGCGTTGGGATCGTGCGAACGCGCGGCGAACACATAGCTGCTGTGCGCTGTGCCGCTCTTGCCGATTGCTGTTATTGTGACCGTTTGCGGCGCAGCCGACGTGGCATCAAGCCACAGGAAAGCCCAATGACCGTTGGCCGAAACCTGGGAACGAGTGATGGTGACGCCATCGCCTCTTACGCTGAATTGCGCGCCACTGAAACCGGCGCCATGCACGAGCAGCATGGGGGATGGAAGTCCTGCAAACCAATCGGGCGGGTCGATTTTGTCGATCCTGGGAGCTTGAGCGTGTGCGCCGAGGGAGACGGCGAATAAACATCCAGCCAGAAAGAATAAGGGCCAAAGTCGCATGAAGTACTCCAATAAATCCCGGCTTCAAATATTTCGACCGAATGGATGCGCTGGCTGGCGCGGAAATCCTGGAATGATTGCGCAATGATGAATAGCGGCCGCGTATTCGGGCGCCCGAATGCGGAACCTTGAACGGTACACAAATCGCGCGGCGTTCTCGCAGTGCCGCGATGCCCACGGAATCTATCGATCGGTCCCATAAACACAAGCACCGTGCCCCATCCATTTCGCAGGTTTTATTGCGAAATGGGTGGGAGGCCGACACACCGTTTACAGGCCCGATCAATAATCCGTGATAAATTGCTTCGCGGCGGCGTTGAGGCCGCCGC
>CAWILB010000033.1:0-59556 GCA_963836635.1 uncultured Acidobacteriaceae bacterium | reverse complement strand
CCTATGTCGGAAATCAAAACCCGGCACTTTTTGCCCTTCGATCCAGCAGTTTCTTTGCCTGGTCGAGGTCCATCGACGGCATCGCGAAGACCGCGCGGTCCACGCCCAGTTCCTCCACTCATCGAGTTTCTTGCGATCGTGCGATGCGAACAGGACCGTGGTTGGAAGGTCTGGGGTCGCGGCCGGCCTGCGCAAGCTCCTGGCGCAGCACCTGGATCGACGCGGACAGTTGCTCGATCAGGACCGCGCTGGCAGCCATCCGTCGCAGTGTTCGGCCGTGTACTCGATCGCAATCGATCCGTTGCCGCCCATCAGGATTGGCGGATAGGGGCTTCGGGCCGGCTTGGGAAAGCACCAACTGGGCTCGAAGTTAACGAACTTGCCGTGATACTCCGACTCTTCCTGGGTCCATGCCGCCTTCATCGCTTCGATCTTTTCCCGCGTCACGGCGCGCCGATTGTTCCAGGCGACGCCGCGGTTCTCCATCTCTTCCGCGTTCCATCCGGTACCGATACCGAACAGGATTCGTCTGCCGGAAAGCTTGTCGACGGTGGCAATTTCCTTGGCCAGCACCAGCGGGTCGCGCTCCACGACCAGGCACGCTGGAGCCGATCATCAGTTTCTTCGTCACCACCGCGGCAACCGCCATCCCGGTCATCAGCTCGTAGCCATCGATATACTCGCGCGGCAGTTCAGCTCCCGATGGATAAGGTGAGCGGCGCGAACATGGGATGTGAGTATGCTCCGGCAGCCACAGCGACTCGAAGCCGCGTTCTTCCAGCGCACGCGCCATATCGTCGACCCGGACGGAATAGTCGGTGGAAAAATAAACAATACCGTATTTCATGGCGAAACCTTTTCAGCATGATCGCGGGCTGCGACCGCAGAGCCGCCGGAGCCGCGCCTTGATCTAAAATCACTAATTCGGCAACCATGCCAGCGCGCGGATCTCTCCGAACTCGCGGCGCAGCTTTTCCCACGAGTCGCCACCGTCGCGGCTGATGTACACATAGCCGTGGAGGCTGTTGGCCGCGACGATGTTCGGGTCGGCCGGATTAGTGGCGAACCAGTAGATTGCCGAATTGGGCTCCACCGGCAAGGGCAGCTTCTCCACGTCCTGCCGCCGTCTTGGTTCGATGGATCGCGCCCCTCTTGCCGGGGATGAAATCGCCGTTGGCGACGAACATCGCATCCGGATCGTCGGCTTTCAGCGCCACGCCGCGGCAATAGGAAATCGTATCGCGCTCGGCGAAGCGCGGAAATCCGTGCAGGCTCCAGCTCTCGCCTTCATCCATGCTGGTCCAGATTCCGTCGGGCGTGGTGGCCAGCAGCTTCGCCGGCTGGCCGAGGCTCAGAGCCAGGCCGTGCATGTCCTGGTTGATGACCTTGCTGCCCAGGGCAGGCAGGTGGGTCCAGGTATCGCCGCCGTCGCGGCTGCGGAACACGCCATCGATCTCCACGGTGACGAAAACCGTGTTGGGGTTGCTCGCATGGATCACGATGTTGGTGACTTTCGGGGCGCCGGCGAAGCATTTATCCACGATATCGACTGCCAGCTTTTCCCAGCGCTTGCCCCCGTCCCTGGAGCGGAAAACCCCTGGCGGCTTGGTGCCGGCAAAGATTATGTCGGGGTCTTTGGGATGCCACGCCGCGGACCAGATTTGCTTGCCCTCCATGGGCGATTTCACCAGGTCCCAGGTCTCGCCGTTGTCTTCGCTGCGATAGAGCCCCGCTTCGGAGCCCGCCAGTACGTGATGCGGGTTGTGCGGAGATACCGCCAGGGAGCGAATCTGGATTTCGCCGGGTTCCGCGTCAAAGGGCAGGTTCATCCTGCTTCTGCGCCAATGCTCGCCGCCGTCGGGGCTGAACCATACGCCGGCGCCGACGGTCCCGACACAAAGCGTAAAATCCTGTGCCATTGCTTTTACCTCGCGCCAATATGCTTGTTACCGTCGTTATAAAATAGCGGGGCGGCAGGTCACAAGCCGGGCGTAACCTCATTCCTCACCCCACCTTGAATAAAGGATGCTCACCAGGCGCGCGATCAGGACGGCGATATAGAACTGGCCGGCGATCGCCTCCAAAGCCGCCAAAACCCGCGCCGGCAGACTGACTGGAGCGATATCACCGTAGCCCACCGTCGCCAGCGTTACCAGGCTGTAATAGATGAGCGTGCTGATCTCATGCTGGTAGTAGAATCTTCTCAGATCCGGACGCAGCAGCTTCCCATCGATCATGAATGAGCCCGGATAGAGCAGCTCGATGATGGCGTAGACGAAAGCGAACATGATGCCGAACAACAGGTAGCCGCAAACGGCTCCGCTGATGGTGTCGTTGGTGACTCGCGTGGCCGACAGGCCTGGCGCAGAATGACGGTGACCGTCATGCCCAAAAAGACGACCCAGCATACGACCACGAAAACAACCAAGCCCTCTGTCTGATTGAAGGTCAGGAACCATCTTCCCGCTATCGCCGGGACCGCGAGCACACAGGCAAAGACAAACTCACGCCGGCGGGGAAAAACATAGAGTACCGACAGGAGCAGCATCGAGAGGAACAAACTGGCCAGCATGCCGGTTGAGCTGTAATTGATGAAAAATGGCGGGATGACAAGGAAGCACAGGATTGCGATCAGCAGAATCGTGAACTGGTCCGGCCGCCGCAGCACTCGCAGCATCCATCCCAGGCCGATGCGGCGAGTCAGGCTTCATCGCGCTTCCCTGGAAGCGCCGGCGGACGCAAGGCTTGAGCGCACCAGTCTCACGAGCGCGCTGTTTACCTGCACAAGCCGCCGGGAGTCAGGCATCGCGCAGCTTCGAACGGTTGATGGCGCGCCTGCGCACGCGCGCCGCTCCGCGTGTCATTCAGCCGGTTGGCCGCTGCGCCTGCAGTTCGATATGCGGGCCGAAAGTAATCAATCCGCTGGCCGCGATGTTGGTCTTGATGAACGCCTGCATCACGTAGATTGGTGTAGGAGCCGGGCGCGCCGGGCCGGAACACGCCTTTGACCTGGACGCGCCCGACCAGTTCCGGGGCGAGATTCGCATTCCAGGCGTGTCAGCGTCTCCGCGAGCTTTGCGAACGACGTGCAGCGGATTCCAAAGTGCGAGGTCAGTTGCGGATGGCGGCGAAACTTGTCGTCGTAACCGGCGTAGGCGGCAGCCAGCAGCGATTCGGCCTGCAGCGCCTTTTGGAGTTGCTTCTCCAGCGCCCACTGCTGGCTGGTGACCTCGGATGCCTACCGGGCGTTATTGAGCCGTATTTTTTGGGTTCGGCAACGGCGATATAGAGATGGGTCGCGCCGCTATCGATTACCTGGCAACCCAGCGCGGTGAACAATTTGCTCACCAGCTTCCGCTCGCCGGGGCGGTACACCATCTCGACATGATTGAGAAGACGACCAGTGTAGTTCACAAACCCCTGGGCCTGTTCATCGACCTCCTCCATGGTGTGCTCCTTTCCCCGAAGCTGCCGTATGTCGGGCAAATCAGGCTGAGCACCTGAAGCGTAGCTACCCGGTTCGGACCGCAACGTCAAGCGCCGCCATTTGACCATGACCTGGTAGGCGACCTGGCCGTTGGGCGAGCGGATCGTGAAGGCCGGCGGGGTCCCCAGCCTTTGAACAGGGAACACGCCGCAGGGCTGGGTCAGGTGGCCGAGTCGGGACTTATCCTGGGATCCCTGCGGCGGCGACGTTGGGGGGAAGCGGCAGGGGTCCCTGGCGGGGTGCGGAAAAAATTAGACTACGTGGGCCATTGCGAATTTGGGTGTTACCTTGCATAAAAAATGGCTTCTTTCCTTAATCTTCTCTCCCTCTGGAAGAGACCAGAGTGATGGAGCAGGCGTTAGAAAGGGCGGCAAGGCCCGCCGGACCATGCCCGCTATGCCGAGGAGGAGCCCGTGCAACGGCAGCTCAATTCTTATATGATAAGTGGTGAAGCAGAACCCAAAATGGAAATTCCGGCCTGAATCATGAAAGGAGTATCTGCCGCTTTGGCTGCGACGAGGCGTGCGCCGGATGTTCCCAAAACGCCGGCCGGAATCCACTTTCATGCGGATCGCCTACTCGTGCCCAAACAGGTCGCTTTGATTACGGCCCGCCATCAGGGAAAAGAAAACATCTGGCCGATGGATTGGCATTTCCCGTTATCGTTCGTACCCAAGCTTTACGGGATTGCGCTTAACCCAAGGGCTTCGGAGCGGAGCTTGTTTTTGGGTCGGGCGTGTTCGTAGTCAATTTCGTGCCCGCGTCATGGGAGAAGGTCATCTTCATGGGCGGGACACTTCGGGCCGCCGGGCCGACAAGTTCGCCCTGGCGGGACTGACCAGGGAAGAGGCCGAATCCGTTGACGCGCCCCGGTTGGCCGAATCCTTGGGCGCCTTGGAATGCGCTGTCCGCCAGAAAATCGAGGTTGGCGACCATGTCCTTGGTTATTGGCGAAGTGCTTCATGAAGTCTTTCGCGCGAGCGCTCCAAGGCTGCATCATATTGATGTCCGCCTTAGGACTGGCGGAGAGTTTTGAAGCAGCCGGACCCAACATGAAGCGGCGCTCGCCGCTCTTCAGACGCCGGTGCAGCCTGACTCGTCGTGGCATCATGCTCGCGCGTCGGCCACGGAGTTGGCGGAATGCGCGTGAAGGCCGGGTTGATCGGACGGCTCAACGGAAGCGTCCGCCTGACCAGGCGGAGCAAAGGAGATTTCGGATGAAGCATGCGCGGCGAGCTATTTCGCCAGCGATACTGGCGATTGTCCTGTGCGCCGGCGCCGAAGCCAATGCGCAGGCAACCAGGACCTGGGTCTCGGGAGTCGGCGACGACGCCTTCTGCGGCCGCACCGCGCCGTGAAGACGTTTGCCGGCGCCATCTCGAAGACTACGGCCGGGGGCGAGATCGACGTGCTTGATCCCGGCGGATTCGGCGCGGTCACCATCACCAAGGCGATTTCCATCGAGGCCGCCGGCGTCATTGCCGGTGTTTGGTTTCGGGCACCAACGGGATAATAGTCAACGCGGGACTGAACGATGTCGTGGTGTTACGCGGCCTGACCATCGAGGGACTCGGTACCGGTCTCAACGGAATCAGGTTCCTCGCCGGCAAAGCGCTCCACATCGAAAACTGTACGATCAACCACTTTTCGCAGGCGGGCATCGACGTCGAGCCGACCGCGGATGCCGCCCTCTACGTTACCAACATCGTCAGCCGGAACAATGCGAGAACGGCATTCTCATAGCACCGTCTGGGAACGGCTCGGTCGAGGGCTCGTTGGACACGGTTCAACTCTTCGGCAATCAAAATGGGCTCAACGCTTCGGGCTCTACACATCTCCGTGCGCAATTCCACGATCGCCCGAAATCGGTCAACGGTGTGCAGGCCACCGACGTTTCCTCGAGCATCAATCTGGAGTCCAGCACTATTGCGAACAATCAGGGCAACGGAGTGAACTCGGCTAACGGGTCCGCGATTCGGATTAGCAATCTGATAATAACCGCCAATGGCAAAGGGCTGTTCTCTTCCGGCGGGCATATCGTCTCGTATGGAAACAACCGCATCGGCGGTAACAGCACTAACGGTGCTCCCACGTCGACTAGCGCCCAGCAGTAACCACCGGGCGATAATGAGCACCCGGGTGCTATTGAAATTCAGAGGACCACCTTGATTGATGTCATGTTGCGGTGCAGGTTACCTCATGAGTCCAGTTATGGTGGCGGTAGCGACGGGTAGACGATCGAGCAGACCACCAAGCGCACCCCCCAGTCCCTCATTCTTGCCGGTTCGCAGTGGCCGTTATGGGGAGAATCTAGAAATAGTCTGCGCCTTGTCAGCACCGTCAATCGGAAGCGATGCCTCGAATCGGATATTTTCCAATCGCGTCGCCCCCTTCTCCATCGTGCCCTCAACGCGGCGGGTGCGGATTTGCCGCCGGCCATAGCCGCAACGCTCCGTGCCAACGTCGCGCGCAAAACTCAACTGGCGATGCGCCAGAGGTCCCAGCTGATCCGCCTGACTAACCGTCTGAAGATCCGGAATCGACTATGCCGTCTTTAAAGGCTTAAAGACGGCAGAGTCGATTCCGGCACCTTCAAGCGGCGAGTCAGGCGGATCAGTTCGGACCTCTGGCGCATCGCCAGTTGAGTTTTGCGCGCAACATCGGCACGGAGCGTTGCGGCCATGGCCGGTGGCAAATTGACACCCGCCTCGTTGAGGGCACGATAAGAAGGGGGCGACACGATTGGAAAATATCAATTCGAGGCATCGCTCCCAATCGACGGCGGTTGATAAGGCGCGGACTTTTGCTAAATTCTCCGCCGATAACGGCCACTGCGAACCGGCAAGAATCAGGCGAAACTCGGGGGGAGCACTTGGTGGTCTGCTTCGATCATCTACCCGTCGCTACCGCCACCATAACTGGACTCATGAGGTAACCTGCACCGCAACATAACATCAATCAAGGTGGTCCTCATGAATTCCGACCGCACCCGGGTGCTCATTATCGCCGGTGGCTACTGCTGGGCGCTAGTGGACGTGGGAGCACCGTTAGTGCTGTTACCGCCGATCCGGTTGTTTCCGTACGAGACGATCTGCCCGCCGGGAAGAAAACAGCCCTTTGCCATTGGCGGTTATTATCAGATTGCTGATCCGCACCCGCGGCCCCGTTAACCGAGTTCACTCCGTTGCCCTGGTTGTTCGCAATAGTGCTGGACTCCAGATTGATGCTCGAGGACAACGTGGTGGCCTGAACACCGTTGACCGTATTTCGGGCGATCGTTGAATTGCGCACAGAGATGTTGTAGAAGCCCGAAGCGTTGAGCCCATTTTGATTGCCGAGGAGTTGAACCGTGTCCAACGAGCCCGCGACCGAGCCGTTCCCAGACGGTGCTATGAGAATGCCGTTCATCGCGTTGTTCCGGCTCAGCGGTGTTGGTAACGTAGAGCGCGGCATCCGCGGTCGGTTCGACGTCGATGCCCGCCTGCGAAAAGTGGTTGATCGTACAGTTTTCGATGTGGAGCGCTTTGCCGGCGAGGAACCTGATTCCATTGAGCCCGGTACCGAGCCCCTCGATGGTCAGGCCGCGTAACACCACGACATCGTTCGGTCCCGCGTTAATTATTATCCCGTTGGTGCCCGAAACCAAAACACCGGCAATGGCGCCGGCGGCCTGATGGAAATCGCCTTGGTGATGGTGACCGCGCCGAATCCCCCTGAATCAAGCACGTCGATCCGCCCCCGGCCGTGGTCTTCGAGAGGGCGGCGGGCAACGTCTTGCAGGGCGCGGTGCGGCCGCATGAGAAGGCGTCATCGCCGACTCCCGAGACCCAGGTCCTGGTTGCCTGCGCATTGGCTTCGGCGCCGGCGCACAGGACAATCGCCAGTATCGCTGGCAAATCACTCCCCGCACGCGCTTCATTGTAATCTCCTTTTGCGCCACCTGGCGGCGGACCTTCCTCGGCCGTCCGGTCCAGCCCCGGCCTTCACCAAATTGCGCCGACTCCATTAGCAGGACGTCGAGTCTTGTCCAACGACGAGTCAGGCTGCGATCCTATCTGAGGAGCGGCAAGCGCCGTGTCATGTTGGTTGCGGCTGCTCAAAGGTCCCCGTGCAATCCTTAAGGCGGACATCAATATGATGCAGCCTTGGAGCGCTGGCGAGAAAGACTTCATGAAGCACTTCACCAATGACCAAGACGTGGTCGCCAACCTCGATTTTCTGGCGGACGGCGCATTCCAGGGCGCCCAAGGATTCGGCCAACCGGGGCGCGTCAACGGATTCGGCCTCTTCCCTGGTCGATCCCGCCAGGGCGAACTTGTCGGCGCGGCGGCCCGGAATGTCGCCGCACATGAAGATGACCTTCTCCCATGACGCGGGCACGAAATTGACTACGAACACACCCGACCCAAAAACAAGCTCCGCTCCGAAGCCCTTGGGGTTAAGCGCGATCCCGTAAAGCTTGGGTACGAACGATAACGGGAAATGCCAATCCATTGGCCAGATTTTTTCATTTCCCTGATGGCGGGCAGTAATCAAAACAACCTGTTTGGGCACCGAGTAAGCGATCCGCATAAAAGTGGATTCCGGCCGGCGTTTTGTAAGACCCCGGCGCACGCCTCGTCGCAGCCAAAGCGGCAGATATTTCTTTTCATGTTTGAGGCCGGAATTTCCATTTTTGGGGTTCTGCTTCACGAACTTATCATATAAGAATTAGAGCTTGCCGTTGCACGGGCTCCTCCTCGGCATAGCGGGCATGGTCCGGCGGGCCTTGCCGCCCTTTCTGACGCCTGCTCCATCACTCTGGTCTCTTCCAGAGGGAGAGAAGATTAAGGAAAGAAGCCATCTTTTATGCAAGGTAACGCCGAAATTCGCAATGGCCCACGTAATCTTAATTTTTTCCGCACCCCGCCAGGGACCCCTGCCGCTTCCCCCAACGTCGCCGCCGCAGGGATCCCAGGATAAGCTCCCCAACTCGCCTACCTGACCCAGCCCTGCGGCGTGTTCCCTGTTCAAAGGCTGGGGCCCCCGCCGGCCTTCACGATCCGCTCGCCCAACGGCCAGGTCGCCTACCAGGTCATGGTCAAATGGCGGCGCTTGACGTTGCTGCCCGAACCGGGTAGCTACGCTTCAGTTGGCTGAGCCTGATTGGCCCGGGGTGCGGCAGCTTCGGGAAAGGAGCACACCATGGCGGACGTCGATCAACAGGCCCAAGGGCTTTCGAACTACAAGGGGCGTCTTCTCAATCATGTCGAGATGGTGTACCGGCCGGGTGAGCGGCACCTGGTGACCAATTGTTCACCGCGCTGGGCTGCCAGGTGATCGATAGCGGCGCGACCCATCTCTATATCGCAGTTGCGACCCCCGAAAAATACGGGCTCAACAATGCGCTGTACGCTTCCGAGGTCACCCGCGAGCAGTGGGCGCTGGAGGAGCAGTTGCAAAAGGCGCTGCAAGCCGAATCGCCGCTGGCCGCCGCTTACGCCGGTTACGACGACAAGTTTCGCCGCCATCCGCAACTGACCTCGCACTTCGGAATCCGCTACCCGTCGTTCGACAAACTCGAAGAGACGCTGGCGCATCTCGAAAACGACCTCGACCCCGGAGCTGGTTGGACGCGTCCAGGTCAAAGGCGTGTTCCGGCCCGGCGCGCCGGGCTCCTACACCGATCTGGTGATGCAGGCGTTCATCAAGACCGACATCGCGGCCAGCGGATTGATCACTTTCGGCCAGCATATCGAATTGCAGGCGCAGCGCCCGACCGACTGAATGAATCGCGAAGCGGCGCATCTGCGCACTCGCGCCATCAACCGTTCAAAGCGGCGCGATGCGAGAGGCCCGGCGGCTTCCTGACATCAACGATGACGCCGGAAGCTATGTGCGCAAAGACTGGAGTCCGCCAGCGCCGCCGGGGCAGCGGCGCGATGAAGCCTGACGCACCGGATGGCGCGTCCAAGGGCGCGCAATGGATGCTGCGAGTGCTGCGGCGGCCGGACCAATTCACGATCCTGCTGATCGCAATCCTGTGCTTCCTGGTCATCCCGCCGTTTTTCATCAATTACCGCTCCACCGGCATGCTGGCCAGTTTGTTCCTCTCGATGCTGCTGCTGTCGGTGCTCTATGTTTTTCCCCGCCGGCGTGAGTTTGTCTTTGCCTGTGTGGTTGCGGTCCCGACCATTGCGGGAAGATGGCTCCTGACGATCAATCAGACCGAGGGCTTGGTTGTTTTCGTCGTGGTGTGCTGGATCGTCTTTCTGGGGATGACGGTCACCGTCATCCTGCGCCAGGTCCTGTCGGCCACGCGCGTCACCAATGACACCATCAGCGGCGCCGTTTGCGGCTATCTGTTGTTCGGCATCATGTGCGCTTTTTTGTACGCCGTTCTGGAGCTGCTCCACCCGGGCTCGTTCATGTCGATGGGAAGCTGCTGCGTCCGAACTGAGAAGATTCTACTACCAGCATGAGATCAGTACGCTGATCTATTACAGCCTGGTCACGCTGGCGACGGTGGGCTACGGCGATATCGCTCCGCTCAGTCTGCCGGCGCGGGTTCTGGCGGCCTTGGAGGCGATCGCCGGCCAATTCTATATCGCCGTCCTGATCGCGCGGCTGGTGAGTATCCGCTACTCAAGGTGGGGTGAGGAATGAGGTCGCGCCCGGCTTGTGACCTGCCGCCCCGCTATTTTATAACGACGGTAACAAGCATATTCGCGCGAGGTAAAAACGATGGCACAGGATTTTACGCTTTGTGTCGGGACCGTCGGCGCCGGCGTATGGTATAGCCCCGACGGCGGAGAGCATTGGCGCAGAAGCAGGATGAACCTGCCGTTTGATGCGGAACCGGGCGAAATCCAGATTCGCTCCCTGGCGGTCTCTCCGCACAACCCGCATCACGTGCTCGCCGGCTCCGAAGTGGGGCTCTATCGCAGCGAAGATAACGGCAAGACCTGGGACCTGGTGAAATCGCCGATGGAGGGCAAGCAAATCTGGTCCGCGGCGTGGCATCCGAAGGACCCCGACGTAATCTTTGCCGGCACCAAGCCGCCGGGGGTTTTCCGCTCCACCGACGGGGGCAAGCGATGGGAAAAGCTGGCGGTCGATATCGTGGATAAATGCTTTGCCGGCGCCCCGAAGGTCACCAACATCGTGGTCCATCCGCACAACCCCAATACGGTTTTCGTCAGCGTGGAGATCGACGGCGTGTTCCGCAGCCGCGACGGCGGCGATACCTGGACCCACCTGCCTGCCCTGGGCAGCAAGGTCATCAACCAGGACATGCACGGCCTGGCGCTGAGCCTCGGCCATCCCGCGAAACTGCTGGCCACCACGCCCGACGGAATCTGGACCAGCATCGATGAAGGCGAGAGCTGGAGCCTGCACGGATTTCCGCGCTTCGCCGAGCGCGACGAGATCTCATACTGCCGCGGAGTGGCGCTGAAAGCCGACGATCCGGACACGATTTTCGTCGCCAACGGCGACTTCATCCCCGGCAAGCGAGGCGCGATCCATCGCACCAGGGACGGCGGCAGGACGTGGGAAAAGCTACCCTTGCCGGTGGAGCCCAATTCGACGATCTACTGGTTCGCCACCAACCCGGCCGACCCGAACATCATCGCGGCCAACAGCCTGCACGGCTATGTGTACCTCAGCCGCGACGGCGGCGACTCATGGGAGAAGCTGCGCCGCGAGTTCGGAGAGATCCGCGCCCTGGCGTGGCTGCCGAATTAGTGATTTCAAAATCCGGGCGCGGCGCCGGCGGCTCTCCGGTTCGCGGCCCACAACCAGGCTGTAAAGGTTTGGCCATGAAATACGGTATTGTTTACTTTCCCACCGACTATTCCGTCCGCGTCGACGATATGGCGCGCGCGCTGGAGGAACGCGGCTTCGAGTCGCTGTGGCTGCCCGAGCATACCCACATCCCATGTTCGCGCCGCTCACCTTATCCATTGGGAGCTGAACTGCCGCGCGAGTATATCGACGGCTACGAACTGATGACCGGGATGGCGGTTGCCGCCGTGGTGACGAAGAAACTGCTGATCGGCTCCAGCATCTGCCTGGTCGTGGAGCGTGACCCGCTGGTGCTGGCCAAGGAAATCGCGACCATCGACAAGCTTTCCGGCGGTCGAATCCTGTTCGGTATCGGTACCGGATGGAACGCGGAGGAGATGGAGAACCACGGCGTCGCCTGGAAAAATCGCCGCGCGGTGACGCGGGAAAAGGTCGAAGCGATGAAGGCGGCATGGACCCAGGAAAAATCGGAGTATCACGGCAAGTTCGTCAACTTCGAGCCCAGTTGGTGCTTTCCCAAGCCGGTCCAGAAGCCCTATCCGCCGATCCTGATGGGCGGCAACGGATCGATTGCGATCAAGTACGCGGCCAAACACTGCGACGGATGGCTGCCCAGCGCGGTCCTGGTCGAGCAACTGTCCGCGTCGATGCAGTTGCTGCACCAGGAACTCGAGCAGGCCGGACGCGACCCAAAGACCTTTCCAACCACGGTGCTGTTCGCTCCTCACGATCGCAAGCAGCTCGATGAGTTGGAGGAACTGGGCGTGGACCGCGCGGTGTTCGCGATGCCGTCGATGGACCTCGACCAGGCAAAGAAACTGCTGGATCGAAGGGCAAAAGCGTGCCGGGTTTTGATTTCCGACATAGGGCGGCAGGAATTTAACCCAAAAACCTCAATTGACCCGGCTGTGCAGCGTTTATTGATCGATGTTGGAGCAGCCCTGGGCGGGGGCAGAATTTTTTTTCCAAGGTCCCTTGTATCTTAGAAGCAGACTCCCAAGATAGGTCCAGGCGCGGCAGATCGAAGGTCCCTGAGTCGTCAGAGGCTGAGGGTGAGCGGGAATCGCCGCGTCTGGATCAACCCCGACCGCAAGCCCGAACAGTCGTCGGAGCCGGCATTAAGCCAGGTCGTATCGCGTCGCAAGGCGGGGCCCGGTCGGTCGTAGCAGAGAACAATGGGAGGAAGAGGAAAGTGAGGCAGCAACCAGTTTTTGTGGGAGTGGATGTATCCAAGGAAGGGCTGGATGTGGCGGTGAGACCGGGAGGAGAACAGTGGTCGGAAGCCAACGATGCAGCCGGGGTCAAGCGGCTGGTGAAACGGCTCCAGGAGCTCAACTGCATGCGCATCGTAGTAGAGGCAACCGGGGGCTATGAAACGCTTTTGGTAAGCGCGCTGTGGACCCAAGGGCTGCCGGTGGTGCTGGTCAATCCGCGTTGGGTGCGGGCGTTTGCCAGAGGCCTGGGCCAGTTGGCCAAGACCGATGCGATCGACGCGCGGATATTGGCGCTGTATGCGGAACGGGCCGAGCTCAAGGTGCGGGAATTACCCAACGATGAGCTCCGCCAACTGCGCGCGCTGTGCGCCCGGCGCGAAGACCTGCTGGACATGCTGACCGCTGAAAACAATCGGTTGGAGCATGCGCAAGGTGCGGTGCGCACGCAGATCAAGCGCCACATCGAGTATCTGCGCAAACAGCTTAAACATCTGGACCACGATATCGACTGCACGGTGCGTGGGTCGCAGTTGTGGAGTCAGCTCAACCAATTGTTGGACAGTGTTCCGGGGGTGGGGCGGGTGCTGCGCTCCGCCTTGCTGGCCTGGCTACCCGAGTTAGGGCGGCTCACTCGCGTCGAGATCGCCAAGCTGGTGGGCGTGGCGCCGCTCAATCAGGACAGCGGCCAGTTTCGCGGCACCCGCCGTATCGCCGGTGGCCGGGCCCAACTCCGCAAGGTGTTATATATGACCACCTTCGCGGCCATGCGCCACAACCCCTACCTGCGCGCCTACTACGACCATCTGCGCGCGCGCGGCAAGCTTCACAAGGTCGCCCTCGTCGCCACCATGCGCAAGCTCCTGCTGATTCTCAACGCGATGGTCAAAACCAACACTTCCTGGAGGACCGTCTGATGCCTGGCACCCGCACACCATCCACCCGCCGCGTTGTCCATAAGTCCACAGGCGGGACGCTCCCTTCGATCCCTCAGCCTGTGGACCTTGTGGGCAACGCGGCGCGCCCCAGCAAAGCTCCCCCCTTGACATCTCTGACAGTCGCTCGCGGGCGATGATCGCAAGGCCGGGACCCTGTAGGGGCCGGGTTTCGACAGATCCATAGTAGATTCGGCAGGTTAATGCTGGTCCGGTGCTGACCGCTCTCTTACGTTCGCGGCTCGGATTTTGGCCAGCAACTCGCCACGAGATCCGAGCCGCGAATGTGAATGAGCGGTCAGCAACTCGTCCGGCAACACTGCGTCACGAGCAACGCCGGGCCTTCCGCCCTACAGCAACTGCACCAGTTCGGCGGGACGCATGCGGATGCCGGTGTAGAAATCGCCGAATTGGCCGAAGGCGGCACTGGCCTCGTCAAAGCGCATCTCGTAGACCAGTTTCTTGAACACCAGCGGATCGTCGGCGAACAGGTCGACGCCCCATTCCCAATTATCCAACCCGATCGACCCGGAGATAATCTGCGTGACCAGGCCAGCGTAGCGCCGTCCGATCATGCCGTGATCGCGCATCATCGCCTGGCGCTGCTCGATCGGCAGCTGCATACCAGTTGCGGGTCTCGCCCCGCCGCTTGTCCATCGGATAGAAGCACACGTAGGGGACGGGGCGGGATCGCGGGCCATAGCCGGCTGGCCAGCGCCTCGCGCTGGCGCGCCACCTCGGCGTTGACCCGCTGCGCCCATTCCTCCGAGCCGGGAGCGAGCCCTTCGCCTGCCAGCGCCGTGTACAGCCGAACCGAAGCCTCGTACAAACCGATTTCCACCACCGAGAGATATGACGACGTGTATTCGCAGAAGTCCCACAGCCCCAGCCGGGTCCACTGCATCTGGGCATCGCGCAGCTCCTCGAGGCTAGCGGCGAAAGTGCACGACCATCGCGTCGCCCTTGTGGCCCAGCAGCGAAAACAGCGCGCTCTGGCCTTCGCTGCGCGCTTCCTGCCTGGCGAGCAATTCGCCCGCCGCCGCTACCTCGCGAGCGCGCCGCTCCGGGTCGCGGGCCTTCCACTCGGGCCATCGCAACCGGATCATCTGGTGGAGAATGTATGCGCCCTCCAGTGTCAGCGGCTCGGGCGGAATCGATCGATTTGCGGTTTCGGGCCGGTCGCCCGCTTGGTCATGCTTCATAACGCGTGCTCTGCACCTGGTTTCTCGGACCGCTCGCGGCGCGGCCGCCTCCCTCTACTTAACACGCCCGGAGCGGGTGCGCTCAAGTGCCGCGGCTGGTCGCCTGAAGCGGCGGGATCGGAACCGAAGCGCGCCGCGTGACGGGTGATGAAGTTGGCCTTCGACCAGGCGATAAAGGCGGGCAGTACCAGGACCCCGGCCACGGCGTTCAGCATCATCAGCAGCGCCAGCATCAGGCTCATGTTGGCGTGAAACAATGCCGGTGAGAACATCCACGGGATCAGCGCGCCGATCATGATCGCCAGCACGATCGCGACCGCGCCGCCGGTGTCCCTGCGCGCCAGCACCACCGCGTCCTGGAGCGGCAGCCCGCCCCTGACTTCGTCGCGGATGCGCGAAACCGTGTAAATCCCATAGTCGACGCCGAGCCCGATGCCCAGCGAGATTACCGGTACCGTGTCGATCGTCAGGCCGATCGTGCGCAGGTGCATATAGATGAACGCGCCGAAGTTGGCCAGCATGCAGACCAGGACAAACAGCAGCCCGGCCACTCCTGATTGAAAAGCCACGGTGCAGAACAGGAAGATCGCGGCGAGCACGAACGCGATGTTGTCGAGGTCCAGCCTGTAGAGCACGTCGTTGGCCGCGGCGTAAAGACCGGCGACTCCGCCGAGGTAGAGAATGTGGGTTTGCGAGAGCTCCGGGTTGTGGCTCACGTATTTTTGCTCGAATTCGCCGATCCGGCGCTGCACGTCGGTCAGTGTCCGCGCGGTGTGGTCTTTGAGCAGGATTCTTATGCAGGTACTGTTGCGCCAGTTAAACTTTTCCATGTCGCCGGGAGCCTTGTTGCTGCATGAAAAACAATACCGACGCAAAGATCAGTTTGATGCCGTGGGGGATGCCGAGGAACTTGGGATGCCCGTTATGGACTACCCGCGTGAAAGGTTCGATGCCCTGGTCCGCGAAGGTGATCACCTGGCGCACGGCGGAATCTTGCAGCAGGTAGTTGCGCAGGTTGTCTTCCAGATGAAGCACACTGTTGCTGAATGGGTTCTGGGTCATGGACATCGGCTGTGAGACCACGATGACCCAGGCCTCATCGACCGGGAAGTTTTTTACGATTGCGCGGATATCGCGGTTTACCTTCGCGCTCTGGCGATACAGCGGCGTGCCCGGCAGTTGGTATCCGACCTGCGCCCGCAGCCCGCTGGCAATTCCCCAGATCAGAAAAGCCGCGGCGCCCAGCAACAATCCGGCCGCGCGCCGGTCCGGGGCCAACCCCGAAGCGCGCGATGCGGTAGCCGAAATCGCGCACGCCTCGCAGCCGGCTGCTGCTCCACCCGATCCGGCCCGCGGCGTCCTTGCGCCCCGGCGCGGGCAGATAGCTCATCAGGATGGGCTGGAAAACGAACACCATCAGGAGGCTGGCCAGCAGCCACACGATGCCGGCCCGCGCGATATGATCGAGCACGGTGATTCCGGAAAACGAGATGAAAACAATCCCCGAAACGTCGGCGGCGATCGCCAGCAGCCCGGCCGGAAACATATAGTCAGTGGTAGCGGCGCATGCCCGCATTTGGTCCCCGATTTGATCCAGTACGTAGTAATAGCGATTTTGCCATTGCACGCCGTGGCTCATGTCCCGCGCCGTGAGGATCAGCGGCACCACCACCATCAGGGGATCGAAGTCGTAGCCTCTCATCCCGACAAAGCCCAACCCCCACAACGCCGAACACGAGCCGGTGACCAGCGGGACCCACCATGAGGTGAAATTTCCCAGGCCCATGTAAAGCACGAACACGATCACGCCGACCGAGACCAGGAATATCGTGAGGATCACCGGGAAGTAGTAATAGCCGTACCCGCGCACCACGGGCTCGCCGGTCACATAGATGGCGTGATCGGCATCCTCATATTTGTGGACGATCGCCTGGATCTCGCGGAACAGTTCGCTGTAATTCTGGTCCGGACCGGTGTCGTTGAACGACGCCATGATTGCGGCGCTCTTGTAGTCGGGTCCGACCAGGCGGCGCAATTCGTCCTTGTGCGCATAGACCGTCTCGCGCAGGTTTTCCAACTCGGCCGGGGTTTTCGGAACATACGGATACATGTAGCAGCGGTATTCGACGGTCCCCGGCGAGGCCTTGACATATATGGTCTGATAGGAGGCGAGCGAGAATACCTCGTTGTGATTGACCAGCGGCAGCGTATTGGCCGCGAACTGGATGTCCTGGATCTTTTGTAACGTGACCGGGTTGAAAATGTCGCCGTGCTTGACCTTGATCATGAACACGATCGTATCGGCGCCGCCGTATTGGCCGTATTTCTGGTAGAGCCTGGTATTGGGATGCGAGGCGGGAAACAGGTCGACAAAGCTGGTTGCGAACCTCACGTGGGTGGCTTGGTACGCCATGAAGGCGGTGATGGCCAGCAGGATCGCTCCAATCGGAGCGCGATGCCGGAGCAGGATTTCGCCGAGGTTGCCGAATGCGCGTTTCGCCATGTCAGCGCCGGTCTCTAACAACAACCCTTAAACGCTGCTCCGGAAGGTCCGGGGTCGGGCTCCCAACCCCAGGGCCGCGGACCCCATTCGGCGCGGAACACCTCGCCGCGCTTTACTGTCAGGACTGGCATCACGGCCTGGCTGACGTGCAAACTCTCGCCGAGAACGTCATAAACCGTCCAGTCGCCGTCCTCGACGCGCAGAACACTGAAACGTCGGCCTGGCGCCCGGCCGCGAGGCTCCCGAGCCGGTCCGCCGCGCCGATAGCCTTGGCCGGGATTCGCCGTACACATTGTGACGACCTGCTCGAGGGTGAATCCCAGTCCCAGAAAGCGGGTCATCATCTCGGTCATGCTATGCACGGTGCGCAGCGCGGCCGGGCACGGTGAGGTCGGTGCTGATGCAGTGGGGCAGCAATCCCTGATCGATAATCCGGCGGCCCGACGTCGAAGCTGAAATTCATCTGCCCGTGAGCGGTGTCGAACCAGACCCCGGTTTTTGCCGCCTCCCAGGCCTCGGGCACCAGGCGCCCGTTGCCGTCCAGCACCCCGCCCGGGATTGGCGGTGAAGTAGTGAGTGAGAATGTCGCCCTCTTCCAGCAGCGGCAGCAGGCGCCGGATGACGGTCGGGTCGTAGCGCTTCTCGGTATCGCCAATATGTACCATCAGCTTGATGCCGCTTTCGCGCGCGGCGCGCCGGGCCAGCCGCGGCATCTCCATACCGAAAATTTCGAGCGCGGGCGACACCATCCGGGCCTTGATGCCGCGGATGAGAGCCCTTGTGGCGGTTGGCGACGCGCAAGGTCGCGTCGAGGTCGATGCTGTGCTTCGGCGATGATGTCCGGGATCGTCGCGAGGCCGGTCTGGCAGATATGCAGGAAGGGAATGATCTCGGTATGGCAGTTGGGCAGGATATGGCGCGGGAAGCCTTCGAAAGTCGCGCTTCCGGCGCTGCCCGCGTCGACCAGCGTCGTGACGCCCGCGTGAACGCCGCCCTGTCGGGATGGACGCCGAAGCGGGTAAAGCCTTCGAAGACGTGGGCGTGGAGGTCGATCAGGCCCGGCGTGACGACCGTGCCCGGCACTTCAATGACGCGTCGGGCTTCTTCAGGGGGAATCGCCGGCGCGATGCTCGCGATTGCTCCGTGCTCGATCGCGACATCGCACGGCATGCAGACCGACCGACGGGTCCACCACCGTACCGCCTTTAAGAAGGAGATCGTACATGCCTCATCTCCAGCAGGGGCTGCGAATTCAGTGGGGCGGGCGTCCCTGCCCGCCATCTCAAGCCGCGTTAATATGTACGCTATTGGAAGCGGATCGGGAAACAGGCCGGAGGTTCAGCCGCGCAGCCTGGAGACCAGCCGCCCGACGAACCCTCCCCGGCCGCCGCCCGGCTCGATGGGCGGCAACTCCTTGCCCTCCTTGAGCAGGGCAAAGCGTTCCTCGACCTCATTCGGATTCGGGGAAGCGTCCAGCGGCTTTTTTGGAAAAGAGCAGTTGGCTGCCGGTGAGCACGTCAAACTGGCCGAGACTGGCCGGGGGTTATCTCGACTTCTTCGCCAAAACGGGATTGCAAAGACGCAGCCAGACTGGCCGCGCGGTCTTTGTAGCCTCAGGACTTGCAGTAAAGAATGCGCGTGCTCATAGACCGAAAGCTTACGCGTTGTGGCCGGCAAGCTCAAACGCGGCGGGGTGGAAGAGGAGACAGGGTCTGGGCCTTAGGCGATCCACACCCTTAGCCATCAGGGAATCATAAGGTTCGGCCGCTAACGGTTGGCTATTTGCCGTCCGGGCAGGTCGATGAAGACCGCGGCTGCCACCACCGTCGTCCATAGGCCGTCGCGGTCGCCAATCGCGGACTGCGTGATGTTGCGGGTCGTGACGATCTTGTCCGACAGCTTCCAGATGTCCTTGCGCTCGTCGTAACTGACATTGGGATCGAAGTCGACGCCGAGCGATGTCGCCAGCATCGTCGCGGCCAGATCTTCCGCGTAGTCGCCCGCCTTCTGGTCGGTCTCGCCGAAGCTCTGATGCTCGGACAGATAGCCGTAATGAATTCTTATCGGCCGGAATCGCCAGGCCGACCGAAGTGGCGACCAGCCGATGCGGCTCGTTGGTGGCGTTATCGTACATCACCGCGAACACGATTTGTCCCGGGCTCAGCGCTTGAGGCCGTCCTGAATCGAGACCACTTTGCAGTTGGGCGGAAAAATCGAGCTGACCCGCACCAGGTTGAATTCGGCGATTCCGCGCTCGCGCAGGGCCAACTCAAAGGAGGTCAGCTTCTCGCGATGCTTGCCGACGCCCTTGGTGAGAAAAATCGCCTTTAGCCGTTGGCCCCATCCCTTTTTCTTCTCCAGCTTCAAAAGCCGATGCAAACGAATCTATCATCTATTGGGAAAAGTTCTGCCGCAATAGAGCGCGCGCGGCGCGAGCGAAAATTTCCCTTCGTTCCTCGGGGAAACGATGACAGAGTGGAAAGCTGTCCAGCACACGCTTCCAGCCTGTGGTCCGGAGTTTGTGTCTGCGCAACTGAAGCCTCGGCTACCCGGCGGGCAGGGTGGGGGTGCCTGAATCGGTGGGACAGGCGTCCCGTGCCTGTCGTCACAGCAAGAGCTCTTGTCGCTCCCGCCATCGCTGTCCATTGAACCCAAAAACCTCACTCCGGTGCGACCACGCCAGCGAGGAAAAGGCATCTGGAGCAGGGGAGCGAAGCTGGCTCGACGAGCTTTCCAGCCCGTCGAAAGGTTGAGAGTCCGAGGCTCATGGTGGCGGGTCCAACGGACCCGTGAAAATCTTAGCCACGCAAATAACCCGAAGGCGATTTCCACCTATAAAACCGCGATTCAAGTTGCTGCTTTCGTTGCTCCATTCTCATTTGTAACTCGAGTTTGCGCTGCACTCGAATGACCCCGGGTGAGAGCCGTTCTGACCTTGCCGAGCAAGCCGCGCTGAGGGCGTTGTCTAGCTGCTTATGGTCGCGATCGCGCAGCACGGCGCTGCGAACTGATGATGAGAACTCGGATCCGTGCCCTTCTTCGGGCGCACCCGCGACCACGTCGCGAGGATCACGCTCAACTCGCCCAAGACCTTCAACGGCTATCACGAGCCGATGCTGGCCGAACTTCTGACCGCCGTGCAGACCGCGCGCGAGGATGACGACACTCGCGTCGTGATCCTGACCGGCACCGGGAAAGCCTTCTGTTCGGGCGGCGACGTCAGCGGATCGGAGGAAAGCCGCACCCGGTTCCACCATCAGAAGATGGGCTACCTGATCGAGATGCGCGAGGGGATGCATCAGGTGGTGCTGTCGCTCACGCGGATGGACAAGCCGCTGATCGCGGCGGTCAACGGCGCGGCGGTGGCGGGCGGACTGACCCTGGCGCTGTGCTGCGACTTGCGCATCGCCTCCGATCAGGCGCGGCTGGGCGACACCGCCGTCAGGTTCGGACTGCTGCCTGACGAAGGCGGCGCGTACCTGTTTCCCCGCTTTATGGGACTGGACCGGGCGCTGAAGATGTCGATGCTGGGCGAGGTTTACGACGCGCCGACCGCAATGCAACTGGGCCTGGTCACCGAAGTCGTGCCGCACGAAAAGCTCTATGAGCGGGTCGATGAAATCGCGGCGCGCCTGGCCGAGGGGCCGCCGCTGGCGCTGCGGCTGGCCAAGCGCATGATGTACAAGCAGCAGGAGATGACCCTGGTCAACGCCCTGGAGGACGCCGCCCTTTCGGTGATGATCACCAATCCGTCGGAGGACGCGGGCGAGGGCATCCGCGCGTTCTTGAAAAAGCGCAAGCCCGAGTTCAAAGGCCGCTAATCTCCTATGACCAATCCGCCGCCAATCGATCTGCTCAGCGCCGGGTCATTCGCCGCCGGCCAGCCGCATGAACAATTCCGCTGGCTCCGCGACACGACCCAGTGCATTGGCATGCCGAGCACGCTGGCCGCGGCTTTTGGGCCGTCACGCGCTACCACGACGTGCGCGCGATCGGCCGCGACCCAAAAACCTATTCGTCCTATGCCGGCGGCATTTTGCTTCCATGATACCGACGAGGCGTCGCTGGCAGCGACGCGCAACATGATGCTGCACATGGACCCGCCCAATCACACCCGCTATCGCATGCTGGTCAGCAAGGAGTTCATCCCGCGCAGCGTGCAGCGCGCTGCGGCCGCGCATCGAGGAACTGGCGAAAAAAATCATCGACGGGTTATCGAGCGCGGCGAATGCGACCTGATGCGGCGATATCGCGGGCGTGCTGCCCTCCTATGTTATCGCCGACCTGATGGGTATCCCGCTCGAGGACGGACGGCGCCTTTATGAGCTGACCGAGAAAATGCATTCCGTCGGAAGAAGCGGTGAACGAGCACGATCGCGGCAATCGCCTCGATGGAGATGTTGAGCTACGCGATCGGCCTCGCGGAAGAGAAGCGCCAGCATCCGGGATCCGACATCGCCACCAAGCTGCTGAATTCCGAGATCGACGGCGATCACCTGACGCCGGCGGAGTACGGCTTCTTTTTTCTGCTGCTGATCAATGCGGGCGGCGATACTACGCGCAACCTGCTCGGCGGCGGGATGCTGGCGCTGTTCAACCATCCTGATGAGCGCCGGCGCCTGCAGAATAATCTCGATGCGCTGCTGCCGGCCGCCGTCGAGGAGATGCTGCGCTACATGAGCCCGGTCATCTATATGCGCCGCACCGCGACCTGCGACACCGAACTGGGCGGGAAGAAAATCCACGCGGGCGACAAGGTCGTGATGTATTACGGCTCGGCGAATCGCGACCCGAGCCTGTTTCCCGAGCCGGACAAATTCGATGTAGCGCGCACGCCCAATGAGCACATCGCATTCGGCGGCGGCGACGCACTTCTGTTTGGGTTCGCACATCGCGCGCGCTCGAAATCCAGGTGATGCTGCGTGAGATCATGAAGCGGCTTCCCGATATTCAACCGGCCGGGCCGCGCCGAATAGCTGGCGTCGAACTTTATTTCCGGGCTCCGCCGGCTGCCCGTGAAATTTACGGCGCGTTAGCCAACCGTCGAATCACTGTGACGCTGGTCGCATGAAGTCCGCGCCGACAAAGGTCAAAAAAGGCGCCCGGCAGCCGGCGCCAAAGGTTCAACCCCGCCCTGCCCCACTGGCCAGATTCGACATTGCGCGCGAGCATTACCTGCTCGCCGGAATCGTCACCGATCACCGCGCTGGTCTATCTGCGATGTCTGGGCAACGGCTACGTATTCGACGATCACGAGATGATCATCGTCAACCGCTACATCGGCGATTGGTCGTTTCTGTGGAAGGCGTTCGTCAATGATGCATCCATCCGCGTCCCATCGGCAAACACCAAAGCATCGGGCAGCTGCGCGGGCATCGCCGGCTGCCGGTGCTGATCAGGGTTGTCCTGGCAACATGCAGCAGCGGTCAACAGCAACGCGCAAACTGCAGCCATCAATGCGCATACCGCCGGCATCGGCACTCTCGCCGCTGCTGCTCCGCGCTTGCGACCTTCTGCCCACATCGCAGACATCGAATTGGTTCCCATCAGGCCCACAATTATACCTTCGCCGCAGCTACACTCAGGCAAGCCGGAAGCGGCCGAAATGGGCTGGGTACCAAATCCCAAATGCGGTCGCCGCGGCGACCGAAGCCAACGGTTCATTTGGAATTGGCGCCCTCACTGGCAATCGAGCCCGCACGGAAGCGCAGCATCCATCCAACCAACGCTCCCGCCGCGCCGCTCAGTGGCACCACGGCGGTGTGCCACACCAATATATGGGAGGCCTGGAAATTAGGGCAATGCAACTCCAGCACTCCCACGCCGGCCAGGCCTCCGAGCATGCCTGCGACCAATCCCGCAGATACGGGATTTACTGCGAAGCCGCGCCGAAGAAGCAACCAGCCGAGCAACGCGGCAGGAATGGCGTGAATGAAGCCGGTAATCAGGCACACGATGCCGATTGAGAAGAAGTGGTCCGTTTGATAATCGCGGAACAGGAACGCGAACACGGCAAGCAACGACGCGCTGCCGAATCCCAAAAGCGCGCCCGGAGAGATGCGGCGCAGGCTGCCCGGAATCATGGCATGAACAAATTCGCTCCCCGCCAGCCAGGCAAGCAGAACGAGCGCAGGAAAGACCAGCAGGCGCTCGAGGAGATCCATCTTGGCAAATCCGAAAAATCCTGCGCGCGCTGCGCCTGCCAGAGAAACGGCCGCGCAAACCAGAACCAGTCCGCCCGCCATCACCCATGTCGGCGGCAGCGGGCGAACCGGGCGCAGCGACGGCTTGATCGAGTCGGCGACGCGTTGGAGCGTCTCCAGCTCTCAAATGGCTGCGGAGCTCGCCCAGCATTGTTCAGGACATTGTCAATCTCTTCATCTTTCACGACCGACCTCCGCTCTGCCCCTTCCTGAACCCGCTCGCGCTCATCGTTTCCCTCAACTTCTTGTACGCTCGGTGCGCTTTCTGCTTCACCGATCCCACGGTCGAAGAGGTGGCGCGCGCCACCTCCTCCAACGACATCCCCGCCACCTTCAACATCTCGATCACTTCACGCTGGCTCTCTGAAAGCGGCGCCAAAAGTGCGTTCAGGCCGTCGGCGCGATCGGATTCGCGTGTGCCCTCCGCCACTTTCCGCATAGCCTCCAGTTGCCGCGTCGCCTGCCGTGGTTCGAAGCGACTTCCGATAGTGATCCACGCGAACGTGCCGCGCAATCGCGTAAAACCACGGAAGCGCCGGCTCGCCGGGGCGATACGTGTGCCGCACCTTGTGAATGCGGAGCCAGGTCTCCTGCAGCAGATCGTCGGCATCGGTGCGGCTCTGAGACCGCGCAAGGAAAAACCGATGCAGCTGCGGGCTGATGCGCTCGATAAGATCGGTAGCCGCGCCAAAGTCGCCCCGCTGATAGCGAGCCATCAGTATCTCGAGATTGCTGTCCGGGTGCATGGATTCGAATGCCTTCCTGCAATCAATATCAGTACCAGCGTGTTCGTGCAATTCGTTTTGCGCCGTCAGGTGTACTCGCAACCCAATTTGATCCCGTGTTCGATTAATTCGATGAAGGGCTCCCAAAAGTTACGCGAAGGCAAATTAATTTAGAAGCTTTTAACCCCCGGAGCCAACCACGTAGTGTGAGCAGGCCCTGGCGCGCCAGGGCAGCCGGGCGTAACTTTTCACCGGCGCCAGTCGAATACCCATCTGTGAAAGCGCTCCGTGCCCGCGGTCGGTCCGCGGAGTCGCGGCCGGTACTCACTTTCAACAAAATCCCCAAGGAGATCGCAATGAATTTTTGCAGGCACCGGAAATCCGGCCTATGGCTCGCGCAGGCTTTGCGCTGGCGGCCCTGTCTCTCACCAGCGCACTTGCCGTTTGCCGGCCAGAACGAGCACAGCACGTTGGTAATCACCAGCACAAATGACGCAACCGGCAATGCAGTTGTAGTGTTCAAGCTCGATACCACCGGCAACGCCCTCGCTGGCATTGGCGGAAACGCTGCCCACCGGCGGCAAGGGCGGCGCCAGCACCAACGCGGGCATTCTGCAGTTCAAAGACGATCTGGGAGCGGTAGCGAACTTCGGATCGAACACCGTCAACCAATTCGTCCGGTACGACAATTCCATTGCCATTGGAGCAACGTTCCATCTTGCGCCTGGCTGCATGAACCCTGATTCTGTCGCATTGACCCTCGACATCTCTTTGTCGTCGGCGCCAATTGCGCCGAGAGTCATGCGTGGCCAGCGGGGTACGTCGATGGACCCGTTGTGAGTCTCTCCGATCCTTCGGCGGCGCAGATAGCAGTCGGCAAGAACCTGGGCGGCCGTCACGATGAGTTCGGGATCTCTGCTTCAATTGCCGCTCAAGCAGGACGATGGAGTGTTGAGCGGAACAAGCAACTCCATTCCGCTGCCCAGCGACGCGGATTTGGTTCCGCTCGGGGCCGCGTTCTGGGGAAACGTTCTGGGCTTCACGCCTGCTCACAGCCCTGACAGCTTCGCCATCGTGGACGCGAACGGGAACCTTACTCCTATAGCCGGCCCCACACCGTCCTATCCAACCAATGCGCCCTGCTGGGTGGCAAAAGGACCGGGAAGCATCTGGTACACGGGCAACTCCCCCGGCCAGGCGATCTCCATCTTCTTTAGCGACGGCCAGGATGGAGTGTTTTATAAATCGGTTCCCTTACCGGGCTCGCCGACGGACATAACCGTGTCTGCCGACCGCAAATGGCTGGCCGTCATTTATGCAACAGGCGGCGACGCTTATGTCGCCGTCTTCTCCATCGACGGCCATGGCGACCTTTCGCCTGTCGCGACCTCCGCACCAGTCGGTGTCGCCTCCTTCAATGGCGTGGCCATCAGCGAATAAGCAGTCGATTCATCCTCGTTTTGCCTGGCAGCCGCCGCTCGCTGGGCAAAACAACGGTTTTTTTCAACAAGCTCAAAAGGAATAGGCTCTCCTTCCACGACAAATTGGCTTTACCGGAACAGAAATGTCTTAATGGTGCTATGCAGCCTGCACTGGAAACCAGCCGCGCGCAGCCGGTTCACCGCCAAGACACTGTCTCTCGAAACGATCGCGACCCTGTCTCTCGGAATGATATCGAGGCGCTTCTCGCCCGTGTCGACCGCCGGAGTCACCGACCGGAACGCCGGCATCTTCGGCCCCGAATCCATGAGCTGGCGCATCAACCGCGAGTCGGCGCTCTTTCTCGGCGCGGGCCGCGCAGCGCTTCTCCAACTCGCGCATCCGTGGGTCACGGCCGCGCTCCAGCAACACTCTTCGCTGCTCAACAAACCCATCGCGCGATTCCACAACACCTTCCGCATCGTCTTCACCATGGTCTTTGGAACGGCCGACCAGGCTTTCGCCGCGTCCAGCAATCTCTACGCATTGCACACGCGAATCACCGGCGCGCTCGCCGAAGACGCCGCAGGATGGAAACGCGGCGACCGTTACCAGGCCAACGAGATCAACGCGCTCCGATGGGTCTTTGCCACGCTCGTTGACAGCGCGCTGCTTGCGCATGAATCCATCTTCGGAGCCTCTGCCTTTCGCAGGACCGCGAGCGATATTACCAGGAGACCAAAACCCTCGCCGCGCTCTTCGGAATCCCGGTGGCATCATTACCGGCCAACCTCGACGACTTCGCCGCCTACCTCCAGGCAATGTGCAAAGCCGGAGACTCATCTGGCGCGCTGGGAGTCACCGGCGACGCCCGAGCCATGGCCCACAATCTGCTGGCTGGCGCGGGCTCATTCGTCAGGCCGCCCCGCTGGTATCGCGCACTTACGGCAAGCTGGCTCCCCCCGCGTTTCCGCGAAGAGTTCCAGCTCAGCTTCGGCCCCGCCGAACAGCTCTCCGCCAAGCGCGCCCTTGAGCGGCTCCCTGCCATCTACCGCCGTCTTCCTTTGGCAATTCGATTCATCGGTCCATGGCACGAAGCGCAGGCTCGCCTCGCGGGCCGGCCGCTGGGCCCCGTTAGCTGCCTGAGCAATCGCTTCTGGATCGGCGCGGCGCGGATGCCGTTTGGTCGCGAAGCATGACCCACCGCGCCCACATGTGCTTAGATTCTTCTTTCCTCTCTCATGCTAGAAGGACGACAATGAAACCAATGCCAACCGGGGAGGACCAATCCCTCATAGACTCCCGCGACCAACCCGCAGCTGACGAGTTTGACGCATTGAGTCGCGTCTTTGCCGAGCAACTGCTGGCCTGCCTGGACGAGTGTGCGCGCGGCCGGCATGGACTCTTTGGCGAGCCGGTCGGTGATGAAGTAGACCAATCATCCTGGCCCGAGGCCGTGCAGCTTCGCCAACTCGCGCTGGCTCTGCAGGCAGTCTTCAACCAGAACGAGCAGCGCCATGCTCTGGCCGACGAGTTCCTCGACCTGTGCTCGATGCACGGCGAGGCCCACCCCGGCGAGCGAAAGCTGGCGCGAATGTTTCTGGAGCGCATCGAGCGCGGCGAGGTGGGCACGCCCACCGAGAAGAATCCCTGGTAGGGCAAGAACCATCGATCGGGTGAAGGCGCACTTCTGCCTACAGCGTGTTTCATAAACCCGTTTTGTGTCAGGGCACGACTTCAGTCGTGCCGAAAATAGCATGAAGAATGAGGGGTTTTAACCCCTGCGGGATGAATGCCGGGCCTTAACAGCCATTTATGAAACACGCTCTGCTGAAAAGAAGTTGAAATGCGCCCGATTCGATGCAACTTAGAAGCGGACGCCAACACTGACTGGAATGGCCTTGGTATCCGCCGCCACCGAGGTGATCGTTCCCAGCCCGTTGGGGCTTACGCCAATCACTGCAGGCGTCAGCACGTCCACATAGCGCGCTTCAACAAAGAGCTTGGTCTTGCCGTCGCCGTAGATGCCGCCCATCCGGTGCTGGAAGCCGCCGCCAATGTTGAATCCGCCCTGATTCGACGAAAAGTGTCCCACGACCTCGTTGGATGTGTAGACTCCGCAACCGTAATAGAAGTCGCAGTACTCGCTCTCAACCGGATCGGTGAAGTTCGTCACCTTGCGGTAAAATCCGCCGCCGCCCGTGAGGTAAACATCGTTCGTCGATTTGGGAAACAGATCCAGGACCGGGTCGATGGTAAACGACCAGATGTGCGCGTTGCCGCCGGTTGCGCCGGTCTCTGCAATTAGCGCGCCGGGCAGTTTGTTGTCCATGAACTGATACTCGATCAGTGCGCCGACATGCTTGCTGAAGTTCAATCCACCGCCGACAGTGAACTGTCCGCCCTAGGTGATGTACGCTCTGTCGCCGCTGGAGCATTGGCCGCCGCCGGCTTCAAATGCGAACCGGCTGCCGACGTAATGCTTCACTGCCTTCTCCGCCGCCATATGTCTGGCCGGCGCCGCCGCGCCGCAGGCGTGGCATCGTCCGGGGAGAACATCGCTTTGACGGCGTCATTGGTAAACGCCGGCGAACTTGACTCGCTCGAGGACGAGTATGCGGGAGTGCTGGAATCGGTTGATGAGACTTGAGACTGCGCGCTTGCCAGGGAGGCTGCGAAAACGAGGGCAGCCCCCATGAATAGGACTCGCCGCAAAGACGGCGTCCGAGAAGGGAGTGTCATGTCGGAACCTCTAGGATCGAATTGTCTTAAGGTTGTTTAAGAGCAAACAACGTCTTGCAATGGATTAGACACCGAATCTTGCGGGAGGTTGCTCGGGTGCGCGGCGGTCGGTGGGAAAGTGGTTGAGCGTCCCACTCCTAAATAAAGTGGCACTTTGATACAATAGTGGCACACATTGGGAGGAGTGACACATGGAACTTAGAACGCGAGTTCAAGTAGGAGATAAGGGCCGGATCGTGATTCCCGTAGAGATGCGTGAGGCACTCGGAATCAAGCCCGGCGATTCGGTCGATATCAGCGTCAAGGATTATGAGGTGCGGATATCAACGATGCGCAGCAGGATCAGGCGCGCTCAGGAGCGAGCGCGAAAATACATTCCTGAAGGTGTCTCTCTATCCGATGAGTTGATTGCGGAACGGCGTGAGGCCGCAAAGAACGAATGAACTCCAAGAGGAAGGTTGTGCTCGATGCCTCCGCGGTTTTGGCGGTGCTTCTTCGTGAACCTGGCGGGGAAAAATTGACACCGGAGTTGCTTGTAAATGCTTCCGCAAGCACAGTGAACCTCGCAGAAGTGCAGACGGTTCTGGTGAAAAAGGGATACGACCCGGACGAGGCGTGGGAGGACTTGACTTCACTTGTTGCAACCATAGAGCCCTACGACGCCGAGCAAGCCAAACTGGCGGGGACGCTGGTTCAAAGCACTGCCCAATACGGTCTCTCCCTCGGCGACCGTTCCTGCCTGGCGCTCGCCATCTCTCGTAGTGCCGAGGTCTACACAACTAATCAAACCTGGAAGAACCTCAAGCTCGGCGTCCCGATCCATGTGATTCGGTGAGCGCCCACGAGAAATTCGCGAACAAAAAAAGGCCGAAGCACCAGCTCCGGCCTTTTCCGTTCTTAACTGACCACTGACCACTGATCACTGACCACTGTCGTTACCCCTGTATATCGAACTGCTCAGGATGCAGCGTGGCATCGCTCTTGACCAGGATGTTCTTCCCCACCAGCTCTTCGTAATCGGTCAGCCAGCGCGCGTTGTTGCCCTTCAGCACTTTTACGGTTTCCGGATTCACCCGCAGCATCACGTCGGCACCCTCAAAATGCTTCCGCATCTTTGCGCAGCTCGATGTAAATCTCGTTGCACACCGTCGCCGAGCTCTTCACCATGCCGGTCGCCTGGCAGGTGGGGCAGGGAACCGAGAGCGTGCGTTCGAGCGACTGCTTCACGCGCTTGCGCGTGATTGCAACCAGTCCAAAATCGTTGAACTGCAGAACCTTGGTCGGCGCGCGGTCGCTCTTGAGCGCTTCTTCCAGCGCCGCCATCACCTTGAAGCGGTTCTTGCGCTCATCCATGTCGATAAAGTCGATCACGATGATGCCGCCCAGGTCGCGCAGCCGAATCTGCCGCACAATCTCCGGCACCGCATCGAGGTTGGTCTTCACAATCGTGTCCTCGAGCCGCGCGCTTTTGCCCACATATTTGCCGGTGTTGATGTCGATCGCCACCAGCGCCTCGGTCTGGTTGATCACGATCGATCCGCCGCTCTTGAGCCACACCTTTGAGCGCAGCGCCTTCGAGATCTCGTCCTGGATGCCGAAGTGCTCGAACAGCGGCGTCTCCTTGGTGTAGAGCTTCACGCGCCGCACCAGCGAGGGTGAGAAGCGGCTGAGGAAGCGCACGATCCGCTCGTAGTCGGCTTCGGAGTCGACCCAGATGTTCGAGAAGTTGTCGCTTACCTGGTCGCGCAAGATGCGCTCGATGAGGCCGAGGTCGTGATAGATGAGCGCCGGCGATTTGGATTCGTCCGACCGCTTCTTGATCTCCGCCCACAGATTCAGCAGCAACCGCAGATCGGCGCGCAATTCTTCTTCTGAAGCGCCCTCGGCCGCGGTGCGAACAATAAATCCGCCCGACGATTCGCCGCGCTCGTGCAGCAGAATCCGCTTCAGGCGATGACGCTCCTCGTCAGAAGCGATCTTGCGGCTCACGCCCACGTGAGTCACCGTCGGCATAAACACCAGGAAGCGGCCCGGCAGCGCAATGTGGCTGGTGATGCGCGCGCCCTTCTTGGCGATCGGCTCCTTGGCGATCTGCACCAGGATCTCCTGGCCGGACTTCAGCAAGTCGCTGATGATGGGCAGGTTTGAGGTCTGCATTGAGCGGCGCGACGGCCCTGCGGCGATTGTTCTGCGGGCGTCCGCGGCGTCCGCGATCTGGGCGCAGCGCTGCGGCTGGCCCGGTGCGGGCTGCGATCCCGCCGAAGCCTCTTCTTCTTCCTCTTCTTCGTCGTCCTCGTCGTCGCCATTCTGCTCGTCGAGGTTTAACTGGATCTTGTGGTCGAGGTGCGCCTCCTGCAGCATTTCGCCCAGGTCGCCCGTGCGGAGATGCGGGGGCAGCGTCTCTTCTTCGTAGGTCTTCCAGGTCGTGCTCGTCAGTCTTGTGTCGGCGGTGATGCGGAACCGCCTCGAATTCCTCGCCCTCGATCACTTCCTCTTCAACCAATCCATCGCCGGGCGCGTAGGCTGAAACATGTCGGAACGCTGGCAGATAGCGCCGGCTTTTCTTGCTCGACCGCAACCGCCTTCGTCCTCTTTCTTCGTTTTACCGAAACCGAACAGGCGGAACTCGAGCGGCGAAGCCGGATCAACATTGTGCTCGGCCTCGGCTTCGTTGGCGGCTCGACTTCAGCCGCTGCTTCAGCCGCTGGCTCGGCCTCGCCGGCAACCGTCACCTCGTGGTGCGCCGTTCCGTGATGCTCTTGCGCCGCTGAGATTTCAGCCGCGGACGGAGCGGATTCTTCGCGCGGCCAAACTCCTCTTCCTCTCTATGAGGCTCTTCCTCCACCGGAGGCCTCAGAACTTCATGGTGCCGCTCCTCGTGGCGGAATTCGAAACTGGCGTGCTGCGGAGCCGATTCAATCTCCTTGCAGCGCCGGGGGAGCCGCTTCCTCCTGCGGCGCAACCAGTTCTTCTTCTTCCAAGAACTCCTCTTCGATTCCGGCGACCGCGGGCGAAGCTGCCTTAACCGGCGCCGGACCTGCGGTGTCAATCGGCTCAGCAAAGATATCCTCGGCCGGTTCCACTGAGTGACTTGGCGCCGTCTCGGCCTGACTCCCGCGACGCCGCGAAAGTGACTCGCCAGGCAGCAGGCCGCTGCCGTCCCACTTGAGCGGCGATTCAATCAGGGTGGAAGGTTTTGAGGTGAAGGAGCGCCGCGACGCAGATTCAGAGGCCGGCTTGACGGCCTCCGCCGCCGTGCCGCCGTACTTTGAGAGGGATTCGCCCGGCAGCACTATGGTTGCAGGCGATTGCGGCGCGCGATGCGCGGAGTATTGGGGCGCCTCCGATGCCTGAATCTCGCTCGCGATCTCCGGGTCGGCTACCGGCTTTTCTTCAAACTCAAATGGCTCGGCCGCTTTCGCGCCCGGTTCAAACTGCCCAGGTTCGGCGCCACGGCCACGGCGATGACGGCGTCCGCGCCAGCGCTTGCCGCCAGCCGGCCCTTCGTTCTGCTGATTGACCGCTTCAAGCTCCGGAACAACCGGATGCCGATCTCCGCCGGCTTGCGTTGCATCGCTTGCGGTTGGCTGGCTGGCTGAGACCGGACGCCCCTGGTCGCGACGCCGTTCGTCGCTGCGTTCCCGGCCCTGATCGCGGCGTTGCTCGTCCCCTCGATCCCGCCTCTGGCCCTGGCGATCTTCCTGCCCGACGTGCTTTACCTCGATTGGAGGCTGGTTGCCGGCTGTCGCGGTAGCGCGCTCAATTTCGTCGGTATCTTCCTCGTCCTCGAGCTCAACGAAGTCGGTTACATAAAGGAATGCGTCGCGCTCAAGCCCAAGATCGACGAATGCCGACTGCATTCCAGGTAAAACGCGCGTGACGCGTCCGTTATAGATTGAGCCCGCCAACGTGTACTCGTTTTCGCGTTCGTAGTAGATTTCCGCCAGCTGATCGTCTTCAAGAATTGCAAGCCGCGTTTCATGCGGCGTGCTGGAGATACATATTTCCTTTGCCATCGTACCTTTCCGGCCGGCAGCCTTTGGCTGTCGGCGCATGCGGCAAGGTTGGATGGAATTGCGCTGTTCCGGAAGGCGATGGGGTGGGCGAAAAGGACGTCCTTAAAAGTGCTCGAGAGGCAGGCTGCGAACGGCGGCCACCCTGAGAGGGTGGCGATCCGCGACGTAACCGGAATACTCTTAGCCGAACGAGCTCTAACGTACGGCAATCCAAACTGAGGGAGTTGTGGCCGACGCTGCCGGATTTCCCATCCGGCCGGGCCGTTTGACCTTGGCTGCACATTTGGCGGCGCCTCGCATAGGGAACCCGGATATCAATTCCGAATGCGCCAGCGCATGCCATTGAACGTACAGGCCAAAGGCCGTTCCGTCTCTCGGTGCTCATGAACCCAATCCTGCCGGGCGCCGATCCATCGGGACCCGCCGGCCAAATACATCAAATAGCTCAACCTCTTACTTACCCGGCAGTCGTAGCACGGGGGTAAGAGCCAATCTTGTTTTCTCGCGCCGCTTCCAAACTGGATAGCGACGCTCAGTTAACGAATCTGCGCATGCGGACATTCATAGCCACGCCCAGCGCCAGAAACGCAAACAACACCGAAGATCCACCGTAACTCATTAAAGGTAAAGGGATTCCGGTGACGGGCATAAACCCTATGACCATGCCTACGTTGACCGCGATCTGGAAGGTCAACACAGCCACGATTCCCATGATAATCAGGGAGCCCGGCAGGTCGGCGGCTGTTTGTGCGTTTTGAATCAAACGCATCAATATGAAAAAGTATAGCAGCAGCACTGAAACCGCGCCCACAAACCCGTGTTCTTCACTGAATGCGGCAAAAATAAAGTCGGTATAAGGTATGGGCAGGAAGTACCCCTGTGTCTGCGTTCCTTTCTCGGTTCCTTTGCCCCAGACTCCCCCTGACCCCACTGCAATCTCGGATTGCAGCACCTGGTAGCCGGCGCCGCGCGGGTCGTTCTGCGGGTTGATGAAGCTGGTCAGCCGGGCCTTCTGGTAAGGCTTCAGCAATTTGCCGCTCGACCAGACCCCCGCAATCAGCGCCGTCCCGCAAACGATGAGGATCGCCGCCTGGCGCAGGCTGATGCCACCCAGGAACAGCCCGGCCACCAGGATCGGGGCGTAAGTGAGCGTTGTGCCCAGGTCTGGCTGCACCAGCACCAGCACCATGGGGATGCCCACCATGGCGAAGGCCTTGAAAATGTCGCGCCAGGTGAGATAGCGGCCGCCCAGGTTGGAAAAATATCGCGCAACCACAAGAATCAGCACCAGTTTGACCCACTCCGACGGCTGGAATTGCACCGGCCCGATCGCGATCCACCGCCGTGCGCCCAGCGCCTTGTGGCCCACCAGTTTGACGGCCACCAGCGAGACCACGAAGATTCCGTAGGCCCAGGGCGAAATGTCGAGCAGGCGGTGATAGTCGATCCTCGACAGCACAAACATGCCTGCGAGCCCCGCCCCGATAAACATGAGCTGCTTCGACTCGAAGCTCGCGAATCGCGTGTGCACAGTTGTGGAGTAGACCTCGAGCAGCGACACGCCGCACATGGCCAGGATCAGCAAAAGCAGGGGCCAGTCGAAATCGCGAAAACTCAAAAACCGGCGCATTTGGCTCCGATCACCTCCCGGAGGGAGGCAGGGAATTTAGCCCAGGACGCAGTCCTGGGTAGGCGCAATTCGGCGCATTTGGCTCCGATCACCTCCCGGAGGGAGGCAGGGAATTTAGCCCAGGACGCAGTCCTGGGTAGGCGCAACAGCAAAACGTCGCAGCCCCGTAGGGGCGGCGCGAATCGGCCGGGACGGGCTTCATTCTCGCTGGGATCTTGAAACGGCACGAGTTTACTCGTGTCGACTGAAACCAAACAAACCGATGCGCCCTCAGCCTTCGAATGTCGGAGGGAGCAGAGGCCTTCAGGCCTCTGAATCGAGTACGATAAAGGAACGGGCTTTAGCCCCGGCCAGATTTGAAAGGGCACGGCTTCAGCCGTGCCAATATTGCCACAAAAATGGGTCCGGGGCTTTAGCCCCTGAGGGATGTTTTCGCCGAATTTCGTTTCGCCCAATGACTTTCCCCGCAACGTGTTTCGCCCCTGCCGCTCTTCGACTCTGCAAAATCGACGCATGGCTCTAATCCTGCTTTCGGGCCACAGCGTCAGGCCGATTGTGGTTTGCGGCGAGCGTTGGGTTGCCGCTTGCCGGTTTCTTCCCCGTTACGGCAGCGGGAGTCTTCCCAGGAATAATTTGTCCGTTCGCCACCAGGAAACTGCCCGAGGCGATCTTCTGCTTGCCATTCCCGCCGGGCGCGTTGTCTGGCTCAGACCACACCCCGCTCATCTCAACCGGGACCTGCGCCTTTTCCTGCGGAAGATTTCCCGCCAGCCGCCGCCTCTTGTCGACGTATGCCTCAACCACCTTGGCGCCGATGCGCGCCGGGTAGTAGCTGAACTCGCCGTTCTGCCACAGAACCGCAACCACCAATTCAGGATTGCGCCGCGGCACAAGGCCCACGAACCAGACGTTGGGATAGGTCGACTTTCCCTTCCCGCTTGCAGCCAGCGCAACATGGCTCATTAATTGCGCCGTTCCCGTCTTGCCCGCAATATCGATGCCCTCAAGATGCGCCGATCCTGCGGTATGAAACTGGCCCGGCTGCGTCACCTCGGCCATGCCGTCAGTCACGGTGGTCCATGTATCGGGAGACATGGGCACATACGCGTCGCCGGAGCCGGGGAAACTGGCAATCAGCGACTTGCGGAAATCCGCCGGCAGCTCGTCGGGGAAAACCGAGTGCGGCCGCACCAGGTGTCCGTCCGAGGCGATGCCGCCGATGATGCGCGCCAGCTGGATTGGCGTAGCCTCAACCGCACCCTGCCCGATGGCGACGTCGAGCGTCTCGTCGGGATACCAGCGGGCGTGGTAATTCTTCATCTTCCATTGCGGCTGAAGGCATCAGCCCGGCCTGCTCGCCAGGCAAATCGATCCCCGTCTTCTGCCCATACCCGAACGCATTGGCGTACTTCGCAATGCGATCGATGCCCAGCTTGTCGCCCAGCATATAGATAAAATGTGTCGCACGAGTATGGAATCGCATTGTGAATGTCCACCGCGCCGTGGTGCTCGTCGCAATGATGGAAGAAACCGTAGGGACCCCATCCGCCGTTGCACGTAATGTGCATGTCCTGCGCCATGCCTTCCTCAAGTCCCGCAACCGACATCATGATCTTGAATGTGGACCCCGGCGCTAGCTGAGCCTGAAGGGCCTTGTTCATCAGCGGATGGTCAGGATCGGTGATCAGCTTGTTCCAGTCGGTGCGGTCGATCTTGACGGCAAACTCGTTGGGGTCGAAGCTGGGCCGCGAAACCATGGCCAGAATCTCGCCGTTGCGCGGATCCATGGCCACGATTGCGCCATTGCGGTCACCCAGCGCAAGCTCAGCCGCGCGCTGCAGATCGTTGTCGATCGTCAGCTTCAAATCCTGCCCCGGAATCGCATGCTGAATCCCGATATAGCCCACCTCGCGGCCGTGGCTGTCCACAATCACGTCGCGGCTGCCGTCGGTGCCGCGCAAAAGCTCGTCGTAGGTCTCTTCCACGCCCGCCTTGCCCACCACGTCACCCGGTTCGTAGTATGCAAAGCGCGGATTGTTCAAATCGTCTTCGCTCACCTCGCCTACATAGCCGATCAGGTGCGCCGCAAACCCGTCCCGCGGATACAGCCGCCGCTCCACGTCGATGGTCTCGAGCTCAGGCAGCTCATTGCGATGCGACTCAATAAACGCCTGTTCGTCGGCGGTTACGTCGTCTTTAATGGGGATCGGCTGATAGCCGGGCGCAAGCCGGTAGTGGTGCACGGTGGATCGCAACTGGTCGAGATCGAGGTTGAGCCCCTTGGCAATCAGCGGTAGGTCGGCTTCGATGTCTTTCTTCTGCTCGCGAATCAGAAAGCAGCTTACCGACGGGTAATTGTCGACAATGAGCCGGTTTTCACGGTCGAACAGCTTGCCGCGCGGCGCCAGAATCGGCTCCTTGCGAATGCGGTTGGCCTCGGCGAGCTGGCGAAAATTCTCGGCGCCCAATACCTGCAGCCGCCAAAGCCCGCCGGCCAACGCCAGCATCATCAAAAGAATGCCGTATTGAACCACCGTCAGTTTGAGAGTGGAGAGCTTTTCGCCGCGGTTGATGCCTGAAATCATGAATCCTGCGCTTAGCTATAGGATACCGCGAAAGGGATTGCAGGCCCCAAAATGTGAAGTCTCACCGCGTCCGGATACAATCAATCCCCCCATCCGATACACTTTTATGCCGCCAATCGATGCAAAGTTATGCCCCCACCGAGTACAACGGAATCCCGCCAGTGGATGAGTGGATGAATTTGCGAAGATGCAGCATCATCCACGCCTGAGGCGTGCGGAGTGTTTACCGAAAGGTAACTTCCGCATAGGCGGTGATAGGTCCCACATTCAAATGCGACTGTCATCCTGACGCGAAGCGGAAGGATCTGCGGTTGCCTTTTTCCAAACTTCCGAGTTGGCGGTGATTCAGGCAGAACGACGATTTTGGTGGTTCCCCCGAGCCTTTTAATTGACGACTTCTTTAACACCAGCCCTAAATCGCTCATAGGTGTCCCACTTCGGTTCGTTCTCTATATGAATCTCAACCGGGAACGGTGACATCCCCGCAAGCGCGAAATTAAAGCAGGCCATGAATTCATCTTCTGACCTTGCGTAATAGGTCCACTCACGCAAATCCTCACCAGTCGATACAAGTGCCAGAGTCGCAATGTGGCCTTGCTCGAGCACTGGCTCCAATGCATCTTCTAAGAGGTTCATCCTTTGAAGCTCTTCGGCCTTCGGCTGACCACGCTCGGATTGGTATTTCCAGACAATGAAGACACGAATGGGCTGGGATGCCCGTTCAAAAGTTGGCCTAAATGCCTCGGCATAGCGGAAGATAATCTTTCTGTCCGTTTGCAGGTCAGTTGATACTGCTGTCGCCCACCTTTGCACATCTGAGCCGTCTGCCATGTTAAATGGGTCCTCTCATACCGAGCTTGGACTCTCACTAATCTGGATCTCTTTCCAAAAATTCCGCCGGGATTTCTGCATCGCTACCGTCTCCAAATTCGATGGTGAAAACCGAAGGCTTTTCTGGGTCGTTCATTCCAACAACAGCACCCGACCTGCCCTTGTACTCGCCATTGATGATGCACACCTCATCCCCGTATGTGAATGGTGTCGTATCAGCCATGGATAACAGTTTAGTTCGAGTTCTGGGCGGATGGTCGCCTATCCGGACAGAACCCGTCCCGGGCAAACTTCTGATCTGGTGGCAATCCACTCTGAGACCGCACTAAATCTCCGCGATGACACACTGGCGAAGAATCTCCGGTTCAGTCCATCTGGCGATAAACCTCTCCTTCGGCATCTCTTCTTCGTCGGCCAGAGGAAGCGCGATCCTCCCTTTGCGTATGGCGAGGACGGGGGAGAAGTGGCCGATACCGGATTCCGAATTGAATAACACGATAGGAATACAGCCACGACGTAAGGCGGGCGCGATGGCCGACAGTTCAAGAGCTGGACGGGGCACAATCCCCAACCGTGTGGCCCGAGCATAGCATCGCCTTTCGAAGCCACCAATTTGCGGGTCGGGATCACTGTGAAAAGACACACGCAGCCCGTGCATCTTCAGACAGGTCGCGAGGGCAATCGTAAAGACGCCATGTCGCTTGGTGTATCGACAGCCATTGACCAAAGCCCGCGCCGAGACCCTCTTTTTGAAGTGCCTCAGCACAATCCAGGCTGCAAGAAGCCCGCAATGGCCGTCAATCTCCAATAACGTGCTCGGGGCTTCCCGCCAATTTGGCAGACTCATTTCATTGGATTCCTGAAATCATCTTACAGACCCATGATTCTGGATGTATTGTCGCCTATTCGTCAGTAACACCTTGGTAAACGCTTCCCCGGTGGGGTTTCATTGTACCGTCAACTGGATGATCGGCCCCCACAGCCTCGAGCAGGTGGGGGCATAACCGTGTAACGGCTGGTGGCATTCCATTGTATCCAGCAACCGCGTCGTTTGCCTTTGGCGAAGTTTTGAAAGGGCACGGATTTATTCGTGCCAACAGACGGCAAAGATCCGTCAGGGTTTCAACCCCTGAAGCCCGGAGGGAGCAGAGGCCTTTCAGGCCTCTGAATCGAGCACGCAGTCGACTCGCGGGCTTTACAGGCTGCGGAAAAACTCAATGGAAAAGCAAGAAGTGTCAGGGCACGACTTTAGTGGTGCCAATAAGGCCTGCAAAATGACTTGGGCTTCAGGCAGGTGGGCAGGTGGCCCCGGTCTTACGGGTGTCTTATCAAGTTGCGGGGTGCCCCCGGTCCCTCGCCTTTGGGGACCGGGGAGGTTGAGGAGGCGGACTGGCGATAGCGCATCCACTCGGGCGGTTGCCAGTCTCTCAGCTTGGCTGTCCATTCCGATTCGATCTCCGCGGTTCCGGGTATGCCTGTTTGATAGTGCCCAAAGCTCGACTACTTCCAATCCTCCGGCCTCGCTGCCAGTCCTCGACGGCTTTCATTCCCTGCAACGATACTCCGATTCCGAATCGGTTGGACGGGGAAAGTGTTGCCAACGCGTTTGTCCCACGAACGACGAACTCCGTGCCTCATCCTTTCGTGCTCTTTGCCTAAGGGTCGGAAACCGCGGACTCCAACCAGCCACTTCCAACTAACCACGATCCTGGGTGCCCCATGTCCCGAGTTTGGGACGTGGGAAACCACAACCCCCAGCCCGTCAGTCCAAACCAGCAAGAATGTTTTTGCCCGGAAAATTAGCTAAATTATTCCGCCTTCGACTTGCAGTTAATTTCGATCGCCTGGTGCACTATCTTAGATAGGAGAGACTGTGACCGTGGACAAGCAGATCATTGCCGCCCCTTTATCGGGCGCCTGGCACGAGAACAAAAAGGCTTTAAAAACCGTGGAACGGTGAAACAGCTTCCAACGGAATCAGTCGCTTACAGCCAGCCTCTTCACCTTTTCACAGTTTTTTTGCCGCGAATCGACGCCCCTCGGGCCTCAATCCCTGATCTGCAGCCGGTCGAGGAGCGGGAACAGCACCAGCGCAATCACCGCGTTTCCAATTGCAATGAACAGCTGAAACAGCCAGTTCCACTCCAGATTCAGTCCCAGCAATCCGCGATAGACGCTGTAATAAATCACGCTCGACAGAAGCGAAAGCACGAAATTGAGAATCACACGAAAGGCATGATTTTCAACGTCGATGCGCATGCCGGTGGACGCGGCAATAAAGCCGACGGCGGTCTTGGCAATTCCGTTCACGCCGATCGCGTGATGCGAGAGCGCGTCCTCAAACAGTCCCATGGCGGCGCCCATCAGCGTGCCCTGGATGGGGTAACGCCGTCCCAGCGCGAAATAAATAGTGACCACCAGCGGCAGATCGAAGAACGCATACTGGCCAAGAACGCGCGGCAGCCAAGCCTGCAACACGAGCGCGGCCAGCGGCACGAGCGCGTAAACCAGCAGCGGATACCGGTGAATCTCCAGATCGCGCCGGTCGCCGGCGCCGAACACGGGCATGCTAGCGATTCCCCTGGGTTGGAGCCTTTTTGGACGGCACGATTTGCGGCTTTTTGGGCGGCGCCTTTTTTATTTCGTTTGGTGCGGCAGGGTGTGACTCCGCCCCGGCGGCCGGCGTTTGATCCTGCGCGCCGCTGGCCGCCGCGTTGGAGTCGGAGGAATCGGCGGCGTTGCCTGCCGGTGTTTCCGCGTTGCCCGGCGAGAAGCGGTCGAGATGAAGCGGTTGCGGCGGCGGCTTGGCCGGGTTGGGGTTGCTGGTGTCGTTCAGCGGCTGCTGGTCGGGCGGCAGATTAGGTTCGATGAGTCCCGGCAGGTGCTCGGCCATAATCTGCGATGCCTTAAGCTGTTGTTGAATCGCCGCTGCGTCGGCTCCCTTTTCGGCCTGGCTCGTATCAATATCGTTCTGCTCCTGCTGGCTGAAGCGCGGCTCGGTGGAAGTAATCACCATCACCTCGTCGAGCCGGTCGATATGCGCTGCCGGCTTCACCAGGATGTCGATGAATCCGTCATGCTGGGTATCGCGCACCACTTTATCCACGACCCCAACGGGAAGGCCCCGCGGAAAAATCAGATCGCCGCCCGCAGTCAGAACTCTTTCTCCAGGCTGAATCCGCTCATCGGCCAAAACGCCCACCACCATCAGGCGCCCGGCTGCGTCGCCGCGCAAAATGCCGCGAATGCGCGTAGTCTCAAGAATCACTCCCGCGCCGCTGGTCTGGTCATTGATTGCCAGCACCTGCGCAGTGTGCGGAAAAACGTCGCGCACCTTGCCCACAATGCCGTCGCCGGTAATCACCGCCATATCGGGCTTCAAGTGTAAGTCTTCGCCCTTATCGATATAGAACACATGCGACAGCTCGCTGCCGCTGGAGCCGATGACCTGCGCGGCCAGCGTGGAGTAGATGTACTTCTGCTGGAAGTTGAGCAAAGCCTGCAGCCGCTGCCCCTGGCGCGCATCTTCGAGCAGCGCGGCCTGCTCCAGCCTGAGGCGGTCAATGGTCTGCTGCAGTTGCTGGTTCTGCTGGTGCACGTGACGCAGGTCGGCGTAGTTGTTCCAGATCCAGGATGCGCCAAGACCGGTACCGTGAATGGCGCGCTCGAACGGAGAAACAACCGCCTCTGCCCACAAGCGGATGAGACGCACGCCCGAGCCATCGCGCACGTCCAGGGTATTATGCCCGCCGCCATATCGCCTCACCTGGATGGCAAGGCCCATAATCTGTGCCAGCAGCACCGCCGCCAGCACCAACAGGTTTCGGTAACGGATAAAGAAGGAATCCATAAAAGGCAGTGGTCAGTGATCAGTTGTCAGTGATCAGTATGAACCGATGGAGCAGCACTGAAAACGCTTCTATGGTTTGCGCTCCCGCAACAACCAGCCTCGAATCTCTTGATCTTCGGTGCGGCCTTCTGACCACTGACCACTGTTCACTGACCACTGTATCAGTCGATTTTTATCTTCCGCAGCAGCTTGAAGTCAGAGAGCATCTTGCCGGTGCCGAGCACGACCGAAGCCAATGGATCGTCGGCCACTGAAACAGGCAGGCCGGTTTCTTCGCGAATGCGCTTGTCGAGATTCTTGATGAGCGCGCCGCCGCCGGTAAGCACAATGCCGCGATCGCTGATGTCGGCCGAAAGCTCCGGAGGCGTCCGCTCCAGCGCCACGCGAATGGCGTTGAGGATTACGGCAATACACTCTCCCAGCGCCTCGCGAATCTCGCTGTCGTCAATCACGATGGTCTTGGGCACGCCCTCAATCAGGTTGCGGCCCTTGATCTCAAGTGTCAGAGGCTTATCAAGCGGATAAGCCGAACCGATCTCGATCTTGATCGCCTCCGCGGTGCGCTCGCCGATCAGCAGGTTGTACTTGCGCTTCAGGTAGTTGGTAATGGCCTCGTCCATCTGGTTGCCGGCCATGCGCACCGAGCGCGAGTAGACAATGCCGCTGAGCGAAATCACCGCGATGTCGGTTGTTCCGCCGCCAATGTCCACCACCATGTTGCCGCAGGGATCGGTGATAGGCAGGCCCGCGCCGATCGCGGCCACCATCGCCTGCTCCACCAGGTAAACCTCGCTGGCCTTGGCGCGATAGGCCGAGTCTTCAACCGCGCGTTTCTCAACCTGCGTAATCTCTGAAGGCACGCCGATCACGATGCGCGGATGCACCAGCATCTTGCGGTTGTGCGCCTTCTGGATAAAGTAATTGAGCATCTTCTCGGTGACTTTGAAGTCGGCGATCACGCCGTCCTTCATGGGCTTGATGGCCACGATGTTGCCCGGTGTGCGGCCCAGCATCTCCTTGGCTTCTTTGCCCACGGCTTCAACTTCACCGGTGTTCTTGTTGATGGCGACGATCGAGGGCTCGTTCACAACGATGCCCTTGCCGGCCGCGAAGACCAGAGTGTTGGCAGTGCCGAGATCGATGGCCAGATCGCTCGAAAACATGCTGAATAGAGAGCGCAGGCCGTGCGACCGCGAAGAGCGGGAGGGATAGCCGTTCAATGACATTCCTGAATAAACTTCCTGACCCGGGCTTAAGCCCAGCTATCTGAAACAGTCCCTGCGGGGCCGTTTAGACGATATACCAATCTATATTGTACGGCGGTCTGCTGTGCCGTGCGGTTTGTTGCAAAACCGCAGCCCAAAGGCAAATGGGCCTGGTGCCTGATTCCCGGAGCAGATGACCGGGAATCGGAGGCCAGAACGCGGGTGCCGAGCTTCCGCCTCGGTCAAAGACCTAAACGCGATTTGGCCGAAGATGGAACGCCCATCGGTTCCGTTTGCGGCAGGTACTGCACATCGAGGGATAATGTTGGGAAGCGTCGAAGGCCGCGGGAGAAAACGCCCGCGGCACTTATCAACTTGGGATTTATCCCCCCCCACTCATTCGATCCGCTTTCCTTCGGCGGTCGCGCACCCGGTGATCGTCGGTCCGCCGGCCACGGGAGCAATCGCCACCGACGCGGATGTCGTCTTGAATGCGTTGGGATCGTCGCCTATTTCGATCGTCTGCGTGATCGTCTGGGTTTTTACCAGCACCCCGTTCAGCGTGATGAATGCAACGGTCACCGCCTTGAAGGAGTGGTCATGCGCAAAGATCCACGCTCCGTGTCCCGGCCCTCTCACCGCCGGAAAGAACATGGGATTCGAAGTTGTCTCCACCGCCGTTCCTCCCTCACCGAAGGTGAGCATCGAAAGGAACGGGTTACCAAGTGGAGCTCCGGTGCCGCAATCCACTTGCGTCACCTGCACCGTCCAGCTGCCCACCAGGCTTCGCGGTTCGAATCGCCCGTCTTCCGCCCTATCCGCCGAGCTCTGGGCCACCGCAATTGCGCATCCGCCGCACGCGGCCAGTGCAAGAATGCTTCTCCAAACGTCTGCTTTCATGTCGTGTATCCTCCTTGAAGTCGGTCGCCGGATGCCCTGATTCGGCTACTGGTCCTATACTGGCTGATACTTGAATGAAAATCTTTGGGCCGTCCTGAAGGTTTTCTGAACGTTTCTGAGATTCGAATCTTCCCGATGCAGAGAGAAGACACTCCGATCTACGAGTTTGGCGAATACCGGCTGGATGCTGGGAGACTGCTCCTGTCCCGCGCGGGAGAGCCTATTCCGCTTTCGCCCAAGGCTTTCGAAACGCTCGCTCTCCTGGTCAGGAATGCCGGCAAAGTGCTGGAGAAGGAAGAGCTCCTGCGCGCCGTCTGGCCCGATGTAATCGTTGAAGAAAACAACCTGAACCAGAACGTCTCCATGCTGCGCCGAGTGTTCGGCGAGAGCCGCGGCGAAAATCGTTTCATCGCCACCGTTTCAGGCAGAGGCTATCGCTTCCTGCCCAAGGTTCGTACCATCTCGGAAGAGGTATCGCGAGAGCCCGAACACGTTTGCATCGGAGTCCTTCCTTTCGAAAACATCGGTGCGGGAGCGGATCGGGAATATCTGGCCGATGGGCTAACCGAAGAGACCATCGCCTCCCTCGGCCAGATCGATCCCGAGCACATCAGCGTAATCGGCCGCACCTCGGTCATGTCGTACAAGCGAACATTGAAAACGCTGGCGGAGATCGGAAAGGAATTGAACGCAACCTACCTCGTCGAGAGTTCGCTGCGCGCCGAAGGCGACCGCCTGCGCATCATTGCCAAACTGATCCGAGTGCGCGATCAGCTCCAGATATGGTCCGCTTCGTACGACAGCGGCCCCGGCAGCATGCTCGCCATGCAGAGCGAACTAAGCCGCACTATCGCCGAGCAGATCCGGCTCAGGCTTTCGCCTGATCGTCTGCGCGCGCTTGGGCGGCGGCAGACTCGCAACGCCGAAGCCTATAACCTCTATTTACATGGGCGGCACTTCTGGCAGCAGCTCAGTCCGCCGACCACACGGAAGGCAATCGAGTATTTTACTTGCGCCACTGACCTCGACCCGACCTATGCTCTGGCCTGGTCAGGCCTGGCCGACTGCTACACTTCCGGACCAGTGAACGGCGATGCCCCGCCACAGCATGTCTGGCCGCGGGCTCGCGAAGCCGCCGCGAAGGCGCTGAGTGCCGAACCGGATATTGCAGAGGTCCAGACCTCGATCGGTTCTCTCAGGTTCTGGCTCGATTGGGACTGGCCCGCCGCCGAGGCGGCCTATCGAAAAGCCATTGAACTCGACCCCGGCTATCCGCTCGGACACCGCATGCTCGGCGTGGCTCTCTCACATATGTGCAGACACCAGGAAGCCGAGGCGTCGATTCGCCGCGCACGCGAGCTCGACCCCCTTTACGTGATGCATCAGTCGCTTTCGTCGCAGATCGCGTTCGCGGCCCGGGACTACCCGGCCGCACTACAGTTTGCGCGCCAGGCCGTCGCGGTCGATCCCGAGTTTTGGATCGCCCAGCTTCACCTCGCGCAGGTCTGCATCGAGCTGGGGGAACACGAGATGGCCCTCGCTGCGCTGGGTCATTCAGGACGGCTCGGCATGAATTCAAAGGCACTCGCCCTGCGGTCATACTTATTCGCGCGCATGGGGCGAATCGAAGAATTCCAGGACGCGATGAACGCGCTACTCTCAATTTCCAGGGAGCGGTACGTTCCACCGTATGCCATTGCCCTGCCCTATGCCGGCCTTGGTAATTACGATCTCGCACTGGAATGGCTCGACCGGTGTTACGAAGCCCGCGACGTCCATATCGTATTCCTGACCATCGATCCGAAATGGGACCCGCTCCGAGGCGATGCGCGCTTCAAAGCATTGCTCGAGCGCTGCGGAATCCCCTACGGGACTTGATTCCTTGTACCTATTTTCTTTGCGACCCGCATGCCCAGGTCCCGATAACCGCGCCTATCGCAAGGCGCCGCTGCTTCGAAACCCGGCTAGATATAGAGAGGGCATTTCCTGTCTTTCGCGCCAATTTCGAGCAAGAAATGAGTTGGTCCCGTCTGAAATTATGTATACGTCCGCAAGAGGTAAGGCTGGTCCCCTGCACTGACGGCAAAGGTGCTATAAACTCTCTGTCGTCTGGAACGAGGTATTTATGGCTCATCCTGTTTACAAAAACTTGATTGGCGGCGAATGGAAGCCGGCCGCGAGCGGCAAAACGATCCTGAACCTGAATCCGGCGAACCATACCGACGTGGTGGGCGAGTTCCCCGCGTCGCACGCCGAGGACGTGGCCGAAGCGGTTGCCGCCGCCAAGAAGGCCTACGCCTCGTGGCGGCTGGTTCCCGCGCCCAAGCGGGCCGAAATCCTGCTCAAGACAGGGCTCCTCTTGCAGGAGCGCAAAGAAAAGTACGCCCGTGAAATGACCCGCGAGATGGGCAAAGTGTTGGCTGAGACGCGTGGCGACGTGCAGGAGGCCATCGACGAGGCCTTCTACGTGGCCGGCGAGGGACGCAGGCTCTTCGGCGTCACCACCCCCTCTGAGCTCGTGAACAAATTCGCCATGAGCGTCCGCATGCCTGTAGGCGTGGTTGGCCTCATTACTCCGTGGAACTTCCCCATGGCCATCCCGAGCTGGAAGCTCTTCCCAGCGCTGGTTGCCGGCAACACCTGCGTCATCAAGCCGGCCACCGATACGCCGCTCTCCACCTACAACCTGGTGCAGACGCTGGGTGACGCCGGCGTTCCGCCGGGAGTGGTGAATATCGTTTCCGGTTCGGGGTCGGGCGCCGGCGAGGCGCTTGTGAACCACCCCGACGTGAGGGCAATCAGTTTTACCGGTTCCAGCGCCGTGGGCTCGCTGGTGGGCCAGCACGCAGCACTGGGGTTCAAGCCGGTATCGCTCGAGATGGGCGGCAAGAACGCGCAGATTGTGCTCAACGATGCCAACCTCGACCTGGCGCTTGACGGCGCGCTCTGGGGCGCGTTCGGAACTACGGGGCAGCGGTGCACCGCTACCAGCCGCATTCTTCTTCAAAAGGGAATTGCCGTGGAGTTCACCGAGAAGTTCGTCGTCCGGGCAAAGAAGCTCAAGGTCGGCAATGGGCTCGACGAGTCAGTCGAGGTCGGCCCCCAGGTCAACGCCAATCAAATCGAAACCTCGGCCAAATACGTTCAGATCGCCAAAGCCGAAGGCGCGCACCTGCTGACTGGCGGATTCGCGCTTGCCGGCGGGCCTTACGCGCACGGTACTTTCTTTGAGCCGACCATCTTTGGTGGCGTCAAGCCTTCAATGCGCATCGCGCGCGAAGAAGTCTTCGGACCGGTTGTGAGCCTCATTGAATTTGAGACCTTCGAGGAGGCGATCGAGATCGCGAACTCGATCGACTACGGTCTCTCGACGGCGCTCTATACCCGCGACGTGAACCGCGCCTTCGCCGCCATCCGCGACCTCGAGGCTGGAATCACTTACATCAACGCGCCCACCATCGGCGCTGAGGTGCACCTGCCCTTCGGCGGCGTCAAACAGACAGGCAACGGCCACCGCGAGGGCCTCGGCGCAATCGAGTTCTTCACTACCTGGAAGGCGGTGTACGTGGACTACTCCGACAAGCTGCAGCGGGCGCAGATAGACAACGCGGAGTAATTAGTCCCGGCGTTCATTCTTCTCGAATTCGGACCAAAGTCCGAGACAGAGTTCAATTCTCCGAAGGCTTTTCGACATCGTCGATAACATAGATATCGATCGGCACCTTGCGCTTTTCCAATTTCAAACCGAGTGCGTCAAGAGACCGGGTAAGCGCTCCGGCGCCCTCCGGATCGGATGCAGATGCATCCGAAGCAGTCGCCCCACGCATCGGGTAATCCATCGCAACCGCGTAGTTACCTTTAAGTCCGGTCTCATCGACGACCGTGTACTTATTCAACGTATTTGTGCCCATATAGACGGGCAGTTCTCCCGCAAGTTCCTCCATCGTCATCTTGCTTCTTTCCATATGCATCGTATTGCTTTCCTGATCGAACCTATACGTCTGGATTCCATATTTCCCCATGGTCGTGGTGGAACCATCCGCGCTTGTGGTTATCTTTCTTTTCGCGTCTCCTTCTCCTATGTAACTCTCTCCTGGCTTCAACGGCGCATTTGGATCAGGCTCAGGCGGATCGGGGGGTGACGGCTTCAGTTTTGCTCCGTTCTTGCCGACAACCAGCGCATAGACTTGCTGCTCTCTCTTCTCAATATGGAAGGCCAATTTGAAGCGCTCCTTCAGAAGAGCCTGTAGCATCTTGGGTACGTCCCCCTTTGCGGCGCCCTCGGGGATTGTGGCCACGATGTCGTAATTTTCGGAGTCGATCAATTTCGGGCCCGAGACCTGGGGCGGATTGATACTGTAAGCCGTTTCTATGAGGAGCCTCAGCGTCTCATCTGTGTAGGTAGCACGCGTCGCACTGAGACGCATGCCGAATTTTGTTGGATCGAACGGAGCGGCTGGCTTGATGGTTGCCACCTCAAAAGTCGGAGCGGCAGCCGGGGTGGCAGGTGTTGCTTGTGCGCTTACGAAGATCCCCGCACCAAACAGCGAGATTGCAGTCGCGCATACGATGCAGGACACCCTGTAGAATTGCTTGGAAGCATGTTTCATGACAGTCCCTCTTTGCCTGGTTGGGCAATAATTCGGAAAACCCGCCAGGGTGAAAATACAGGTCTTGAAATAATCGATAGCTGGATGCGGCACAATTATTGCACCGATTCGCGCTGGCGCAGCCGACGTACTCATACATTTCATCTTTTGTGGGCAGGCGAATCGCGTTGCATTTGAGTGACTTCATTTGAATTGAGCTGCTCAGGGATGCGGACGGCCGGGCGCCGTGTGTCCCATGTCTGCACTCTGCGCAACTGGTTGGGTTGTGCCATCTGTCTTTATCCCGCGCTGCGCCAGAAAACTCGTGAAGTCTCCCGACGACTTTATCCGGCCCCGCAGCATGGCATCGAGCATGTCGTGCTCCAGCATCTCATTAAATTCGGCGGGAAAGGTTTCCCCCGCGCTCTGCCCTGGGAAGTGCACCAGCAGCGCCGGCCTCTCGTCGAAGCGGCCCCCGGTTGCGGTTTCGTCCTCATCGGTCCACACGCCCTCATCGGCTTTCCACATGGCAATGCGCAACGAGTGGTCGGACGAAACAATGAGCGTGGTGCGGTCCGCCGCGGGAGTGGCTTCAATCTCGTTCAGCAACGCGGCCGCGGCGTGGTCGGCCAGTACCAGGTTGTCGAGGTACGAACCGCCCGCCCGCAGCTTGTTCGTGCGGCGATCGAAAATTCCCGGCGGATGCGGAACCGGCAGGTGGAGAAAGAGAAACCTGATGCGGCCGTCGTCGATCAACATCTTGGCGTGAGCCAAATTGGCCTGGTAGTTGGCCAGGTGCTCCGCGGGGTACTCGTGCGTGCCGCCCGTGAGCGTTGCGAAAGCCCAAAGTGGAATGGCGCCCGCGTTAGCGAGCATCGACTTGTCTTCCGAAGCGCCGAACGGCTCAAGCAGGCTTCCGTCATTCAGGCTCCAATAGCAGCTATCGAGTACTGAAGGCATGAAGCGGCAATACGGGTTGAGCCATCCAACAAGTCCCGTGGTCCAGCCTTGCTCCCGCGCGGTATAGAAGATCGTTTCCCGCGGATCGAATTGTGTCCAATCCTTTTTGCCTGCCGTCTTGTAGAAAAGCTGCCCTTCCGGCGTGCGGCGAATGGTATCGAGTTGCCGTCCTATAAACAGCGAAGGAATGATGTGCTCCGTGTAGTATCCGGCAGGTTTCACATCGCTGAAGTTGAAGCTCTCCGCGCGCAGCCTGTCAAAGTCGGGCAGGTTAATTCCCGGCTGGCGATGGTCAAATGTTTGGTCATAGCTGAGTTCGTCAAACAGGATCCAGATAATGCGGTTGCCAGCGGCGCCGGGCAGAGTTGGCTCCTGGTTCACGGCGACCGTGCCCTCCGGCGGATGCTGCAAGTCCATGGCGCGCACAAGATGCGGAACAATCGCCAGCATCGAGAACGCGCAGGCTGCCACCACCAGCCGCACCCATTCGATGGCCCGCGTGGCAAAGCGAGGAGCAAGCCAGCCGCAGGCTAGCGCTGCAACGACGATCGCCGGGCAGGCGGCGTTTCGGATGGGGTCCCAGAAGTAGATCTTGTGACTTAGCTGGCTGGCGAACCCGTTAATCAAGATTACTGCGCTATCGAGCAGGCGCCAGATCATGAAGCCGGCGAAGAGTGAGAGCAGAATGCGTCGCGGCTTTTCCGGTAGCCGCTCTACGCCTAAAAGAAACGCACAGATAAGGGCGGCGGCGATCAGCATCCCGACAAGCAGTCCGCCGATGAGATTTGTTACCGGCAGAGGATGGATGTAAATGGGATAGTCGCTGTAAAGAACCTGAAAGACGGTGAAGAGCAGCAGCGATGACCCGATCCCCTCGAGAACGATCCGGCCCTTCATTGGTTCAGCCTCGCTCAAAGAAAAACTATCATTCTTCAGGGCTCGCAAACGGAAATTGCGAAAACCACCTCGTACGAGAGGCTATCTTTCGGTCAACTTGTGTGAGTGGGCTCTTGCGGGCTACAAAATCGATGGCGTCAGCGGTTCGGCAATTTAGCCAGCTTGCGAAGCCGAGCCAGCATCTCAATCGCCCGTTTGCGAGTAAGGAACAGGAACCCCGCGATCGTCGAGCCCAGGATTTGAGCAGCCATCAATCCTGTTCCGGGATCGGCGTAAGCGTATGCCGGCTTTGCGCTTGAGCCCAGCCATATGGCCAGACACAAAACTCCAAATGCGGCTTCCGCGATTTGATTCTTCCGGCTCATAGTTGAACAATTGGACGAAGTTGCGAGTCCCGCGACGACCTTTCAATCTACGAATACTGCGACAAGGATAAATGCCGGAATGCGAGTAACGTATGCCACAAAAGAACTAGAAGGATGTTTGCGTTCGCGTGTGGGGGCAGGGGGGCGTTATTGCCGAATAGGCGACCGCCATCCTGAGACGGGCGCCTGCCTCGGTATGACATACTTGCCCCGGAGAAACTCCGCCGCGTGTGAGTATCTGTTCTTTTCGCGCGACGGCCTAAGGGAGCCAGAACCGAATGACCTACGTGCCTGATCCGAATCGTTATGAGAGTGCCACCTTCCGCCGCTGCGGGCGCTCGGGCCTGGTGCTGCCGCCAGTCTCGCTGGGGCTTTGGCAGAACTTTGGCGGAGCCGATGTCTTTGAGACCGGCCGCGCCACCATCCGCCGCGCATTCGACCGCGGCGTGACCCACTTCGACCTGGCCAATAACTACGGGCCACCCTACGGATCGGCCGAAGAGAACTTCGGCGAGATTCTGCGCAAGGACTTCCGCGGGTTGCGCAATGAACTGGTGATCTCAACCAAGGCCGGCTGGGATATGTGGCCGGGCCCTTACGGCATAGGAGGGTCGCGCAAGTACTTGCTGGCCTCGCTCGATGAAAGCCTCAAGCGCATGGGCTTGGAATACGTCGACATCTTTTACGCGCACCGGCCCTGGAACAACTGCCCGCTCGAGGAAACCATGGGCGCGCTGGCCACGGCGATCCACCAGGGCAAGGCGCATTACGTTGGCATCTCCTCGTATAACGCCGACCGCACGCGCAAGGCCGCCGAGATTCTCAAGAGCCTTGGAGTGCCGCTGCTCATCCATCAGCCGTCATACTCCATGCTGAATCGCTGGATCGAAAAAGGCCTGCTGGACGCGCTCGATGAAGTTGGCGCGGGATGCATTGCTTTCTCTCCGCTTGCGCAGGGACTCTTGACCAACAAGTACATCGACGGCGTGCCCACCGATGCGCGCGCCGTGAAGCAGAACTCGTCGATGCCCAAGGACTCGCTCACCGAAGAAAACCTGAAGCGTGTGCGCGCTCTCTACGAAGTTGCCAAAAGCCGCGGCCAGTCGCTGGCGCAGATGGCAATTGCGTGGGTGCTGCGCGACTCGCGCGTAACCTCGGCGCTGATTGGCGCGCGCAACGTTGCGCAACTCGACGACTCGCTCGATGCGGTCAAGAAGCTCGAATTTAGTGAGGCGGAACTGGCCGAAATCGATCGCTCCGCGCAGGACGGCGGCCTCGATATCTGGAAGAACGCCCGCGAGTGGATGAATTAGTAGGACAGTGAACAGAGAACAGTGAACGGTGGTCAGAAGCTGGAACTGGTTTTCTGCTTGGGAGCCGTTCGAGCCCCGGCGGCTTCCGCAGGCGGTCGTTGACCCGCATCGGCGATTCGGACTGCCGGAGTCAGCCACCGGCGTTGAAAATAATCTGTGGACCATAGCAAAATCATCAGCGACTCTCGAAACAACATTAGGGGCGCCGCTCACTTCTAATCCGGCAGCCTGACTGTGTGGACGTCCGCTAGCCGGAAGGCCATTTACACAGGAGAATATCAGTGACGCATATAACTCGGGGCATCGGCCTCGCCGCTTCCCTAATGCTTATTTCCACCGTCGCAGTTGCCCCTCAGGCTCAAGCGCAATCAACTACCGCCGCTTACGTTTACGTTCAGGTTGGCGGCCCGGCAGGCGCCGTCTACGGCTATAGCGCTTCATCAAGCGGTACCCTTACCGCCATTTCAGGGTCGCCCTTCAAGCCGGGAACAGCAATCGTCGGCAGCAATAACTCACAGTTCTTCACCCTGGGCCAGACAACACTGCATTCCTTCGCGATCGCCTCCAACGGCGCTATCGGATCTCAGGTAGGATCAGCCGCGGTCTTCGATTACGCCGGCAACTCCTGCGGGGGCGGACCGAACGGCCTGGAGAATGCGGTGCTCGATCACACGGGAAAATACGTCTACGTTGAGCTTCAGGGCGCTGGAGACGGTACTTGCGCGGCGTATCAGACTTACATAGTCAATAGCGACGGGACGTTGACCTTCGACGGGGATACCGAACAAACCTTTGAAAGCGAAGCTGGGACCGGCGTTCCCTCCATCCTCGGCAATGAGACCTTTGCTTACGCGACTGAATGGGACGGCCACTATACAGGTGACGTAGGTTTCAAGCGCCAAAGCACGGGAACATTGGAAACCATACAGTTCAAAGAGACGGACCCCACGCTCTCCGGTACCTTTTATTTACCCTCAAGCCCCGATGCTTCACCCACCGGCAATTATGTCGTCCTTCAGCTCTATCCCAGCGATGGCGGTGGCGATTCAGGCAATCCGCAGCTGGGCAGCTACTCGGTTGACTCTAGCGGAAACCTCACCACCACCAACACTTCGAGCAACATGCCAACCCCATCGCTTGGGGGCGGGCTTTCCACGTTCTCTCCAGATGGAACCATGTTTGTGCTTTACAACAGCGGCACCGGGGCCTACGGTGGCATCGATATCTACAACTTCAACGGCGCGGCCCCTCTTACCTTGAACACCACACTGCTCAACGGCACGCCCATCAGCCATGTGGCGTGGGACACCAGCCACCATCTTTACGTCATCTCCCAGGCCGAGAACACGATGTGGGTCTTCAATGTAACTCCGACCTCGGTTGCGCAGACTGCCAAGCTCTCCATCGGAACGCCTTTCTCCATAGTGGTTGCGAGCCATAGCGCCAGCAGCGCCTGCGCCGCTCCAACTTCCGACGGCGTCAACGTTTGCTCGCCCGCCAATGGCGCCACGGTCAACTCGCCCGTACAAATCACCGCGGCTGCCACCGTAAGCGGTGGAGTGTACCGCTTTGAATTGTGGAACGGCGACACCAAACTGCTGAGCGAAGACAACGGCACCATGGACCAGACGGTTACCTTGGCTCCCGGAACCTACAAGCTGACCTTTGATGCACGAAACAGCTCCGGAACTCACGAGTACGCTTATCGCGATATCACGGTTCAGTAGGCGGCGCCGGCGCCGGTCAATCCGGCGCCGGCTCAATCGGCGGGCCCTTCAAGATAATCGTCGTCTCCGAGTAGTCCGGCACCAACGAAGCCGACCCGCAATGAATGAAACGCTGGGTGCCCCATCCTTGCGACGTTTTTGTTTTTGTCGCAAGGGTGGGAGACCACAAATCTCAACCGGCCAATCTCAACCAAGCACGAACATGGGTGCCCCAGGTCTCGATTCTGAGACCTGGGATAGCACGGACCTCGACCAACCCGTCTCAATCAAGCACTAATATGGGTGCCCCATCCTTGCGACGTCTGTGTTTTTGTCGCAAGGGTGGGAGACCACGAATCTCATGCAAGTACCCGATCCCGCGAGCCCAGGTTCAACGCGTCTCCAGTACATCTCTCAGCGCGAAACTCGTCTCCAGGCGCGTCACCCCCGGCAGTCGGGAAAGCTCATTCTGGTGCAGGCGGCCGTAGTCGTTGATGCCGGCCACGCGCGCCACCAGCATGTAATCGTATTGGCCGGCCATCAGATGACAGCTCACAATGTCGTGGCAGTGCCGCACAGCCGCTTCAAACGCGCCCAGAACCGCTGCTGACTGGCGCTCCAATGTGACCCGAATGTACACCGTCATGCTTTTTCCCAGCAGACGGTCGTCGATGAGCGCGCGATAGCCGCGGATGGCGCCCGCCGCTTCGAGCGCCAGGATGCGCCGCGATGCTGCGGAAGGCGAAAGCCCCACCGCTTCTCCTACATCAAAATTGGTGGCGCGGCCGTTGCGCTCAAGATGGCGCAGGATCTTAGCGTCGAGCTCATCGAGTTCATGACTCAGACCGGAGTCCGCGGAGAAAGCGACGGTTTCGGCCGTGCTTGTAGTTGAATCGTGCAATGAATGGCCATTCTTGTCACGTTTCGTTCCCATTGGGCTGTTCTATCACGAAACTTGCACACATTGGAAGTGCAGAGAGAAGTACGATTCAAAGCTGGACGGAAAACCACGGGTTGCGCGCCGGCTAACAGCCCTCCCCGACAGAAAAAACGTCGGCGCGCCTCCGGTTCGAGCACCGTGACCGCGAGAATTCGTGCTTTCCCAGGTCTCAAAATCGAGACCTGGGGCACCCAAATATTGTGGTTGAGATTAGGAAACCACAAGTCACAGTCCAGAGCACCTCCTTCGCGCGTCAAAATACAAGTAACCCGGACTGGAGCAGACTATGATCATCGGTGTTCCCAGAGAGATCAAGGACAACGAAGCTCGCGTGGGCGTAACGCCCGCTGCGGCTAAGGCGTTGACCGAAGCCGGACACAAGGTGCTGGTTGAGACCAACGCCGGCGCGTTTTCGGGATTCCCTGACGACGAGTACCAGCGTGCCGGTGCAGAAATTGTGGGCGACGCCGGATATTGCTGGGGTAAGTCGGAGATGGTGGTCAAGGTCAAAGAACCCATCGAGAGCGAGTACGTCTATTTCCGCGAGGGGTTGGTGCTGTTCACTTATCTGCACCTGGCGCCGCTGCCCGGCCTGACCAACAAACTGCTCGAAACAAAAATGATCGGCATCGCCTATGAGACTGTGCGCGATCGCCGCGGAACGCTGCCGCTGCTTACGCCCATGAGCGAGGTTGCGGGCCGCATGAGCGTGCAGGTGGGCGCAAGCTATCTCGAGAAGGAGCGCGGTGGGCGCGGCATACTGCTGGGCGGCGTACCCGGTGTGCCTCCAGCGCAGGTAACCATTCTGGGCGGGGGAATCGTGGGCACCAATGCCGCGCGCATCGCGCTCGGATTCGGCGCCAAGACCACATTGATCGACGTGAACCTGAACCGCCTGCGCGAGCTTGAAGACATTTTCGGAGGCCGCCTCTATACGCTGGCCTCAAACAGCTACAACATTGCGCAAGCCACGCGCGAGGCGGACCTGGTGATCGGCGGCGTGCTTATCCCCGGCGCGACGGCGCCCAAGCTGGTGACGCGCGAGATGGTTTCGAAGATGAAGCCGGGCGCGGTGATTGTGGATGTGGCCATCGACCAGGGAGGATGCGTGGAGACGGCCAAGCCGACCTCGCACTCCAACCCCAGCTACACGGTCGACGGCGTGGTTCACTACTGTGTTACCAACATGCCCGGCGCAGTGCCGCACACTTCAACGCTGGCGCTCACCAACTCTACCTTCCCTTACGTGATGCAGTTGGCGCAGTTGGGAGCGCGCGAGGCGCTTAAAAGGGATGCGGGTCTGGCCGAGGGTTTGAACACGTGGCTTGGCGTGCTCACCTATCGTGGCGTGGCCGAGAGCCAGCACCGTCCGTGGACTGCGGCGGCCAGCGTGATTGCGTAGGGCAGCCACTAGCTGCTGGTGCTCTGACCGCGTGAGTCTGTGGTCTCCCAGGTCTCAAAATCGAGACCCGGGGCACCCAAATTCCGTGGTTAGGATTACGGACCCACAAAAAACCACGGTACTCGCTTCCAGCTTTCAGCCGAAGCGCCGTAAAGTTTAACTTCGCCGAGCGGCCGATCCCGCCGAAAGCCTGGGGTAAAGAATTCAGTTGACATGTAAATCTAATAGTCATATATCTATTAGAACTATGGCGAAGCGATCCAGCTCCAGCATGGAAGTCCTTCTCGGCCTCTTGACCATCGAGCCCATGTCCGGCTACGACCTAGGGCAGACCGTGCGCACCTCGATCGGCCATTTCTGGAATGAGAGCTACGGCCAGATCTATCCCAATTTGAAGAAGCTGGCCGCGGCCGGCTTGGTTACCGGCAAAACCGAAAAGCAGAAGGGCAAGCCGGACCGCCAGATTTACTCCATCACCAAAAAGGGGCGCGAACGCCTCGCCGCGTGGCTCAAGGTCGAGCCTCAGCCGGAGATTCCCCGCAACGAACTGCTGCTGAAGCTCTTTTTCGCCGTGCAGGCCGATCCCGAAGATATCGCCGGTTTTGTTGAGCGGATGGCCCGCAGCGAAGGCGCAACCTTGAAGAAACTCAACGGGCTCGAAGAAGAGATTGCCAAGCTTCATCGCTACCCCGATGCGCCCTATTGGAAGATGGTGCTGCGATTCGGGCAGCTGGAACTGGAGGTCCACCAGCGCTGGGCTGAAGAGACACTTGCCGCATTGCGCAAGTTGAACAGGAAGCAGAGCAATCAATCGGCAGTTCGAAAGGAAGAACGTCATGGAAGCAAGTGAAAGCATCGTCCACGCCAGGCCGAACGCGCCCGCTAAGATCGCGTCGTGGGGCTGGCTTGCGGGATTCCTCGCAATCGGCGCCGGAGTAGTGCTGATGGGTTTCATGGCCCAGCACGCGCCTGGTCCCGGCGGCGCAGGAGCCGCGTCCCGCCAGCTTGCCAGCCACAGCCAGGCCATCCCCATCTACTTGAGCCTGCTGGCCATGGATTGGGCTCTCCTCTATTACTGCTGGGCCGCGGTGCATCACCATGGCGGCAATCTGGCGACGCTCTCGGGCGGCCGATGGCGCTCGTGGAAGAGCGTTGCGGCCGATCTGGCCATAGCGCTGCCGTTCTGGGTGTTATGGGAGGGCGTGGCCTACGGCACTCACTGGCTGATTGATTCGCGAGTAATAACTTCAGCTGCCGCAAAAACAGTTGAGAGTCTCCTGCCCAAATCTCTTACTGAAATCGTGATCTGGATTGCCGTCTCGATGACCGCGGGAATTTGTGAAGAGCTGGCATTTCGAGGGTTTTTGCAACGCCAGTTTCACGCTCTCACCGGCAACCTCGCCGTCGCCGTGGTGGCCCAGGGGGTGGTCTTCGGACTGTTTCACGCCTACCAGGGCTGGAGAAACGTCGCGGTGATCAGCGTGCTCGGCGTACTTTATGGCGCACTCGCCGCATGGCGCGGAAACCTGCGCGTCAACATCGTTACCCACGCCTGGGGCGACGTTTGGGAGGGCTGGCTCAAGTTCGTCGTCTGGAGATAAAGCGTTCGGCCGAAGGAGCGACCGGTTCAGATCGCCCTCAAGCGTCAGCTTAATATCGACCGGCGGTTACAATGATCCTTCCTGTGGGAGGTTTTTATGGAACGCCGGCAATTTCTCGCTGCATCGATTGCAACCTCAGCCGCGGCCCTCGCCGGCCGCGCCAATGCTCAAGAACAGCCCGCCGCTCCGCGCGAATTCTACCAGATTCGCCGCTACAGTCTAATCAGCGGACCCCAGCAAAAGCTCACCGAGAACTTCTTCGCAGCCGCGCTCATCCCTGCTCTCGGCAAACGAGGCTTCGGCCCGGTCGGCGCTTTCCGGCTCGACATAGGACCCGAGACGCCGACGTATTACCTTATCGTTCCCGGCAAGGAACTTGATGCCTTGGCCAGGCTCGACCTCGAGCTCGCCGAAGACCAGCAGTTTCTCGATGCAGCCGCGCCGTTCTGGAATGCAACCTCGACCGCGCCGGCATTCGAGCGCGTTGAGATTTCGCTGCTCGAGGCGTTCGCGGGCTGGCCCAAACTTACGCCGCCTGCCTCTGCGGCTACGAAAGCGAAACGCATCTTCCAGCTCCGCACCTATGAGAGCCCGTCGAATGGAGAGCACATTCGCAAGGTTGAGATGTTTCACTCAGGCGAGTTCGAAATCTTCCTCAAGGCAGGGTTCCATCCGGTCTTCTTCGGCGATACGCTGGCCGGCTCGCGTATGCCGAACCTGACCTACATGCTGGCCTTCACCGATACGGTTGAGCTTGACGCAAAGTGGGACGCATTCCGCAACGACCCAGACTGGAAGAAGCTTTCCGCGGACCCGCGCTTTGCCTTCGACCAGATTGTGACCAACATCGGCAACCTGATGTTGAGCCCGCTGGACTGCTCGCAGATTTGAATACAGCAGGGAACAAGGGAACAAGGGAGCGAGGGAACAACGGTTTCCGTGCCGACTTAGTTATTCCCGAGATTGTTCATCCTTGCGACGAGCATGCGGCCTACTTCTCCTGAAATGCTTCTCCCTCGTTCCCTGATCCCTATTCCGAACTATAATCGCCGCATGTCGTTCTGGAGCGATCCGCGAAGGCGTGTGGTGGCGATTCTTGCCGCCTGCCTTGTTGTCTTCCTCGGCTTTGGAGCGCTGCAGGCATTCAATACCTCAAACATCCGCTTCCTCAATCCTGAAACCTCAGGCGAAACCCTCGCCTTCACCACCGTTACCTTCGTCTTTTTCCTGGTCTTGCTGCTGCTCCTGATGCTGCTGCTCAGGAACATTCTGAAAATCTACGCCGACCAAAGCACCAACGCGCTGGGCGCGCGGCTGCGCACGCGCATGGTGGTTGGCGCGGCGCTCATCGCGCTCATGCCCGCGGCCTTCATGTTCCTGTTCAGTTTTGAGCTCATGAACCGCTCCATCGACCGCTGGTTCTCTCCCAACACATCTGACCTGAGAGACAACTCGGCACGTGTGGTTGAGCAACTGGTGCGGTACGTGACGGGCAATGCCCGGTCCGAGGCTGAATCCATTGCCGGCTCGGGCGCGCCGGACCAGGACCAAGCGGACCTGGAAAACATGCTGGCCTCGCACCGCATTACGCTCGAGGGCGGCTTTGTGATGGTGTACAGCAAAGACGATCGGCTGATCGAGGCCTTCCAGTCTCCGCCTGAAAACAGTTCTGCGAGCCTTATTCCATCGGTCGACGAAGACCTCGGCAAGGCCGTTCCCCTCCACGGGCCGCTATCGCAGGTGCTGCTCCAGGCGGCCCAGCGCAACGACGAGTCGGTCATCCGCATCGGCGGCCAGGATTACGCGCTCGCCATTGCCGTCTCCACATCGGGCAAACCGGTTGTGGCTGTCTTGCCCATGCCGCAGGGGCTCAGCCAGACGGCGACGCGAATCCGCGCCAATGCCGCCGAGTATTGGGAACTGTTCAAGACTCGCAAGACTCTTCGCGCCGATTTTTTCCTCGTGCTTTTGATTGTGACCATCGTGGTTTTTTTCTCGAGCGTGTGGATTGCGCAACTACTGTCAAAACAGATTACGAGGCCGGTTGAGGCGCTGGCCGTCGCCATGGACGAGATTGCGGACGGCAAATATGAGCATCGCGTAGAAGTAATTGCAACCGGTGAAATGGGCGACCTGGTGCGGGCCTTCAATCACATGGCGTCGGACCTTGAGGCCAGCCGGCGGCTGGCTGAAAGCTCTTCAGCGCAGTTGACCGCGGCGAACCTGGCCGTCGAAGAGCGGCACAGGGAGCTGGAGACGATTGTCGAGACTATCCCTTCAGGGGTGGTCACACTCGACGGCGCCGGCGCCATTCTGCAATCGAATCGCGCATTCGCCGCGCTCCTCGGCCTGCGCGCAGATGCAGATCTCACGGGCGAAAAGATCGACGAAGTGATGCCGGCCGAGTGCGCCGACGATCTGGCCGGAGTGATACGGCGCGGCCAGCGCATGGGGGCGGCCTCAACTGCGATGGAGTTCCAGGTGCAGGGCAGAAAGGTGCATCTGGCTGTGACCAGCGCGCGGCTCGAGTTGGCGAATGGGCAAACGGGCAGCG
>CAWILB010000032.1:0-35364 GCA_963836635.1 uncultured Acidobacteriaceae bacterium | reverse complement strand
CGATTCAAAAGTGCCGGGAGGTGTGTCCTGCGCAACATAACTCTTGTCCATCCGATCGTCGGGGCGGCAGCCAAGCTTTGCAATGTCTTCGGGGGTGAGCGGCGCCTCGACATTGTTGACCAGCTTGGTCTCGCACCCAACTTTCATATACTCGGGTGCGTTGTGCCCTTCGTCGAGATGCGAGAACCAATCGTGTGTCATGAACTGGATCCAATAGGCCGCCAGCACATTGAAGAAAGGCGCCTTCTGGTAATCGCAGTTCGCACCTTTCGAATCGTTGGGAAGGCCGTTCCCAGACTGGCATTTGTCCGGACTCGATTGTATTCGTGTAAACAAACGGCGGCTGATGACCTGGGGATCGGGCTCCAACAGCGAAAGACGATTTCCGTGGCGATTTCGAGTGAGCTCATCGAGACCCAGATCGGGAAATGTCGTCTCGAATTCAACGTTCCGCGCAAACAACATGCCCGATGAACCCATGGCTGGATTCAGGATGTCATTGCAGATTCCCGTGACCGTGCGCCAGCGGATCAGGTCGCCCTTGCAGATCTGATCTCCATCGCCACCGACCACGTTGTAATTCGGGTTGCTGGGCTGAAGTCTCATCTCCGGCCAGACCTTGATTGCGGGTCCGTCCACTCCGTTGCGGCCCTGAACGTATTCAGAGAAGGTGCCCGCGTTATCGAAGAGATTGAATTTGATCAGCTCGACTCTCTGCAGCTCCAGATCTTCCAGAGCTCCAACAACACCGCGTTGGGCGGGCAGCTTCTTTGAGATGAAGCCCGTGGGCAAGGAGCTCAAGTCCCCGGTGCCCCAATAGTTGGTCCAATCGACCCAAGGTGTGGCGCGAAACTGGAGCGCCTGTGCGCCGCCTCGGCAGAGTGCTGTAGCTTCGGAAACCTTCCCTTGAAACCTTGGCGCGCGGGTATTCGGGATCTTGAGGAGGGCGAGTTGGTCAGCAACCATTTGGCCACAGGCCAACAGAGCCTTTGCCTCCTCCCGCTTTGGCGAGTTCCCATTGGAATGGCTCTGGCTTGAATTGGGAGCGGTTTGCGCATTAAGGAGACTCGCCGCGGCTAACATGAAGAACGTAAATCTGCGAGGCTTCATAACTCCTCCCACTGTTCCCAGAACCAGTCTCAGGCATCGTAGCTTCCGAAGAAGACGGCGCATCGTAGAGACGAAGCCGATTTCATTTGATAATTTCGGCGGTTTGCGTTGCATTAGCTGTGCTATCCTGCCGCGGCACAAACCGAGGAAGTATTGCGCAAGAGAAGATAAGTACATCCAGCCGCATCGCGACCGGACGCCCCTCAAAAAGCCGAATGCGTTCAACTGATTGATTGGCTGGCCGGTGACAACTGGAAGGTCGATAGGCGCATGAAAACGGGGGAGGTCGACGGCCAGGTTCCTTTGATTCCGATGCTAAGGAATTACCCGAACCCAACAACAAATGTCAAGCGCAATTCTCCGTGGCTGTGCCTCGCCAAAGTGTGCCACGCCGGACGAAGCAGGCGGTAGGTATGTAGACCGAATGCAGCAGCCTTGCTTCATGGAAGATGGAGGCAGGCCCTCCGAGCGGGTTGCAGGATCAGCCCTCAAACCACCCGGCGTTGCGTAGGGCTAAGCACCCGGGTGGTGAACTGACCGGGAAATTGCGAGCTTGACTCGTCAGGTGCGGGCAGGAAGGCGAACAGAAGTCAACCGCGGATGTTCTGTCGAAAGACACTCAGGTGTCGTCGAAAACATGTCGATTCGGCAGCCTCGGACAAGTGTCAACGCCGTCAGTCTCCCGATCTGCGACAGTTCAAAATGTGAAATTATCTGGTACAGACATCAGTTCGGCTTGATTACGGAAGGTTGAGCTAAATTGCTGAGAGACAGGAAGATGTGAATCGCCATTGGGTTCGATCTCGCTTATTTATGATGGACTTACGGCAATCTTGAGAGACCCAAAATCCGCCGGCACTTGCGGTCATGGGGGTTCGACCCCACTCCCGGCACCAACAAAACAAAGAATTTAAGCTGAATTGGCCTCTCGAAACCCAAAAGGCCAAAATCGTTTGGTGGCTGTTCTGGTGGCTGTACACAGAGAGCCCTGCATTGGAATTAGTCGCGACGGACTTACCGAATCACTCACTTCTGAATTTGCGACGCTTCCTGAGACCTAACGCTCCACTCCTGAGCTTCGTCACAGATTTACACTGTTGACAATGCCGAAACAGTCAATTTCATACGACATTCTGATCGCATCAGGAAGCTTTCTTCCGGCGACGACATCAGCCTTGCGCGATTGGTACAGCTTGATGGGATCCGATTTGCGGCCCACGTTTTCCCGGTGTCGCTTTCCAGCCGCGTAGTAATGAACCCACCAAATGCCGCTCCCGGCTGGGTTTTCGTAGACCCCACGCATGATCCACCTCCAATGGCTGTTTTGTCGGACGTGATCTTTCTATGAGTCCGATCGTACAGCCATCAAGAGTCGCGCTCAATAAGGTTGTGAGAAATATGCGATTATATCGTATATTTTGCATATGTGGATTCCGCGCGATGTTGAAGGCCGTCCTAAACGCTCTGCGAAGACTCGGCCCGTGATCGTCTAACCGGCGCTCGGCAGACAGGCAAGACCTCCACTTTCCGACATCTGTTTCCGGATTATGCGTTCGTATTGCTTGATCTCCCCACCGAAGCCGGGCAGGCCGAGAAGGAGCCGGAGCGCTTCCTTCAGCGCAATCCACCGCCCGTCATCATTGATGAAGTTCAATACGCACCTGGCCTCTTTTGGCATCTCAAAGTGGCCGTCGATGCCTACGTACGCGCAACGGGCAGTTCCTGCTTACCGGGTCCCAGAAGTTTCCGCTGATGAAGCATGTTTCCGAATCTTTGGCATGCAAGGCGGCACATCCTGGAGTTGGAGACGCCCTTCTTTTCTGAGATTTGTAATTCGCTGCCGATTACCGAACTCGAAACCGCCATTGTTCGACGCGGCTTCCAGGAGCGGCTAGCGGTCATCAAGACATCTCATTGATGCCGGAGCCTTCGGAGTGTGTCAACCGCGCAGACAGCCCCAGTCGGTTGCACTTCGTGCTTGAAATAGGCGAAGATCTCGCCCTCAGCAGACCGCTGGCGCAGGGTATTCTCAATCACGTCGAGCTGCGCTCGAGAGTACCCACTCTTACGGAATCGGTAGCTGGCGAACGAAGCGGTCACTATATCCGGCGTCTCTAAATCGTCGCTCTCAGCAACACAGAGCGAGACAGAGTGACGCTGCAGTACGGCATACACTTCGTCGCAAAACCATGTGCTGTGCCGAAATTCGAATGCCATCCGCAGCCCGCACGTATCCGCAACCACAAGGAATGAATCGAGGCGATGCACGTCGGCCTTGAAATTGGGCGGAAGCTGGAAGAGCACCAAACCCATCCGTCCAGCAGCCTCTACCGGAGCGAGCGCACGTGCCAAGGCGGCGAATGTGTCTGAACAGTCCTTGAGTCGAAGGATGTGAGTAATCCGCTGCGGCGCTTTGAACGAGAAGCGAAATCCGTCGCCGGTCGCGGCCAGCCAACTGGTAAGCATGCTCTCGGTCGGCAACTGGCGGAAGGTGTAGTTCACTTCGACGGAGTTCAATTGAGTTGCGTAGTATTCCAAGAACTTCCGTTGAGGAAGCGCCTGAGGATAGAACCCCGGTTTCCAGCTCGAATATGCCCAACCGGAGGTGCCAATGAAAGCTCGATTCCGCAAGTCTCCCGCAACTTCCGGAGGCTTTGAAGCTCGCGAGACATCGCGGTCGGCAGCCCTTTTGACGGACATTCGGGTATTCGCATCCACGAGTGACACCACTGTTCCCGTCTGTGAAAAAGATGAACCGCAAAATCGGTTCGGCTCCATTGGAGGCCCAAGGATCTAACATTAAAGATCTAGGCCGCAAAGATCTAGGCCGCATAGTCCAAAGGCCACGGAAAACAGGCTAGCACATGTACATCTGCTTCGAATCCCGTCGAAAATCGCACTATGATGACTCGACCCACGGCTATCGCCGCGATTGGCGAGGGGAACACGTCTGCCCATCTTCCGTCCTGAATGCATCTGAAACCATTGAGATTCTTCGCGACATTTTCATGTGCAAAATATGCGATTGTATCGTATATTTTGCATATGTGGATTCCGCGCGATGTTGAGGCCCGTCTGAAACGCTCTGCGAAGACGCGGCCGGTGATCGTCCTGACCGGAGCCAGGCAGACCGGCAAGACCTCGACTTTCCGGCACCTGTTTCCGGATTACGCGTTCGTGTCCCTCGATCTCCCCACGTGAAGCCGAGCAGGCCGAGAAGGAACCGGAGCGTTTCCTTCAGCGCCATCCGCCGCCCGTCATCATTGATGAGGTTCAATATGCGCCCGGCCTCTTTCGCCACCTGAAGGTGGCCGTGGATGCCCACCGCACGCGCAACGGCCAGTTCCTGCTTACCGGATCGCAGAAGTTCACCCTGATGAAGAACGTTTCCGAATCACTGGCGGGCAGGGCCGACATCGTGGAACTGGAGACGCTATCGTTTGCCGAGATCCGGGAAGCGCTGCCAAATACCGAACTCGAAACCGCCATCGTGCGCGGCGGCTTTCCGGAACTCTATGCCAACCCGGATATTGATTCGGTCGCCTTCTACAATTCCTACCTTGCGACCTACCTGGAACGCGATGTGCGCGCCCTGGCCAACGTTGGCAGCCTGCGAGACTTTGAGAGATTTCTGCGCGCCTGCGCTCTCCGTTCTGCAAACCTGCTGAACAAAGCGGACCTGGCGCGGGATGTCGGCATCGCACCATCGACGGCGAATCAATGGCTGTCCATGCTGGAAGCCTCCGGCCAGGCCGTATTGCTTGAACCGTGGTTCTCGAATCGAACCAAGTCCATCGTCAAGAGTCCCAAACTCTACATTGCAGACACTGGCCTGCTTTGCGCTCTGCTGAATATTCGGTCCGAGGAAGCTCTTCGGCAATCGCCCGCGGCAGGCGCAGTATGGGAGACGTTTGTTTTCGCCCAGCTTCGGGACCGCGAACGCCGCGCCGGCCGCACAGGCAGCCTCTTCTTCTGGCGCGACCGAACCCGCGAAGTGGATTTCGTCGTGGACGCCGGCGGGCGCCTGGAACTGTTTGAAGCGAAATGGACGGAACTCCCGGACCTCGGCGATACGGTGAATCTGGATTTCGTCCGCAACGTGATCGGCAAGTCGCGCGTGACCGCCGGCGGAGTTGTCTCCCGCACACCGAACAGCTTTCCATTTCCGAACGGCTTTCGCGCATTGCCTGTGACCGAACTCGGATAAACAGTCACGTTTTGCGCGTACGCAGCAGAATAGACTTGTTACCGCACGACACAATAGACTCGCGATTCCACGGCGCCACTGGAAGATCGTACTGAGTGCCTGCGCCCATGAAATCGCAGCAACGCCCTAGGTGTTGCATCCAAGACCGCTCGATGCCAAGTCCGCCTTGGGCCCGCCGGTCCTGCGGTCTCGGCATCATTGTGGAATGGAACAGATGCGCCGAGCGCAAGATGCATGGGGCAGAGCGCAGTCGAGACGGTGCGCTCTGCGTGAGGATGGAGACCGAGACGCCGTTGGTTGGCGCGTAGTTCTGAAAATGACATTCCCGGAATAGCTGAACATAAGCCGAGGCTCTTAGATCGAACCGCTGGTTCCGGTGCGGAAACGGCCACCTGGCGGCAAGTACCAGCGCAGGGCTGGGGCTGGCCGCAAGCCGATGTCGGCCCGACAGATATTTTCGGCGATTGTGTACGTACTTCGAAGCGGGTGTCAGTGGAAGGCGCTGCCCAAGGAGTATGGCAGCGCCAGCGCCGTGCACGCGCATTTCCAGCGCTGGCAGCAGGAAGGCTTCTTCCTTAAGATCTGGAAGGCCGGTCTGGCCGAATACGACGGGATGGAGGGTATCGCCTGGCGCTGGCAGAGCGTGGACGGGGCGATGGGCAGGGCGCCCCTGGCGCAAGAGTGCGTGGGACCGAACCCCACGGATCGGGGAAAAAAATGGGCGCAAAAGAAGCCTGCTGGTGGACGCCCGTGGTGTCCCGCTGTCGCTCGTCGGCAGCGGAGCCAACGTGCATGACTCCAAATTGCTGGAACCGACCCTGAAGGGAATCGTCTGCCGCCGCCCCAAGGCTCAAAAGGAGCCCAGCGAAACGCTCTGTGTGGATGCCGGATACGTTGGATATCCGGTGCTGGTCACCAGCCGCAAACAAAACTACAAGCTGAACCTGAAAACTCGCGCCGAGGAGCGCAAAGAAAAGCTCAGCGATGCTGAACATAAAGCGCGGCGGTGGGTTGTGGAACGAACCCACTCCTGGCTCAATCGCTTCCGCAAACTGCTGGTCAGTTTCGAGAAAACCGAGGCCAGCTACATGGCTCTGCTATTGAGTTTAGCCGGTGACAAGGCTCTATGACCACGGAACGCGGCGCGCGAAGCGCGGCTTTGACAACCACCTGGCCTCGGCTACTCTCTCGCTATCCGGGAAGATCATCTGCTTGACCGCGAAGCGTTTTCGGCACGTGCGGCAATGCGCGGGAACCTGCCAATGTAGTTTGGGCAGTTGTCGGATGTCTTCGGTCACATGCTAAAGCGCCATTATATATACCACACGCTCGTGGGCCGGATCGACAAGTTTCTGACGTTGTTGGCACTTTGGGGGGCGTCAGGAATCGAGAACTCCGCACCGAAACTGTTCTTGCTTTAAACTCTGACAGGCACCGGCCTGCACAGGCGAAGAATCACGCCAAAGACAAACAATCCCAGCAGGAAAAACGTGATTGCCGAAATCAGCAAATCAGCTGTGAAGTGCACTATCGGTCGAATCTGCAAGTGAATTCCGTTCTCGTGGTAGGCGCGCAGGGCGCCACCGAGCGTCGCGAGGACCGGCAATACGGCCACGAAAGTGCGCCTTTGCGCGGCATCCCCAGACTGGGCAACCTGCGCTGCGGAGGGTTTGGTGGTGCGAGACCAGTCCCAAATCCAGACGGCAACGACCGCGAGGCCGACGATGCTGCTCCCGTACTCCAGCAGCTTGCACATCTGAATTTCGCCGCTGACCGGCAGCTCAACCGACCTCCTCAGGAACGCCCAGTTCTGATAGATCCAGGAGTCGCAATGAGTGAACGAGTCCCACAGAAGGTGCGTCGCCGTCCCGATTAGGATGGAAAGCACAATCAAAGAAAGACGCTTCGACGGCCAGAACGGGAAGGTGTTCATGCTGGCCGTAAGCCTGCGCCGAATCCCGGCTGGCAGAAACATCGACGCCGGCTGCTTGATGAAGGCGTGAAACAACCAGAGCGCGGCAATAGCGAGCGGCAAATCGAAGACAAACATGCCGGCGAACGTGTGACCGAAGTACGTGTGCGGCGATAGAGAGAGGAAGTAGGGAAAATCGGGCACAAAGCATCCCATCACAATTGCCGACGTGATCAATGGGGTCCGTCGAAAAGGGATCGCGGCAGCAGCATGTGAAAGCGTAAACGGCATGATTCTAAGTATCTCCTACCTATGTCCACAGATGTGTTATTGCACCATTTCAGAATTCCGGTTGGGCGCGTTCGTAGAACTCATCATCCCGACCGAGGAAGAGCATTCAGGTTGTCACCGATTGGGAAGGTGCAGCGAAGCTAGCGGCTAATCCAGCAGGGTTCCGGCGATTCCCCTCTTGACGAGTGGGAGAGTGTGGATGGTTGAAGATTGTGTCGATTTCTAGAGAACTGCGTTCGACCGGCCCTCAAAGTCGCTTGGGGGAAGCCGGCAGCCGTTATTGGCGGAGTCTAAGAGGTCGCCTCTTTCGATCCGACAGTTCTTGTCGCCGGCGCAGTTCGACGCGGTTACCTCATCGGTCTCGCGCCGGATCGCCATCGCGGCTTCAGCAAGATGGACTCGAAGATATCCCTTTGAGGTCGAGTTGGGCTGACTTTTCGGCTTGACGCGTATGGTTTTCGGCGCGACAGTAAAAAGCTTCAACATCGCCGCCAGAGAGATTTCTGTGATCCCCATACCCTCATACGAGCGCCAGGGGGAAGTAGCAATGCCACGAAGCCCCGTCATCAATTCCCCACTTGTGATGCGGTCCCGCGCGCCGATCACAGTCAGCGTATCCCGGAGCAAGTGCTCGGCATATTCCAGCTTCTGGGCTCGCTCTTCTTCCTCCCTAAGTTGTTCGAAGCGGCGAACGGGCAGCGTTTTCAATGTCGCGATGTCAATGGCCGACCGTTCCAAGCTTGGAATGCGCTCTGGAGCAAATATTTGACACAGAGTGAACAGCGGCTTCCAGATCTCTTTGTCCCGATCACGGAGGAAATCAAGACTCGCGTACAAGTTGTGGTAACTAAGGTAGGAGTTGCGAATCTCCTGCATGCGTTCGCGGATTGCCCCTGCAACTTCAGACGCGATCTTCGCGCCTTCCAGCTTGGCGGTTTGCTGGACGTATTCGTTTCGACTTCCAAACATTCTCCTCTGCATCTCCACGATGATGCAGCGGTCGCGCAGCGAATCGTGCACGTCCCCAATTTGGGCAAACACCTTAGGGCAGAAAATTGAGAACCGTCGGTTTTGGCCACCGATTTTGCGGATCAGATATTGCCCACGCCGGTACCCGCCATTCAAAATCGAGCGGAATGGCGAGTGAGGATTTTGTAGACGCTCCGACTCGTCAATAAGGATGACCTTCTTTTCTTCAATCTCGGTATACAGCGCCGCAACGGTGATGCTCCCATCAACCAGCACAGCCTTGTCCTCACCGGCAAGGAATTTGAGAAGTTCGAGCACGCGGGTCTTTCCCGCACCCTTCACCGCGGCGCTCACTGAGACATAGGGCACCTCGTCAAAGCACTCATCCCAGCACTGCAGCAGAACTACGAAAAGAGATAGTGGGAGGTAGTACCGGTCATCTGGAAAGCTCAGATAGGAACGCAGGTAGTGTTCGATGCTGTCCACCGGTGAGTGCTTTGGAGTTGGTGGTCGCTCCTCCTTCACACCCACACTCGTGCTCGGGGAAGCCGTAACCCCGTAACCTCCAGCGCCAGTCCGCGTCTGCTGACCCTGGGTTTCGACTCGGGGCTTGACGTTCACGCTCTCCTCTGATCGTTCCTTTGACAGCTCTGTCCCGTCGTCTGGAATCTTGCAGACCAGCGCTGGTGGAACCTCAGCCGGCCGGCAAAATCCCCCGACCAATACTTCCGGATTTTCTTTCTCTGGCATAGTTCATCCGTCCGTGGGCTGTTTTGCAGCGACCGTTGACCTTGGGTCTGGCACGCTCCGCGTCAATGCCTTGGTAGAGCACAGCCTATCCTGGCCCGTTCGTAGGTTTGGTCTCGTTTCTTGGCGGGTACCGCGTGTCACCACTACAGTGACGACACGCCGTAGAGAATCTTCCACCTGTGGTCAGCAGGCCCGTGGGTTACTTGAGGCTTGAAGACCTACATTCAAACGTACAATCCCTTCCACTGGTTAATACCAACGCGAAAGCAGAGATCAGCCGTAGCGTGCAAAGAAATACACGGAGGTTGTGGGTTTACGCATAACCTGAATGTTGGTACCTCATAAAATGAAAGTCAAAGATTCTTAAAGACTTAGAGTCGATTCGGCCGGGAACGCATCACTTACGTCACGCCCCTGCCGAAAAAACATGCATAACCTACATCACTTGCATAGCTCGTTTATTTTCAATGCATAACGGGCAGTGCAAGTTATTCTCATCCTGTTCCAAACCTACACCATACGCTGCGGCCAGTTCATGGACCTGTTTCATGGTGGCCAGGTCCATCACTAGGCCTTTTCCTGCCTTGCCCAGCCGGCGTGTGATCAGACCGACTTTTTTCAAGGGGTGCCCGATCTTTGTGGCGCTGTAGACCAGGCGCTCTCCGCGCGCGTGCACGATCTGACTGACCTCGGTAGCAATCTCGCCGACCAGGATTTGAGGCTTGCCTTGATGGCACAGATTGAGGGTTGCCTCCAACGTGACGGCCTGGAGGCAGGTCGAGCGGTCTGCTTGGAGCTGGTTCTCAACCGGCGTTAGCAATGAAATGAGTTGCGATTGAAGCCCAGGTGAGTCGATGACGCAGGCGCCGAGCGCGTTCGCGATCGCGCGTGTGTCGGACGTCAGGATGGAGGCGTCGAAGTCGGAGTTCTTCACCCGGATGAGATTCTTGCAGCGATACCCCTGCAACTGATTTTGCAGATCCTGTATCGCCGCTTCGGTCAGCGGTGATTGTTGTATTAGGGATGCGGAAGCGGTTGGCTGCAATCTGACCTGCAGGCTGCAGCGTGGTATTCGGTCAGCGGAGACTTCCTCTCCGAGATAGATTGCTTTGGGGCCATAGAAATCGGTATATCTGCCACCAGAGTTGATCAAGTAGCCGGGTGACGAAGTACTGCCCAGGGTGGTTACCATTTGCTTCGGAACGTTCGGGTCGTAGATCAGCAGCGTGGGAATGGGATACCAGTTCGCCCTTTCCATGCTGGGGATGTCGGCCCGTGTCAGCATCAGCGGGTAGTGGCAGAGGTTCCGCAGCGCGCGCAACATCAGGTCCCCCTCGTGAGCGGGTCCAAGGATTGCAAGCCCTGGCGCGAGGGACAGGCCGTCACTAAACCAGGTGGAGAGGGTCCAAAAGCTCAGCAGCGCGCTCGTCTTAGCCGACACCAACGTCTGCGCGGCAAAGGTATTTTGGAGCCGGCCGAAGAGCTCATCTGTGGTTCCGAACGACGCTAAACCAGTGGGAAGCGGTATTGCAGCCAATGGAGAGCGCACAAGTACGGCTCGCCGGATGATCGCTTCGATGCTCGATTCCGAACCTTCTGGCACTTCAAATGGGGGTTTCCAGTAAGTGGAGTCGCCGTCAGGCTGGCGGCCCATCTCCACGATGCCCTTGACCTTTAACGCTGGCGTCGAGGCGGAGCTTTGAGAATGGCTGGTCACTAAGTTTGTGGAGGCGGGGGCCGGCGCAGCATTCCTCGACGTTGCTTCGGGCGCCTCAACCCGGGCTCCGATCGACGGTTCACCTGCGCCGCCGGTCGAAATTGGGTCCGCCACGGACCGGCTGGAACGCTCCTTCGGGCTGAGCGATGTGTCTACGTCTGGAGCGGCGCCGGAACGGCCAAACTCAGAACCGCTGGCATTTGAAGTGGAACTATTCGTTTGCATACCAACCTTACCTTTTCTAGGTACTCTAGACCGTCATGAACTTTCAGACGGACGAGGCACTCTGTCTATGGATTTAAAAGATCGAATTCTCAAAACTGTATTCGCCTGGCCAGGAATTCTTGCCGGGGAGTCGGCGGCCGCGATTGGCGACGCCCATGAGGTCGCCCCCCTTTGCGCCGCGGTTTCTAGTTGCCGGCCCACTCCCTGACTACCCATCAACGCCGGACTTGGGTTCCTCAATCCCCCCTGCACACCAGCTCGTCCATGAGGCATTTCAATGCCAACTTGTTGTTGCGCCTTGCTTTCAATGGACTAGAAGCCCAACGACGCAAGTCATTTGCCATCTTTTGTGAGATTGGCTGCAGCTGCAGATAGTAGAGTGAGAGAGGATCATTGCTGACGCTCCCTCCCCTGAGAACCGGACATGAAAGTCTTCCTTCATCCGGCTCAAGCCATGTGTAAGCCCTCTGGAGTGGAGAGCCGGTCATCAGCTACTCGGGTGCGCTGTTTTGCGTGAGGTTCGACTAGTATCTAGTTGCATAAATTAGCGAATGGTGTATAGTGCAATGCATGAACGCCCGCAGCATTGCGCTTACGCCTGAAGAGCAGAGCGATTTGGAGTTGGTCGTGCGTCGCCTAACCAGTGCGTCGCGGGATGTGTTTCGAGCCGGGGTGATTCTGCGGGCGGCTGCTGGGGCCAGCAACGAGCAGATCGCAGCGGACATGGAGACGCGCCCAGCCACGGTGAGCAAATGGCGCGGTCGTTTTTTGCGCGACCGGATGAACGGGTTGCAGGATGCGCCGCGGCCAGGCAAACCAGCGACCTACGACCTGAAGAGCGAACGCCGCATTCTGACCCAACTGGATCAGGCGCCGCCCAAAGGCTATGCGCGTTGGAATGGCGCCTTGCTGGCTGCGGCGCTGAAGGATATTTCCGACGATCAAATTTGGCGGGTTCTGCGCAAACATGGAATTTCGCTGGAACGGCGTCACAGTTGGTGCGTTTCCACCGATCCTTGCTTTGCACAGAAAGCCGCCGATGTGGTCGGGCTTTATCTGAATCCGCCGGAACATGCTCTGGTGTTGAGCGTCGACGAAAAACCTCACATCCAAGCCCTGGAACGGGCTCAGGGCTGGCTGAAGCTGCCCAACGGCAAAGCGCTCACGGGCTTTCAGCATGATTACAAGCGGCACGGCACAACCACCCTGTTTGCGGCTCTGGAGGTGGCCACCGGGCTGGTGAAGGGCGATCATTACAAACGCCGCCGCCGTATGGAGTTTCTCGACTTCATGAACAGCATCGTAGCCGAGCATCCCGACCGCGAAATCCATGTGATCCTGGACAACCTCAACACCCATAAGCCCAAACGCGACCGTTGGCTGGCCCGGCACAAAAACGTCCATTTCCATTTCACGCCCACACACGCATCGTGGATGAATCAGGTGGAAATCTGGTTTTCAATCCTGCAGAGCCAATCTCTGAGTGGGGCCAGCTTTACCAGCCCTGGCCAACTCCGCAAGCACATGGACGACTTTATCGCCGCCTACAATCAGACCGCACACCCTTTCGAATGGAAGAAGCAGGTCGTCTTCCAGAAACACCCCAAAACATTGTACGATAACTTATGCAACTAGATACTAGTGAACACGGCGGGCAGTTTGGAATCCACGGATGTACTTTCCACCCACTTTGCCGTTGTCGCATGTCTCAGACGTCGGACCCACAGCCACGCGGGCGATATCTAACTCATCTTCCGCAGCCCTGGCTGTCCGTCGCCGAAATTCTATCCGGGCGTGAAACGGGCGGTGCTTAATCGATAAAGACGAGAAATGGGACCGGAACAAGAGATGGTGGTGTCCAAGGTAGTGTGGAACCGGCCAGAATTTGATCGAGAAGGAAGTTGCGATTGCGCGAGTAACTGCCAATCAAGCACACTGTGGCTACAAGCACCGCGGATCAGCTGGATCTTACCGAGAAAACTCCTAGCGCGCCGAATGGAGCTTTAAGCGGCATGGTCCTTTTGATTTTGCAGGCCGAATCTCTGTACGCAGATAATGTTGCTCCTCGAATTCTAACCCTTAGCAACATTGCGATCTGCGGGAGTCTGCTTGTCCAGGCCCATGTGATTCCGGTTATAGTGGCAATAACTGACGTACTCGTTCATCTGGCGCTTCAGTTGGTGTTCGTTGAGAACGACGGCATGGTAAGCAGATCCCGGCGGCAGGCCACTATAACATCGCCGCCAAGATGGATCACTCCACAGCATTCTCAGCCTCTGCGACCGTTAGCTGGAAGAGTCGTGGCAGGAGCGGCTCAAAGAGCCGTCCCGACCACGACTGAACCTCACCTCTACGGAATTGAAACTGGAAAGGTGCTCGAAGGCAGGCTTTCAATGCCTTCGGCATCGACACTCTCTATGTAATACGTGTAAGAGGTGTTACTCGTAACCGCCGTGTCGGTATAGCTGATTCCAGGATCGACTGACGAATTCAACAATTGGTACGTTGAACTGCCGCCGACTGCGCGATAGACATTGTAACCCGCCACCGGATCGCTGGATTCACCCGGTGCATCCCAGGTGAGACTTACTTCGTAAGATGAAGCCGCACCCGTGCCGCTCAGACTGATCGTCGACGTGGTTCCCGTCGTCGAGTTGCTGGTCAGCGTTACCGAACCGTTTGAGGCGCCTGGCGTTGTAGGATCGAATTCGATCTCGATCGTCGCAGTCTGTCCAGGGTTCAGAGTCGACGGGAAGCTCACTCCGGAGATCGTGTATCCCGTGCCGCTCACTGATCCGGCGCTCACCGTCACCGCGGCCGTTCCGGATGAAGTCAGCGTTACCGACTGGTAGGTTGGGCTGCCATCCGTCACATCGCCGAAGGGTACGCTGGTGGCGTTCACGCTAAGCACCGGCCCTCCCGCAGCAATGGCGAGTGACATACTGGCAGTACCTGTGCCTCCCGCGTTGGTCGCAGTAAGTGTAACTGTAGAAGTACCCGCTACCGTAGGTGTGCCCGAAATCAATCCTGTGGAGGTATTCAATGTCAATCCAGCCGGCAAAGCTGTGGCTCCGTAGCTTGTCGGTGAGTTGGTCGCAGTGATCTGGTAAGAGAAACTGCCTCCCACCGTTCCGCTCGCGGCACTTGCGCTGGTAATTGAAGGTGCGGTAACTCCAACTCCAGACGAAATAGGTTTAAAGGCCACCATCTGGTCTGTCCAGGTGTCGGTTGGGTTCGTGTACGGCGCATTGGTGGCAGTCGTCGTTGTCTGGATCCAGTATTCCGGAAACATTTGGGTGATTGTTGCCGCATCCGTGAATGCGTAATTAGTGCCGTCAGTAGGAATTTGATTCAAGGTCATCAGGTTGCCAATCACCAGTTCGCCGGCAGATGCAGGCGTCGCAACCGATCCCGAGGTGGGGTTTGCGACAGACAAGCCGTCCTGCTGCTTTGTCATGTTTGCATCTTGTGGGGCAGAAGTCGCAACCCCCGTCCATGACTGACAGGCCATCGCCTGATAGGTCTGCGCTCCCCCCGTCCAAGCCACCGAAACGCTGTAGCTTCCACCAGCGGCATTGGGAATCGCAAAAATGCCAAGCTGTTGAGTTACCGGGGTATTCGTATGCATCGCGATCGCCGGCGAATATGTGCCGTTAACTGCATCTGAGACGGTGGTAAGTGTTACACGGGATTCGAGAGAGACTTCGCAAACGATCAGATCCCCCGCAGCCACGTTGGAGAGAGGAACAGTGATCGGAGAGGCAGTCAGAGTTGTACCGGTATCCGTAACACCATGTGCATTGCGATGAATGGGAGTTATCGTTACAGGGTTCAGCTGAATCACAAACGTCGGATCCGCGCTCATGGCGGTGGCTGAGATGGTGGCAGTTTGGGTGGTGGAGACAGCTGAAGCCGAAGCAGAAAAGCTGGCGCTGGCAGCGCCAGAGGCAACGGTGACCGAAGCTGGGACGCTGACCGCGGAACTACTGCTGGCCAGGGAGACGGGGAACCCGCCAACAACTGCTGCAGAGTTGAGTGTCACCGTGCAGGCATCACTTGCCGCCCCGGTAATCGACCCGCTCGTGCATGTGAGTCCGCTCAATACCGGCTGCCCTGTCCCGCTCAGGCTGATTGTCGATGTGGTTCCTGTCGACGAGTTGCTTGTCAATGTCACAGAACCGCTAATCAGGCCGGCCGAAGTCGGCCCGAAGCTCACCGTTAAGGTCGCTGTCTGACCGGGGTTCAGCGTCAATGGGTAGCTTACCCCGGAAATCGAATAACCGGTACCCCTTACCGAGCCGGCGCTTACAGTCACCGCAGCGGTTCCTGATGATGTCAACGTCATCGACCCGGTTCCTGTCCCGCCCACGGCCACCGTTCCAAGATTCACGCTCGTAGCACTTAACGTCAACGTTGGCACCGCTGCACCTAGACTGATCCCGCAGGTCTCTGTCCCGCCTCCAGACGTCGCCGTCAGCGTCGCCGTCTGCGCCGCGCTCACCGCCGACACCGTGGCCGTGAATGTAGCTGAAGTGGCTCCCGCCGCGACCGTTACCGACGACGGCACTACTACTGCCGTGTCGTTGCTCGACACGTTCACCGCCTGTCCGCTCGTGCCCGCAGGAGTGGCCAAATTAACATGGCAACTGAGCGTCCCCGCGCCGGTGATTGCTCCAGGTGTACAACTGAGTGCGCTTAACGTATCCGGTCCGCTCTCTGTATAGGTGGAGTCGGCGAATTGCCAGACCCCGTCTAATTCCTGGTAAAAGCGCGCATATACGGTTACGCCGTTTGCCGGCAGGGTCACTGTGGCGCTGGTGGCTGAAGTTATGCCAGAGCCGTACAGATTGCTCGACCCTACGCCGGTTGTTCCAAGCAAAAGCCGGTAATCGGCTGGACCAGCTCCGTTGTTCCAGGTAAAGGTCTGGCTGGCGGCAAGCACTGCAGGCGAAGCCGGGCTCAGCTTGGCCAGCACTGGGGTTCCACTCTCTGTATAGGTGGAGTCGGCGTATTGCCAGACCCCGTCTAATTCCTGGTAAAAGCGCGCATATACGGTTACGCCGTTTGCCGGCAGGGTCACTGTGGCGCTGGTGGCTGAAGTTATGCCAGAGCCGTACAGATTGCTCGACCCTACGCCGGTTGTTCCAAGCAAAAGCCGGTAATCGGCTGGACCAGCTCCGTTGTTCCAGGTAAAGGTCTGGCTGGCGGCAAGCACTGCAGGCGAAGCCGGGCTCAGCTTGCCCAGCACTGGGGTTCCACTCTCTGTATAGGTAGAGTCGGCGTATTGCCAGACCCCGTCTAATTCCTGGTAAAAGCGCGCATATACGGTTACGCCGTTTGGCGGCAGGGTCACTGTGGCGCTGGTGGCTGAAGTTATGCCAGAGCCGTACAGATTGCTCGACCCTGCGCCGGTTGTTCCAAGCAAAAGCCGGTAATCGGCTGGACCAGCTCCGTTGTTCCAGGTAAAGGTCTGGCTGGCGGCAAGCACTGCAGGCGAAGCCGGGCTCAGCTTGGCCAGCACTGGGGTTCCACTCTCTGTATAGGTGGAGTCGGCGTATTGCCAGACCCCGTCTAATTCCTGGTAAAAGCGCGCATATACGGTTACGCCGTTTGCCGGCAGGGTCACTGTGGCGCTGGTGGCTGTGATTACTCCAGAGCCGTAAAGATTGCTCGACCCTGCGCCGGCTGTTCCAAGCAAAAGCCGGTATGCGGTCGGTCCGCTCCCATTGCTCCAGGTGAAGGTCTGGCTGCCCGAAAGCGTTCCCGATGAGGGTGTCAGCGTGGCCGGCGTCGATTGACCTCCCGCTCTTACCCCCACCAACAGGAGACAACTCAGAAGTGCCAATCGAATGGCAAGCCGCCCATTGCATCGATCGCGGTAAGGGCGGTCGAGCCGCGAGTGGTTGATTGAAACTGGAGGATAAGCAGGAAATGAAGCGACGGATCTCAAAGAAACGTCGAATGTATGCTGAGGCTGGCCTATTTTACTCATTTAGATCTGTCCTTGTTCAACGACCTGCAACTTGCAACTTCGCAGATCGGTAACCAAAGCTGCTGGGGGTGCGCTTCCGGCCTCGGGAGGAAAATGGAATCCTCCTAATCTCGTGGCCGCCTTACAGTGGTACCCACCTGTTCGGTTACCTAGACAAAGTGATAGCAAACTTGAGTAACATAACCATGTGACGTAGGTCACTCAGTCTCGACATTCGGGTGTGAATCGATCAAAGTCCGGTGGTGGGGTAATCACACGCTTTCGGCCAGGTTGGCCGCACGGTCAATTTCGAACCGAATTGAATAACAATATCTATCTCTATATCAACAACTTAATGGTCGGCGAAAAGACGAAGGCCTGTCTTTACTACTGCGCTTCAAGGCCGGCCGGTCTGTCGCCCCGCCGCATCGCGACAGGGAACGGATTGTTACTCTAGATTGCTCCCGGCAACTCAAACCTATCGCCATGACTAGCTGGGTATCGAACCGGCGGCTGGCTATCGAGGTACTCGATAGCGCTTTTGCAAACGGGAAACGATAGCGCACGTCTCGGGGTTCAATGGGTCCTGAACCTCGCAGTCCCGCATTCTGTCCCAAGCCCCAAACCGCTGAACAGTGTCGAAGCAAATGCATTTTCTTGAGTAAGAGTGGAAATCGCATAGAGCTTTGGTGTGGGCTCGATGAAATGAATGGAGGGATATTTGTTACTGGAGATCGGTTGCGGAAGATGGGATGCGACTGGGAAGGACACACGTCATTGAAATCGCCATTGGACGAAATTAGCCTTTGGGTTGTGTTTACGTCTGATAAAGGGCTTTTCGGACGGAAAGCAGGTTTTCAAATCGCGCACTCAATGTGGCTAGATTAGGCGAATAATCGGGCGCGCGGTCCGCTGAGCCGGAGTGGACTCAGCAAATGTTGCAGTAGTCGCACGGATGATGAGTCCTGGATCATTTGTTGCAAGTTGTGACTTTACAAGCAGATAATCTGAATGTGGTCACTCTTTGCTGGCGCAGAGGGGATTATTTCTCCCTAAACCGTCTCTTCATCCCGGGTATGACCCTTTAGTCATCAAGTACAGGTTATTTTCGGGCTGCAATAGCACAAAATTGCAATGTATTTTTAATGCATCAGCGTGATAAGACATAGAATAATCGCTTGAGAGGTCAAGCGAGTTGAGCATAACCGGTAGTTTTCTGAAACTAAAACGAAATAAGAAGTCTAATTCGGCGACAGGTTCAGTAGCCCGGAATTTCCTTTTCCGGAACATCCAGGAGGCTACTGAGCACAATTTTGTTCTTGAGGTCTATTAAGTTTGACCGGACCCGCGCGGCAAGGTGCCTTCCCCTTCTCTGCATCCGCCCCGGTATTTTGTCTTGGTTCAAAAGCAGAGGTCTATCTGCTCACAATTTAACGAAAAAGGGGTGTACTGGGCTCTTGGAATCGAGTGTGCCCGATGGAATTGGCTGCGTGGAGAAAGTGAAGTTCATTCTGTAAAGGTCGAAATATGCCCGTTGGCTGTCGCTTTTTCCAAGTAGGACGCGGACCAGGTTGCAGCGACACAGAATGTTCAATATTCACGCCCTAGATTCACGGTTCTTGCTACCAGGAGAGGTCAAGCGAGCGAGATGAGCATGGCGACTTTACCAAAAGTTTCACTTGCCCCGATTCGCGTCCTCATTGCGAACGGTCACACCCTCCTTCTTGAAGGACTGCACCGGCTGCTTGAAGCGGGCGGTTTCGAAGTGGTAGGTCAGACCGCGGATGGCGAATCAGTGGTTGCCTTGGCCGGACGATCTCAGGCGGATGTCATACTACTGGATCTTGCCATGCCTCGGAAGGACGCGTTCGAGATCCTGCGCACACTATCCGAATCGGATGTCCCCGCGCGGACATTGTTGCTTACATCCTCTCCTGAAGAACGGACACAAGTGGTTCGAGCACTGAAGCTGGGCGCGTATGGCGTGATCCCGCAGGAGTCCACAACCCTTCGCCTGTTTCAAAGCATTCGCTGCGTAAACGCCGGCCAGTATTGGGTCGGAAGGGAGAGTGTGTCGGATCTGGTCAAAGCGCTGCGAGATGATAGCCCCCCGGATACAACATCGAAGCAGAAACGTTTCGGTCTTACAACTCGCGAGATGGAGATAGTAACTCTCATAGTGGCGGGTTATTCCAATCCGGATATCGCGCAAAGATTCTCGATCAGTGGACAGACGGTTAAGCATCACGTCAGCAACATCTTTGATAAGTTAGGTGTCTCAAATAGGCTCGAACTAGCGCTTTTTGCCGTCAATCACCAGCTAGCAGATGCAGATTCGTGAGATAATTGCGGAGCGCAGGGACTTATTAACCCAGCGAATAAGTGGGACTTCTCCGTAAGTTATCTATACAAGTATCGATAGTAACCTCCCAATTGCTCTTCACGGAAAATTCGTAACACTCTAAGGTTCAGGGGACGATAGAACTGCGCAGTACCATACCAATGCAACCTCTGGGCCATTGAAAGATTAGATTCCCTTCTCTACCCTTAGGTTCTTGCTAATGAAAGACAATGCGGTCAAGCCGGGTTGTAAAACGATACAGGGGAAGTTTGCCCAGAACCTGGATGGCGGTTTTCGAAGCAGAGTTACGCGGGCTCAACGATATGACATCGTCACAATGATGCGGTATCGCATACGTGGAGAAAAGAATTGGCGCGAAGGAATAATGAAGAACATAAGTATCACGGGAGTTCTCATTCACGCGACACAATCCCTTCCGCAAGATGCCGACATTGAGATGAGGTTTTCTCTTCCAATTAACCTAAACGGTGAAAACGCCGCAGAAGTGCTCTGCAGAGGTTCGGTGGTCAGATCGTCCAAATGTGATGGGCCGGACGCAGCTGCAGCTGTGGCTGCCAGAATTAGTCATTCGCGCTTTATTCGCCAGATGGATAAGAAAGACGAGTCGCCGAGGAAACGCACCGGCGAAACGATTCTGAAATTCGATTAGTGGATTTTCTCAAGCAATAAGTACGGTTTCCGTGTAACGGAGACCGGGTGCGCGCCACAGTATAGTGGCTGGTCATTCGAGACCTTGGGGAAATGTTTCAAAAAGCAGGCCATGTGGCTCACAGGGCGAAGCTACGTCCAAAAGTTGTATTCTGCGGTAAGTTTAGAATCGGCGCCCCCCCGAAAAGGGGCCCGTGAGATAGAGGAAGACCAGAGAATGCTGACGGCAATTGACTCCACTGCACTTGTAACTGCGCTTCCCTGGTGGGCGGTCTATACCCGCCACCAGCATGAAAAGATGGCGGCGGAGATGATGACGACAAAGGGCCTTGAAGTATTTCTGCCTTTGTACGAGTCAGTGCGGCGATGGAAAGACAGGCGCAAACTGTTGTCTCTACCGCTCTTCCCAGGGTACTGTATTTGTGCGGGGAACGCCTATCGCGGCGGCTGCAGGTTCTTTCGACGCCCGGCGTGCACATGATTCTGAGTCGGGGTGACCAGGCGGCGACAATCCCGGAAGAAGAGATTGAGGCAATCCGAAAGACCGTGGAAGGTAACTATCGTGTCGAGCCGCATCCCTTCCTGAAGTGCGGCCAACGGGTCCGGGTTAAGTGCGGCTCGCTTAGCGGCATTGAAGGTATTCTGGTGCGGAAGAAGAGCGTGTTCCGCCTGGTTCTTTCTGTACAGATGCTGGCGCAGTCCGTGGCAGTGGAAATCGATGCCGCGGATGTTGAGCCGGTGGGCACCAGGGGCGACGGCACCAGCCTGCTGAACGTGAACTATCAGCCGCTCAAATGCAGCGGAATTCGATTTCACCTTATGGAATCCGACCGGAGCTGGATGCAGTGGCGCCGAAGAGAACAGCCTTAGCCGGGTAACGGCGCTGAAGGAACGGGAGCTTATCATTGACAGCTGCGGCTGGGGTTATATGAAAATCGCTTCGAAGAGCTTCCTGAGCATCGGAATCTTCGTGCTCGCACTTTCCGGGATCGCGCAGGGGCAAGCAAATGCCAGCTCTGACCACCCTAAGGACCCGGCGGCGCCATCTCCGACGGCAGGGCAGACGGCCACCGCACCAGAAGTGAAAACTTCGACGGACGATAACTACGTCATTGGGAATGACGACATGCTGGGAATCAATGTCTGGAAGGAACCGGAGCTCACTGTGTCGGTTCCAGTACGATCGGACGGCAAGATATCGCTGCCGCTCATCGGGGAGGTGCAAGCGAGTGGGCAGACTCCAATGCAGCTTAAAGGAGTCATCACTTTTAAGCTCGGGGCGTACTTGGCGGCGCCGGATGTAACTGTGACGGTATTGCAGATGAACAGCCAGAAATTCAATATTCTGGGCCGCGTAGCAAAACCGGGATCGTATCCTCTGTTGGCTGCCACAACGGTTCTGGACGCAATTGCAGAGGCCGGTGGATTCCAGGATTTTGCGAAGCAAAAGAACATCTATATTCTGCGGCGGAATCCCAGTGGCGGTGAAACGCGAATCAACTTCAACTACAAAGATGTCATTCGGGGCAACCACCCGGAAGAGAACATCAAGCTCAAGCCGAGCGACACGATTGTCGTACCTTAGAAGGCCGCCAATGCGCGGAGAAGTTCTACTGATTGCGATGCTGGCAACGACGGCGGCAAGGCCACAGGTTGCGCCGAGCGCGACGGGGGGACCCCCGTCGACGCAGACGCAGATGACTGCGCCCCCACCGGTAAGTGGAGCGGCGTATCCGACGGAAGTGGGCGATGAAGTACGAACCAACTATCTGCGCGGAGGGCTAACATGCACCACGGCCTACGTCAACAATCTTTATGCCGGAAGCGTTAGCGCATCGATTGCTGAGACAACCGTGTCAGTGCTTCCGACCATTGCCTACGACATGACCACAGACAGGCGGCACATAGCGGTCGCCTACAGCCCGGGATTTACTTTCTATCAGCCGTCGACCGCACTGAACGAAGTGGATAACACCGCAATGGTTAATTACGATTTTCAATTGACCAAGCATACGGCATTCAGCGCAACCGACAGTTTTCAAGACAGCTCGTCGCCTTTCAATCCCGGGGATGCCGGAGCCGGTGGAACGGTATCAGGTGACGCCGGAATCCTCTACGCCGGGGGTTATTCCCCCCTTTGCAAAGCGGCTGACGAATTCCGCCAACGTAGAATTCACGATCCAGACGGGGCCAAACGTCATGATCGGGGCCTCGGGCTTGATGACGGAACTGCATTATCCGAACCCGGCCCAGACACCTGGCCTCTATAATTCGAACTCGCGTGGCGGCTCTGTCTTTTACAATCGTCGTATCTCGCCGTCCCAGTACTTTGGCGCCACTTATCAGTATTTGGATATGCTGACAAACCCTGCAAACGGAACCGATACGACCCGGACACAGTACCATTACGGGGTTTTACACCTTCCATCCGATGGCGAGTCTTTCGGTGTCGGTATCCGGCGGCCCGCAATACTACTGGACCCTTGAGTCACCGCTGCCGGCAACGGGTTCGTGGGGACCGTCAGTGACGGCGAGCGTTGGCTGGCAGCGAACACACACCAGCTTTGCGGCGAATTACTCGCAGGGAGTCACCGGAGGCGGCGGACTGCTTGGGGCCTACCACTCGAGAAGCACCGGCGCCACGGCGCGGTGGCAGATGGCGCGCACATGGACGGCGTCAGCCGCTGGAGCTTACGCCATCAACAATGCTCTAGGCGGGCTTCCAATGACAGGGGGCCAGAGCGGCCAGACCCTCTCGGCAGGCGGGACACTTGAGCACTCCCTTGGGGTTCAACTGGGGATCGCGTTTCATTACGATCACATACACCAAGGTTACGAAGGAATCGCCGCGATAGCGGCCAACCCGGACAGCGATCGCGAGACAATCTCAATCGCTTGGCATTTTCAACGACCATTAGGAAGATAATCGTGCCCGAAGAAACAGAAGAAAACGTATCACAGCCGTTCGAGATAGGGCGCTATCTCGACATAATCCGGCGCCGCCATATGATCTTCCTGTTATTGCTGTTGCTCGTATGGGCGGCGGTGTGGGGATCAAGCTGGTTTCTTCCGGCCCGGTACAAGTCGAGCACGCTCATCCTGGTGGAAGAACCTTCGATGCCCAAGAACTATGTCGTGCCCAATGTGAACGACAATCTGCAGGACAGACTGCAAAGCATCACCCAGCAGATTCTGAGCAGAACACGCCTCCTTTTGATCATCGACAAGCTGCATCTTTACCAGGGCAAACGTCAGCCATCTACCCCGGACGGACGGGTGGATAAGATGCGTAAGGACATCGGCGAAATTGAGCTGGTGAAGGACCCGCAAACCGAAGCAATCACGTCGTTCCGAATCAGCTACACTGCCCCGGATCCCCATACCGCGCAAGAGGTGACCAGCGAACTGACGAACCTGTTTATCGATGAGAATCTCAAGGTTCAACAGCAGGAGTCGGAAAACACTACTCAATTCATTGGGTCCCAACTAGAGACCGCTCGCGCCAGCCTCGCGGACCAGGATGCGAGAGTTCATGCTTTTCAGGCAGCGCATGAAGGGGAGCTGCCTACCGAGGAGGCAACCAATCTTCAGATTCTTAGCGGATTGCAATCGCAACTGCAAACCGAACAGGACGCGTTGAATGCAGCAAGACAGCAGAGCGTATATCATCAATCGTTGATCGAGCAATACCGGGCCCTGAATGGAACGCATCGCGCCACGGTCAGCGGTGGTCCTACCGGTCTGGAGGCCATAGACCAGCAGCTCGATAAGTTACAGTCGAAACTGCAGGATCTCAAAACCCGATACACGGATCAATACCCCGAAGTTCAACAAGTGAAGGCCGAGATCGCCGATGCGGAGAAGACAAGAGAGCAGATGGTTGCCAGCTTGAAGAAACCGCCGGATGGGAATCAACAAGGTGCCACCGGCCAGGCGCAGGAAATTGAAGACCCAGCGCGGAACGCACCGCTCTTGCAGCTTCAAAGCCAGCTTAAGGCGGATCAGCTCGAGATTTCGAACCGTCAAACGTCGATCGATAACCTTAAATCGAGGATCAATCAATATCAGGCGCGACTAAGCAGTGAGCCTGCCGTCAGTCAGCAGCTAGCGGATCTAACGCGGGGCTATGTACAATCTCAGGAAAACTATAACGATCTTCTGAAGAAGGAAAATGACTCGCAGATGGCCACCAGCATGGAGCAAATGCAACAGGGCGAACGGTTCATGATGATCGATCCCCCGAGTTTGCCGCTACGGCCCGATTTCCCCAATCGACTGAAGATGTGTGAAGCGGGAATGGGTGCTGGGCTGGCGCTTGGGCTGCTCGTGGTGGTGCTGCTGGAATTCCGGGACGACCGGCTGTACAGCGAGAGAGAGATCGAAAAGCTGATTTCCGCGCCGGTGATCTGCGAAATCCCCGAGATTACCGACCCGTCAGACACAAGGAGTCAAAAACTTAGAACGACTCTCGGCTGGGCCATGGCCGCGCTGGTCGTATGCGCAATTCTTTCCGGCTCAGCATTCAGTTATTTGCATTCTTAGAAATCGAGTAGCAATGTACAAATCATTCTTCCATCTCGTTCGCAATCCATTCGACCTGACTCCTGACCCGAACTGCTTTGTGTCAACGAGAAGGCATAATGAAGCACTGGCCGCGCTGTACTATGGGGTTCGCTGGCATAAGGGTTTTGTTGTGGTTACCGGAGAAGTAGGGACCGGAAAAACGCTTCTACTTCGGTGCCTGCTGAGGCTGCTCAAGGAAAGCAAGGACATCGCATACGCCTATGTTTTCAATGGCCGGCTTACGCCGACCGAGTTCCTGCAATATATCCTCTGCGATCTTGGCCGGCCAACCTCCGGCAAGAACAAGAGCGAACTGCTGCTTGAGTTGGGCCAGTTCCTGGTTTCCCGAGGATCGAAGAAACTCACAACTGTGCTGATCGTGGATGAGGCCCACCTTCTCTCCGAGGACATATTGGAGGAGATCCGTCTGCTGTCGAACCTGGAGACGGCCGATGACAAGCTGTTGCAGATCGTTCTGGTAGGACAACCGGAACTGGACGATAAGCTTGATTCTCTCGGCTTGCGGCAGTTGAAGCAGAGGATTGCGCTGCGCGCGCAACTGGCGCCGCTGGACGGCATTGAAACTGTGGCGTATATCGAGAAGCGATTGCAGATTGCCGGCGCAGACCTCCAGGGCGACCCGATATTTCCGGCGGAATCAGCGGCGGAGGTGTTCCGGCACTCGCATGGCTTGCCGCGGCTTATCAATACGATTTGTGAGAACGCGCTGATTGCGGCCTATGCCCGGCAGTGCCGTTCAGTGACTCCGGAGATTATCCGGGAGGTAGCGAGAGAGTTCCGACTGGATGTGATGCCGCCGCGCGACGACGAGGAAACTGAGAGAACCAGCGAGAACGAACTCCGTCAGGCCGCGAGTGCCATATTCGACTTAGTCGCCAGCCTTCGGAAACCCGAGGCGAGCAGCCCGAGCTCCGAATCCGCAGCGCCTACAGAACAGGGTAAACATGAGCTACATATTTGATGCGTTGCAGCGGTCGCAGGCAGACCGGGCCAAAGCAAATGAGCAGGGGTCGCTGGCAGCTATTGAATTGCTTGAGCGCGCGGAGCGCGAAGCGACGGCTCAACGCAGGTCTGAGCTGCAGCGGGAGCAGCCCGCGGAGAGAGAGACGGAGCATCAGGGGCCGATGTTCGGCGGGGAGGGCTTCGAACCTCGCCCAACAGACAAGGATCTGATTGCAATTACGAACGCACTTCAGGATGAGGAACGGCGGGAGATCTTCAGCCAGTTTCAAGCTCTTGAACTTCCGCAATCGAGGAACTGCCGCCTGGTATGTCTGGGCGATAGCGATAGCCCTGCAACGGAGGCATTTCATCTTTTGGGTGTGCGGTTGCGCAACCTGCGCAGAGAGCGCGAATTCAAAAGTCTGCTGATTACGAGCACAATACCTAAGGAAGGCAAAAGCGTTGTGGCTGCCAATTTGGCCTGCACACTTGGCTCCGGAGCGAGCCAGAAAGTGCTGCTCCTGGAAGGCGATGTGCGGCGTCCCACGCAGTCGGGGCTCTTCGGGTTAGCTCAAGTCCCGGGGCTTTGCAATTTTCTGATCGGCAAGCGCAGCCTGACCGCTTGCGTGCACCATATTCCCAAAGCGGGCATTTGGTTTCTGCCAGCGGGTGACAACCAGGTCGGTTACCGGGAACTGCTTCAAACCCCGCAAGTGCCCGCTATGATGGAGACACTGCACTCCTGGTTTGACTGGATCGTGATCGATTCACCGCCGGTGCTGCCTCTGCTCGACACCAGCATATGGGCGCGATTGGCAGACGGAATTCTGCTCGTGACCAGGCAGGGGACAACCAGGAAACGGAAACTGCAGAAGGGGCTGGAAGCGCTCGACCCCAACAAGCTGATTGGCGCACTGTTGAACTCTTCGAAGAGCACCGGTGAAGGCTACGATTACTATTACGGCCGCGCGACCGAAGGTCCAAGGCGCTCGTAGGCTGCCGTAGACTGATTCCGAGCTCGGAAGCACACGTTTCGGACCGGTTTTATGGCTCCGCCAAGCTTCAATTACCCGCAGAAAATGGGTGTATACCCCTAAAGAACAATGGATCATTCCAGCGTTTCCGATTTATTTGAGCAGACCCTCACCGAGCATCTGGCGGTGATCCGCATGTTATCCGCGCAGCGACCACTATTGGAGCAGATCGCTGAGACCATGTCTGCAGCCGTCACTGCCGGTAGTAAAATCCTATGGTGCGGGAATGGGGGCAGCGCCGCCGACGCACAGCATCTTGCGGCCGAGTTGGTCGGACGCTTCCGTCGCGAGCGGCGTGGTTTGCCTTCCATTGCATTGTCAACAAACACCTCGATCCTGACGGCGATCGGTAACGACTACGGCTATGAACATACGTTTCGGCGCCAGGTGGAAGCGCTTTGTGTCGCGGGAGATGTCCTGGTTGGAATCTCCACGTCAGGCAACAGCCGCAACGTCTGCCTAGCGCTCGAAGCCGCGCGGAATCTGGGTGCGTTCACAATTGCGTTCACCGGGCAAGGGGGCGGAACCATGGCGGAGATAGCGACGCTCGCTTTACGAATCCCCTCCCAGGAGACTCCCCGCATTCAGGAAGCCCACATTCTCTGCGGGCATATTCTGTGTGACTGGATCGAGCGCCGCGTATGTGAACAGGACGATGCCCAGCGGGCACTTGATTCACGGTGACCCCGACGACTTTTGGGGCCAGGAATCTAAAGTACAGTAAACCTCGCGGCAATCTCCGAATCGACAACAGAAGAGGCAACACCAAAAGGCTTGCAGACGATTGACAGGGCCCGGGAATACCGGCGCGGCCCAGTAGCGCCTCGCCGAAAACTTCAAGACTCTGAGTCGATCCACAAAAACCCAAAAACGCTGCGGAAGCGGCCGATTCAAATCTGACTGTCCGAGAAAGGAGAGACCCTTGACGCGTCCACGAGTGGAGAATGCCTTACATTTGGAAGACCTTCTGTCCGGTTCTCAGTCTGCGGGGGTTCGGGACGTTCTGAGCGAAGAAGCCTTCCGGCGAACGATTGCCATTGAACGGAAGAGGACGGAGCGAACGAACGAACCCTTCTTGCTGATGCTGCTCGAGTGCGTCGACCGCCCGAAGCCAGGAAAGTTCACCAATCCTCTCGACAACCTGATGACAGTACTGCTGTCGACCACGAGGGAAACAGACGTAATCGGGTGGTACAGACAACATCAGTCGATCGGGCTCCTATTCACCGGGCTTGCGTCTGATTGCAAGAACACTTCCCTTGGCACCATCCTGAGCAGAGTAAGTGCCGTACTTCAGGACAAACTTACCTTTGAGCAATTCAGCGAGATTTCGATTTCGCTCCACTTCTTCCCCGACGAATGGAATCATGACGATTCCGGAGGCCCGAGCAATCCGACGCTCTATCCAGATCTGCATGAAGTAGTGAAAGGAAAGCGCGCCACGCTGAACCTCAAGCGCGCCATTGACGTCTTTGGCAGCGCGCTCCTGCTCATCTTGTTCCTGCCACTGTTTGTGTTGATCGCGATTGCCGTGAAGGTGACATCCAAAGGGCCGGTTTTTTTCAAGCAACAGCGCGTCGGGCAGCATGGCCGTCACTTCACGTTTTTGAAATTCCGATCAATGCGGAATCTCAACGATCACAGCGTTCACCGTGAGTATGTGAAGCAAATGATCGCCGGAAATGCAGAACGTATTTCGCTGAATGGAAAAGGTGAAGGCGTGTACAAACTGGTCGACGACCCAAGAATCACGCCGGTGGGACGGTTTCTGCGCAGAACCAGCCTGGACGAGCTGCCGCAGTTCTTTAATGTACTGAGGGGAGAGATGTCGCTCGTTGGACCGCGGCCACCGATTCCCTATGAAGTTGCTGCATATCAAACATGGCACCGGCGTCGAGTATTACAGGTGAAGCCGGGAATCACCGGGCTATGGCAAGTTACCGGGCGTAGCCGAGTGAGCTTCGACGATATGGTCCGTTTGGACCTGCAATACGCGACCTTCTGGTCTCTGTGGCTTGATCTAAAGATTCTGTTGCGCACCCCTGCCGCAGTGATCAAAGGCGCCTATTAAGAGCTGTAAACCGCCCGACGGCGGAACGGCTTTCATAGATACAGCAACCTATTTCTTAAGGGAAGTTCTCAAGGTCGGCCAGTAATGTCCGGTCATTGGGAAGGATGGTGAAAGCGCCGTGAACTTCGGAGTAATTGGTTACGGATACTGGGGTCCCAATGTGGTGCGAAACCTGACCAGCTTGGATGGCTCCAAAGTTGTTTCCATTGCAGAACTAAGTGAGAAAGCGCGACAGCGGGCACAGAGGGCTTATCCAGGCATTCATGTTACTGCGGACACACAGGAAGTTATTTCGTCTGCGGAAATTGATGCCATTGCCATCATAACTCCGGTGTGGACGCATTATGAGCTGGCAAAAGCTGCGCTCGAAAATGGCAAGCATGTGTTCGTTGAGAAGCCATTTACCAGTACCACCGAGCAGGGAGAAAGGCTGATCGATCTGGCCTCGGCGAAGAACTTGAAGATCATGGTGGATCACACCTTTCTCTTTACCGGAGCGGTGAAGAAGATCTCTCAGCTTCTGAACGAAGGAACGCTGGGAAGGCTTTACTATTACGACTCAACGCGCGTCAATCTGGGGCTTTTTCAGCACGATATCAACGTTTTGTGGGATCTGGCAACGCATGACCTGTCGATAATGGATCACCTCATCAAAGCAAGTCCCGAAGCCGTTGTCGCGACCGGGCAGAGCCACCTTAATTGTCACGAAGATGTGGCCTTTATGACCCTCTACTTTCCCGACAATGTGATTGCGCATATCAACGTGAATTGGCTGTCTCCAGTGAAGGTGCGCACTACGCTGATCGGCGGGGAGAAGCGGATGGTGGTTTGGAACGACCTGGAAGCCGACGAGAAACTAAAGGTCTACGACAAAGGCGTAAAGATCACCAGCCAAGAGGGAGTATACGAGCTGCTCGTAAGTTATCGCTCTGGCGATATGTGGGCTCCGCAGTTAGAGCAGGTTGAGGCCTTACGCGAGGAACTGAGCTATTTCGTCGATTGCGTTTCGAGCGGCCAGGAACCGCATAACGATGGCAATGCAGGCCTGCGAGTTGTGAAGATGCTGGAGGCTGCAACAGAATCACTGAAGAATAAGGGAGTGCTTGTCAGTTTGTGAATACCTGGAATTGCATCGCCGACGATGTGAAGCTGGGCACGAACGTGCGACTGGCGCAATTCATCAACCTCTATGGATGCGAGATCGGCGACGAATCGAAGATCGGCGCATTCGTGGAGATCCAGAAGAATGCGCGCGTCGGCAAAATGTGCAAAATCTCGAGCCACACTTTCATTTGTGAAGGCGTAGTGATTGAGGATTATGTCTTCATCGGCCATGGGGTGATTTTCACTAACGACACGTACCCACGCGCGACGACTGCCGCTAGAGCTCTTCAAACCGAAGCGGATTGGAAAGTCGAACCGACAGTAGTTCGGAAAGGGGCGTCGATCGGTTCCGGCGCCACGCTTCTCTCGAATATCAGAGTCGGTGAAAACGCAATTGTGGGCGCCGGTAGCGTCGTCACCAAGGATGTTCCACCCAACGCAATCGTGGCCGGGAACCCGGCCAGGGTCCTGCGCTATATCAATACAAGCTTGGAGGAACCAAATGTCAGTTGCTAATAATGTTCCTTTTCTCGATCTTGTTACTCCGCATGTTGAGATGGAAGAAGATCTTATACAAGTATTTCGCAAGGCTCTTCTAACAGCTGGCTTCATCGGCGGCCCGATGGTTGAGGAATTCGAAACCTCCTTTGCAGAGTTCTGTGGAGTCGACCATGCCATCGCCGTCAGTAGCGGGACGGACGCGCTGCGCTTCGCTCTCATCGCGTGCGGGATTCTGCGCGGCGACGTGGTTGTGACTGTACCACACACTTTCATCGCCACCACTGAAGCTATCTCCCAGACTGGCGCCTTGCCGGAGTTCGTCGACATCGACGAGCAGACTTATAACATGTCCGTTGACGGGCTGCGAGAGTATCTGGAAGAGCGGTGCATGCGGAACGAGTCCGGAGCACTGATCAGCATGCGCAGCAATCGCCGCGTAACCGCAATAGTGCCGGTGCACCTTTACGGGCAGATGGCGGACATGGATGGAATTCTCGAGCTCGCCGAAGAGTACGGCCTCGCCGTGATCGAGGACGCGTGCCAGGCGCACGGTGCGGAGTACTTCTCGCGGCGGCTGAATCGCTGGATTAAGGCTGGTTCGATGGGACGAGCGGCGGCGTTCAGTTTTTACCCGGGCAAGAACCTTGGAGCCTGCGGAGAAGCCGGAGCGGCCGTAACCAACGACAGTAAGGCAGCGACCAAAATGCGGATGCTGCGTGACCACGGACAGTCGCGTAAGTACTTCCACGACATAGAGGGTTATAACGGGCGTATGGACGCAATCCAGGCCGGCCTGCTGAAAGTCAAGCTTGCATATCTGCCGCAGTGGAACACGCAACGCCGCGAACGGGCAGCCGAGTACGATCGGCTGCTGGCGGACAATGACGCGATCGTTTGCCCCTATGAGCCCTCCTGGTCACGCTCCGTGTATCACCTGTATGTGATTCGCTCGGATGACCGTGATGGGATGATGAAGCATCTAAAAGAAGCCGGCATCGGCACCGCGATTCACTATCCTGTCCCGCTGCATATGCAGAAGGCGTATTCCTGGCTTCATTACAGTCCCGCAGATTTCCCTGTCGCGCGACACATTGCGGCGGAGATCGTCTCTCTTCCGATGTTCCCGCATCTCACCGCAGAACAGCAGGCCCAGGTGATCGACGAGGTTCGCAACTTCGCGTGCCGGTTCGCGCCTGTGCGCGAAGAAGAAAGCGATATGAGTCTATCCCAGCGATCCGCGTAGTCTGCGCCATCGCTCCTCCCAATCCGCAGTCTGCATTATCAAACGGACTCCCCACCCTTAAACAACAAAACCATATCAAGCGATGCTTGAAACCTTGAAGTATGTCCTCGTGACCCCGGCGCGGAATGAGGCTCAGTATATCGAGCTAACGATCCGTTCAATGATTACGCAGACTCATCTGCCGCTCCGGTGGGTGATCGTCAGCGATGGATCGACTGACGGAACGGATGACATCGTGGGCAAGTACCTCGCCAACTATCCGTGGATCGAAATTCTGCGCATGCCGGAGCGCAAAGAGCGGCATTTTGCAGGCAAGGTGCACGCCTTCAATGCCGGATACGAGCGGGTGAAAGCTCAACAATTCGATGTAATCGGCAACCTCGATGCCGATGTTTCCTTTGAACCCGACCACTTCGAGTTTTTGCTTGCTCGGATGTCGGAGAACGATCGCCTCGGGCTTGCCGGAGCACCATTTCGCGAAGGTGATTTTCAGTACGACTACCGCTACACAAATATCGAAAATGTTTGGGGAGGGTGCCAGCTTTTCCGCCGCGAATGCTTCGAAGAGATTGGCGGTTACATGCCGATCAAGGGAGGCGGCATCGATCATGTCGCGGTGCTATCGGCACGGATGCATGGATGGCAAACCCGCACCTTCACTGAAAGGGTTTGCCAGCATCATCGCGTAATGGGAACTGCGCTGCACGGTGGTCTGCAGGCCAGGGTGCGCCAAGGGCAAAAGGACTATACGATGGGGAATCACCCGCTATGGCAGGTCTTCCGCGTACTCTACCAGATGAAGAGCCGCCCCTATGTAATCGGTGGCCTGGCGCTCGGGTGGGGATATGCCTGGTCCGTGCTTCGTCGCCTGGAAACCCCGCTTTCGAAAGAAATTGTAAAATTCGTGCGTCGAGAACAGATGCAGAGATTGCGTGGTCTGTTTACTGAAAAGCGCAGTGGCGGAATGAGGCCGATTCAATGATAAGCTCAAGCCCATATAAGAAATGGCTGAGTCTCCCTCTTGATCCTCTCGGCCCCTCTTCAACTTCAATATTGGCTGCAAGTAACGAGGATTCCAATCCACTGACACAAATAACACGGAGGAATCGAGTTGAAAGTGATCGAGCGTAGTTTACAGTTCGCGCGGGGTTTTATATTGAGCTATGGCCCGCAATCAGTTAAGCGAAAGTTCTGGGAGAAAGAATATCGCGATAATAAATGGCATTTCGCTGAGAATTCGTCCCGGGATTGTATCTATCCCAATCTAGAGAAATATGCGCGAGCTGGCTCCATTCTGGACTTGGGATGTGGGTCAGGTAACACCGCAAACGAGTTAAGGGAGTCGGCCTATAGTTCTTATCTCGGCGTAGATATATCTGAGGAAGCGTTAGCCAAGGCGACCAAAAGGTCAGACGCCAATGGTCGTACAGGAAAGAACAAGTTCGTACGGTCCGATTTTCTGGGCTTTGAAACGAATCAGGAATTCGACGTGATCCTCTTCCGCGAATCCATGTACCATGTACCCCTAGAAAAAATCAAAAAGCTTGCTCGACAAGCTATCCGTTCATCTGAAGGCCGATGGAGTATTCATTGTTCGTCTTTATATTATGCGAGACGGGAAGGTCAAATTTCGCCCCAGGAAGATGATTGACATTATTGCAAATAACTATCCGGTGATTGAAAAGAAACAGTATGGAGACGCTGGTGCGGTAGTAATAGTGTTCCATCCGCGGCGCATTCCAACGTGAGACTGAGCATTGTGTTACACCTTTGTTTGCCTCGGTCGGCGGTAACATGCGAATAACGTCGACCAAAGAGAGATCCGATAAGTCGCTTCGGTTTCTGAATCGATACTAAGAAGTGGGAACCCCGCTTTCACCTTGACTGAAAAAATAATGGCCGATGTACACCAACCCGAAACGGATGCAAACGCGATGAATTTTGGTGGTAGTTCTCTCCAGATCCAGGGGGGCGTCGTGCGGATTGCGCGCCTTGCGGGGGATAAGTATACTTTTCCCGACGACCCCGAGGCGGTCGTAGCTTATTTGCGCAATCTAGATAAGCGGGTAGATATCTTTACGTTTCTCCAGAAACTACCCGATATCTCGCCGAAGTATCCTTATTTCCACGAAATCGATAACCTGGCGGTGCTTCCCGTTACGACTTTCGACAATTGGTGGAATAATCAGATTCGGTCATACCCTCGCAATCGAGCTCGGCAGGCGGGGAAACGCGGAGTCGTAATGCGCGAAGTACCGTTCGGCGAGGAACTCATCCGCGGGATTTGTGGCATCTACAACGAAACTCCCGTTCGTCAAAGCAAGAAATTCCCCCACTATGGAATGACATCTGAGCTGGCCCTCAAATACGCGGGTACTTTCCTCGAACGGAGTATTTATATTGGTGCCTTTATCGGGGAGGAGATGATTGGTTTCGTTAAGTTGACGATAGATAAGAGCCGGACACAGGCCGCACTTGTGCACATACTCTCTAAGGTCGAGCACAAGGAGAAAGCGCCGACAAACGCTCTGATTGCGGAGTCGGTAAGGATGTGCGCGAAACTTGAAGTTCCTTTTCTCGTTTACGAACATTTTACCTACGGTAATAAAGTGGGAGATAGTTTGTCTCATTTTAAGGAGGTAAACGGATTTCAGCGGGTAGATGTGCCACGTTACTACGTGCCATTGACATCATTTGGCCGTATCGCTCTACGTTTAGGCTTACACCATCGTTTCGCTGACAGAATTCCCGAGAACATTGGAGCAAAGATAAGGGAAGTGCGAAAAGCCTGGTACGAACGAAAGTTCCAAATGTCGGAAGAGAGATAACGAGCTCTATGCCAGGAATCGTGGGGTTGATAACGGAGAGGCCTCGGGAATGGGCGGAGGAGCGGCTTGCCGATATGGTCAAGCGTCTACTTCACGAACCCTTTTATTTGCACGATACGTGGTGCGACGAGTCTCTGGGAGTGTATGTCGGTTGGGTGGCGATAAAGAACTCATTTGCCGAGGAGATGCCTTTGCAGAATGAGCGCGGGGACGTCACTCTAGTCCTTTCTGGAGATGAATATCCAAACCCCGATGTGCTTCGCCGGCTGAAAGATGGCGGGTACAACGTGAAGCAGGAGGGACATCCCATCTCATCCATCTTTGCCAAGAACGGGAATTTCCGAGGAACTTGAATGGCATGTTTCATGGTCTCCTCGTCGACCGGCAACGGCGGATGATTTCGCTTTTCAACGATCGCTTCGGAATGCATCGTCTTTATTATCACGAAGCAGCCGACAGCTTTTACTTTAGTTGCGAAGCCAAGGCAATACTGGCAGTGAAACCAGAGTTGCGAACCCTAGATACGCATTCCCTCGGTGAATTCGTCTCCCTGAGCTGCGTTCTCGAGAATCGCACAATCTTTAAAGACATTCGTATTCTACCCGCTGCTTCGTGCTGGGAGTTCAGAACACCAAGATAGTAAACCGGGATACCTACTTCAACACAGGAGTGGGAAGATCAGGATAGCCTCTCGCCCGATTCCTACTATCGTGAACTCCAAAGTGCGGTTGCGGATCTTCTTCCTCGCTATTTTAGGGGTGCGCAGCAAATCGGTATAGCCGTGACGGGCGGACTCGATACACGCGTGATTCTTGCACAGCACTTCCCGACACCTGGGACCCTTCAAACATATACATTTGCCGGCCCGTATCGCGAGTCGCAGGATGTTTCGATT
>CAWILB010000031.1:0-13429 GCA_963836635.1 uncultured Acidobacteriaceae bacterium | reverse complement strand
ATAACCAAGGCGCTCAAGGCGGCACGCCCGGAGAGGAAGGTTTTTTTAGGAGGCCCGCTGGTCACTTCCCTGCCCGAGCTTATCCTGACGAACACGTCCGCCGACTGCGCCCTGCTGGGCGAGGCGGAACTGACCCTTATAGAATTTTTGGAGGCCGTATTTGAACGGGGCCGGAATGATCTTTCCGGCATAAAAGGCCTGGCGCTGAAAACCGCCGGCGGCATAAAGTTGACGGAACCCAGGCCGCAGATCCGGGACCTGGACGCGCTGCCCTTTCCTGATTATGCGATCTGGCCGAATTATAAGGAGATCGTAAAGTCGGGGCAGATAATAATCTCTTCTTCCAGGGGCTGTCCGGGCGGCTGCTCTTTTTGCTTCAAGACCATCCCCGCGCTCCGGTTCAAGAGCTTGGAAAGGTTCGAGCGCGAGATCGCCTGGCTGAAAGAGAAAACAAAATTCGACTATACCTGGCTCAACGATCTTACCTTCAACGCGGACGTGCCCCGCGCGATGAAGATCTGCGATATCCTGCACAAGCACGGGGTGAAATACCATTCTTTCGCCAGGGTCAATAACTTTCCGGTCGAGTTCGCGCTTAAACTTAAAGAGGCCGGCTGCCAGGGGATCTGGTTCGGCATAGAATCCTGCGATCAGCACATATTGGAGTTGAGCCGCAAGAGCACCACGCTTGCCCAGATAGACACCGCGCTGGCTACAGCCTCGAAAGCGGGCCTCGTGTCCAGGGGGCTGTTTATCGTAGGGCTGCCCGGAGAGACGGAAGATTCCCTCAAAGGGATGCTGGAGTATATCCGCAAGGGCGACTTTATCCCGCTGGTCAAATACCTTGTCCCGTTCCCGGGCACTCCCATCTACGAGGACGCGGTCGGTTCCGGAAAGATCCCGGACACCCTGGAATTCCTGCGCGAACTTTCCAGGCGCAGGGCGGGGGATTATGACGACGAGATCATCAATCTCACCGGACTGGATGAAAAACTCCTCAGGGATTACTTTCACAAGATCTGGGAACTTACCCGGGAAAAAGAGGCCGCGTGATGGGACGGATAAAAAGATCGTGGTTCGGAGAAGCTCTGTTCCTGTCGCTGCTGGCGGCGGGAACGTTGGCTTACGGCGGGGAAAAATCCGCCGGTCTTTACTGGTTCGTGCCGGACGGCACCCGGGCGGATATCGGCGGCAAAAGTGTTTTCGAACTGGCCGAAGAAGGCAAACTCCCCAACATCCTCAAGATGATGCGGAACGGGGCCTACGGCTACTCGGTGCCGGTCTATCCATCGCACACACTGGGCGAAATAACCACAGCGCAGTTTCGGCGACCGCACCACATCACCGCCGAGCAATGGCAGGCGCCCCGCTAGCAAGCGTGCGAAAGTCGTTTTGCCATTGCCATTGGCGCCTAACAGGCCGATCCGGTCGTCGGGATCGAGACGCAGGCCGAGGCGCGACAGAACCGGCTTTTTTGGAGCATAACCCACGCTGGCCCGTTGAAAGGAAATCAATGGCGAACTTAACCGGGGCGGTTGAAATGACATCCGCGGCGGGGGTTCCGTCTCCGCCAGCACGACCGGCTCGATACGGGCATCGCCTTCAGCCGGACTCTGTGGTTGCCGCGCCTTGAACGCTTTTGCCCGAAAGCGGTCGACAAAGCCCTGTAGCCGCTCCCGCTGATCCGCCTGTTGTTTCAAGGCTTCTTCGTTCCAACTCGCTGAATAATCCTCCAACCTATTCGTTGGATGAAGACAGCGCACGTTGGTCGCCCGACGGCAAGTCGATTGTCTTTACCGCTGCCGTTTATCCAGATTGCCCAGCGATTAGTGCTGAAAATCCTGATGCCGCCAAATGCACGGTGGAGCGCGACGCGGCGCTCGCCGCCAGCAAGGTCAAGGCGCAGATCTTTACCCAGCTCCTCTACCGGCATTGGAACCACTACACGGGAGATAAGCGCTCGCACCTGTTCCTGCTCGACGTTGCGAGCGGTGGAATTCGCGACCTCAACCCCGGCGACACGCATGACGTTCCGCCCTTCTCGCTTGAGGACTCGAGCTGCGGCTGCGACTTCTCGCCCGATTCAAAGGAGCTGGCCTTCACCGAGAATCCCGATCCAGTGCCGGCCATCTCCACCAGCGCGCAGATTTTTCTTCTCGATCTGACGGATCCCTCGTCCGAAGCGAGAAGGATATCGACGTCAGAAGGCGGGAATTTTAATCCGGCTTATTCGCCCGATGGAAAGTACATTGCTTGGCGGAGTCAGGCGCGGGCCGGGTATGAGAGTGATAGGTTCAGGCTGATGCTTTATGAGCGAGTCAGCAAGTCAGCGAGTCAGCAGGTCGGCGGTGCGACGGTGCGGGATTTGCTGCCGAAGTTCGACAATTGGGTGGATGAATTTGCGTGGGGTGCGAGCTCCAAACAAATAGCATTCACGAGCGCCTTTCAAGGCAGTGAGAATATCTACTTGGCGTCGCCGGATTACGATAGCGCGTCGCGGATAACACGTAGCGGTGAGTTTAGCAATCTGCATCTCCTGTCGCGACCCGATCGCCCGAATATGGTGGAGAGAGGCGGCATTAGCGCAGTTGTAGCGTCGTCGATGAGTGTTCGCCAGCCTTCAGAGGTTGCTGTCGTGAGCCTGGGTGACACGCAAGAAAAGGTAAGAGATCAGCCTGGAGTAAGTTCCTTTGACGATTCTCCAACTGGAAACATCACCCACATCAACGACTATCTCCTATCCCAGCTCGATCTTCCCAAGATGGAGCCCTTCTGGTTCACCGCCAATGACGGCACAAAGGTCGAAGGCTTTCTCATTCGGCCGCCGGGCTTCGACCCTGCGAAAAAATATCCGCTCAAGTTTTTGATCCACGGCGGACCCGAGGGCGATTGGGGCGACATGTGGAGCTATCGCTGGAACGCGGAACTCTTCGCCGCCAACGGCTACGTCGTGATCATGATCAATCCGCGCGGGTCAACCGGCTATGGGCAGGCCTTTGTGGATGGCGTGAACGGCGACTGGGGCGGCAAGCCTTTTACCGATCTGATGACAGGCCTCGACTACGCAGAAGAGCACTATCCCTTCATCGACAAGACGCGCGAGTGCGCTCTCGGCGCCAGCTACGGCGGATACATGGCCAACTGGGTGCTGGGCCACACCGACCGCTTCAAGTGCATCGTCTCGCACGACGGCATGTTCAACGCCGAGTCAGCCTTCGGATCGACGGAAGAAGACTGGTTCAATATCTGGGAGTTTAAAACTCCAGGGTCCAAAGGGGGCCATCCGTGGGACTACTACGGCAAGCCGGATTCCGAGAATCCATTCCGCAAGTGGTCGCCCTCGCTCTCGGCCAAAAGCTTCAAGACTCCGACGCTGGTGGTTCATGGGCAGCTTGATTACCGGCTTGATGTTAGCGAAGGTTTCCAGCTCTTTGACACGCTGCAACTGCTCGGCGTGCCCAGCAAGATGCTCTACTTCCCCGACGAGGGCCACTGGGTGCTGAAACCGCAAAATTCCCAGCTCTGGTACAAGACCGTGAATGAGTGGGTGGATGAGTGGACGGGAAAGAAATAGCCAAGTTCTTAAGAGAACGATTGATAGTTCAGGCAGACGCACGTCCCTCAGGGGCTGAAGCCCGGAATTATTTCGTGGGGGTTTTCGACACGACTGAAGTCGTGCCCTTTCAAAACGGCCCGGGGCTAAAGCCCGTGTATTTCCGTGCTCGATTCAGAGGCCTGAAGGCCTCTGCTCCTTCCGGGTTTCAGGGCCTGAGACGGGTCGCTGCAAATTCGCGCCGCCCCTACGGGCTGACGCACATTTTGTCGCGCGTACCTAGGACTGCGTTCGCTGACGCGAACTTGTCCTGGGCTAACATCGTTGCCTCCCTCCGTGAGGCGGTTTGTCGCCACGCGTCGATCTTCGTCCCGGAGGGACGAATCGAAAATAGCCCAGGGTGAAGTCCGAAGGACGGAACCCTGGGATAGGCCAAGGAAAGTGATTCGCGCCCCGGAGGGCCGCGTCGAACAATTCGCGCTTTTGGGAGAAATTGAGGGTCAGGAGACCCTCAGGACAGCCGGTCTGGAGACCGGCGCTACAGATTCTCGTCACACGTCGAAGAACTTCTCCACATCCGTAATCGAGCTCGTCATCCGATACGGCGGCAGGGACTGCAGAAAAATCTGGCCGTAGCGCTGTGTCCGGATGCGCGGGTCGAGCAGCACCAGCACGCCGCGGTCCTCAAGCGAGCGGATGAGCCGGCCGAAGCCCTGCTTGAGCGTGAGCACAGCCTCGGGCACCTGGTATTCGAAGAAGGGTTTGCCGCCGGCTTCTTCAATGGCTTTCATGCGCGCCTGTACCACTGGATCGGAAGGCACCGCGAACGGCAGCTTGTCGATAATGACGCAGCTCAAGGCCTCGCCCTGCACGTCAACGCCCTGCCAGAAACTTGAAGTGCCAAACAGTACGGCATTCGGTGTGGATCGGAACTCCTCGAGCAGAGCCTTGCGCGGCGCGGTGCCGTGCAGCAGGATGGGAAAGTCGAGCACCGGTAATAGCCGTTCGTAGAGAGCGCGCATCTGCGAGTACGACGTGAAGAGGCAAAAGGCGCGGCCGCGGCTGAGATTCAGAACTTGCTCGATGGTTTTGGCGGCAGCCTCAACAAACTCCGGCGCGCGCGGGTCGGGCATCTGCGGAGGCAGATACAGCAGCGCCTGCTCGCCGTAGTGGAAGTGCGAAGGCACCACCAGCTCGCGCGCCTCGGCCAAACCAAGCCGCCGGCGAAGATGCTCGAATCCTCCCTGCACGGTGAGCGTGGCCGAGGTGAGAACCACGGTCGGTACCTGCTCAAAGAGCAACTCGCTCAGCATTGCTGAAACATCGATGGGCGTCGCCTGCAGATGAATGGTGGCGTTGCCGCGCTGGTTGAACCGACTTGGCGGAGCACCAATCGTAGCAGCCTGCGAAAGCTCGTCCATCAATCGATTCCCGGAGGAGCTTCCCTCAGGGGCTAAAGCCCCACTTGGTTTGTGCCGTGAATCGGCACGACTAAAGTCGTGCCCTTTCAAAGCGCCGCCTTCGCGCCCTTTCAAAGCGCCCTGTGAGCTTCGCTGCGCGCCGCCGCGCCGCTCGATCCAGAAGACCATATTCGTGGCAGGCGACTCGAGCATGTATTTCAGGTCGCCGGCCAGCAGCGCCGCGCGGTTCTTGAGGCCAGGCGCTTCGTCGACACCGGTCAACTGGTCGAGCTCTGCTTCAATCTGTTTGAGCGTGGCTCGCACCGAGAGATACAAGTCACCCGAGGACTCAAGAAACGCCTCGCGCTCTTCGAATGGATGCCGCCCGTCGCCGCCAGCCGGAAGGGCCGCAAAAAACATTCGCGCGCGGTCGCGAAGCTGCTGGGTCAGCGCCGGCAGCGTGCTTGAGCCGGTCTTGCCGCGCAGCATCACGTCGGTGTCGCGCGCCATCTCTTCAAAGCGCAGGTTCGAGAGCGAGCGGCCAAAGTACTGCGAGGCCACCTCCTCCAGCTCGTGGGCCTCGTCGAAGATCACAGCGGCCGCTTCAGGCAGAATGCCTGCATCGGGAGCGCCCGACGCCATCTGCCTAATTGCGTAGTCGGCAAAAAACAGGTGATGGTTCACGATGACGATGTCGGACTCGGAGGCGCGGCGACGCATCTCGGTGATAAAGCAGCGCCGGTAATCGGGGCAGGTCGAGCCCAGACAGGCTTCAGAGCGCGCGTCGAGTTTGCCCCACAGCGAGCTCGACTCCGGCAGCGCCGACAGCTCGGCCCGATCGCCAGTCTCGGTCGACTTCTCCCACTCGGCAATCTGCTGGTACTCGTCCACTTCCTGCAGGCCGGTGAGGATTGGAACATCGCGCAGCCTGAAAAGCTTGTGGCGGCAAAGGTAGTTGGCGCGGCCTTTCATATAGCAGACCTGCAGATCGCCCAGCAGCAATTCGAGGAACGGAATATCGCGGAAGAAGAGCTGATCCTGCAGCGCCTTGGTGCCAGTGGAAATAATCACGCGCTGGCCGGTTCGCAGGGCCGGCAGCAGATACGCCAGCGTCTTGCCGGTGCCTGTTCCGGCTTCGACAATCAGATGGCGGTGCTCGGCCAGGGCGCGCTCGACTGCCTTGGCCATTTCAAGCTGGCCGGGCCTGAACTCGTATGGCAGCGGAGACTGCGCAAGGATGCCGCCGGGCGCAAAAAACTCATGCAACGTGGGCAGGGCGCGAGTTTGGACCGGACTCGAAGGCATGAGGGCGCGTTCCTCCATCATAGAGGCGAAGACGCGCGGGCGCTCTCAGGCTGGATCAGGCTTCAGCGGTTGTGGGATCGATGACTGCGCGAACCTCTACGACGCTGTTGGCCGGGAAGCCGCCTTGCTTTGCGTGTTCGCGCACAAGTTCCTCATTCGGCGCGATGTAGATGCAGTAGATTTTGTTGTCGGTAACGTAGCTGTGCAGCCACTGAATCTCGGGGCCGAGCTTGCGGAGCACTCCGCAGGATGTTTGTGAAATGGCTTGCAGCTGATCGGGGGAAAGGGAGCCGACGCCGGGGACCTCGCGCTCGATGACATACTTGGGCATTGTTGCTGCCTCCTTGCAGGGGAATGCAATGCAGTGTACTAGGAGGCGGCACAGAGTGGGCAGAGAAATCTGCTGCGTGACGAAGGAGTGCTGACGCCGGGTAGACTAATGGAGGACCTCAAAGCATCGGGCCATCGTTTGGGAGTAAGCGTTGCCAACGTATCGCAGATCGGTTGTGCCGGCACGGGCTGGGGCGCAGGCCCTGCCTCTGGTCGCCATTGTGGGCCGGCCCAACGTGGGCAAATCCACGCTCTTTAACCGGCTCACGCGGAGCCGCCGGTCTATTGTGGGCGACGAGCCCGGCATTACCCGCGACCGCATCTACGGCGAATACGAGTGGTCAGGCCGCAACTACCGGCTGGTGGATACCGGCGGCATCGTGCCCGACGATCCCGAGTTTATCCCCACCGAGATTTACAGTCAGGCCAAAGTTGCGCTCGACGAAGCCAGCGCGCTGGTGCTCGTGGTGGATGTGCGCACTGAACTTGCCCGGCCCGACTACGACCTGGCTCGGCTGCTTGGCCGCACTGGCAAGCCTGCTGTTCCTCGCAGTCAACAAGGTTGAAGGCGATGCAATGGCGTTCGAGGCAGAGAACTTCCGCCGCATCGGCATCCGCGAAGTTTTTCCAATCAGCTCCGAACACGGGCAGGGCATCGGCGAACTGCTGGATGCCATTGCCGATGCGGTGCCTGAGACGGTCGCCGACGAGGCCGCGGTCGAAGAGCCGGCACCCGAGCCAGAGTCAGACGAACACGACGCTACCGGCCGCAAGAAGACCCGCACCCACGGCGAGTTCGAGCAGCACGAGACCTCCATCGCCATCATCGGCCGGCCGAATGTAGGCAAATCCACGCTGCTTAATGGGCTCACTGGAACCTCGCGCGCCATTGTATCGCCGATTGCCGGAACTACCCGCGACGCCGTCGACGAAGTGGTCGAGTTCGAGGGCTCCACGCTGCGGTTTGTCGATACGGCCGGCATTCGCCGCAAAGGCAAGACGCACCTGATGGCTGAAAAATTGAGTGTTGTAATGGCGCGCCGTCATCTTGAAGCGGCCGACGTCGCGCTACTGCTCATCGACGCCACCGCAGGCGTAACCGCCAGCGACGCCACCATCGGCGGCTATGCGCACGAGAGCGGTCGCAGTGTCATTATCATCGTGAACAAGTGGGACGCGGTGACTACCGCTCGCAGCGACGGAAAGCCACCGGCCGATCGCGCCATCTTTGAGCGGCAAATTCGCTCGGCACTCAAGTATCTTGACTACGCGCCGGTAATTTTTATCTCCGCGCTCGAAGCCACTACTCAGAGCGCAGGCTCGCAGAACAAAATCACGACACGCCTGCTACATGAGGTTATCAAGGTTGCAGCCGAACGTCGCAAGCGCGTCACCACCGGCCAAATGAACCGCTTCCTTGACAAGATCGATTTCCAGCGCGCGCCTGTACCCATGGCCAAGCGCATCCGCATCTTTTATATGACGCAGGCCGCCGTCGCCCCGCCCACTTTTGTTCTCTTCACCGATCGCAACATCAAGCTCCACTTCGCCTTCGAGCGCTTCCTCGCAAATCAGATTCGCGAGTCCTTCGGATTTGAGGGCACGCCGATATGGTTCAAGGTGAAGGCGCGGAACGAAGGGTAACCTTTGCGCCTATTGATCCGGCCCATAAATACCAGCGCCGTGCCCCAACCTCCAGAGCGAAGCGGAGCGGAGTCGAAGGATCCGTTTCTTGATCTCATCGCGAAATGGGTGGGATGCCGACACACTATTTACGGGCCGGATCAATAATGCGGAGACGCATCGGGCTGTTGCTGCGAAGAGCCGCTTGACCCCGTCAGGTCGCGCATGTGAACCGTGGCTTCGGTTTCTGGCACGGAGCCATCGTTCACCTGCACCTGCGCCGGCCTGCCAATTAAAAGGATGCGAACTGTAATCTTGCCGCGGCCTGGAACCATCACGCGTTTTGATACCGAGCCGCCCATGCCGCTAACGGTGACCGGCACTTCCGCACCCGAATAGCCGGAGTTCGAGATATCGACGGCGACCAGGGTGTTACCTGCCGCTGCCGGCTCGAGGCTGACAGCGTCGATGGCGATATCGGGCAGCCCTTTGTCCGAGTCGACCCAGTCGGCGAAAAACCACTTGAGATCCTTATTCGATGCGCCCTCAAGCAGCTTCTCGAAACTTGCAGGTGGGCCCGCGCTCGCGCTCAACGCCGCATAGTAGCCTCGCAAAGCCGATAAGAGTGCGCCGTCGCCAACCATGTCGCGAAGCATCAATAAGACGTAAGCAGCCTTGGTGCGGTAATAGGCGGGCGACCAGGCTTGCGACAGCGGCTGCCCTGTGCTTTCGCCGGGACTTGGCGGCTCATCGAGCGCGAGCGCGGCGCGTCCCGACTCAAGCGACTCGAGCGCGCGAGCGCGGCCGCTTTGTTTTTCCAACCAAAGCGTCCCCATCAGGTGAGCAACGCCTTCATCGAGCCACTCCGTCGCAGGTTGTCCGGCGCCGGTAATCCACGCGTGAGTGAGTGCATGCGCCAACGCGCCATCAAGTTGATCCGCGCTATCGGCGCGGATCGGAGTCACCAGCAGCGCTCCGGTTTCAAACGGCGCATCGCCAAGGTCGGGCAAATCGAGAATGGTGAGTTCCGAGCGTGGCTGCGCACCCAGCCATCCAGCCAGGAACGGCGAAATCGCAGTCGCCGCAGCCGCCCAGTCTTGCGCGTTGCTCTCATCTCCGGCGACCGTCCAGAGCGTTGCGTTGGCGGCCTGATGTGCCGCGCGGATCGCCACGAAAAGGCTCGGCGCGGTAAAGCCGAGGGTTGTTTCGCCGGTATCGACCGTGGCGACGCCCGGAATCTCGGCCTGAGCATTCGGCGGATCGACGACATTCAACTTCACGCTTTGGCCGTTGACGAGAGCGATTGTGGGCGCCTGGCCGTGGGGAAACTCGTCGCTCAGGCGCAGGCGGAAACGGGCGTTTTCGCAGCGGAGTTTTTGCTGCCCCACTTCGTCGAAGAGCCTTGCGCCATCGCCCAGAATTACTGGCTCGGCCGCAACCGGATACCAGGCCACATTTCCAAAGCCGCGCAGCCCGGTAAAGTCGAGGCCGATCTCGTCCCAGTCGGAGCGGTGGGCCATATCGTCAGGTGTGCCGAGCGCAATCAGCCTCTGCGCATTTTGCGTGATGGTTCCGGAGTAAGTTGCGTCCACCTCGATCGTCGCGCCTACGGCCAGCGGCTCGGCGAGCGTTACCGCGGCCTCGTGGAGCTGGCCTGGTGTGGTCGGTGTCAGAGTTGAGCGTGGCCACCGTGAACGGCACGTCTTTGCCGTCGAGATGAATGCGTTCCCACGTTAGCGTCGACGAAATCTCGAGCGGAATGTGCGCGAGCGGCGTCTTGCCGTCGTTGCGGAGCGTGAGCACCGCGCGCACGGCAATTTTGTTCTCGGCCGGCTGCAGATGGACGTCGAGATCGTAGGAAGTGAATGTTACGGCATCGCGCTCAGTATCGTCGGCCGTGGGCGCCTTCACGTCGGTCGCAAGCGAGGCTTCGCTGCCTGCGGTGGTTGTCGTCGCGCCGTTCTCATCGGTCGATCGCGAGAAGATGACCTTGCCGCTCGTGGGCTCAGGCGTTGATGGCTGTTGTACTGCTGGAGAATTCGTCTGCGGTGCGGTTTGCGGGGCCGGGGCCTGTGCCGCCAGCAATCGCGGCGACCACGCCAAGCGCCGCAATCGGGCGCGAAGAACGAAACTTCATGAACCGAGGCCTTTCTGTTTCTTGCGTGGCGCCGCGACCCGCGTGGGGCAGACTCTTGGACGGGATTCTGGGCGGAACGCACTCGCCGCTGGCGGAATGCTTCAAAGAGCACAACCGCCCCGGCTGCCGAAACATTCAGCGAACTTACGCCGCCGCCCATGGGAATGCGCAGCAGGTGGTCGCAGGTGCGCTTCACCAGGTCGTGCAGGCCCGTTCGCCTTCGCGGCCCAGCACAAGAACAATGTCGCCGGTGAGGTCGAAGCGGTCGTAGTCAGTCTCGCCGCGCTCATCGAGACCAATCACCCACAGGTTTTGCTGCTTCAGCTCTTCAAGCGCGCGCACCAGGTTCACCACGCGCGCAATGCGCAAATGCTCGGTCGCGCCGGCGCTGGCCTTTACCGCAACCGGGCTCAACGGGGCAGAGCGGCGTTCGGTGATCACTACTCCGTCAACGCCCGCGCCATCGGCCACGCGCAAGCAACGCGCCCAGGTTCTGCGGATCTTCAACGCCATCGAGCGCCAGCACCAGCCGCGGCGCATTCGGTCCTGGCCGGGTCAGGCGCGAACAAATCTTCGATTGCCAGCAATTCCTGCGGCCGCACCATTGCCACCACGCCCTGGTGCGCGGCGGTTTGCGCCATCTGCGTAAGCTGCTCGCGCGACTCCGCTCGCACGCGCACGCCTATCTCGCGGCACTGGGCGATCAGCCGTTCCAGCCGGTCGTCGTGGCGTTCGCGCGCCACTAATACGTGGTCGAAACGGCGCTTGGCGGCGCGCAAAGCTTCTTCCACCGGGTGCAGGCCGTAAAGCATGTCCATAGAGAGATTTTAGTTGGCGAGGCTCTGCCGCAACGCAAAACATCAATTGAAGAAGGCTTCGAAACCGGGTATTTTACCCGCATGAGTTCTTCAAAGAAAAAGACCTTCACCGCCTTTCTCGAGCCAGACGGCACTCGCCTCATGTGGACGATTGCGCGTGTGCCATTCGACTTTGCCAAGGCCTGGCCCCAGCGGCGCGGCCGCAGAGTGAAGGGCGAGATCTCTTCGCTGGCCGCCGGTAGCGCCGCCTTTGCATTCCGAACCTCACTGTTTCCCGATCCCCGCGGCAAGGGCGAAGTGCTGCTGGTGAACAAAAAGATGCAGAAGGCCGCGCATGCCCGCGTGGGCGACAAAGTTCGCTTTGTGCTCGAACCCGACCTCGAAGAGCGCGAAACCCCGATGCCGCCCGAACTTGCCAAGGCAATCAAGGGCGAGCCGGGCCTGCGCAAATGGTTCGTCGGCCTCGGCAACTACACTCGCCGGACCTTCTGCGCCATTGTCGCCGAGGTCAAGAGCCCCGAGGCGCGCGTCCGGATGGCAGAGCGGGTCGCCGAGCGGCTGCTGCTCACCATGGAAGGCGAAACTGAAACGCCGCCGATCCTGAAGGCCGCATTCGTTCGCCAGCCAATGGCCGAGGCGGGCTGGAAGACGATGACTCCGGCACAGCGGCGCGGCCATCTGCTGGGCATCTTCTACTACGAAAACGCCGAAACCAGGGAACGCCGGGCCGCCAAGGCGATCGAAGAGGCCATGCATGTAGCCCGCCGCAAGCTTTCTGCATCAAAATAGGCGCATTCTTCCAATAAATCGCTTTTTCATTCGTCTTCGGCGCCGAACTTCGCGTCTAATGGAACAAGATGACTTTTGCTGCAGCCAGGTCTCTCTTTGTCTCAGGCGCCGCCAACGCGCAGGCGGCGGCAGAAGAACAGGCACGGCAGGAAAATCTGGCCGTTGCGCAGGGATTAAAGCGCCAGGATGCCGGACTCCTGGACGAGCTGATTGTGAAATACCAGCACCGGCTGATGCGCTACCTGCTCTATCTCACCGGCAATCGCGAACTGGCAGAGGACCTCTTCCAGGAGGTCTGGATGCGGGTGCTGGTGCGGGGCGGGCAGTTCAACGGCCAGGCGCGATTTGAGACCTGGCTCTTCACCATCGCGCGAAACATGGTCATCGACCAGAAGAGAAAACGAACAACCTCAAGCCTGGACGAGCTGTTTGAGACGGGTAACGACGATGACCGGCCCATGAGCTTTGAAGTGGCCGACGGCGAGCCAACCCCGTTTGACTGCGTTTCAAATTTCGAAGACCGCGAGAAGATTGCCAAAGCGCTGCTCGGCCTGGACACCATGCACCGCGAAGTGCTGGTTCTAAGGTTCTACGAAGACCTTTCGCTCGAAGAGATTTCCAGGATCACAAAGTCACATCTATCTACAGTAAAATCAAGACTTTATCGCGGAATGGCGATGATAAAGCCGAGACTGGAGAGCACCGGACTGCGGCTTCGGGAGGCGGTGTGAAAACCGCTGGAGCACCAGGTAATGCTGGTTCGGCCCCTGAAGGCGACCGCGACCTTCTTTCTGCGCTTTCCGGGAGCCAGGCTTCGCGTGACCGCACCGTTGCCGGCAAGACTCGCCGCGTAGTTGCCGCCTCGCTTGGCGTAATGAGGGAGCAGAAGGAAGGTCGCCGGCGCAGCCGGTCCCTGGCCCTGGCTTCAATCCTGCTGGTTATTGTGGCCATGGGGCCCTGCATCTGGCGCGTCACCGACGACGTGATTGGTGGCGAACACTGGAGCGACATCGCAACTCAGTCCAGTTTGTGGATTTGCATCCTGATTCCAGCCCTGCTGGCGGCAGCCTTGGTCGCCGGTTGGATGCGGAGGGATTCGTGAATAAGTTAATTGCCCTTCCGAATGCTTTTTTCGTCAACTTGTGGAATTCCTGATCCGTCCATTAAAAAAGGGATACGCTGTTTTATACCTCTTTGAACCCTCCGGAAAGGGAGGGACGCGACCATGCCGAAACCACCCAATCCACCATCGATCAGCATGAACGAAGACGAGCGGATGATACCCCTATGGTCAATTGTCCTGGCCAGCGTGGCGTTTCTGCTGATTGAGTACTATTGGTGGATTGTGGCGCCGGGACAGCGGCATCATTCTCCACCTCCTATCGGGCTGCGCATCTACTTCAATCTCTCCTGGGGAGTACTGGCGGCTTTGTATTTCCTGATGGTGGGCTACGTCAGCAAAGACGCGCCGCGC
>CAWILB010000030.1:0-12612 GCA_963836635.1 uncultured Acidobacteriaceae bacterium | reverse complement strand
CCCTCAGCAGCATTCTGTATCAGGTTAGCGCAACTGATCCGCTGACGTTCGCAGAGGTCGCCGTCCTGCTGGCACTTACCGCCACCGCCGCGTGCCTGGTCCCAGCGGCCAGGCTGCTCAGGATCGATCCAGTCGAGTCCCTGCGCCACGAATGACGGTCCTGTCTTTCTGATGGCGAAAGGGGCTAACCTGACCTCTCGAGCCTCGGTGGAGTCCGCAGCCTGCTAGCATCAGGTGAGAATATGGCTGACTCGGAATTCCCCGCCCTTTCGGCGCTTACCCGCCGCGTGTTTCTGTGTTCCGCCGCATCCACCCTGCTCGCGGCTCCCGCTGAGCCGGGTCACGAGTTGCGCAACGACGCCATGCGCCTGGAACTGCACGCCGGACCGGAGGGAGTGTACCTTGCGAGCTTCGCGCTGAACCGCGAACCGGGCTGGCCGGGCCAGGGCTTCAGCGGCAACCTGCTGCCCGGCAAGGCGGACACCGTCCTGTTGCGAAGCGGTACCGCCATTCTGGTGGAAGAAGGGGGCTGGCATGGCAGCCGCATGCCCGATCCCTCCAAAGTTACGGCCGGGCCCGGCTGGCTGCGTGTGGAAGGCATTGAGCTTGGTCCCGCCGAGCGTCCCCTGGCGCGGGAAGAGTGGTCCTTGGAACTCGGTGCCGGCGGTTTGCGCTGGCGGATTACCCGAACCTTTCTGGAAGCCTGCCGTCTGACTGCGGACCGCTTTCCCGCCCTGGTGCTTACGACGCAAGCTCTTGCGCTTCTGGAACTCGAGGTACTCCTCGATGGTCATGAACGTCTGCGGCATCTTGCTGATGGTGAGCGTCGCCGCGCCGTAGGTGTTGATTTTGGTGGTGACGAACTCCTTGGCGCCGTTGGTGAGCGAAACCACCAACATCACCGAGGCAATGGCGATGACCATGCCGAGGAGCGTAAGGATGCTGCGGAGCTTGTTGGACCACAAAGACTGCAGCGCGAGTTTTACCGCTTCACTGAATTGCATAGGGCACTAGTCACGGCAGTGTCTTCCGGGGTCGCAACCGGATAGACTCCCCGTTGGCGCGAGAAATCAGCCGTGTCTCTACAGTATGCGATACGCGCGGGGCCGGCAGAAAGTTTCCCCGGATGTATTTGGGGGCGGGCGGTTGGACGGAAACGGCCAGAAAGTGGTCAATCAACGGTCTTGCGCCGGGTGTTCTACGCGCCTGCCCAAAACCTGTCCAAGAAATTTTGAACCGGGTAATCGTTTTGAAGAGACGCAGTCGATCAGGCCGCTGAACGGGCCCTGTTCGTTTCGGGCATCGCGAGAAAAGCACCCCTCAGGGCCTAAAGGCCTCGCCCGTTTTGTGTTACTTGCGGCACGGCTGAAGTCGTGCCCTTTCAAGACATCAGGTTTCCAAACAAGTTCCAAAAGAATCCTACCCGGCTGGACGGGCCGTTAGCCTCACTTTGGCTTGGGCTGATCGGCAGGCGGATTTCCGGGCTGCGTTCCGTTTTGCGGCTGGCCGTTGTTGGTAATGTCCTGGCCGTCGTAAATGATCTTGGTGGTGGTGCCAAACCGCTTGTAATCAGTGTATTTAATGACGTCGCGGATGTGGACTTCCTGGTCCATGTAGCCATTGCCGCCGGTAAAGTGCAGGATTCCCTCGCCCTTGGTGTAGACCGGAAACCAGTAGTGCCCGTCCACCTGCTGGCGCCAGGTCATGAACGGCGGATGCAGGTCTTCCTGACCCCTCTTGGTGTCATCGGGCACCATGCGGCCGTTGGTGACCACAATCTGCAGATCGGTGGCGTCGACCCAGATGCGCCCGTCGAGATACCGCTTGTGTTTCTCGATCACTTTGGGCGAGACATCGAAGGCGTAGCAATCCAGATCGTCCACCTTCTGCTTGCCGACGTAGTTCACGTTGTAGTCGGGCAGGTCGGCGGTGGTGAGCACGAATGGATAGCCGTGTTGAATGTCCTGCAGATCGGAGGGCGACATCATCACGCGCGAGAGCGTGTTGGGCGGCGCGAAGACGACTTTTTCAGTGCGCGCCCCGCCGGGGTCGAAGATAACGTCGTCCACCTCATACCACTCGCCGTCCACCTTGTTGTCGTCGTCGATGGTCTCGACGCGCGGCCTCGCGGCGGTAGGTGTAGTGGTTGAGCGCCTCCTGGAACTCGGTCTCCTTGGCGGCAAACTGCTTGATGATCTGGTCGGCGGGGATCGACGGCGCGGAGAGATCCATGCGACCGAAGCCGGAGTCGAGGGACATGGGTGTAAAACTATCCTTCTCCTGCGCGCCGGCGCCCAGCGCGACTCCCAATGCTGCCATCCCGACAATCCACCACCGATTCCGCACTGCTCAAACCTCCTCGCGCCGCCGCGCCCCTGGGGAATTCAACGACAGCCCCTAACTCGAATGGTACAGAGTCTCTGCCCGTCCCTGGCGGAATGTTGAAATGGGACAGGCCTTTCCGAGATCATCGTTGCATCTGCCCTGGTTCAGATGCCGAGGGCCATCCTGCAACTTTAGACGCATATACAGCGTTCAGGGGGGGCCAGAGAATTTAAACTCGGTGGAACAGTGTTTCAGGCAACCCCCTATTCTGAGAGGGGGCCGCAGGGCTGGCGTAATCCAGGGGGAAAACGAATCAGGCGTGCCGGGGAAGGGGCGCTATCGCTTTCTGATCCCCGCAGCCATTGCATTTGGTTGCCTGCGGGGCATGAATCGATGCTCGGCAGACCATGATTGGCCTGAAAGTACCGGCATTCAACTTGATTACCGGGGATTTGGCTTTCGAGGAGACTCAAGGCACCAATGCACGATCTTTACCACGCTCCGGCGCTGGTGCTCTCGGCGCTCTTGCTGCCGACATTCGGTTACCTCTATCTGCGCTTCCGCGATGCGCGCACGCTTCTCTGGCTGCTGGGATTCTTTTTTGATCTCGTCGCATTAGTTCTGGTGGATACGGCGACATGGTGGCACTTTCCGGTGCCTGCGCAGCCGTGGCTTATAACAGCCGGCCGAACCGCAATCCAGGTCAGTGCCGCCATGTTTCTGGGCTCGTTGTCTCCGTTGCGCTTCAATGCGGGCCGGTTCAAAATCCCCTACGTCGTTCCCTACACGGGTCTCCTGGTTTTGTACGCCGTGCTTCTTTACGGCGTGTATGGCGGGGTTGCGCCGGCGCAACCCGCGTTCTTTATCTTTCCTGCCATCGCCGCCATAACGATTGTGGTGGGGATTGCCTGGAACACCGAGAAGAACGCCGTTCCGATCTGGCTTGGGCTGCTTTTCTGCTTCGTGCTGGGCCCAATCGCGCTATGGGTTTGCTTTGATCGAGGGCCGGCGTGGACGCTGGTTTTTGGCGAGTGCGCCAACCTGTTCCTGACCGCGCTGCTGGTGATTTTCGTCTTCAGGCGCTTCACGCCGGGAGTCTTTCTGAGCGCGCTGGGTTTCATCGGGTGGTCGCTCGCCTGCCTTGAGATTTTGCCGCTGTTTGGCGAAGACACTGCGCCTCACCTGGCGCTGGTGCGCATGGTCACTATGTCGAGAGTGGTGGCCGCGATCGGCATGATCGTGCTGGTGCTCGAGGACGAGTTGTACTTCAACAGGATTGCCCGCGAGCGGGAGCGTCGAGCACGTCGCGAGCTGGAGGCATATACGCGGCTCATGCTGGCGCGCCGCCGGGTTGAGGACTTCGACCGCCAGGGTTCCGACATTTGCGATGTGGTAGTGCGTCACAGCCGCTTTGCGCAGGCCGCGCTGCTGCTGCACACCGGCGGAGGGTATCGGCTGGCCGGCTCGGCGGGCCTGGACGAAGCCACCTCAAAGGCCCTGGCCGAGCTCGCATTGGCCATTCCTTCGGCTGGCTTCCTCGCGCCGGGTTCGGCGCCGGCGGCCGTGGATGAGAGCCAGACCGTAAAACTGGATCTGACGCCGTATATGAAACCCGGCGACGATTTGAAGCGGCTGCATTTTACCTCGGTTCTTGCCGTTCCCATGACCAGCCGCGGGACCATCGAAGGCACGTTGCTGCTGTCGTCCATGCGCATTGATACCGACCGCAACGCGGGCCGTCCAAACGAGTTGCGCCACGAGGACCTGCTGCCCATCGAGCTGCTGGTAGCCCGCGTACAAGCCACCCGCAGCCAGACCATGATGTTTGAGAAGCTGATCGACAGTGAGAAGTTGGCGCACCTGGGACAGTTGGCCGGCAACGTCACGCAGCAGTTGAACAATCCGATAACCGTGATTCTGGGCTACGCATCGCTGCTGGACGAAACCGCCAATCTTGGTTCAGAGGACCGCAAGGCCGTCGAATCGATTCTGGCTGAAGCGCGGCACATGCGCACCACGCTCGACAGCTTGACGCGAGTCTCGCGTTCGCAAGGCGATCAGCAGACCGTAGTATCGGTGGGCGAGTTGCTCTCGGAGATGTGCGAAATGCACCGTCCGGAGTTTCTGCGCCGCGCCATCGAATTCCGACTGAACATTGCACCTTCGCTGCCCCGCGCGATTTGCAGCCCCCAGCAACTTCGCCAGGCTGTCCGCCACTGCCTGCAGTTTGCCATGGAGGCGCTCGAAGCTCCGACCCAGGCGACCGGGGAACCTAAGAATATACGCCTGGAGGCGACCAGCGAGGGTAACGTGGTGCAGATTCTGATCGGCCACACCGGTCCCGGATTTCCTAATCCCGAACGCGCCTTCGATCCCTTTTCGCCGGCTCGGCCAGGGAGTGAAACCTCGGGGCTGGGACTGAGTCTTTGCGCCACTATCCTGCGCGACAACAATGGACGGGCGTTGGCTTTGAATCTGGAGCCGCGGGGCGCCGCCATCATTCTCGAACTGCAAGCGGCGTAACATCGGCTGACAGCCAGTACCCCTCCGGGCCCATCCCGCGCGCCAAATCCGTAGAATGGTGTTGGATGGCTTTCACCGAACAATACGATGTTGCGGTCGTGGGAGCGGGACACGCCGGCTGCGAGGCTGCGATGGCCGCCGCGCGCATGGGCCTGAAGACCGCGCTCATCACCATGAACCTGGACCTGATTGCGCAAATGAGCTGCAACCCGGCCATCGGCGGCGTGGCCAAGGGCCACCTGGTGCGCGAGGTCGACGCCCTGGGCGGAATCATGGGCGAGGTCGCCGACGCGGTCGGCATCCAGTTCCGCCTGCTCAATGCCTCGCGAGGCCCCGCAGTCTGGAGCCCCCGCGCACAGTGCGACAAGCAACTCTACCGGGTGAAGATGCGCGAGGTGCTCGAGTCGCAGCCTGGACTCCATATTCGGCAGGCGGAGGTCGTCGATCTCGTGATCGACGACAGAGATCAGAGATCAGAGATCAGGGATCAGGAGTCGGAGACGGACGCGAGCGCCTCAGGTCGGGAACAAGGGAACGAGGGACCGGATGAATTGGCTAAGGCGCCCCGTCCGATGCGGCCTCGGCGTCGCGTTCTCGGCCTCAAGCTGCGCGACGGCCGCAACCTGCTGGCCGGGGCAACCATTATCACCACCGGCACTTTTTTGAACGGCCTCATCCACTGCGGCGAAGAGCGTTATCCCGCCGGCCGCTCAGGCGAACCCGCATCGGTCCTGCTTGGCGAAGCGCTGCGGGCGCTGGGCCTTCGGACGTGCAGGCTCAAAACAGGCACGCCTCCGCGGCTCGACGGCCGGACGATCAAGTGGGCGCAGTTCGAGGAGCAGCCGGGCGACGCCGATCCCACGCCGTTCAGCTTCCGTACAAAGAAGATCGTGCAGCCGCAGGTGAGCTGCCACATCGCGTTTACCACTCCCGAGACGCTGCGGCTCATCCGTGAAAATGTGCACCGGTCGGCGATGTACTCGGGGCGTATCGAGGGGATCGGGCCGCGCTATTGCCCATCGATTGAAGACAAGATCGTCAAGTTCCCAGATAAGCCGCAGCACCAGTTTTTCCTCGAGCCCGAGGGCCTGAACACGCATGAAGTCTACGTGAACGGCATGTCGACCTCGTTGCCGATGGAGGTGCAATGGCAGATCGTCCATTCAATTCCGGGGCTCGATGAGGCGGAGATGCTGCGCCCCGGCTACGCCATCGAGTACGACAGCGTGGATGCGACCGAGCTCGACCGCACGCTGCGCGTCAAGTCCATGGAAGGCCTTTACCTTGCGGGACAAATCAATGGAACCAGCGGCTACGAAGAAGCTGCCTGCCAGGGCATCATGGCCGGCATCAATGCCGCGCTCTGGCTGAAGGGCGAGGCGCCATTCACAATGGACCGCAGCGAGGGATACACCGGCATCCTGATTGACGATTTGATCTCGAAAGGAACCAACGAGCCTTACCGGATGTTTACCTCGCGCGCCGAGTTCCGGCTGCACCTGCGCATCGACAACGCCGACCGCAGGCTCACGCCGCACGGGCGGCGGCTTGGCCTTATCAACGGCGAGGCCTGGACCGAATACGAGCAAAAGCAGGCGCGGATGGCTGCGCTCGCCAATTTGCTCAGCACCACCAAGGTCGATCCGGCGAGGCTTGAGAAGGCCGGCTACAGAGAACTTACAGCGACAGCCGGACTCACCTGGGCGCAACTGCTCAAGCGGCCTGAGGCTTCAATCGAGCCGGTTTTGGCGGCGATTCGTGACGACCTGATCCGCGATCCTCTCCTCGCCAGATTTGTCGGAGCGGAAGGCCTCCCGGAGGGAGGCCGCGAAAATAGCCCAGGATGGAGCGGAGCGGAATCCTGGGTAGGCGGACCAGTCGATATTGCGCCGCCCCGGAGGGCCGGCACGAACTCAGCGGAAACGGGTCCTTCGATTTCCCGCTCAACCCTTCGCAACGAAGCCCGCTCCGTCGAAACCGGGATCAAGTTCGCCGGCTACCTTGAGCAGCAGAAGAAGTCGATTGAAAAGCTGAAGGCGGCCGAATCGGTTGCCATCCCGGAATGGATCGAGTACGGCACCATCAGCGGCCTCTCGCGCGAGATGCTTGAGACGCTGGAGCGGGTGCGGCCCATTACGATCGGCCAGGCCAGCCGCATTCCCGGTGTCACGCCCGCCGCGTTGAGCCTGGTGCATGTGGCAATTCGCATCCAGGGCCAGAATCGCGCACGCGGTCTGGAGCGGGCTGCCGGATAAGGCGGCGACAACGCGCTTCAGTCAATCTGGCCGGGTGCGGTGAGTTGCATACTCAACGCCGTCGTCACTAGAATCCCGCCGCCGGCCCCGTTGCCCGCTTCCCGGCATCGGCGCTTCACCACTACCAGCACCGCTGCAATAAAAAGAGTCACGCCCGGCAACGCCCGGCCGCCGCACCCGCTGCGGTTGTTATCGACTGCGAAACCCTGCAACTTGAGAAGCTGGACAAAGCCGTGAGCACATGGTTCGCGATCCGTGTGTTGTGGCTTGTTAATTGCGACCGGGGAGTCCAGACCGAATTACGACTCACGATTCACGATCCACGATCCACGGTCACTGACTCCCGCTCTTTTCGCCTCTTGAAAAGAACGGAATATGGAAGGGTTCTTCGGCGGTGGACGGCTTCTTTGTTTTCGCGCCCGAATCGGTGCGCAGGATCGTCCGCTGCGAGTTGGTGCACAGCCAGCCGCCGCGCACTCGCTCAAAAACGTGCGTGAAAACGCCCTTCTCTTCCACTTCAGCGTTGTTCACTTTGTGCCTAAGCGTGTAGGTGCCGTTGGCGACCGCAATATCGCCCAGCATGCGCACGGTGATGACCTTCTGTTCGAGGCTGAGCGACTTGTCCTCTCCGCTGAAAACCAGCGCCAACTGCTGATTGCGGGTGGTGATATCGCCGGTGCCGGAGACGTCGATCAGCAGCGGCGAAAGAACCAGCTCCAGCCCGTATTGGTCCTTTCGGGTTACCGCATCGGACCATGAGTCTTCGATCTTCTGGAACTGGGCCACCGTTGCGCTCTCAGTTGAAGCCACGGCTGGCGCGGGCGCGGAAGCGGCCTGGGGAGTGGCTACGGGGGCAGCCTGGTCGGGAGTAGGGGTGGTCTGGGCGTAAACAGCACAGCAGGAAAGCAAGAGTGCCACAAAGGCAGAAGAAAAACGGATCATAAAGATCGAGGCTCCCATCTTGAAGGGACGACTATTAAAATCATAGCTCGTTTGACTCGGGGAGTTGTGAAGAGGGGAGCGGGAAAGAACCCGCCATGGGCGCTGGAAGAGGAATCTGTTGTGGGCTGGGCAGCGTAAACGGCGGCTATATGAGCATTTGCAACCGCTCTGGCTGGTGCAGAGTCACCATTGAGTCCTCGATCGAGATCCAGCCCGCCTTGCGGAACTGGCCGAGAGTCCGGGTAACCGTTTCGCGGGTGGTGCAGGTCATCGAAGCCATCTCCTCGTGGGTTAGCAGCAAGGGGAAGCGGTACTCGCCGGCCGGCATATGCTCGCCGATCTGGTGAGCCAACTCAAGCAGCAGCCGCCCCAGGCGTGTTGCAACGGTCTCTGAAAGAGCGATGCGGCAGGCGTCCTGCAGAGCAAAACGGTACTCCTGGCATATGCACTGCACAGCCCGCATCTGCGCTTCCTTATGGCTGCGCAGGAAGCTCAGGAACCGGTCACGCTCGACGGGCCGCAGTTGCGCCGTCGTAAGCGACTCGGCGGAAACCTCATAAACCCCATGCGATAAAACGGCATACAGCCCCAGCATTGAGCCGGGACCGGCGACGCGCACGATCATTTGCCGGTCTTCGGCGCGGCCGGCGGTCAGTTTCAGATATCCACTGCAGATGAGATAGAGACAGCGCGCTTCTTCGCCCTGCGTAAAGAGCGAGGCCTGCGCCGGAAGCGAGATCGTGCTTGTCGCAAGCTCAAGATCTGCCAGCACTGCACTGCCAAGCGAGCAAAACCACCCGGGGCGCCGGTTAGAACACGCAGCACAACCCGCAGGAACCTGGCGCGGAATGTGCTTGTGCCGTGTCTGCACTCCTTCCGAAATCATTAAGTCCGCCACTTGCTTCCCCATTCCGATCCTGACTCGACGCCTTGCTCTCTGAGTCTCACTGACCTTCCAGTCCCGCTGCCGCGTGTTCAAAAGAAGGTGAGCGCCCTGGATTCCCCGGGAAAAAGGCTTGTGGGGATTTTTGCAAATATCCAGAGCGGTTGAATGTGATGGACCTCACAGGCGAAAAACTCTTCTCGAATCAAAACCTTTCAGCGATTCAGGCGCTCATCTTCGAAATCAGTCATGGTCTATGTGACGGACCCCTGTGGCAGGCCAGAGTCGACAAACGCTAAGTCGCGGTGATTCAGGCAACTCCAGCGCCGCACGCCTTCCCTTGAGAATGTGACGAACATCACCGCGTGAGCGTACGGTAACAACGTAACCTTCACGGCGTAGAGTGATGCTCCGCACATCAGGCTTCACTTTGCAGCCGCACATCTGGCTCTTCGTTTCTTGCTGTGCAGTCGTGCCTTCCAATTACTGTGCGGCGCTAATGAAACGCGAGCCCAGCGTGTTGATTCAAGTTGTGGTTGAAAGTTCGATTGCGGTACCGGGCACTTCTGAATCGTGTCCGGCTCGTTCAGTACGATCTACCGCCGGATCAATGGCGCGGGGGTTCCAGGCGAAGGACGTGGCGATTGAGATGCGCGGCGATTTATTTGAAGGCAGGCGGTGTGCTTCTGGCCCGTTGTTTCAGGCGGGATGCGTCTGAGCCGCGGACATCGCCTCTTACACGGCAGAGCAGGCAGCCGGGGACCGGAAGCCGGCCGCTGAAGAAGAACTGAAGAAACAAGGAGCAAGACCATGAGCAAGACAATTCGCAATTATGCAACGCTGGCAATTTTGGTTGTTATAACCGGCGTGATGGGTTTCGCCCAGGCGGGCGGAGCGACCTACAAGGCCAAGTGTCAAAGTTGTCACGGAGCCGACGGCACGCCGAATCCGGGCATTGCCAAGATGATGGGCGTCAAGCCGGCATCCGATGCAACGGTCAAGGCGCACTCAGAAGATGAGATGATTGCCACCACTACCAACGGCAAGAACAAGATGCCTGCGTTCAAGGGCAAGCTGAGCGATCAGGAGATCAAGGACTCTGTCGAGTACTTCCGCACCTTTGCGAAGTAAGCAAGATCGGCGCGGTAGGGTTGAATGCTGACCCGGCCGCGCCGCGAACCTGAGATGGCCCTCCCCACCCAGGCCATCTTGAACACCGATTCGGCGTCCGCTCAAGACTGGCCGTCGGCCGGGCACAACAAAAAAGCCGACCGGTTGGTGTCTTTCTGCGCTCGCCGGTAATTTGAGGAGTTTTACCGTGAAGAATATCGTCCGCTCCCAGTTTGTGCTGGCCGCAGTTGTTGCAGTTGCCAGCGCGATGTGTTTCGCCCAGGATGGCTCGGCCATCTACAAATCGAAGTGCCAGGCCTGCCACGGCGCAGCCGGCACTCCCAGCCCGGGAATGGCCAAGATGATGGGCATCAAGCCGGTATCCGATGCTTCCATCCAGGCGCTCTCTGCCGATCAGGTTGCCGCAACTGTGAAGACCGGCAAGGGCAAGATGAAGCCGATCGCCGGACTGAGCGACGCAGAGGTCAAGGCTGTTTCGAGCTTCTTCAAGACTCTGAAATAAGTCTGAGATTTACCGCAGTTCTGCAATCATGAAGTGCCCCACTCTTGCTGTGCCTTTCGTTGGTGCGGTAAGGTGGGGCAGCATGCTCGCCGTTCCTCGATCTCCGGCCACTGACCACTGATCACCTTCAACACACCGGGAGATTCCAGGTGCCACTGTTTCAAAAATTTCGCGAAAACTGGCTGAGACCGGCGCTATTCTTCGGCAATAACCCCATCAGCCTGGCCGGCGGCGCCGCAACTACCGCCTCCGGCGTCACCATGATTATTTACTGGATGGCTGAGATCTTCGGCCGTCCATATGAGAACCCGTATCTCGGCATCATCTTCTTTCTGATTCTGCCGGCGCTCTTTATCGCGGGTCTCGCGCTGATTCCGGTCGGCATCGTTGTGCGCCGCAAGCGCCTGAGGAAAGAAGGCGCGATCCCGGCCGAGTATCCGCGCATCGATCTCAACGACCGCATCTTTCGACACGGCCTCGACATTGTGTTTGTGGCGACGATCGTGAATTTGCTGGTGGTTTCCGTGGCCACCTATCGCGGCGCGGCGTACATGGATTCACCCCAGTTCTGCGGCCAGTCCTGCCACGTGATGCACCCCGAATACACGGCCTACAAGATCTCGCCGCACTCGCACGTGCCCTGCGTCGAGTGCCACATAGGCAACGGGGCCGAGTCTTACTTTGCCGCCAAGGTGAATGGCACCAAGCAGCTTATTGAGGTGAGCCTGCATCCGGTTGCCCACTTCGCGCCCAAAATCATCCCCGACTATCCCACGCCGATTCCTTCGCCTGTCACCAGCCTGCGACCGGCCCGCGCCATCTGCGAGAGTTGCCATACGCCAACCCGCTTTGACGGCGACAAGCTGCTGGTGAAGTCGGAGTTTGCCGACGATCAGAAGAACTCAGAGACCCAGACAGTGCTGATTCTTCACCTGGGCGGGGTCGACTCGCTGTCGCAACTCAAAGGCATTCACGGAACGCACCTCGGGCACATTGAATACATTGCCACCGACGACACGCGCACCACGATTCCATGGGTCCAGCGCCGCAACGCCGACGGTACCGAGACGGTCTACGCCACTTCCGACCCGGCCGGCGCGCCGCCCAAGGGCGAACGCCGCGTGATGGATTGCATCGATTGCCACAATCGCGCCGCGCACACCTTTGTCACGGCGGAAGAAGCCATCAACAGCGCCATGGTCGGCGGCGCCATCAGCCCTGACCTGCCGTTTGTACACAAGAAAGGCCTGGAACTGCTCAAGGCCGACTACTCGACCCAGGACGAAGCAGATGCGAAGATTCCTCAACAACTGGCGGCATACTACGAGGCAAGCTATCCCGATGTGCTGGCCCAAAAACCGGAATTGGTTAAGGCTGCCGGCGAGAAACTCGCTACGCTGTACGACCAGAACGTCTTCCCGTGGATGAAGGTGACCTGGGGGACGCATCCCAATCACATCGGCCACATGGACTATCCCGGCTGCTTCCGCTGCCACGATGGCAGCCATGCGGCCAAGAACGGCACCAGCATCACGCAAGACTGCTCGGCCTGCCACAACCTGCTGGCCGTGGAAGAGGCCAAGCCGAAGGTGCTGGCGGACTTGGGGATTCAGTAGCTCAGCTTCAAATTTCGGGCGCGTTATCCTTTCCGGAAAGGATGGCGCGCCCGTTGGCTCGCTGACCGGCGTAATGAACTCAAATCGGATTTCTTGAAAAGCGGCATCATTATGTTCCGGCGCAGTTCAGCGCTCTGTGCCATTCCGCATTCTCCTCCCGCGCGATGTTCCCCCCCAATTGTCACTCTTGGGTCGCGGGGCGTTTCCGGCCGCCCCGCTTCGACCCGTCAGCGCGGACAGGCTAAAATAGCGGGGACGGAAGAAAACCTGGGCGGCGGAGATAGATCGGTTTCAACCTCCGGCCGCTCCCGACGCGGTTTTGCCGAAGGCACCAGGACAGAACGGCAGTACTCATTCATTTTTTGGCGCACTCAGCTGGCCTTGCCTTGGCAACTCCCCAGGTCCCCGCGATGGGACAGAAAAGGAACTACTTTG
>CAWILB010000029.1:0-42671 GCA_963836635.1 uncultured Acidobacteriaceae bacterium | reverse complement strand
AGGGTTTTTCTTGTCTCCGCGAAATTGCACGGCGAGCACGGTGAATCCCTTTGCGGCGAGAATCCGAGCCTGCGGAGCCCAGCTCTCTTTACCGAATCGCCCGCCATGAGCCAGCACAACGGCACGTTTGCCCGAACCATAAAGGTCGGCCTGAATCGAAGAGTGACCGTCGGGCAGAGGTATCGTGATGGTTTGTTGCGCCGTTGCGGTGTGCAGCAGGAGCGTAGCGGCGATTACGATCAGAGCGTGTCTCATGATGCCTCTGAGCCATCCGGCGATTGCATAGCGAGGTTCGAATCCTCAGCGCGGCCTTAATCAGAAAATAACAACCCTTCAGCATCGCCGGTTTAATAGCGTGATTCTACTAGCCGAAGTCATAGTTTAGACCCTGTTCAACGTCGTACCGCAAGACGATACGTTTGACCGCAGTGTGACTCGCCTCACAAGGAAATTCATCCACACAGGTAAGAATAAGTCCGTGAGGCCGAGGAAGCACACGCTTCTCAGGCAGAAGGAATTGGATTTATGAGTGATCTTGCGCCGCTGGCCGAGGCCGTTGCGGTTGATCCGCTGGTTGGCCATCCGGCCGACTTTCACGTTTTTCACCAGTTCATCGAGCGCTGCGAAGCCTTGCCGGCCATCACTACGGCGGTTGTGTGGCCTCTCTCTGAGGTTGCCCTTCGCGGCACGGTTGAGGCGGCGACGGCTGGATTAATCGAGCCAATGCTGATTGGGCCCGGCGAAGCGATGAAAGCTCTTGCAGCGAAGATTGGCTTGGATATCAGCAGGTACGCCGTGATGGAAGCCGAGACCGAGGCCCAGGCTGCCAACGCGGCCGTCGCCATGTGCCGCGCCGGCAACGCGGAGGCCCTGATGAAGGGCAGCCTGCACACCGACGAGCTGCTGAAGCCGGCCATGCATCGCGATACCGGCCTGCGCACCGCGCGCCGCATCTCGCACGTGTTCATCATGGACACGCCGGCCTATGCGCGCACACTGCTCATCACCGACGCGGCCATCAATATCACGCCTGAGCTTGAAGACAAGGTTCACATTGTTCAGAACGCGATTGACCTGGCGCACGCGCTTGGAATTCCCGAGCCCAAGGTGGCGCTGCTTTCGGCGATTGAAACGGTGAATCCCAAGATCAAGTCGACGCTAGACGCCGCAGCACTGTGCAAGATGGCCGATCGCGGCCAGATTACGGGAGGCATTCTCGACGGACCACTGGCCTTCGACACCGCGGTGAGTCAGAAGGCGGCCAGCATCAAGAAACTGGTTTCGCCGGTGACCGGGCAGGCCGACATTCTGGTGGTTCCCGACCTCGAGAGCGGAAACATGCTGGCGAAGCAACTCGAATACCTGGGCGGCGCGCAGTTGGCGGGCATCGTGCTCGGGGCGCGGGTGCCGACCATCCTAACCAGCCGCGCTGACTCAGCGGAGACGCGATTGGTAAGTTGTGCCGTGGCCGTTCTGCTGCACTATGCGGAGCATCCGGCGTTGAAAGTGTAAAAGGCGAATCTCAGAGTTCTTGAGTGACGGCGGGCGTTGGCGATTGCCGGCGCCCGTTCCGCGTTCACGGGAAATTCAAAATCGTTGGCTGGCGGCAGGCAAATTACACGGAACTTGTGCTCATTCACGCGCATCTAACAAGCAAAAAGAGGTGCGGGAACCTCCCCTCACGAGGCGAGATTCGCTCGCCCTTCGCCGCGCACTCGAAAGGAGATCGAATGCCAACGCACACACCCTCAAAAACAGAAGCTGCCAAGGCCAGCAATCCCGATGGCTTCAAGCCGAAAGAGGTAAAGGAGCTGCAGAGCTCGCTGAACGCGTTGCTGGCAGACTACTTTGCGCTTTATATCAAGACCAAAAACTTTCATTGGCACATGAGCGGGCCCCATTTCCGCGACTATCATCTTCTGCTCGACGAGCAGGCCGACCAGATTTTCAAAGTGACCGACGATATTGCGGAACGCGTGCGCAAGATTGGCGGGCAGACGATTCGCTCCATTGGCGAAATCGCGCGGCTCCAGCGGATTGCCGACAACGATTATGAATTTGTCCCGGCGCACGGCATGCTGGAGGAACTGTACGCGGACAACCAGGCGCTGGTAGGAAATCTGCGCAAGGCACATGAGGTTGCGTCGGACGCGCACGACTACGCGACCACAAGCCTGATCGAAGTGTGGATCGATGAGGCCGAGCGGCGCGCGTGGTTCCTGTTCGAGTCGACACGATAGTAGACGACGTGCCGGATTTGGCGCGGCCCGGAGAGTGCGGACGCTGGCTTTTACCGGCGCCCGCCAGTTTTTTGTGAGATGCGCGCAGCCGCGGTGAACCGGTATATTCGTTGTCATGAAATTTCTTCCCCTATGGCTCCCGGTGGCCACGGCTGTCTGTGTCTTTGCCGCCATCGCCGTTGCTCAATCCTCGGGCATGCCGCCCATGGCGGACATGGAACCGATTCCGCCTCCAGAGCAACTGCCCGCGCCCATCCATATGACCGGCATCGGCAACTCGCATATCACCATCAAAGCCACTCCCGAGGCCCAGGTCTGGTTCGACCAGGGTCTGAGCCTTTTGCACGACTTCTGGGACTACGAATCGGCCAGGGCCTTCGAGCAGGCCATCCGCACCGATCCTAATTGCGCAATGTGTTACTGGGGTCTGGCCCAGGCTGTGCAGTCTCGCGGCCCTGAGGAAAAGATCTATAGCGATAAGGCGCTTGAACAGGCGATGCGACTCGAAGGAAAGGCGAGCAAGCCTGACAAGCTCTATATTCGGGCCGCCGTTGCCGAATCAAGGGAGGAAGGTGAGGATCACTCGGCTTCAATCGCCATCTATCGCGAATTGGTGAAGAAGGAACCGAGGGACATTGAAGCGCGCATCTTTCTTGCCAATGCATTGGGTGACGGTTTTGACGACGATGGAAATCCCAAGCCAGGCGAAAAAGAAAAGATTGGGATTCTCGAAGCCGTGTTAAAGGATGCGCCCAACGACTCGGCCGCGAATCATTACTGGATTCATGCCATGGAGCCAAGCAACCATCCCGAGCGCGCTATTCCGAGTTCGGCGCTGCTGGCGAGCCTTGCGCCCAACAGCGGCCACATGGTTCACATGCCGGGGCACATCTACTATCGCGTGGGCGACTACGCCAGCGCCGACCGCTGGTTTGCCGCCTCGACCGAGACCGACGAACGCTACATGCGCGAGCAACACGTGGATGTGGACAATGACTGGAATTACGCTCACAACATGATGTACGGCATTGCCAACCTGATGGAGCAGGGCCGTCTGAAGGACGCCAACGCGCTCAGCGACCGTCTGGCGGGGGCGCGCGGACATCTGTCGGCGACGCTCTACGTGTGGAATGCTCGCGACCAAATTTCGCGACTAAGCCTGCGGTTGCCGGTTGCACTGCGCATCGGCGACTGGAAGACCGTGCTGGCCATGCTTGACCACGCGAAGATTGCGGAGAGTGAGAATACGGCGCACCTGCGTTTCTTGAAAGAGCAGCTGAGCAACTTTGCGACGGGCATGCAGGCTCTTGACGCTGGCGATGTTACCACGGCACAGAGCGCCTCAGAGCGGATGGACGCCGGCCTTTGGCGCGAGCAGCGGGATACAAAAGCCGAAGCCGAAAAGAAGACCGATGAACAAAAGCCGGATGTCAAAGCAGGGAAGACAGACGCGGGCAAACCGGTGATGGCTAAGCTCAATCCCGACGCCGAGACAGAGCCCCTGATGATGGCACTCAACGTTGCGTCAATGGAATTGCGCGCGGGGCTTCTGCTTGGACAGGGCAAAAGCGCTGAGGCGAAGAAACTTTACGAGCAAGCTGTGACGGCAGAGAAGAAGCTCGGCTACCGCGAGCCGCCGTTTTACATCCGCCCGGTTGCTGAAACCGAGGCAGAAGCATTGATGCGCGCCAAAGACTACCAGGGCGCGAAGTCCGCTTACGAGGCTGCGTTGATTGAGCGGCCGGCTTCAGGCTTTGAGCTTTACGGCATTGCGCACGCCGACGAGCTGTCCGGCAAAAAAGCTGCGGCGCTGACGGAGTATCAAGCCTTCCTTAAGGCATGGCCTTCTGCCGATGCGACGCTTCCGCAGATGGTTCATGCCCGTGAGCAACTTGGGGACTCTACGCAATCGGCTTCGAGATAGACCGCGGGGCGATGGCGCGATCATTTGAGAAACTGAAGATATGGATCCAAATTCGGTGGCTCCGGGCTCGACTGCCCTGATCTTCGACCTTGATGGAACACTCACCGACTCGAAGCCCGGCATTCTCGGCTGCCTGCGCAAGGTGATCGACGCGCGCGGTTTGAACTTCGCTGGACCACTCGACAAATTCATCGGGCCGCCGGTGGAGGAGTGGACGAGGGAACTGCTTCCCCACGCCGGCGACGAAGAACGGGCAGCCCTGGCGCACGACTATCGCGCTTGCTACGACCGGGAAGGGTGGTCGAACAACGCTGTATATCCCGGCGTGCGCGAGATGTTGGCGGAGTTGCACGCGGGCGGCTATTCGCTCTTTGTTTGCACATCAAAGCATGAGCGTTTTGCGGTGCGCATCGTTGAGACATTCGGGCTGGCTTCCTACTTCACGGCAGTCTACGGCGATCGGCTTGAATACGAGAGCCATAGCAAGGCCGGCCTGCTGGCGCGCATCCTCAGCGAGCGTTCGATCGATCGCGACAATGCATGGATGATCGGCGACCGCAGCTTCGATATCGAGGCCGCGCACGCCAACCAACTTCGTTGTATCGCCGCGGGCTGGGGATATGGCTCGGCGGTAGAGCTAGCCGAGGCCGACGCGACTGCGCCATTGCCCCAAGATGTATATGCGGTGGTTGCGAAAGGACTCGCGGTTCCGACCGAGCCGCGTTGAAGCGCAAATCGATGGCGCGCAGGTGATTCTTCTGAATGCCTGAAGCGCTTCCGCGAACAACTGGAGCCTGGATTGCCGCGCCGATGCAGCGCATCGGTCAAGGGATTCTGCGCTTCAAAATAAATCTGTGGAAATCATGTGTAGTGATGCTTGTCCGCACAGGAATGGATCATCTTCGCTTTGATAAATTATTCAAAAATAATTGTTTCTGTATTTATGTTGACAATCATTATTGATTTGAACTAAGCTAGTGACGGTCACAACCGACTTCAAGGAGGTTTAATATGCGTCATATCATCGCAAGTTCTATCATTCTTTCATCCCTCATCCTCCCCGCAGCGGCTTTTGCCAGCAAGCCGTCGGACGATCCCGCTGCTTCAACCCCGGCGCCGCGCGTCAGCACCGGCATAATCGGCCCCACTCTCATGAACAGCATGATTCTCTCGTTTCCTGACCTGTCTGTGGTTCCGACCGAATCGCAGGTGGGTGTGTCCTTTGTGGTTGACGAGAAGGGTTTTCCTGAGAATATCCAGGTGACCAAGGGAGTCAACCCATTGTTGGATTCGAAGGTCGTCGAAGCTGTCAGCAAGCTGCACTATCGCCCCGGCGTCATCGATGACAAGAAGGTCCCGGTAGACATGAACCTGACCGTGGTTATCGACAAGTAGCCCTCCCCACCAATCAGTCCCCACGCGCCTCAGTCCATGCCGCACGCGTACTTTGTGCATGGAGTGGGGCGTTTGGTTTTGGTCTCAACGAGCCGCGTCTTCATGTTGCTCGTAGCAGGTTTTGAACGTGCCTTGCCGCGCCTAGTGGTTTACGAATGCAAGTACTTTCGGCGCGATCTGGTTTGTGCACTGCACCGGGGCCAGGTGTCCGCAGCCGGCAAAGACGTCGAGCTCGGCGTGCGGAATGAGTTTGAGCATGGCCTGGCCCTGATCGAGCGGCGTGATGCGGTCTTCGGCGCCCCAAACGATGAGAACCGGCATCTTGAGCGCAGGAAGCAAGGTGTCGGTGGTGTCCTGGCCGGCGAGCATCGACGCCATCGCGCGCTTAATCACCCAGCCCTCTTCGCCTGTAACGCGCAGAATGTCGTGCGCGATGAAGCCCGGCACCTTGGGCGGATTGGGCATCAGCAGCGCATCGAGCTGGGCGATCTGGTCGGCGTTCGCGGGAGTAAAGAGTTGCGTGTTCCAATCGGGTTCAAAGTGGAGGCCGGCGGAGTCGAAGAGCATCAGTCGATCAATGCGCGTGGGGATTTCGCCGGCGATGAGTTGCACAATCCACCCGCCCATCGACCAACCGCCGAGGTCGACGCGATCGAGGTGCAACGCATCCATGAACGCAATGACGACTTGAGCCTGGTCGTGAACGGAATAGGAAAAGCCTGCCGGGCTCTGGCTGCGGCCGAAGCCGGGCAGGTCGAGAATGTATACGCGATAGCCGGCCTTTGCCAGATAAGGCGCGAGGTTGCGCCAGTCTTCGGCGCGGCCCCCGAGGCCATGCACTAGGACGACTGGCCTGCCGTTTTCCGGTCCCAGCGCGAGATAGTGCACACGAATGCCGTCGATGGAGATATCGGCGTTGTGAACGCCGGTGAAGGCTTCGCGCAGGTACATTGAACCATTAAAGAAGCTGATCGGCCGCAGCAGAAAGCCGATGCCGGCGGCGATGGCCAGCGCGAACGCAGCCCAGATGATTCTTCTTGCCAGTTTCAAGGTTTCTCCTCGGCCAACCCAATGTTAGCGCGCCTGCGCAATCTGCCAGCCCTTTTCAATTACAAGCGCGGTGACGGGATCGATCTTGAGTGCGCTATGACTGTTCCACTCGGCGCGCTCGACCCAGCGGACCGCATCTGCATCGGAGCCGGCGCGCAGCTCGCCTCCAGTCATGCGGCACAGATAATCGGCGATGACGTAATGGAAGCGGACCCGCCCATCCTCACGATGAATACGGTCGAGCAGCTCGACGAGTTCAAGGACCTCGACTTCAAGGCCGGTTTCTTCGCGGATTTCGCGGGCGACGCCCTGGGCAAGCGATTCGCCGACTTCAAGCACGCCTCCGGGCAGGGTCCAGTTGCCTTTCATGGGATCGCGGCCGCGGCGGACCAGCAGCACCCGGCTTTGGTTTACGATGACGGCGCCGACGCTCACTATTGGCGCAAAAGGGAACTCTCGCTGCATGAACTAACGATAGAGCGCTCGGGGGGGCCTACCGCAAGCGGGGACCGCAGGCGCATCGCAAGCGCCAGCCGCTATCATCGATAAAGAAGGGTGTTTGGGCGCGGGGCTCTCGGCTATGGCGGAAGTTACGCTGCAAATCGATGGAATGCATTGCGGATCGTGTGTCCGCCGGGTGAGCCAGGCACTGGCCTCGACTCCAGGGAATTGAAGTGAAGGAAGTGCGCGTGGGTGCGGCGCGATTTACTTGCGAATTGAAGAGCCTGCAGCGCTCGATCTGGCGATTGCTGCACTGGCGAGGGCCGGTTACAAGGCGCACGCTGAGTCCGCGCAAGCGAGTTAAGAGGCCGAATTGGCTCCGCAGACAACAGAATCGCTCGATCTGCCGGTGCTTGGCATGACCTGCGCGGCCTGCCAGCATCACGTTGAGGAAGCCCTGCGCTCGACGGCCGGAGTGGAGTCGGCACGCGTTGACCTGATGGCGCATCGCGCCAATGTTGTTTTCGATCCTGCGGTAGCTGAGCCACAGCAGCTTGTGGAAGCCATTCGCGGCGCAGGATACGACTCGGTTTTGCCGCGTGCCGGTGCTGCGAAAGACGACTCAAGCGAGCGCGACGAAGATAAGAGTGCTACGCAAAAAGCGTGGGTGACGATCGTTGCCGGTGCGGCAGCCATGCTACTGGCAATGCCTCTCGGCGACACCATGGGCGCCGCAGACCACGTGCTTATGAAGCTGGCGCCGTGGCTTTATGCGATTCCAGCCGCAGCGCTGCGCTGGTCGCTTCTTTTTCTGACTGCTCTGATTTTGGTTTGGGCGGGGCGCACCATTTACTCGAGTGCGATTCGCGCACTGCGCCATGGCTCGACCAACATGAATACGCTGGTCGGGCTGGGCACATCGGTGGCGTTTGCGTATTCCGCCTACGCCACGATTGCTCCCGCACCCGGCCGCGCAGTTTATTTCGATGCGGTTCTCTTGATTCTCGGATTTCTCTTGCTGGGCAAAACGCTGGAAGCTCGCGCAAAACGGCGGGCGCTGAGGGCGCTGCGTTCGCTCTCGGGCTTGCGGCCGTCGACGGCGCGGCGCATAGTCGATGGCGTCGAGGTGGTGACACCGCTGGAGGAGATTCGTCCTGGCGACAGCATTGTTGTGTTGCCAGGCGAGCGCTTCCCGGTAGACGGAACCATCACAGAGGGTCGCACCACGGTGGACGAGTCAATGTTGACCGGCGAATCTACACCGATTGCGCGTGAGGCCAGTGCACGTGTGCTGGCCGGGTCGCTGAATTACGAGGGCGCGGTGGTGTGCCGGGCCGAGTCGCTTGGCGAAGACACCGTGCTGTCGCAGATTACGCAGTTGGTTGAACAGGCGCAACGCTCGCGCGCGCCTATGGAGCGACTGGCCGACCGGGCCAGCGCGGTATTTGTTCCAGTAGTGCTGGTGCTGGCGCTTATTACGTTCATTGTGTGGCTCGCGGCGGCGCACTCGATTTCAATGGCAATTGCAAACACTGTTGCAGTGCTGGTGATTGCCTGCCCGTGCGCCATGGGGCTGGCTGTGCCCGCCGCGTTAACGGTGGCCGTAGGCCGCGGCGCGCAGCTCGGAGTGCTGTTCAAGGGCGGGGAAGCGCTGGAGCGGCTGGCGCACCTCGACGCAATTGTCCTCGATAAAACGGGAACCATCACTGTGGGAAGGCCGGTGCTGGAGGCGATGCATGTGATCGATTCGAATGGTCTCCCGCCCTTTCGCCAAAAAGACGGCGAAAGGATGGGGCGCCCAGCGGAGAACGAACTTCTTCGCATGGCTGCGGCTGCCGAAGATCGATCAAACCATCCGCTGGCGCACGCAATCGTCGACTTCGCGCGAGGGCAGAACATCGCGTGGCAGCCGGCCGAAGAGTTGCAGGTTCTGCCCGGTCGCGGGCTTTCGGCTCGCGCGGAAGGGCATGAGATATTGCTCGGCAATGATGCGCTGTTTGCGGAGTACTCGATTGCGTTGCCATCCAGCGTCGCCGCACCCGCGCCCGGCGTGACGCGCCTGTGGATGGCGTTGGACTCGAAGCCCGCGGCGTATTTCGATGCGCGCGATGCGTTGCGCCCCGACGCCGCCGAAGCCGTAGCCGCGCTGCGAAAATCGGGGCACCGCATCCTGATGCTGACCGGCGACTCGGCCGCCGCGGCTGCGCCCATCGCGAAAACCGCCGGAATCACGGAAGTAGAAGCCGGGCTGGACCCGGCCGGGAAACTTGCGCGCATTCGTGCCTTGCAGAAATCGGGGTTGCGCGTGGCCATGGTGGGCGACGGCATCAACGATGCTGCCGCACTGGCGCAAGCCGATGCGGGAATTGCCATGGGCTCCGGCGCCGACCTGGCGCAGGAGGCCGGCGACGTTCTGCTGCTGCGCGCGCAGCCTTCGCTCATTCCGGCGTCGATTGACCTGGCGCGAGCCTCGCTGCGCGTGATGCGGCAAAACCTGTTCTGGGCGGCGGGCTACAACGTGGTGGGCATTCCGCTGGCGGCAGGGCTGCTTTATCCCGCGTTCCACATTTTGCTTACGCCGTGGCTGGCATCGGCGGCCATGGCGCTGAGTTCAATCTGCGTGCTGGGGAACAGCCTGCGACTGCGGGGTTGGCGGCCCACGGCGTTTTCAATCCCCGGCGCAAGCTAAACTAAAGCCACGAGCCTGCAATGCGCATCCTAACCCGCTACATCCTCGGCGAAATTCTTTCCCACACGCTCATTGGGTGCGCGCTCTTTACCTTCATTCTGTTCATGCCGCAGCTTCCCCACATATTGGAGGTCGTGGTCCGCAACAGCTCAACGCTCTCCAGCGTTTTTGAGATATTCCTCTTTGCGTTGCCCAACCTGCTGCGCGTCACCATCCCCATGGCCGTGTTGGTGGGCGTGCTGCTGGGCCTGAGCCGGCTTGCGGCCGACAGCGAGATTATTGCCATGCGCGCCTCGGGCCTGGGCATCGGCTACTTCGTTCGCGTTTCATCGATCGTGGCAGTTGGCGGAACGCTGCTGGGCCTGGCGAATTCGCTGTATCTCGCGCCGCGCGCCAATCGCGCCATCCTTGAGATGGAGCAGTCGCTCGAAACCTCGCAGGCCTCTTACGAGATTCAGCCGCGGGTCTTCTACGAGGACTTCAAGAACTTCGTGCTCTACGTGCAGAACGTGCACTCCGGTGCCGGCCCCTCGAACTGGGACCAGGTGTTTATGGCTGACGTCAGCGATCCCGCGAACCCGACGGTTACTACCGCCGCTTCGGCCACTGTTGTGAACGACGGCAGCCAGGAGCTGATGATGCGTCTGCGCGATGGGGCACGCCACGAATCGGTTGCCGGCGAGCCCACGCAATACAACATTTCAACATTTGTGACCACTGACATGCCGCTTGCGCTGAACCAGCAGAGCGACGTGCACCTCGGCCGCCTTGACACGGCGATTTACGCGCTGCCGATGGCATCGCTCATCGCGCGGATTCATGGTCCCGATGCGGAGCGCTTCCTGATCGAGCTGAACAACCGATTCGCTTTTCCGGCGGCTTGCCTGGTGCTGATGCTGGTGGGCGTTCCGCTGGGCGCGGCGTCAAGGCGCGGAGGCCGCAGCTCGGGCTGGGTCTTCACCATACTGCTGGTTTTTGTCTACTATTTCCTCTCGTCCACCGGCATTGCGCTCGGACGCCAGGGCAAGCTGCCGGTCTTTTTGGCGGTGTGGTCAGCCAACATTCTGTTTGCCGTGGCCGGCTCGATCTTGCTTTGGCAGATGGCACCGGCGGGCGGTTGCTGGCTGCAATTTCAGGCTTCGCCGCAGCTTCGGCCGCGCTTTTCGCTCAAGTCGCTGCCGATGACCAACGGCTCGGCGCTCGGCGGATTGCTCGACCGCTTTCAGCCGCGTGCCGCAGCGGCTCGCGCGCGCAGCCGCCATGCGTTTCCCCGCATTCTTGATGAATATGTGGTGCGCGAATTCGTCAACATGTTTCTGCTGGTGCTGGCGGCGTTTCGTCCTGCTCATGATCGTCTTCACTTTTTTCGACCTGGTGGGCGATATCATCCGCAATCACATTTCGCTCGCCACGGTCGGCGACTACCTGGTGAATCTGACGCCCAGCATGCTCTACCAGATTGCTCCGCTGGCGGTGCTGATTGCGGCGCTGGTGGTCTTTGGCGTGCTCAACCGCAACAGCGAAATTGTGGCCATGAAGGCCACCGGCATCAGCCTCTACCGGCTGGTGATTCCCATCGTCTCCATCGCCGTCATTCTCGCGGTCAGCCTGTTTCTCTTCGACCAGTACTACCTGCCGCAGGCCAACCGCAGGCAAGAGGCGCTGCGCAACATCATCAAAGGCCGCCCGCCGCAAACCTATCTGCATCCCGAGCAGAAGTGGATCTTTGGCCAGCCGAAGACCAGGCGAGCCGGCGCGCATTTTTTACTACCAGTTCTTCGATCCCGATCCGCAACGAGTTCGCCAATCTCTCGGTCTTCGAGTTCAACCCCTCCACCTTCGCGCTTACGCGGCGCATCTTTGCCGGGCGCGCCGTTTGGGACGACGATTCCGATTCATGGAAGTTTGAGAACGGCTGGGTGCGCGACATTGAGGGCGCGAACGTGAAAGATTACCGCACGTTTCTTTCCACGGCGTTTGCCGAGGTGCACGAGCCGCCCGACTACTTCGAAAAAGAAGACCTGCAGGCGCAGGAGATGAACTTTGCGCAGCTTGACCGCTACGTTCGCGACCTGCGGCAGAGCGGGTTTGACACCATGCGCCTGCGCGTGGCGCTGTGGCACAAGCTGGCCTACCCGCTGGTTGCCGTGGTGATGGCGGTGCTGGCCATTCCGTTTGCGCTTTCGATGGGGCGGCGCGGCTCGCTCAGCGGGAATCGCCATAGCAATTGCAGTCGCGCTGGCATTCTGGGTGGTCGATGGGCTTTTTGGCGCAATGGGCTACGTGAATTATCTGCCCGCGGCGATGGCCGCCTGGTCGTCCGACATTCTGTTCGGGCTAGTGGGCGACGTATCTGCTGCTGCGGACGCCGACGTAAGTGCAGGGGTCAGGGGTCAGAGATCAGAGATCAGGGATTTCAGACGGGCATTTCGGCCTTAGCCAGAGTTCCAGATGGAATTGACTACGCTCTACCGGCCGGTTGGCAGCAGGGAGCTTGCGCTGGTTCGCGAAAGCGGGTGGCGCGCCTTTCCGCCGCGATTGCCGGAGCAACCGGTCTTCTATCCCGTATTGAACGAGGAGTATGCCACGCAGATTGCGCGTGCCTGGAATTCTCGTGACCCGGGAACGGGATACGTTTTGCGTTCGGAGGTCGAGACTGAGTACCTGCAACAATTTTCCATCCAGGTTACGGGTTCGCGCATCCATCAGGAGTACTGGATTTCCGCCGAGGAAGTCGCTGAATTCAATCGGCACATCGCTGGATTGATCGAAGTGGTGAGCGAATTCCGAGGACAAACGACCGACCCCGTAGAATAAGACATATGCTTCGCGATCTTGTCCCGCTATTCAAGTACATGCGCCGCTACCGCGGGAGCTACGTGTGGGGCACGCTGGCCTGCATCACCACCAACATTATCTGGGTGCAGTTTCCGCGCGTGCTGGGTAACGCGATTGATACCATCGCAAAAGGCACGACGCACCAGCGCATTCTTTATTTTGCCGGTCTTATCGTCATCATCGCGCTCACCAAGGGGATCTTTCTCTACGCCCAGCGCTGGATTCTGATCGGCATTTCGCGCGATATCGAGTACGACATCCGAAACGATCTGTTTAAAAAGCTCGAATTGCAGGACGCCGGTTTCTACCAGCGCTACCGCACCGGCGACCTGATGGCCCGCATGACCAACGACCTGAACGCGGTGCGCATGCTGCTGGGCCCGGGCCTGATGTACAGCGCTAACACTATCTTCCTGAGCCTGTTTGCGCTGTTTTATCTGCTGCACTATAGCCCATGGCTCACGCTGGTGGCGCTGGCGCCGATGCCCGTTGCCAGCATCCTGGTACAATATTTCGGCAGCCTGATCCACGCGCGTTTCGAGCGCATCCAGGCCAGCTTTTCCGATATCTCGGCGCAGGCGCAGGAGAACTACTCCGGAGTGCGGCTGATTCGCGCTTTTGTGCGCGAGCAGTCTGAGATCGGCCGCTTCGAGCGGCTCAATCGCGAGTACATTGCGCGCGCGCTGCGGCTGGTGCAGTTGATGGGGATGCTGTGGCCCACGCTCGAGTTTGTTCTCGGCATCTCCATGGTGATTACGCTGCTCGTGGGCGGGCACCTGGTGATTCAGCATCGCATCTCGGTGGGCGACTTCATTGGCTTCAACACCTACATGCTGCAGCTCATCTGGCCCATCATCGCGGTGGGCTGGGTGGTGAACATCTTCCAGCGCGGTACCGCTTCCGTCAAGCGCATCCATGAGCTTATGGAAGCCAAGCCCTCGATCGACGACAGGCGCTCCGTGCCTTCACTCTTTGGGACAGATGCTGTTCTGGAAGGAGACATCGAGTTTCGCAACCTCAGCTTCAGCTACGGCGAGACCCCGGTACTCCACCCCGCGGACAAGAGCCCGTCCGTGGGGACCCCGGTACTGCGCGATATCTCGCTCACCATTCCAGCCGGATCGAGCCTGGCCATCGTGGGGCCGACCGGCTCGGGCAAAACTACTTTGGTGAATCTGATTGCAAGGCTCTACGATGCGCCGGATGGCACGCTGCTGATCGACGGCCGACCGGTGTATGAGTATCCGCTCGAGGTGCTGCGCCGCAACATCGGCATGGTGCCGCAGGAGACGTTTCTCTTCAGCGAAACCATTCGCGAGAACCTGGCCTTTGGCGCGCCCAAAGCCAACGCGGACGATTTGCTGCGCGCGGCCGAGGCGGCGCACATCCGGCAGGAATTCGAGGAGTTTCCGCAGGGATTCGAGACCATGGTCGGCGAGCGGGGGGTGACACTTTCAGGCGGGCAGAAACAACGCTCCGCGATTGCCCGCGCGCTTCTCCGCCGTCCCGCGATTCTGATCCTCGACGATGCGCTGGCCAGCGTTGACACCTACACCGAGGAGCGCATTCTTGGCGGCCTGCGCAGCTACACAGCCACAGCCACCACCATCCTGATCTCGCACCGTGTTTCAACGGTTCGCAATGCCGACCAGATCGCGGTGTTGAATCGCGGGCGCATTGTTGAGCTCGGCACACACGAAGAGTTGCTGGCGCGCGACGGCTACTATGCCAGTCTTTACCACAAACAGCAGCTCGAGGAAGAGCTGACGGTGGCAGGGTAATAGCGAGCTCGCGAGCTGGCCGGAGTCAGTTCCTTCCCACCCATTTCGCGATGAGATCAAGAAGCATATCCTTCGACTCCGCGCCGCTTCGTTCAGGGGGATTTGGGCACGGAGTATCGGGGCACGGAGCGGATCGGCAGGGTCACACCGTCCAGTTCACCGGGTTGGTTGTTGCGGGGTTGTTGTATTCGGACTCAGCCTGTGACGAAGACGCGATTGTCGGCAGCCGCAGCGCACCCGGGTTTCCGCCCTGATCGCGGGCCACCTGGCGCCATGCATCGCGGACGTTCTTTACGCAGTCGATCGCGTGCGAGAACTTCGCTTTTGATGCCGACTGCGAAGCTTGCAGAATCTGCGCGAAGATTGACGCGTAAAACTCGCTCAGGGCCTTCGCAGGCGTTCCACCCACGTCCATGCGCAGTCGCGCCTGCAGATGAATAATAATGTCGAGCGTGCGCTTTACGGCCACCCTTCGGCCATCCGCGTCGCCCCGGTCAACGGCCCGAATTGCATCGTAGAGAAAGCGAACAATGCCGTCATACAGCGCAACCACGAGGTCAACGGCAGAGGCTCCGTCCAGTGCGTGTTGTCGATAACTGCCCATGGGTTCATGGCTCCTTAGCTGCTCTTGCTGTATCCGGTTATCGCCGAGTAAAGTTCATTGATTCCGTCCAGCTGTGATGGCAACTCCTGCATGATCTGGTTGGCGCTGTTCAGCTCCGCGGTCAGGCTCGCTTGCTCGGCCGAAATCATGAGGCTTTGCTTCGAGATCTGGGCGTTGAGGCTCGATTCCACGTTGCTGTTCGAATTCGAGGCTAACTTGAGGATGCCGGTGGAAGCGGCCGTCCCCGAGTTGTCCAGCAGATTGGAAACCGTCATGCCCCAGCCGTTGGCGTTCTGGAAAAAACCCACCACGCTTTTGTAGTCGCTATTGAGTATCGCATCGAGCGAGTTTGCGTTGAAGGTGAGCGTGCCGTCGTTATTCACGCCGATGCCGAGGCTGGTGAGGCTGTTGATGTCGGTGTTGCCGTTGTTGTAGCCCATGGCGGTGCTGGTGGTCGTGTCGGTGATGTTTGGGGTAACGGTCAGCACGCCGGACGCCCCGGCGATGTCCGACATGAACTCCAGTTGCGATCCACTGCTATTTGTGACCACGTTGGCCGTAACTCCGGCATGGGACGAGTTGATCGCCTGCGCCAATCCGGCAAGTGTGTTGGGAGTCGATGAGTCGCCGACGTTGACGGTCTGCGCAGAGGTGTCAACGATGCTCGAGTTCACGGTCATGGTCCCAGCGCTTCCCGAGGTTTCGGAGGTGAGCGAAAGGATCGAGGAGCCATCGCCGTTCGGGTTGGGTACAACGCTCGTCTGGACCCCGATGCCGGCTGTGTTGTTGATTGCGTCCGCCAGGCCGGAGAGCGTGTTGTCCGAACTGTCGAGGTTGATGGTTTGCGTCGCGCCGCTGCCGACCTGGATGCTTATGGAGCCGGAGAGCGTATCTCCGGAGTGCATGATGGGCGGCAGAGTTCCGGTCGAGGTTGTGGCGCCGGCGCCCGTCTCGGGGTCGGCGTCGGTGCCATCTACGCCGGAATAACCCATGGGCAACCCGCCGGCCAGTGAGAAACTGACTGAACCGGCGAGCGTGTCACCGGCATTTTTGATCGCATCGAGAAAGCCGTTGGGGTTTTGTATATTGATGCTGCCCAGCATCTGCTGTTGCAGCAGCGACAGGGTGGGGGAGCCAAAGAGGGGCTCCGGAGTGCCTGAACTGGTATTCCCCTCCTGCGCGTCGATGCCACTGATCAGCGAGTTGTAATCGCTCACGAATTGGTTGATGGTGCTCTCGACGGCGTTGTTGTCGTTGCCGATGACCACCTGAACCGGCTGGGACGATGTGGCCAGCAGTTGAAAGGTGACGCCACCGATGTGGTTGGTGACGGTATTTGAGGCGCTTAGAATTCCCGACTTGCCGTCGATCGTCAGGTTGGCATCCACACCCGCAACCGCGGATGTATAACCCAGCGTGGTGGCGCTCAAGTCGGCGATGCTAGAATTCACGCTCAACGTGTTCGCGCTTCCCGTGGCTTTCGAGGTTAGCGTCAGGCTAACGGTACCGTCGCCGTTGGTCGTGGTTCCGGCGGTTACGCCAGGCAAGGCAGCGTCGCCGTTGATGTAACTCGCAAGATCCGCAATCGTCGTACCACCCTGGGCGGATTGCACCGCGCTCATTGCTACCGACACGGCCGCGCCGCTGCCCAGCTGGATAGAGATTGAGCCTGTGAGAGAGTCGCCGCTCCCCACTCCTGGCAGCGCTCCTGTTGACGCCGTTGGGATGCTGCCGTCCGTGCCCGCGCTGCCGGAGTAGCTCAGGATCTGGCCGGCGCCGGCGATCGAGTTATTGATTACCGAAATATTCCCGCCTGCTCCGGAAGTCTCCGACGTGAGGCTTAACCACGACCCCGCCGAGTCGCTCTCCACATTGGCCGTGATGCCCACCCCCGACGAGTTGATCGCAGAGGCGAGATCGGCGAGAGAATCGTTCCCGCTGCCGGTATAGACGGTACCCGGCGAAGGGCCGGTTCCAATCGCAAAAGTGATCGGGGAACTGTCGCCCGCCTGTAAAGTTAGCTGCCCGGTAAGCGCGGCCGAAGAATTCAAGACTTCGGCCATGTATCCGCTCGAAGTCGAAGCCAGGCTGTTCACCGTCACAGTGTGGGTGCCGGCCACCGCGGATGAGGACGCGGCTGTGAGCTCGAGAACGTTGTTGTTCGAACTCGAGCCTTCCTTCTGCGCAAGGATTCCCTCAAAGTCAGTCAGCGAGCTAACATCGTTGGAGAGACTTGAGATTAACGAGCCCAGGCTGGAGATGACTGTGTCCTGGCTATCGAGCGTGCTCAGCTGGGTTTTCCATGGCGATTCCACATTCTGGAGATTCGCCACAATCTCAGAGACCGTCGTGCTCACGTTGAACCCGGTGCCGCTGGTCGGCGAGCCGAAGCTCAGCCCTACTGTTCCCATTGCAGCCTCCCGGCAAGATTGATGCAGCCCATAATCCAGATTCCCAATCGGCGGATTGGAAACGCCTTATGACCGTTCGCCGAAGGGTTCAAACCAGAACAGGGCGTCCTCGCGGACACCCCGTTCTGGTTTGCGCCAAATGGCGCTGGTTGTTACCCTGGCGCCATTCATTCCACGCCGGGGCCGATGTTTGGTTTGGGCCCGGCAGCATAGCCGCGGCCGGGCCGAGGGGGTTATTGCAGCAGCTTGGTTACTTCCTGCTGCATGCTGTTGGCCTGCGCCAGGGCCGCGATGCCGGTCTGGCTCAGGATTTCGTACTTCGACATGTTCGAAGATGCCGAAGCGTAGTCGGTGGCCTGCACAGCGTTTTGTGCGGCCTCGATGTTCTCAGACTGCGTGCTCATCACCGAGCTGACCGCATTCAGCTGGTTGATCTGTGCGCCGATGTACCCGTCCTGCGCGGCAACGTCTGAGATGGCCGTGTTCAGAACGTTCAGCGCGCTCTCCGCGTTGGACTGGCTGGACAGATTGTAGGTGGTCAGGTTGGCACTGTTGTTTGCGCCGGCCAGGTAGCTGATCTGCGCAGCGCCCGTGCCCGAATTTGTCGCATCCGCTCCCGTGGCGCTGGTATCCGCCGCATCCGCGAGAATATTGTTAGCCGACACAATCCCGATATACCCAGTTGAATTGGCTGCAGAAGCGTCCGTATCCCCGACATTGCCTCGGATCTCGATGCCAAGATCGCCTGCGGTGATCGTCGTATCGCCCGTTGCCTGCGCGCTGGTCTGTACGCTCGCGGTAACGCCGATGCCGGCGGCATTGATCTTCGCAACCACCGAATTCATGGTGTCGGTCGCGGTTGTGGTGTAGGTGAAGGCGGTGACCGAAGAGGCCGACGCCGCATCCCACTTGTTGAAGGTGATGGTTTGGCCGGAGCCGATTAAGTCGGAGGCGCTGGCAACTAGCGTACCTGCGTCGGTGGCATCCATGTAGACGCCCTGGCCCTCGCTGTAAACCATGGTGCCATTGGCGTCGCCCACGTTCGACGAAGAGAGCGCGGCGAAATGCAGATCGTTGACAGAAGCGCTGGTGGATGAGGAATCTCCGGTATAAACTGCCACATCGGAAGCACCGAAGACCTGGTTCTGGTTATAAGTGGTCGTTGAACCGATGTTGTCGATCTTCCGACAGAATCGACTGGTATTCCTGGTTGGCCGCGGCATCCTGCGTGCCGGTAAGCGTGCCGTTGGAGGCTTCGGTAGCCAGTGTTACGGCGCGGTTAAGCAGGCTGGTGACCTGCGAAAGAGCGCCATCGGCGACCTGCAGAAGTCCGACACCCTCTTGGGCATTGGTTCCGGACTGCGTCAGAGCCGACTGGTTGGCCTGCAAGGCCGTCGACCAGTGAAAGGCCGGCAGCGTCGTCTGCGCCGGAGTTGATCTTGGAGCCGGAAGACAACTGTTGCAGCGTCTTCGACAGGCTGTTGTTTGTGTTGTTCAGGTTGTTCTCCGCATACACCGCGGAGAGATTATTCAAGACACCCAGGGACATGGGGTTCTCCTTGTTGGATGCGGTGATTTGCGGCCCATTGCCGGATCGCGCTTCCCTTTACTTGGTCCTTGGGTTGCTGCTCTCGGTTTGGAGCCGTCGCATCTGGCCAGTTTTTCGGCTTTTGCCCTTTGGACTTTATCCAGCTCTTGCGTTGTGTCCCGGGCCGGGACACTTTTAGCAGGCCGGATTTTAATTTTTTAACTTTTGCCCCCACCCGCCGATAACTCTTGCGAAGGAGTTCACGGCCATGATCGAACTCACACGCCTAAACGGCAACACCATGGTCGTCAACAGCGACCTGATCAAGACCGCGGAGGCCTCGCCCGATACCATGCTCACCCTTATTAATGGGGAAAAACTGATTGTGCGCGAAGAGATCGGCCAGGTTATGGAACGGGTACTTGTATATCGCGCCAGGCTGTTGGCCGCGGTGGGCCGGCGCATGCTGCATTTCGACGATCTGGAACGGGTGATTGCCCTGGCCAGCCTCGATGTTGCCGGCTCGCAGAGCGCTCTAACGCCGAAAAAGCCCGCCCCGGACAAGGACAAACAACAGCCGTGATTTTTCTTTCCCTCATCTGCCGCGAGGACCGAGGAGCAGTACATGGATAAGGGGAGCATCGGTGGAGTTCTACTGGCCATCACCGGAATCGTGGCCGGTCTGCTGATCGAGGGAGGTCACATCGGCCAGATACTGCAGCCCACCGCGGCGTTGATTGTCTTTGGCGGAACACTCGGCGCAGTGCTGCTGCAGTTTCCGCTGTCCACGGTGACTGCGGCGTTTCGCAGCCTGGGCCATATTTTTGCCGCGCCGCGCAAGCAGGATGCGCAGATCATCAAGCAGCTCATCGCCTTTGCCAACAAGGCTCGCCGTCAGGGCGTCGTTTCGCTCGACGCTGACCTGCAGACTGTTCACGATCCGTTTCTGAAGCAGACCTTGATGCTGGCGGTAGATGGCACCGAGCCGGCCGAGTTGCGCAAGATTATGTCTGTGATCCTGGACTCCGCGGCGGAAAACGAGGAGCGGCTGCCGGGGGTGTTTGAAGCGGCGGGAGGGTTTTCTCCCACCATCGGCATTCTTGGCGCGGTGCTTGGACTCATCCAGGTGATGCAACACCTGGACAACATCAACGAAGTGGGACGCGGCATCGCCGTTGCGTTTGTTGCAACCATTTATGGCGTCGGCCTCGCCAACCTGTTCTTTCTGCCCTTCGCGGGCAAGATGCACATCCGCATCCGCGATAAGCACCGGCGGAACGAGATGATGCTCGAGGGAGTGATCTCGATCCTCGAAGGAATGAATCCGCGCATGCTCGAGATCAAGCTGGCCGGATTCCTCGACGACCGGAACCGCGAAAAGCAGGAGCGTGCCGCATGACCTTTCGCGGGGCCCGCGGACGCGTGAGCCACGATCGCTGGCTGGTCTCCTACGCCGACTTCATCACTCTCATGTTCGCGTTCTTCGTAGTGATGTATGCCAGCGCCAAAGCCGATAAGAATAAGCCGGTCGAGATCTCCTCGGCGATCGATGCCGCCTTCCGCTCGCTCGGCCTCTTTCCCAGCGCCACGCGCACACCGTCTGACCTGGCTGGAGCCGCGGCCAGCGCCGACCATCCGGTGGTTCCCATGAACATCGTAATGGGCGAGGATGTGCTATCTCCAGCCGCGGTGAAGGACGACCTCGAACGAATCCGGCGCGATCTTACGCAAGCGCTCTCCGATCAGGTGGCGACCCACACCGTTTCCATCCAGATGGGGCGCGACGGGCTAGTGATCAGCCTGCGCGAGGCGGGATTTTTTGCGTCGGGTTCGGCCACGCCCAAGCCCGAGACCCTGCCGACGTTGCGCCAGATCGCCGCGCGGCTGGCGGCGACACCGTATGATTTGCGCATCGAAGGGCACACCGATACTATGCCGATTCACAATGCTGAATTCGATTCGAATTGGGAGTTATCTTCGGCGCGCGCCACGCGCATTGCGCGACTCATTCTGGACGGGAAGTTTATTGCGCCGCAGCGGATTTCGGCGGCAGGTTACGCTGAGTTTCATCCAGTAGCGACTAACGACACCGCCGAGGGCCGTGCCGAAAATCGCCGCGTGGACCTTGTAGTGCTGCCACGCGCGAAAGTGAATTTTGCAGCGCCTGCGCAGGCTGCAACGCTGCCGACGAGCGAGTGGCGAAGATGACGGACGAAGTAGAAGTCAGCTCGCCGAGTCAACCAACTGTTTCACTCAATCACTGCCTCACTCCACCCCCAGCACCTTCACAATCACGCGCTTGCGGCGCTGGCCGTCGAACTCCGCATAAAACACGCGCTGCCATGTGCCCAGGTCGAGCTTGCCGTTGGTCACCGGCAAAGTTGTTTCATGGTGCAGCAGCAGCGACTTCAGATGCGCGTCGCCGTTGTCTTCACCGGTCTGGTGGTGCTTGTAGTCGGGCCGCGCCGGCGCCAGTTGCTCAAGCCACTTGCCGATGTCTTCAATCAACCCGCTCTCATGGTCGTTCACATAAACGGCGGCGGTAATGTGCATGGGCGAAACAAAACACAGACCGTCTTTCACGCCGCTGCGCCTCACAATCTGCTCCACTTCATCGGTAATGTGCACCATCTCCCGCCGCTTGCGGGTTTCAAATACCAGGTATTCGGTATGACTTTTCATGAGCGTCTCCTCACCGCTTATCCTAATAAAGATCGTGACCGATTCCGACAAATCCGTCCGCCGACGCTCTTTCAGAGCGCGGTCTCGAATTGCTCGCAGCCGGCGAGCCGGCTCGAGGCCGCGCAGGCATTTCGCGCCGCCATCGAGGCCGATCCCGCGCACGTTGAGGCGCATCACGGATTGGTGCGCGCGCTGCGCGACGCAGGCAGGCTGGAGCCGGCCATCGCGGCGCGCTCTGCGCTCTGACTGCGCTCACGCCCAACGATCCGCTGGCGCATACGGCGCTGTCGGTCTCGCTGCAGCAGGCCGGCCACGTTCCCCAGGCTGAGGCAGCGGCAGCACGCGCCAAGGTGCTGGAGTGGAAGCTGCAGCTCCAGAACCCGCCTGCGGCGGAAGACGGCAAGGAACTCAAGTGAAGCGCCAGCCCGATCTGCACGGCGAATGCGCCGCATGCACGATCTGCTGTTGGATGCATATGGACCGCAGCACTGGTGGCCGGCGAAGACGCCGTTTGAGGTGATCCTCGGCGCATACCTCACGCAAAACACCTCGTGGAAGGCTGTGGAGCGCTCGCTCGAGAATCTGCGCAATGCGGAAGCGCTGACGCTCGAGGGCCTGCGCGCCATACCGCTCTTAAATCTCCGCAGCCTAATCCGGCCCTCGGGATTCTTCACGCGCAAGGCGCCGGCGCTCAAGGCATTCGTGTCCCTGGTGGACGAGGAGTTCGGCGGATCGCTCGAAGCCCTTGCTGCAACGCCCACACTCGCGCTTCGCCAACGGCTTCTGGCTCTGCCCGGCGTTGGGCCGGAGACCGCCGATGCCATTCTGCTTTACGCCTTGGGCCATGCGGTTCCGGTGGCAGATGAATACTTGCGGCGCATGGTTGAGCGCCATGGGCTGACTGCAATCGAGCGCAGCCGCAAACACATCGCGTACGACACGCTCACCGATCTGACGCGCCAGGCCTTCGCCTCCGATCCCGTTTCGAGCCATGCCGCGCTTTTCAACGAGTTCCACGCATTGACGGTCGCAGTGGGCAAGGCGCACTGCGGCCGCACGGCGAAGTGCGACGGGTGTCCGCTTGAGCGCGACCTGAAAAGCAGCTCCTAGCATTTCAACACAGGCTATTAGCTCTTAGCTGTTGGCGATTAGCTCGTTGTGGCGGATCCGCATTCCCGAACCTCACGCGAAGAATGAAACTGCTGAAAGTTGAAAGCAAGAGCTAAAAGCTAACAGCTAATGGCTGGGAGCTAACAGCTCAAAGCTGCCCCATGGCGTAATCTGTTGTCATCATGAGTCCCACACCGCCGCAACCCCAACTGAATTTAGCCCAGACGCCCGACTACCGCGAGTGCTACGCCAACAGCGTGCAGGTTCGCGTGAGCGTATGGGACTTCCAGCTCACCTTCGGACTGGCCTCGAGCGAGAGCCCAGACCAGGTGAACATCCGCAATCACCAGGCCATTTTTTTGAGTCCGCAGCAGGCCAAGGCACTGTGGAATGTGCTCGGCCAGAACCTTGCCCAATATGAACAGGCCTTCGGCGAGCTGAACCTGGAACCGCAAAATCAGAACTTTCCGCGCGGGCCCATTAACTAGCCTCTAGCTTCTAGCTCCTTGCCCAAGCAGTTCCACCGCCCCGCTTGTGATATGAGCGAAAGACTCCCGGGTCCACTCATGGGTGCCCGGTTCCACGAATCGGCTAGAAGCTAGCAGGTAGCAGCTAGAAGCTGGTAGCTGCAGTTCAGGAGCACGTCGCTTGCGTTTGAAACGCATCTTTAATCCCTGGCGCAATGCGCCGCTGCCGCTTTGGATGATATTTCCCGTCATCTTTGCGGCGTTGTACGCCAGCCATTTCGCGCTGCTCCGCGTGCCCTATTACTGGGACGAGGCCGGCTATTACATTCCCGCCGCATGGGACTTCTACCGCACCGGTTCGCTGATTCCCACCACCACGCTCACCAATGCGCATCCGCCGCTGCCCAGCATTTATCTGGCTCTGTGGTGGAAGCTCTCAGGTTTTTATCCCGAAGTGACGCGCGAGGCGGTGTTGCTGGTTGCCGCGCTGGGACTGTTGGGCGTGTGGCGGCTGGCCATGCGCCTGATGGGCGTGGCTTCGGTCGCATTCTGGACCACGGTGCTCACAGGCCTCTACCCAATCTGGTTTGCGCAAAGCTCACTGGCCCATGCCGATATCTTTGCGGCGGCCTGTTCCATGTGGGGCCTGGTGTACGCGCTGCCTGTGCGGGGCCGCAACGTCAAGATCGCCGCTCTTTGGTTCTCGGCGGCGGCTCTTTGTAAAGAGACCGCCATTGCCATTCCGCTTACGCTTGCGGCCGTGAGCCTGATTGAGGGCTGCGCTGCGGACTCCTCCGGAGCGCATGCGGCAGTGGCGCGAGGCTGCGTGGCTCTCGGTGTGCGCTGTTCCACTCGCAGCCTGGTACGCATACCACTACGTCAAGACCGGGTTCCTTTTCGGCAATCCGGAATTCCTCCGATACAACGCCGAGTCAACCACGGCGCTGCCCAGGGTCCTCGCCGCCCTGGGTCATCGCGTTCTGCATCTCACCGCGCACATGAACATGTTTGTGCCGGTAGCAATTGCCCTGGCCGCGCTGCTGCTCGCGCCGCGTCCCGATGCCGAAGGTCACGACCGCGCTGCGATCGACGTGCCGGCACGGTACCGCATTATTCTCGTGATCGCGGCCAACGCAATTCTGTTCAGCGTGTTGGGCGGCGCGCTGCTCACCCGATATCTGCTGCCCATGTATCCGTTGGTGTTGTTGCTGGCGGTTGCCACGCTTTACCGGCGCGTGCCGTTCTGGGAGACGCTTGCTGCGTTGTCGGCCGGCGCATTCGTCGCGGGACTCTTCATCAACCCACCCTACGGGTTCGCGCCTGAAGACAATCTTGAATACGCGCGGGTGGTGAAAATGCAGATGGCCGGCATAGCGCAGCTCGAGCATCGCTACCAGGGCGCAGAAGTGCTCTCGGCGTGGCCCATGACCGACGAACTCACCCATCCCGAACTTGGCTACGTGAAGAAGGCGTGGGAAGTTTGCGCCATCGACAATTTTTCCCGGCTGCAGATTGCCCGCGCCGCCGGAGAGCCGGAGCAATACTCCGCCGCGCTTGTGTTTTCGACCAAGTACGATCCGCCATCGCCGCTGTTCACATTGGGATCGAAGAGCCGGGCGCTTGATGAGGAGTATTTCGGCCTGCACCACGATCTGCCGCCCGAAGTAATTGCGTTTCAGTTGGGGGGAACGGTGGTGTGGAAGGAAGAGGATCGCGGGATGTGGATCGCGCTGCTCAGATTCAACCGGCAGATTGAGGCGCGGGTTGATTCACGGCCTCTGATTCCTGCTCGTTGACTGCTGGATATCGAAGGGATCCAACGATGAAGAGCGACCCATCGCTATTATTTCGAAATGCGTTCGAACTCTGGCATCAATGAGCGCTTTGATCAGTAATCGGCGCCGGACCTTCCCCTTCGCCTCAGTTACCGAAACTCAAGAACAAAAGCCTACTCGCATCGCAGGGCGTCTACGGGATTGACTGCGGCGGCGCGCCGTGCAGGCAGGTAAGCCGCGCATAGTGTCATGAGACATGCGACTGCGACCGCCAGAGCAAAGGCAACCGGGTCAAGTGCGGTCACTTGAAAGAGCATTGCCTTCAAGAATTGCGAGAGGCTGCGGGCGGTCACGAGCGCAATGGGCAACCCAACCATCAGCCCCACAGCCAGCAGAACAAGAGATTCCCGCATTACGAGCCAGACAAGCGCCCAGGTACGCGCGCCGAGAGCCACCCGAATCCCGATCTCGCTCGTCCGCCGTGCGACGGAGTAGGAGATCAGCCCGTAAATGCCGATCGCCACCAGAAAGACCGCCAGTGCGGCGAAGAAGGCCGAGAGCAAACCGATCAGCCGCTGCGCCTGGATCGAATCTTGCACCATCTCAGTGAGCGGCACCACTGAGGAGACAACAATTTGCGGGTTAGCCTGCGCTATCGCTTTTCGGACCGCAGGCAAGAGCGATGCGAGCGGCTCATTGGAGCGAACTGTGAAGTTTGAGAAATACTGCACGCGCTGCGCGTAGGGAAAGTAGGCAGCCATGTGTTGCTGCTCGCCGACTCCTTCATAGTGCGCGTTCCGCACCACACCGACAATTTCAATGTCAAAAGGCCCCACTTGCGGATGGGCTGTACTTCCGTCGCACAGGCAGAAGTGATGGCCAATGGGAGAACTGTTGGGAAAGAAGGTCCGCGCCAGTGTTTCGTTAACCATCGCGACCTGTGGGCTTTTCGCGGTGTCCTGGTTGTTGAATGAGCGTCCGGCGACGAGCGGAATACCGAAAGTCTTGAGATACTGCGTGCCCACCACGTTGTACAGCACGTCCGAGTCATTTTGCGTGGTGCGCGGAACGCCTTCCACCATCACGGAATCAGACCACTCGCCCTGATTGAAGGCGAACATTGAGAAGCTGGCAGATTCAACGCCGGGCAATGCCTGAACATTTTGCTCAATCTGCTGTTGCAACTGCGTCAGGCGCGAATCGAGGGGAAGGTTTGCCGAATACTCATCCAGCTCAAATACCATCGCGTGCTTGGCGTCGAAGCCGACGTCTACACGATTGAGCTTCACCAGGCTCCGCAGGAATATGCCGGCCGCCACGAGCAGCAAAACCGAGATGGCAATCTGCCCCACGATCAGCCCTCGGGAAAGCGCTCCACGGGCATTGGCCTGCGAGCCTCCGCGGCCTTCTTTCAATGCCGGCGTCAGCTCGAGCCGCGCGGCTCTGAGGGCCGGGAGCACGCCGAATAACAATGCCGTAAATCCCGTGACCGCAAGAGTAAACAGCAGCACCCGCGCGTCCGGGGCAAGATACTCCGGCATCCGGGCATTGACGCCGTGCGAGAGATAAACCGAGAGCAGCCGTCCGCTACCCCACGCCACCAACGCGCCGAGCGCCGCGCCGCCCAATGCGAGCAGGATGCTTTCCGTGAGCAGTTGCGCCACAATGCGACCGCGAGTTGCGCCGAGAGCCTGGCGCACCGCAATCTCGCGGCTGCGCGCGACGCCGCGTGCGAGCAGCATATTGGCGATGTTTACGCAGGCAATCAGCAACACCAGCACCACAATCCCCATCAGGATTTTGAGCGGCGTTGAAAGCTTGAGCCTGAGACCGGGCAATCCGCCGGACGCGGAGGTCAGCTCGATATTGGCTTTTTGCAGTTCCGCCAAATCGTGATCTGAGGGATGGTCGCCGAGGTACTCGCCGCGAACGATCTGCCGGAAGAGCATGTTGGTAGAAGCAGTGGCCTGCTCGATTGTGACGTCCGGCTTCAGGCGGCCAATCAGATAGAGCGATTGGAACTCCTTATCGTCAAGTCCGTTCCAGCCCGGAGAAATCTCTTTCTCCATCGAGAGCGGAATCCACATATCCGCCGGTGAAGAAGGCGCAAGGCCCGCGAATCCCGGGTGGGCAACGCCGACAATGGTGTAATCGTGGCCCTGGATATGAATCGTTGTTCCCAGCGCCGCGGGATTGCCCCCGAAGTGCCGCTGGAACCATCCGTAACTGGCCACAGCCACTGCTCCCGCGCCCGCGGTGCGATCGTCCGCTTCATTGATAGTTCTGCCCAGTGCTGGAGGCACACCCATCACGCGGAAATAGTTACCGGAGACGAGATCGATCTGCACATGTTCCGGCGTGCCGCCGGCCGCGGCAAGATGGCCGCCCATCTGAATGCTTGAGACAGCTGTAACGCCGGAGAACGCACTGGTCTGCGCTGCGAATGCGCGATAGAAGGGATAGGAAAAAAGCTGCCAGCTACCGTTGGGCATTCCGCCGGTACTGCCCACCCATTTTCCGCTGCCGAAGAGAACAAGTTGCCGTGGCTCCTCGACCGGCAGCGGGCGCAGCATGACGGCATTGAGCAACGTGAAAATGGCTGTATTGGCGCCGATGCCAAGTGCCAGCGAAATAACCGCGACCGCCGTGAAGCCTGGTGTCCGGCACAGTGAGCGAGTGCCGAGGCGCGCATCGATCCAGAGATTTTCCACGGCCGATTCCCAACGCGAGGCCCACACTTTCTGTTTGACGGAATTGCGGCTGCCGATGGCAACACTCGCGGCGCGGCGAGCCTCTTCCGGTGTCATGCCGAGGCGCTCATTGTGCTCGGCGGCCTGCGCAACAAAGAGATCCAATTCCTCGTCCAGTTCCTGCTCCACGCGATGGCGCGCGAAGAGCGACCGAACCCCGGCGACAAGACTGTTGAGCCAACTCATAGGTTCCTCCTGCGGTCAGGCTTCGAGAATGCGCGCAATGGCTGCGATCTGGCGCTGCCACTGTTCGGTCTCCGAAACCAGCGCGCGTCGGCCTTTTGCGGTGAGCAGGTAGTATTTGGCGCGGCGGTTGCTCTCAGTGGCGCGCCACTCGGTTTTTACGTGGCCTGCGCGCTCCATGCGGCTCAGCGCGGGCAGCAGCGAGCCGGCGTTTACGCGAAAGACGCCGCTGCTGATCTGCTCAATGCGCAGCGCCACGCCGTAGCCGTGCATGGCTTCAAGAGCCAGCGTCTTCAAGATGAGCATTTCAAGAGTTCCCTGCACCAGATCGCTTGAACCGGCCGGGTTTTCCGGATTCGATTGCTGGGCCATCGCATCTCCTCTAGATAAACTAGTGGATACGTTTCTCATCTAGATTGTCAAGAGGAAAAATTGGACCGCGCAGCCGGAGGCAAACCATCGCGGATATTCTGTGCTTACGGCGGTTATTTCATGAGGTCAGGAGCGCGGTTCTTAAAGTTTCTTACGCAAAAACTCAAAGATCACGTAGCCGATGATGGCCGAGACGAGAGCGATGGTGAAGTTTGTGGCCGTAAAGATGTCGTGCAGCGCGTAGGCAAACGTCTTCCCCTTGCTGTTGGACGCAGTAAATTCGCCCATCAGAAGATTCGAATAGAAGAGAAAGACAATAAACGCCGTCTCGATGAGAACCCGGGCAACGGGAGGAAATCTTTGGGTCTGGTTCGAACGGGGCGCCATTTTCAGATCATAACGGCGGTTTCGCAAGTGGCCAATGAAAATCGGATTCTGGGCCAAAGGCGCTGCGGTTGCCCCGGTCCTGCGCCGTGCAGGGCCTTAACGCCTATAATTTCCCTGTTGTGCTTGATCCCTCCATATCTCGAATTTTCCGAGCTATCCGGTATCCCGCCGCAGTCGGCATTGCGATTCTTTCTGCTTTTGTTTCTGCAACTTGTGGCCGCGCCCAGCCCACAAACGACCCGGTAAACAATCTCACAAACCATGGCAGGATTCTGCTGGTCCTGCCCTTCGATAATCGCACCGGCCAGCCGAGCCTGGAGTGGATTCGCGAGGCTGCCGCCGGCCTGCTGAGCGCCCGTTTTGCTTCGGCCGGCTTTGCGCCCATGACCCGCGCCGACCGCATGTATGCGCTCGACCATCTGGGCTTGCCGCAGGGGTTTCAGCCTTCCCGTGCCAGTTCGCTCAAGCTGGCGCAGACGCTGGACGCCGACTACATCGTGGTTGGCAACTATCGCACCGATGGCGACTCAATCGAGGCGCAGGCGCAACTGGTCGACGTGCCGCATCTGCGCATGACCGCGACGGTCACTTCCTACGGCGCGATGAACAATATGATCGCGGTCTTCGATTCGCTGGCCTGGAAGCTGACGCGGGAGCTCGATCCCAGTTTCAGCGTGGCCGAAGAGACGTTCGTGGCAGCCGGCGGAACCTTGCGCATTGATGCCTTCGAACAGTACATTCGCGGCATCACTGAGCCGGACCAGGCAGAGCGGCTGCGTCACCTGAGCAATCAGTCAAACTCAGTCCCGGATTTAGTCCGGCATGGATGGCTTTGGGCCGGGAGGAATACAGCGGCCAGCAGTACCAGGATGCCGCGCAGGCATTCGCCAGGGTCGATCCCAATAGCCAGGACGCGCTCGAGGCCGGCTTCTACCGCGGCCTTTCCCTGCTTTTCTCAGGTAACTACGCCGAGGCCGAAAAGGCCTTTAGCGTCGTAGCCAGGGTGCTGCCGCTGGCTGAAGTGGTAAACAACCAGGCGGTGGCAATCAGCCGGCAGGGCCGCGACGGCACCGCGCTTTTTGTGCAGGCTGCATCCGACCGATCCCAACGCCGCCGATTATCACTTCAATCTCGCGGTAAGCCTGAAGCGGCATGGCAATACTACGGGGGCGCTAAATGAGCTGGCCCAGAGCCTGAAACTGCGGCCCAATGATAGCGAAGCGCAGTCGCTGGAGCAGGCATGGAAGATCCCCGTAACCACGCAGCAGGCTGCCGGCGGCGATCCCGGCCGAGGCGCCCGATCCGCTGGAGCGCATTGTGCGCACCTTCGATGCCAATGCTTTTCGCCAGGCCGCGGTGATGCTCGACCAGATTGACGCGTCGCGTCTGGCGGCTCTGACTCCGCACGAGCAGGCCATCAAGCTTTGCGAACAGGCCGATGGCTTCCTGCATCGCGGCCTGCTGCTTGAGGCGGAGCGGCTTTACCAATCCGCCGATGCGATCGATGCCAAGGTTGCGCAAGCCCACGTGGGCCTGGCCGAGGTTCGGCAGCGCACCGGCGACAACGATGCTGCGCGCAAAGAAGCGCACCTGGCGCTGGAACTGGAACCCTCCGCCGATGCGTATCTGGTGCTGGGACGCCTGGATCTGGAAGAGAACCACCTGGCCGACGCAAGAAGCGAGGCCGGCGACGCGCTCAAGCTGAGTCCATCAAGCCCGGCTGTCCAGGATCTGATGCGGCAGGTGGACGCCCGAGGCGGTGGCTCGAAATAACCTGGCCGGATTAGGCGGATGAGCCGGATCGCTTGCGGCCGCATCGCCAGCGCCTGTCACGGATTTTCCCACGGGTGTATCCTTGGCTCGCGTGGTAGTTGACGCGGTCCCGCCCTGCGAAAGGGGTACGTTATGGTTCGGCACGGAAATGCAATTCGAATCGGGTTTGGGGCGATTGCCGCGGTTTTTTCTCTGGTGATGGCTGGGAGTCTTGCTCGCCCCGCGCGCGCCGAGCAGCCGATTCCCGCGGGGCGCCCCGTTGTTGACAAATTCGTGCTCGACGACACCATCCAGCCGGTGAGCGCCGACGAGCTGAAGCGAGCCCTTGCACGCGCCAACACCGATGGCGCCGCCGCTCTTTTAATTCAGATGGACACACCCGGCGGCATGGTCGATTCCATGCGCTCCATGGTGGGCGACATTCTGGCCTCGCGCGTTCCAGTGATCGTGTACGTCGGGCCCTCGGGCGCCCGCGCAGGTTCGGCGGGATTCTTCATATTGGAGTCGGCTGACATTGCCGCCATGGCGCCGGGAACCGAGGCCGGAGCGGCGCACGTGGTGTTTCTGGCAGGCAAGCCCGATGACACTGAAGCCCAAAAGGTCGAGAACGACGCCGAAGCTTTTCTGCGCTCCTACGTCACACAGCGCAATCGCAACACCGAGGCTGCCACGGCGGCGCTGCAATCGTCGCATTCCTACACCGCCCAGGAGGCGCTCGACCAGCACCTGATCGATGTGATTTCGAACCAGGAGGCCCAGCTCCTGCAGACCATCGACGGGCGGCAAATCACGCGATTCGACGGAAGCAAGATCACGCTGCATACCGCCGGCGCGAGCATCGTTACGGTCAGGCCTAGCCTGCGCGACAGCCTGCTCGGCTGGCTCGTGAATCCCAACATTGCACTGCTGTTCCTGGTGGGCGGCGCGCTGCTCATCTACCTCGAGTTCAACGTTCCGGGTACCATTGTGCCCGGCGCGCTGGGTACGCTCATGGTGCTGCTGGCCGTCTTCGCGCTCGATCTGCTGCCCATTCGATACACGGCGGTTCTGCTGCTGGTTGCGGCACTGGTTCTCATGCTGCTTGAGGCCAAGTTTGGCGGCCATGGCGCGCTGGCTATCGCGGGAATCGTTTGCCTCACCTTCGGCATGTTGACGCTGGTGGCTGCGCCGGTTCCTGAGATGGGCGTGAGGCCGCTGGTGGCGATCGGCGTAAGCGCGGCCTTTGGCGTCATTACTGTTCTGCTGGTGGGCCTGGCCACTCGCGCGCGAAGACGCAAGGCGCGTTTGGGCGCCGACGCGCTCATTGGAGCGCGCGCAACGGCCATGGAACCCCTGGCGCTGGTTGGCCACATTCTTGTTGAGGGCGAGATCTGGCAGGCAGTGGCAAGCGAGGCAATGCCCACAGGAGCTCCGCTGCAGGTAGTGGGTCACGACCACATGCTGCTTCGCGTTGAGCCGCTGAACGTGAACCAGCCTGCGCACACCGCAGTTTGAAGGATCACTGAACGAGCGGGCGCAGTGTTTGCCGAAGAGTAATTGACGGATTGGCGACCATCGGTCCGGAACGCTTCCACTGACCGGGCCGAGTAAACTTGCAGAGGCTAGCCTCAATGGATTTACCGGGGAGCACAAATGAAAAGATGGACGATGCGAATTCTTGGAGGCTTGAATATTCTTTACTTCGCTGCGGGCATCTACTACACCGTTGTTATGTTGCTGCCGCACCGGCATCACTGGAGCCAGCCTCCGTCGAGCAACTATTGGTTCTTCTTCTTTTTGTTTTTCATTTTCAATTTCGCACTTGTGGCGCTATGGGCATACTTTGGAGTGAGGTTGATCAGAGGCCATGATGAAGCCATTCTCTTCACAGCCTCAGTGTTACTTGCAGAGTGCATTTCATTTTGGTTGAGTACAGCGGTGTTTTGGAACGCTCTTCCAAAATACTATCCGCTTTTCGACAGTTCCTCTGACCTCTTGGCTCCGCAGATAATCACCTTGTATCCGGTGATTGGCTTGGCTGTCACTCTGGTGCTGGCAATTCGAAATCACAGGGAACCTGCCCGTCTCAAATCCGTCTGATTGATGGTTCTGGGCGGATGACCGCCAACTCGGAAATTACCATTTGATAAACACCCGGCGCACCTTCAAGCGAGCATCACGCCTGTCTTCCTTCAGCTCATCACGCGATAGAGCTCGGCTGGAATGGATCACAGTCCGCCGCGAGCACGGGAGGAGTACAATTGCCTGCTGAGTGAGGAAACCCTATGTCAGCCAGCGATCTACCCATTCCGTTACTGATTTTTTGCGCCATTGTGCTCCTTTACCTGGTCAATTGCATCAAGATTCTTGCGCGAATATGAGCGCGGCGTGATCTTCAGCCTGGGCCGCGTCTCGCCGCAACCCTATGGCCCGGGCATCATCTTTGTCTTCCGGCCGGTTCAACAGATGGTCCGCATCTGCTGCGCCAGGAAGTGCTCGAGGTTCCGCCGCAGGACGTGATTACCCGCGACAACGTCACCATCAAGGTGAACGCGGTGGTTACGCTTTACGTGGTCAACCCCAACGATGCCGCCATCAAGGTGGCCAACTACGTCTACCAGACCTCGCAGTTTGCGCAAACCACCCTGCGCTCGGTGCTGGGCGAAGTCGAACTCGACGACTCTGCTCAGCCATCGCGATCAGCTCAATCTCAGCGCATTCAATCCATCATCGACCTGCGCACGGAGCCGTTTGGCGTAAAGGTGACTCGGTCGAAGTAAAGCAGGTTGACCTGCCGGAAACGATGACGCGCGCCATGGCCAAGCAGGCCGAGGCCGAGCGCGAAACGCCGCTCGAAGATCATCCACGCCGAGGGCGAATTCAACGCCGCGCAAAAGCTGGTTGATGCTTCCGCGCTGATGGCCACGCAGCCCATGACCCTGCAACTGCGCTACCTGCAGACGCTGACCGAAATCGGCGTTGAAAAGAACACCACTATCGTCTTTCCGCTGCCAATGGAATTTCTTACACTGATGAACAAGATGGCCGGCACCAAACCGCCGGAGCCGCCGAGCCGTAGCCGGCGCGTCTGTAACAATAGCGGTAAAGGCGGAGTATGCGGGGTGTTTTCGACGAAGAGGATCTTGAGCCGGTAAAGCCCCGGCGCGATACTGAGCTCACGCTGGGGTCGGGCACGCTGCTGGCGATCTTCTTCGGCCTGGTTCTGTTGTGCGGACTTTGTTTCGGGCTGGGATACGCAGCTGGGCCATCGATCGGAGCAGAGCACGGTGGCAGCGAGCCCGGCGCCATCACTCCTCAACCCGCTCCGGCCGGTTCGCTGGCCAAGCCGTCGGCCGGCGCACAACCTTCTGCCTTGCTCCACGCCGTTCGCCGGAACCGCAACTCCCGACGATTCCCACAGCTTGCAAGAACGCCGCCGGCCGCTCAACCGATCGGCAATGACCGTGCCGGGAGCGCAGGCCGCCGGAGCCCCCGCGCAGTGTTCGCACCGGCGATCACACCGGGCACGGGACCAACCCCATCGGCAGGGTCTGCAGCTAATGCCGCAGTTCACCCTGCACTGGGCCCGGCTGGCTCCTTCATGGTGCAGATTGCCGCGGTCTCAAACGCTGAAGACGCCGACGTGCTCAGCAATGCTCTGCGAAAGCGTGGCTATGCGGTTACCGCCAGGCGCGAACCGGCAGACAACCTGATCCATGTCCGCGTTGGCCCGTTTGCAACCGCCGCCGAAGCCAATAATTGGAAGAACCGCCTGCTCAACGACGGCTACAACGCAATCGTGCAGCAATAGTGCCGGACTTCCTGAGAGGGCATCGAATAAGCGGCGAGCGGGTTGTCAGGAACTGCCAATTCACTCAACTAAACCCTTTACGCCATGGAGTTGCAGTTAATTCCCCTTCGCTGCGCTACATTGTTTCCAGCGAGAGAAATCTGACTGAAAGGGAGCCTCTCCGAAACACCGTCACTCTTGTAAGTCATGCGTTCTCACATATTTGCAATTAAGTCGTTTGTTATCAAATTCTTAGTTGAAAATTGGTTCGCTAAGGCACTGAAAACAGAATTCTTGCTTACAGAGAAATGGGGGATGGCGTCACTCTGTGGCCCACGGTCCGGTCAGGCCGAATCGGTGCCCTACTCCCTACTCCCTATTCCTTACTCCCTGTCTCTCCCATCCACGCCGGCAGCCCCGACGCAATCGCGGCCCGCACCGCTTCCAGCAGTTCCTCGCGAGTTGCAAAGTTGTCGGGGTAGAGCGGGGAGTGAAACTCGATGTGCGCGGTGCCCGGCCTGATCCTCAGGCTGCCCTTGGCCATCATGCCCTCGGTGCCGTGAATCGAAACTGGAATGCAGGGCGCGCCGGTTTCCTTGGCCAGATAGAACGGGCCTTTTTTGAAGGGCAGCAAGCGGCCGTCGGGCGAGCGCGTACCTTCAACAAAAGTCGTAATGTGCATTCCCTTGGCCATTACGGTGCGTGCAATAGCGATGCTCTCCTGCGCGCTCTCGACGCGGCCATCGCGATCGACGGGGATCAACTCGCCGAGCCTGAAACCCAGGCCGAGCACGGGAAACTTCATCAGCGAGCGTTTGAGGAACGCCGACGTGCGACCGGGAATGCGCGGAATGAGCGCTGGAGGATCGAGATTCGACACGTGATTCGCCATGAAAATGCAGGCTGTATGCGCGGGAACGTGCTCCGCTCCCTTCAGTTCAACGCGTATTCCGGCGAGCAAAAACGCCAGGCGGCAAACCATCTGCGCGGCGTTGTACAGCGGTGTGGCGTTGCCGGTGACGATTGCCCAGGGAATAAACACAATGGCCGTGGGAATCCCGAGCAGGACCAAGGCGGCGAGCAATGAAAGGGATGCGATCATGCGTGAGCTTTACTTTGCGCGGACGGCAGGGAAGAGCTGATGGAGGCGCGCCGGCAGTTTCTCATAAATGCCATCGAAGCCGCCATTGGAAAGAATCGCCACCACATCGCCGCTGGCGAGCTGCGGGGCAATGCGGTCGACAATCGCGTCGGCATCTTCGAGCAGTTCCGCGGGAGTTCCCTGGATGCTGAGCGCGTGCACCACGTCTTCTGGATGTAGCCGCTCCGCGTCGGTGATGCGCTGCTGCTGATAGATGCCGGCCAGCACGACACGATCGGCGAGAAGCAGGCTCGACACCAGATCAGCCTCAAGCACCTTGCGCCGCAGCGTGTTGGAGCGCGGTTCGAGGATCGCCCACAGACGCGCCTCCGGATAAACGGTCCGCAGCGCCCTAAGGGTTTCGCGTATCGCCGTGGGGTGGTGCGCAAAATCTTCAATCACGGTAATTCCCGCGATCTCCGCGCGTACTTCAAGCCGGCGCTTTACTGTCTTGAATGTCCTGAGCGCCTCCGCAATGGCTTCTTTTCCAATACTGCATCCCGCGGCCAGCGCGGCGGCAGCAGTGGCGTTCAGTGCATTGTGTTCGCCTGCCAGGTTCATTTCGAACTCGGCCCACAGCGCGCCTTCGCGCCACACTTCCCAGCGCGAAACCCCGCCGGAATAGCTCAGATTGCGAATCTGCCAGTCGGCACTTTCGTTGAATCCGTAACGCTCCACGAGGCAAAGCGCGCGTTCAACACACTCGGTCACGTTCACATTCGCATCGTAGGCAACAATTAACCCTCGGCGCGGAATCAGGTTGACGAGTCGCTTGAATGCCGTTTTCACCGCGTCAAGATCGGCATAAATATCCGCATGGTCAAATTCCACGTGCGTCAGGATGAGCGCATCGGGGAAGTAGTGCAGGAACTTGGGACCTTTGTCGAAGAAGGCCGTGTCGTACTCGTCGCCCTCAACAATGAAGGTCTTAGTGGGCCGCAGTTGAAAGCTGGTGCCGAAATTCTCTGCCACGCCGCCAATCAGGAACGAAGGCTCGAGTGCCGGCTCGTGGCTCGATGCGATCTGGTAAATCCACGCCAGCATGCTGGTGGTGGTGGTTTTGCCGTGCGTGCCGGCTACAACCAGCGACTCGCGCCCTTTCAGGAATTCTTCGCGAAGCAGCGCCGCCATCGATGTGAAGGGAATGCGCTCATCCAGAACGCGCTCCACTTCGGGATTGCCGCGCGAGAGCGCATTCCCGATCACCACCAGGTCGGGCGCGGGAGTCAGATTCTCTTCAGCAAACGGCTGAGTGACGGGGATTCCAAGCTCGTGCAACAGGTCGCTCATGGGCGGGTAGGCGGCTTTGTCCGATCCCGTGATGCGGTGCCCTTCGAGCTGCAAAAGCCCGGCCAGCGACGCCATCGCTGTCCCGCAGATCCCAATCAGATGTATGTGCCGTGGCTCCTTGCTCAATTCGTCACCGCCAAAGTTGATTGCGTCATGACTCCTTATTCCCTTAGTGCATGGATTTTCAGCGTTGCCTCAGCCCCGGCTGTCAGTTCCGCCTCGACGCCGAATGTCAGCGTCACATTCTGCCGCGACACATGGCCGCTGCGCAGTCCTATTGCGATCGGTCCATCGAAGTCTTCGAGTGCGCTGAGGATCGCTTCTTCGATCAGCCAAGGTGCTGCGCCGGGTGAGACACAATCGAGCATTTCGCCAAAGATGATTCCCGTAACGCCGTCGAGTTTGCCTGCCCTGCGCAATTGCCAAATCATTCGGTCGATCTGGTACGGTTTTACGCCCACATCTTCAAGGAATAGCAGCGTGCCCTCGGTGTGCGGCTCCCACGGCGTGCCAATAAGCGAAGCGAGTATGCTCAGGCAGCCACCATACAACACTCCGCGCGCAGTCCCCGTCATCAGCGTGCGCAATCCCTCGTCTGCGCCGAGGGTGTACGCGCTACCGCTCAGCGACGCGTTGAAACTTGTCGTGTGCACTCCATCTTCGAGATAGAAATCGGCGGCGAGCATGGGACCATGAAAGGCAGGCATGCCGACCTCATCGAGCAGGCGCAATTGAATGCCGGTCAGGTCGCTATAAGCGAAGAACGGCTTGGGATGCTTTGCGATTTCGGCGGCGCGGATGCCCTCAAGCAAATAGTTCGACCCGTATCCGCCGCGCAGGCACATCACCATTCCGGTTGAGTCATCTGCGAATGCGGCGTGAAAATCCGCGAGCCGCTGTTCCCGCGTTCCTGCAAAGTAGAGCGGGCCTCGCGCGAGTGCATTGGTCTGCGGCCTCGGCTCAAAACCCAGCGCGCGAACTGCAGCCATCCCGCGCTCAATTCGCTCAGGCTGGGCGAAACTCGCAGCGGCAATCACGCTGATGCCTACCCCCGGCGCAATCGGGACAAGCTTCAACAACGGTCTGCGCCGAGTTGCCATCTCAATATGCCTCGCCATGTGCAATCAGCGCCGCAGGCCCGGTGAGAAACAATTCGGTTCCCGGCCCTTCCCACGCAACGGTCTGCGGGCCGCCCGGAGCCACAACCGTCAGAGGCGACTGGGCCAATCCCAGCGCAATTGCCGCGGTTGCCGATGCCGAAGTTCCGGTTCCCGAAGAAGAGGTTGGACCTACGCCGCGCTCCCAGATACGAATTTCGATTTCGCGCTCACTCACAATGCGCAAAAATTCAACGTTGGTTCGTTGCGGGAAATCGGAATGCCTGCAAATTTCCGCCCCTAGAGTCTGCCAGTCATAGCCGTTGTTGCTAGTGAATTCAGCATCGTCCACCGCAATGACAAAATGCGGATTGCCGGTAGAGACTTCGATGCCTTCCACCCAAACACAATCGGCCAGATTGACCGTGCGTTGCTTGAAGGTTGGAATCCCCATTCCGGTGGTTACGTCCACCTCGAATCCGCCATGGTTACGCACATGATCGATGCGGCAAATCCGCAGTCCCGCGTCGGTTTCAATCTGAAACTCATCGCCGGCTTGCGCATTCAGTTCCTGTGCCATCCACGCAGCCACGCAGCGCGTGCCGTTGCCGCTGATCTCGGCGACGGAGCCATCGGCGTTGTACAGGCGGACGCGTCCTGCCTTCGGCCCCGACCACGCGAAGAACTCGATGCCGTCTGCGCCGACTCCGGTATTACGCGCGCACAGCCGCTGCGTCAGCTTCAGCCCAATCGTGATCGCGCGCCGCCTCTTCGGTCACAATCAGAAAGTCGTTGCCGCAAGCGTGCGCCTTGGTGAAAGAAATCAATCTTCCTCCGGATCGCGGAAGGTGAGCACCTTGTCGATGGAGGGCTCGGCCTCAAGCCTGGTACGCAGTCTCTGATGCTGCATATTGGTCGCGATGACGGTGAAGCTCACCCGTTGGAGTTTGCCGATCGAATCCTGCGCCATTTCGGCAAGTCGCTGGCCTGCCTTGTCCAGTGCATCCAGAATTGAGCTCAGCATCAGCGTGGTATCGCTGCCGCGCGCCTCGTACACCAGCGAATAGGCCTTCAGGTTTGCGCGCCGCTCAAGAAAGCCAACCAGCTCGAGTGCCACAATCACGATTAAGGTCGCAACCGCAGCGGCCGCATACAGTCCTGCGCCGCAGGCCATGCCGATCGATGCGACTACCCACACGCTGGCTGCGCTGGTCAGTCCGTTTACGCGGCTCTTGCTGTGCAGAATGAGCCCGGCGCCCAGGAAGCCAATGCCCTGAACGATGTTCGAAGCCACCTGGCCCTTATTCGGGCTCAGGTCGCCGGCCAGCACCGCGGAGAGCAATGTGAAAAAGGCCGCACCCATGCAGATGAGCAGATTGGTGCGCACGCCGGCGGATTTGCGATTCCACTCGCGCTCAAGCCCTACCAGGCCGCCTAGCACGCAAGCCAGCAGCAGGCGGCCTGCAGCATGGTTCACAACTACAATCTGCTGCAGACTGTCGAACTGGTAGGATTGCGCGATCTGTGCCAAGCCTGCAGTCATGGTTGTTCCTTGCCCGATGCTAACACCGCTCCAGGGCATTGTTGAGTCACTAGCCGGGTCCATCCGCGCGCCAGGTGCCAGATACGTAAATCGTGCCCGCAGGCTGGTTCTTGGCCGTGAAACGTGCCACGGCAATCAGGTTTGCGGGATGCGCTTTGACGGCGCGATCGACCTCGTCGCCTTCGAAGGCCAGCACAATCGCCGCCCGGTCGGCCGGCGCCGCAAGTGCATTGCGATAGATGTACTGGTCGCTTTCGTTAATTGTCTGCGCCAGCGGAATTCCGCTGAACGCCACCAGCTCGGGATGGACAGAGGTGTTCATCAACACCGGCGCACCGGGTCGCCGCGAAAGCAATTTCCGCATGATGGGCGGAATATTCTGGTCGAAGGGCAGTCGTGCCTCGATGTTCCTGATGCCTTCAACGTAAACCAGCGGCCGTTTGCGGATGATGCCAATTGCGTTGAGAACCACGAGCGCCGCGAGCGCGACCACAGCCGCCTTCATCCATGCCGGCTTGAACTCCCTTACGCAGCCGACTGCAAACTGCGCCACAAAGCCGAGGCCAAGCGCAATCGCCGGCAACAGTTCCATTCCATAGCGCGTGTTATAGAACGAGTGCGGCCACCACACGGGAATAAAAATCGGCACTGAGCCGTAGGCAACCGAGTACGCATAGAAGGGAACCGGAATCCACAGGAGCAGGGTCCACATGAAGGCGCGGCGGCGCTCGATGGCGCAGGCGAAGGCAATGCCAATAATGCTGAGAGCCAGCACCAGGTTGCGCCACGACGCTACAGCGTCCATTTCTGCCACTTTGACGAAGAACCTTAGCGAAACCCATGGGTTGTGCCAGCCGGGATGCGGCTGCCCTCCTGGCGTTGCAGTGCGCAGTTCGATGGCCTTTGCGGAATACGGGCCGCGCGCAAATTCAAGCCAGTCGCCGAATTGCGTGGCGTTGTAAACGAGCCATGCGGCCGGCGCCGCAGCCAGAATCACGCTCGCCACCCAGAATCCGCGCGCGCAAAGCCGGCCGTGGCGCAGTCGCGTCACGCCGATCCCGACCCACGCCAGCGCCGCGATAATCCAACCGTCGTAACGCGTGAAAACCGCGGCGACCAGCACTAGAAGAATCAACCACTCCATCCTGCCTGCGCGCCTCGGGTCGTCGTCGAGCGCAATGCGCCACTCCACCAGCCAATCCGCGGTCCATATCATCTCGCACAGAAACAGCGGCTCGGTCATCGCCGTTGTCTGCAGATAAAGCAGGTTCGGATTGAGCGCGAAGAATGCGAGTGCGAGCGACGCCGCCGTGGGCGTGAGCCATCGACGCGCAAGCCGGTAGAAGCCAACGCAGCAAGCGAGGTAGGCGAGCGCCGAAGGGATCAGTCCGGCCACGCCGTTAGCCCACCACGCATACACCTGTACAAAGGGAAGCATGAGCAGGTGCGGCAGCGGCAGCCAGACGGAGCCGAGCTCGGCAATGGAATGGAAGCGGCAATCCAGAAATCGCCGAGCGATGTGCAGATGCGCCACCGCGTCGCCGTAGTTCAGCAGCGCGTCGTTGCTCCAGCTCCACGCAATTGCAGCAAGCGAAACTGCACCAGCGGCCAAAAGAACGAGAAAGGCTTCGCGAGGCCGCATGGTCTTCGACGCGGGAGAAGCCCTTCGCATTTCGATTTCAGTCAAGGTGCGTCAGCTCTCGGAAAATATTGAAACGCTCGTCGATCTCGGCGCGTGTGAGCTGCTGCAGGCGCTCGGTGCCAAAACGCTCGCAGGCAAACGATCCCATCACGCTGCCGTAAAACATGGCGCGGCGAAATGCGCCCGGCGTGAGTTCGGGCTGCGAAGCAAGGTAGCCAAAAAACCCGCCGGCAAAACTGTCGCCTGCTCCAGTGGGATCAACCACTTCTTCAAGCGGAAACCCGGGCGCTTTAAACGTCTTCGATCCGGAGTGTTCGGCCGATCCAAAGAACAGTGTGGCGCCGTACTCGCCGTGCTTCACCACCAGCAGTCGCGGTCCCATAGCCATCACTGCGCGGGCACTGATCACCAGATTCGAGTTCCCGCCCAGCATTCGCGTCTCGGTGTCGTTGATCAGCAGCAGGTCAAGGCCTTTCAGCATCGCCAGCAATGCCGGCTTATGATCCTTGATCCAGTAGTTCATGGTGTCGCCGGCCACCAGCTTCACATTCGGCATTTGTTCGCGAACGCGCCGCTGCAGAACCGGATCGATGTTGGCCAGGAAGAGAAACTCCGAGTCGCGATAGGCCTCGGGCAGCTTGGGATCGAACGCGGCAAAGACGTTCAGCTCAGTGTTGTGAGTCTTGGCTTCGTTCAAGCTCTCGAGATACGAACCCTCCCAGAAGAAGCTCTTGCCCGCGGTATGCTCAATGCCGCGCGTATCGATATTGTGCGCCTGGAAGACCGCTTCCTGTTCGGGACCAAAGTCTTCACCCACAACGGCGATGACGCGGACTTGGGTGAAGAAGCTGGCCGCGAGGGAAAAGTAAGTTGCAGCGCCCGCGAGCTTGCGCTCGTATCGGCCTGCGGGGGTTTCAACGGAATCGAATGCTACGCTGCCGACGACGGTAATTGCCATAGAATAGATTCTTCTCCTACGTAAGTTAAGTTGGCGAGTTTATGGAGTTAGCGGTTCTAGAGGAGCTAGTTATGGTCTTTCTAACTCCGCCAGCTCCGCTAACTCCGCTCGCTTCCTACCAACCCAGATACTTCCCAAATAACAGTCCCAACCGCTCTTTGGCAGCCGCCGGTATCGCATCAGGCTGCGTGAGCACCGCAAACTTTGCCGCAGAGGCACACGCACATGTCCGTTCTTGCGGCAATGCGGCCACGGCGGCCCTCACAACCTTGCAGGCGTTATCGGCGTTCTGGTGCAGCACGGCTACTATCTCTTCGATTGTTACCGCATCGTGACCCTCGCGCCAGCAGTCGTAGTCGGTCACCATGGCGACGGTGGAGTAGCAAATCTCGGCCTCGCGCGCGAGTTTGGCCTCCTGCAGATTCGTCATGCCGATCACGTCCGCGCCCCAGCTGCGGTAGAGATTCGACTCGGCCCTGGTGGAGAACTGCGGCCCCTCCATGCACACATAAGTGCCGCCCAGCTTACCCACAACACCCACGTTCGCGCAGGCGTCGGCGGCGGCTATGGCAACAGTGGCGCACACCGGGTCACCGAACGCAACGTGGCCCACAATGCCCTCGCCAAAAAATGTTGCCACGCGATTGAAAGTTCGGTCGATGAATTGATCTGGAATCACGAAGTCGGTTGGCTTGTGTTCTTCCTTTAACGAGCCAACGGCAGAAACGGAGAGAATGCGCTCAACGCCAAGTTTCTTCATCGCGTAGATATTGGCGCGGAAATTCAATTCGCTGGGAAGGATGCGATGCCCGCGGCCGTGGCGCGCCAGGA
>CAWILB010000028.1:0-84048 GCA_963836635.1 uncultured Acidobacteriaceae bacterium | reverse complement strand
AAGTCCCGACTCCATCATTTCTTGCCGGCAACGTGATTTATTCAGCGACCTCGTGCAGCTCCCCGAATCCCCCCGCATTTTGCGCCAATAACCAGGTCACGCTGAATCAAGCGAACATTGCGTCTATGGATCCCAACTGCTACGGCCTGGGAACCTGCCCGCTCGGACCGGGCGTCGATCCCGCAGTTGAAGCCTACTACGCGAAGCTTCCAGCGTTGAACGGCTACCAGTTGGGTGATACGGTCAATTTGGCTTCGTATACCTTCGCCTCGCCGAATCCAATCAACCTGAATACACTAATCGCCAAGATAGATTACGCTCCAAGCGACAAGCATCGCCTCTTTGTCCGCGCCAACCTTCAGGACGATCACGCCACAGCCCCCATTCAATTTCCCGGTCAGCCGGCCGAGTATACCCTCGTCGATAATTCGAAGGGAATCGCGGCCGGGGACGTGTGGACGCTCTCATCAAACCTTGTCAACAATCTCCGCTATGGGCTCGTGCGGCAAGGCTACGCAAATCGCGGCGCAACCAATGGCCCCTACGTCAATTTTCAGGGTATCTCTACACTTACACCCACTGGCTTTACCTCGTCGGTCATTTCAGTGCCAACTAACAACTTTGTCGACGATCTCACCTGGATCAAGGGCAAACATACCTTCCAATTCGGCGCCAACTATCGTTTCGTCCTGAATAACCGATCTTCCGATGCAACACTCTACCCACATGCCGGAGTGACATATGAACTGCTCGGATACGGCGCCATTGCAGGCACAGGATCCAGTCTGGATCCCGATGCATTCGGGTTCCCGCAGGTAGCAAGCATTTCAGCCTACGACATTGCCATTGCCGACGCTGTCGGCATGATTACGTCTGCCGAGGAGTACTACAACAATTCTTACGCTAACGGCCAATTGTCGCCGCTGCCGCCAAACCAGTGGGTTACGCACCACTATGAGACCAACGAGCTCGAATACTACGGCCAGGACAGCTGGAAGGTGAAGCCGAATCTGACTCTCACCATCGGGCTGCGTCACACTCTTCTCCAAGTGCCTTTTGAGCGCAACGGGCAAGAAGTTGTTCCGACGGTGAACATGGGCCAATGGCTCAACAACCGCTGGCAGGGCGCGAGCAAGGGCGAGGTTGTTCAGCCTGCGTTTGGATTCACGCAGGGTGGGCGCGCAAACCACGCGCCTGGCTTCTGGAAGATGGACAAGCTCGACCTGGCGCCGCGCTTTGCTATTTCGTATCAGCCAAGCGACAAGCTCACCCTGCGCGCCGGCGCCGGTGTCTATTACGATCACTTCGGACAGGGAATTGTTGACTCCTTTGATCAGGCCGGCGAGTTTGGCCTCGTCACTGGAGATCAGGCCCCCGTAGGCGCAGCAGATGCCGACAGCGCCCCGCGTTTTGCATCGGAGACTACAGTCCCCACCAGCATTATTCCGTCAATTACCGTTACCGGCTCCACGCCCGTAACTCCGGGCGACGATCTGGCGCTTGCCTGGGGCGTCGATCAGAACCTCACCAGCCCCTACTCTTATGCGATCAATGTCGGATATCAGCTTCAGCTTAGAAAAGGACTCATGCTCGAGGAGACTTACACCGGCCGCCTGGGGCGTCATCTTTTGCAAATGCGCGACGTTGCCACTCCTTCCAATCTAGTCGATCCCCAGAGCGGAGTCGATTACTTTGCCGCTGAAAGACAGCTCGATCAGTTAAACGACAAAAGCGTCCCGATAAACAATGTCCAACCCATTCCTTATTGGGAGAACATGTTCCCGTGGTTGGCGGGAATGGGAGGGATGAGCGCAACGCAGAATGTTTATAACCTGTACTTCGGCAACAATCCCGGCCCCGACGCCGGTTTCAGAGGCAATGAGGCTTCGGCACTCTTTGTCCTGGACGCGGTGCCCGGATACCTGACTCCGAACAACGATCTGTACCGCTACTTTGACCCGCAGTACTCTTCGCTGTATGTGTGGTCGTCGATGGGCACCAGCAGTTACAACGGGTTGCAGTTTGCACTCCATCAACAGGAAACTCACGGTGTGCAATTCGACGCTTACTACACTCTTTCAAAGTCGATCGATTTGGGCTCCGACGCAGAACGCGCCGGACCCACTGCCTCGACTCTGGGCGGATTCTTCAGTCAGATCATCAATGTCTATAATCCCAAAGGCAATCGCGGACCCTCTGATTACGATGTGCGCCATGCCGTGACGTTTAACACGATCGGGGCCCTTCCTTTCGGACGCGGTAGGCTCATCGATGGAAGCGACAACAAATTGACTGACTTCTTCATCGGCGGCTGGAACGTGACTGGCCTGATGCACTGGACCAGCGGCCTGCCCTTCAGTTCGATCGACGGCCTGGGCTGGAATACCGACTGGGCAGATCAAAGCTGGAACGTTGCAACTGCTTCCATTCGTTCCGGCGGCCACCAGCACGACGCGCTTGGCCAGCCCAATGCATTCAAGGATCAGACTGCCGCATTAAATGACATACGCCCGCCGTATGCGAGTGAGACCGGCGAACGCAACTTCTACCGTGGCGACGGCTATTTCAGCATCGACGGCGGCGTCTCAAAGAACTTCGCGATCACTGAGCGAAACCAGGTCAAGTTCGCAGCCGAAGCCTTCAACGTAACAAACTCGGTGCGATTCGACCCGGCGAGCATCTCTAACGATCCGTACTTTGGCCCCGAAACCTACGGCCAATATACGGCTCTGCTAACGCAGGGACGGCGCATGCAGTTCTCGTTGCGCTATAGCTTTTAAGTTAGACGTCTCGCTTCTCCAGTTCTGCTGGAACAACTTGGGCTGTGCGTGATTGCTTCAGGCACAGCCGAACTGTTTTTTGGGGATTCAACGCAGCGCGGCAATTTCCAAAGCTGTTGAGAACAGCAAAGCGGCGGGGCAGGTATGCTCCGCCGCTTTTTGTCGAACCTGCCACTCTATCAACAGCTATTGGTTAGGGTCTTCCGTGACCGCCGTCATGCGAGGCTCCGCCGGCATGTTGTCCACCGCCGCCGCTTCGGGCAGCGGATGCGTGTGGCGCGCTGGCATGGGAAGCCTGGGGGCGAGCAGCCGGCCGGGCTGCGCTCGGACGTCCGCCGCCGGAACGAGAAGCCGGGGTGTTGCCGCGATACTGTCTGCCGTCGGCGCGATAAGCTACGCGGCCAGGTCCGCCGTGGTAGCTTCCACCGCCTTCGCTCACAAAGCGATGACCGCCCCAGCCGTGGCTATAGCCCCAGCCGCCCCACGGGCCCATGCCCAGGAAGATGCCGTTGTAAAAGTACCCCGGCCCGTAATAGCCCATGGGAGCGCACGCGTAGGGAGCATAGCCGTAGTAGCCGTAAGAACAGACTGGTTGAACGCCGAAGCTGACTACGACCTGTGCTTGAGCGGCTGGCGCCATGGCCAGGCCCGCGAACAATGCTGTGGTTCCGAGAAGAGTTTTGAGTAAGCGCATATGTGACCCCCTTTAAGGTGTCTGCGGTTGCCTGTAGTGCGTGGGATGCTCTGCAGTCGCGATAAACCATGGGGCCGCAGCAGCCACCATAAGGATTTGGATTGCGTTCTTGAAGGTCCCTCACGCTGTCGGGGCTATTGCTTATCTATCCTTACGTTCCTTACTCTAGCCGCGCGCGCGGCCCAAGTCTGAGCTATAGGAACCACATGCCGAAACCTATTGTCGCAGGAGCCCGATGACGGGAGTTCCACCTCGGACGCCGGTACGGACATTGGTGGGCACTCCTTTCAAAACCGTACGTAATTGCTTTCGATCGCAGGCATTCCGCATCGGGTGCCGGACAGACCGATTTTTGAGACGCCGGAGGCCCCCATGCAGTCCAGGCCAGAAGAATTTGGACCAAGGGCTCGAAAATCTGAGAGAATTCATGGGGCAGATTCCATTTGAGTTAGAGGTAGCGGTATGAACGGTGCTTCGGTGTCGGCGATGTGCGTTTTCGCGGTTGGTCTGGTTGCTTGTGGATGCGGTTCAAGCGGAACTTCAACCGACGGCATCAAGGTGTCGCTTTCTGCCCAACGCGCGCCATTGGTCACCGGACAGAGCTACGCAATTACGGCGACAACGAATGACACGGCAGGCGTGAACTGGTCGGCCACCGGGGGAAGTTTCTCTTCTAAGAGCAGTATGACCGGAGCCCCCGTCACATTTACTGCGCCGAATGCGGCGGGCACTTATACGGTCACCGCAACCAGTTCTACGGATTCATCCAAGACCGGTTCAATGACGGTCTATGTGACTGACCTGAGCGGTGTGACCACATACCACAACGATCTGGCCCGCGACGGCGTAAACAGCCAGGAGTATGCGTTGACGTCGCAGAACGTGACCAGCTCGACCTTCGGAAAGTTGTTCAGCTGCCCCGTAGATGGCGCAATCTATGCGCAGCCGCTTTGGGTGCCGAATCTGCAAATAAACGGGGTGGCGCACAACGTGGTTCTTGTCGCCACGCAGCATGACAGCCTATACGAATTCGACGCCGACGCGAGTCCTTGCTCGCAGCTTTGGCATGCGAATCTGATCGATGCCAGTTACGGCGCGAACGCCGGGGAGATGACAGTACCGTCCGGCGGGGCGGGCGGAACCGTAGTGGGGTGGGGCAGCGGCGACATTACGCCGGAGGTCGGCGTGACCGGGACGCCAGTCATCGATCCGAAAACAGACACGCTTTACGTGGTCTCAAAGTCTATGAATTCCTCCGCGACCACGTTCTACCAGCGACTGCACGCCATCGATATCACCTCCGGCAGCGAGAAGTTTGGTGGCCCAGCAGATATCGGTTCGAATATCACGTACCTGGGGACGGGCGATGGTGGAACAACGGTGACGTTCAATCCGCAGACTCAGAATCAGCGGCCCGGACTGGCACTGGTCAACGGTGTGGTGTACGTGGCCTGGTCTTCGCATGAAGACAGGGGACCATACTACGGGTGGCTGGTTGGCTTCAAAGCTTCCGATTTATCGGTTGCCAGCGTCCTCAACGTTTCGCCGAATGTTCAGTATGGCGGAATATGGATGGGCGGCGGGGCGCCCGCGGCAGATGACGCCAATCATCTCTATCTGATCACGGGGAATGCTACCTTCGACGCCAGCAACCCCGCCCCACCCAATAACGACTATGGAGACTCATTCCTTCAGATCACGGATGGCGCAACGGTTTCTTCTTATTTCGCGCCATCCGACCAGGCAAACGACGCTCTCAATGACGTTGATTTCGGCTCGGGCGGCTCGGCCGTGGTGCTCAATTCGGGCTCGGGTTCGCCGCGGCATCTGGTGATCGGGGGCGGAAAAGATGGGGCTCTCTATCTATTGGACGGTGACAATATGGGAGGCTTGGGAGACTCGAATTCGCGTCAGGAATTCCACGTTTCCGATAGCATTTTCTCTACGGGCGCGTTCTGGAATAACACGTTCTACATAGTCCCAATTTATGGCCGTGTGACTGCTTACTCTTTCATCGCCAATACGAATCTTTTCGACACCAACCCCGTTTCCACTTCCGCCACTGCCTTTGGCTATCCAGGTACTACTCCGTCGGTCTCAGCCACGGGCACATCGAACGGAATTATCTGGGCGCTGGACAACAGCCAGTACTGCACGGGGGGATCGTCCGGTTGCGGGCCGGCAGTGCTGCATGCCTACAGCGCTGCGTCACTCTCAACTGAGCTTTGGAACAGTGGAATGGTGACGAGCGATGGTGCGGGGAACGCGGTCAAATTTACTGTGCCCACAGTGGCCAACGGAAGAGTCTATGTGGGCACGCGCGGCAACAACATCGGCGGTTCGGGCGGCTCGACCTCAACGGCTGGTGAACTGGATGTTTACGGACTGAAGTCGAACTGAAGGCGGCGATTGACTTTAAGTCCTGGCGGGCGCTCGATGATTCGAGCTTGGTGGTTCAAAATCAAGAGCATGCAATTTTCAGCAGTGGACACCTGATCAAGGCTCCCACTGCCGGTTAAGTCTAATGTCTGGGTTGGCGCCGGCAAGGCGTCAGGCGGCGGGCGAAATAATCAGCACATCGATGGCTGGCGGCGGCGTGATTTTAGGCAGTTCCCCATGCGCTCGCTCGCCCTTTGCCACTTCGGCAAAAACTCTGTTCACGGTGTCTTCGGTCCGTGTCGAACTAACATGCAGCTTCTTGGCTGCGCGCATGGCTACCGCAGCCAAAAGAAAGCGGTTTTCGATTTTAAGTCCGGCTTCGTACACCAGTTCCGATCGCATTAATTTGCCTCAATTCCCGGTAATACAGCGTTACGTACAAAGAGCCGGGCTCGTCTCCACGCAACTTGTGGCATTCAAATTCACCAGGTGCCATGCGGGACAGGTGCGGCGAAGTTCGAGGAGGGCTGAAGATCGCCAAGATGAATTGCCGATCTCTTCTTGTTTCAGCATACGCTGTTGCAGGCGCTTCTCCTAACTAATATGTCCGCGACCGGCTCCCGCGTAGGCATGGGTCCGGCCTGGGCGTTCCCTGGGCCGGTCTCATAAAGGTGCTATACTTGTAGCTGGTCGTTGACTCGACTTGGTGTTCTTGCCTGTTCTGCTATTCCGCTTTACTCGCAAACAATTCCACAGTGAGTTTCGCGATACATCATGCAACAAAGGAATAGATATGGAACAGGGAACAGTGAAATGGTTTAACGATGCCAAGGGCTTCGGCTTTATCAGCCGCGCCAATGGCGAAGATGTGTTTGTGCATTACTCGGCGATTAAGACCGATGGCTTCCGCTCGCTTCAGGAAGGTCAAGCAGTCCAGTTCGACGTGGTCAAGGGACCAAAGGGCTGGCAGGCTGAGAACGTCCAGGTTGGCTAACGCCGCAAAACGATTGGGAAGGGGCTGTATCTACAGCTTTCTTCCCGTTTGTCGTCGGCATCCTTGATAAGCGCGAAAATGCCTACCGCACATCCCAGGTTCAATCTGGCAGCGATCTCGTCCCCGAGTACGAAGGCGCCGGGAAACCACCGTCTTCAACCAAAACCCAATGCAGATAAAACCTATCCAGATCCCCTGACGCAAATGGCTTTTGCGTGGTCCTAGTGGGATTCTGGCCATCATCGAACTGCCACAGGATATCGTCCTTCGCGGGATTTATGTACAATGTGGCGAACAGTAGTAGCACAAGCGAAAGGGTTACATGGCTGAAGATTTGCAATTGAAATGCAGCGACTGCGGGCAGGACTTCACGTTTACGAGCGAGGATCAGGCGTTCTTCAGGGAGCGTGGGTACTCGTCTCCGAAACGCTGCAAAGCGTGCCGCCAGGCAAAGAAGAACGATCAAGGCGGCGGTGGTGGCGGGGGTGGGTACGCCCGAAGCGACTCCGCGGGCACGGCTGTCACGTGCTCCGGTTGCGGAAAGCAGACCACCGTGCCATTCGAGCCTCGGGGCGACCGTCCCGTCTATTGCCGTGACTGCTTCAATGCCAGGAAGAAAAGCAGCGGCGGTGGTGGCGGCGGCGGCGGCCGGGATTTCCGGCGCGGCCGATAACTTAGGGTCCGGCGCCACGATCGATCGGCGCCGGGTCGGTTCAGATTACATCGATCAGGCCCGCTCTGCCAGCTTCGACGAGGTCTCACTCGCAAAATATCGACGCTTGAAGTGCAGGGCCAGATTCACAAGGGCGATCATCACCGGCACCTCGACGAGCGGGCCGATGACGGCTGCGAACGCCGCACCAGAGTTGATACCGAACACCGATACAGTAACAGCGATGGCCAGCTCGAAGTTGTTCGAGGCGGCCGTGAATGATAGTGTTGCCGTTTTCGAGTAGTCGGCGCCCATCTTCCGGCCCATGTAGAACGACACCAGAAACATCACAACAAAATAAATCAGAAGCGGCAAGGCGATCCTGAGAACATCCAGGGGCAGACGCACAATGTAACTTCCCTTGAGCGAGAACATTACCACGATGGTGAACAGCAAGGCGACCAGCGTCATCGGTGCGACTCGCGGCACAAAGTTCCGATCATACCACTTGAGCCCCTTCGCGCGAACCAGCACCGTGCGCGTCAGGAAGCCCGCGATAAATGGGATTCCCAGGTAAACAAAAACGCTCTTCGCTATCTCGCCGATCGATACGTTGACCACGGTTCCGCGCAATCCAAACCAGCCCGGCAGCACCGTGATGAAAACCCACGAGTAGATTGAATAAAAGAACACCTGAAACAGCGAGTTGAACGCGACGAGCCCCGCCGCGTACTGCGTGTCGCCCTTTGCCAGCTCATTCCACACGATCACCATGGCGATGCAGCGAGCCAGCCCGATCATGATGAGCCCGGCCATATATTCCGGGTAGCCGTGCAGGAAGATAAGGGCGAGGATGAACATGAGCACCGGCCCGATAACCCAGTTCTGCACCAGTGAAAGGCCCAGCACTCGCTTGTTGCGAAAGACCTCGTGCAACTCCTCGTAGCGGACCCGCGTAAACGGCGGGTACATCATCAAGATAAGCCCGGCCGCGATCGGTATCGAGGTCGTGCCAACGCTGAAGCGGTTCAGAAACGGCACGACACCTGGAGCAAGCCAGCCAAGAGCCACGCCGAATGCCATGGCGGCGAAGATCCACCCCGTCAGATAGCGATCTAGAAATGACAACCGGCTCTTCTTCAATCCTGCCTCTGCGATTTCCATTTACGACCGGCCGATTTGATCGATTTCGCGCTTGATCGCCAGAGCCTCGAGCGTTGCGAGGGGCAGCGAAAGGAACAATCCAATCCTGCGGTCGAGCACCGTGAAAGCGTCACGAAACCCACGCGCGATCTCCTCCGGAGTTCCCTTGACCACGGCCGGATCGGGAATACCCCAGTGCGCCGTCATCGGCTGGCCCGGCCAGAAAGGACATTGCTCCTGCGCCGCGTTGTCGCACACGGTAAAGACAAAATCAAGTTTCGGCGCTTCGGGCCCGGTGAATTCATCCCACGATTTGCTCCGCAGGTTTGCCGTGGGCAGCCCGGACGATTCGATCTGGTGCAGCGCTTCAGGTCGCACCCTTCCAGTGGGATGGCTGCCCGCGCTGTAAGCCGTGAATTTGCCCCTGCCTTTGTGGTTCAGGATTGCTTCGGCCATGATTGAGCGCGCAGAGTTGCCAGTGCAGAGGAATAAAACGTTGTAACGATCGGCCATCTTCTTATTCCTTAGCTCCCACGAGTGCAGGCGCGCAGCAACCGGGCTGGCAGCATGCAGCTTTGGGTTTGTTCGCCCGCACGAACGCGCTGAAAAACTTCTCATTCACCTGCGGCGCGATTGCATCCACGTCAACGCCGGCCTCCGTCAGAAATTGGCGCGCATCCTCTACGTTGTAGACGCGCGTCGGCTCCATCGATACGTTTTCGAAACCAGCGGCTGTCAGCTTGACCAGATACTCATTCTCTTCGAGCGCCCCGGCGATGCAGCCAACCCACAGAAGCATGCTTTTGCGAACCTCTTCCGGAACGCTGCCGCGAACCACCACATCGGAGACAGCGAACCGGCCGCCGGGCTTCAGCACGCGGAGCGCCTCGCGTAGAACACGATCCTTATCGGCGGAGAGATTGATGACGCAGTTTGAGATGACGACATCGACGGAATTGTCGGGCAGAGGGATCTGCTCGATTTCGCCCTTCAGGAACTCGACGTTTGCCACGCCCGCCTGCCTTTGGTTTTCACGGGCCAGAGCCAGCATCTCATCTGTCATGTCCAGGCCGTACGCTTTGCCGGTTGGCCCCACGCGCTGCGCCGAGAGCAACACATCGATGCCGCCGCCGGAGCCGAGATCGAGCACAACTTCTCCGGGGCGCAGATCGATCAGCGCCGTGGGATTGCCGCAACCGAGGGAGGCGAGGACGGCCTTTTCAGGAATCAGATCTTTCTCGCCAGCACTGTAGAGGTTAGTGGTGATTGGGTCGCAGCACCTGAGACCGGGGTCGCAACATGCCTGAACATTCCCTGATTGCGCCACGGCACGGGCGGCGCTTCCGTACTTCTCCTTCACCTGCTCCTGAACGCTGGTCGTCGATTTCATGAAGAGCCCCTTAGATACGCTTAAGCGAATGTATTCTCTTCTAGACATATCTGTCAAGGCGCATATAATAATTTTGTGGACCGCACCCCGAAAACCTGCGACCTGGCTCTGCTCTTCGCTGCGCTGGCAGACCGCACGCGCCTCAGGCTGTTGAACCTGATGCAGGGCAGGGAAGTATGCGTCTGCTACTTCGTTGAGATTCTTGAGCAAAGCCAACCCAAGATTTCCCGGCACCTGGCCTATCTGCGGCGCGCCGGCGTTGTCGCGGCCAGGCGCGAAGGCAAGTGGATGCATTACAAGATCGTCGAACCGAAAGGCGCCGGCGCCGCACGAATCCTCAGCGAAGCGCTCCGTGCCCTCAGCGAAGACAAAACGATGCAGGCCGACCGCACGAAGTTAAACAGGGCGTGCTGCGCTCCTCAAAAGCTGCCGGCACTCGATGGGGCGCCCTTGCCGATCCTGGTCGAACCAGTGGCATGCTTAGCCCGCTGATTCTTGTCTCATTGGGATTGGTCGCCTAGAGCGTTTCCCGTTTAGCAGGCCTTCATCGTTGAACGCTTGCTAGGGTGACACTACCACCCCAGCACATACGCAAATATCAGCGGAGCCACAATGCTGGCGTCGCTCTCAATGATGAACTTCGGCGTCTTCTCGCCGAGCTTGCCCCAGGTGATCTTCTCGTTCGGCACCGCGCCCGAGTACGACCCGTAGCTCGTTGTCGAATCCGAGATCTGGCAGAAGTACGCCCACAGGGGCACATGCTCCCGCTGCAAGTCCTGGTGCAGCATGGGCACCACGCAGATCGGGAAATCGCCAGCGATGCCGCCGCCGATCTGGAAGAATCCCAGCGGCGTCTTCTTCGTTGTCTCCGTGTACCACTCGGCCAGTTCCATCATGTACTCGATGCCGGTTCGCACCGTGTGCACCTTCTTCACGTCGCCGCTGATGCAGTGGCCCGCATACATGTTGCCCAGCGTCGAGTCCTCCCAGCCCGGCACAAACATGGGCAGATTCTTCTCGGCCGCGGCGAGCAGCCAGCTGTCTTTGGGATCGATCTGGTAGCTCTTCTCGAGCGCGCCCGAGAGCAGAATCTTGTACATGAACTGGTGCGGGAAAAACCGCTCGCCGGCCTGGTCGGCCTCGACCCACTCCTCCAGCACCTCGTTCTCAATCCGCCGCATCGCTTCCATCTCGGGAATGCACGTATCGGTCACGCGGTTCATGTGCCGCTTGAGCAGCGCCGCCTCGTCGGCCGGAGTCAGGTCGCGGTAGTGCGGCACGCGCTCGTAAAAGTTGTGCGCCACCAGGTTGAACACGTCTTCCTCGAGGTTCGCGCCCGTGCAGCAGATGCCGTGAATTTTGTCCTGCCGAATCATCTCGGCCAGGCTGAGCCCCAGCTCCGCCGTGCTCATCGCGCCGGCGATGGTCACGAACATTTTGCCGCCCTCGGCCAGAAGTTTGCTTGTACGCCTCGGCCGCGTCAACCAGCGCTGCCGCATTGAAATGCCGGTAGTGATGCTTGATGAATTCAGTAATCGTTGCCATGGTAATTTTCCCACTCCAATTCTCCAACCTACCACAGCGCGTTCATGTGGTTGTGAATCGCCAGTGTCGTTGGGACTCACTGTCAGCTCGTCCCGTTTAGCCGGCGTACGGAATCGCAAACCCCGGCCGCTTCCCAAAACGGTCGCCGCTCTTCTGCTTCCGCTTCAGGAAGGGGGGGCATTCACTCAGTAACGCCTTCCTGGGATTGATTGTCTGCGCGTTTTAGACGATGCTGGAATCACTGCAATCGAAAGGAAGGCTCGGCACATGCGAATCCCGTTCACATCACTGACCCTCCCAGTGCTGGCTGCTGCCGCGCTTCTACCTGCGGCAGCGCAAACCCCTTCCGCGCAGCCTGACCCGGAACTGATTCCCGGTCCCGCGCCGGCGAGCGCTCCTGCCGCGATAGCTCCAACTTCTGACCCGATTGCGCAATCCGTGCCTACAGCCGCAACATCTTTGCCCGTTACACCGGCCATGCAACATTTGCTTAGCTTCAAAGACACCGATGTCAAGTTCGCGGTGTCGGATCTGATGGAGATTCTCCGCGATCGCCGTCACGAGGGATGGGTGCTGGCCGCGTATCCCGACCCTAAAACATCGCACCCGCTCATCGGCGCAGGGTTCAGTCTCGACCTCCCGTCGCGCGATCATCCGCAGAGCGATCCGCTCAATCCGAATCAGTTTATCGAGCCGTCATCCGATGAGCTATGGCGTGCCGCCGGCCTTGATGATGCGCGCCTCAACGCGATTCTCGACCGCTTCAGCGAGCGGATGGCGCAGTGGAAGAAGAAAGGCTTTCGCCGTCGCATGGTCCAGCTCGAACCCGACATCAGCGACAGCGACGCCGACTTGCTGCTGCGCATCGCCATCATTCAATCCATCGATAACGCCAAGGCCTATTGCCGCAACTTTGACGCGCTTACCGCGCCGCAGCAGATGGCCATGAGCCAGCTCGTTTACCAGATGGGCTTCAACCTGCAGCACTTTACGCAATTTTTATCGCAGGTGAACGCTGACGCCACGGCCGAGGCTGATTACTGGCACATGGTGCAGACCACGCTTGAACAGAGCCAGTGGGCACGCCTTTATCGGATTCGGGCGACGGCAGTCATTGCGATGCTCGACCCAACATTCGCTGACGACCCTGCCGACGCCGAGAAGCGCGTGGGAGCCGTTCTTCACCCCGCCGTCGCTCACCATCGCCGTGGGCATATTCGTGCGCGAACCGTACTCGCCTCAGCCGAATCGACGCGACGCACTGGCCGAAGTCACGCGCATCGTGGCAAGTCCGCACACAGCCACGCCCGCCAGGCCGCCTGATACGCGGGTCGACTAGTCCCTGGTGCCTGTCTTTTCACTCCGCCCGCAGCGCTTCCACCGCATTCACCCTTGCTGCGCGGGCTGCAGGCACGGCCGATGCAATCACCGCTGACGCAAGAATCACAAAGGCCGATACAGCCAGCGCCAGCATCCCCGGCTGACTGACCTCGGCAATGTAACTGGCGGCGATACGCGCCAGCGCAAGACCGGCCACCGCGCCCGCGCCCACTCCAATCCCCGCCATCACCAGTCCCTCCAGCAGCACATCGGTAAGAATGTTCGCCGGCTGCGCGCCCAGTGCGATGCGAATTCCGAACTCGCGTGTCCGCCCGCTCACTCTGAAGGCCAATACGCCGGCCACGCCCACCACCGAGATCAGAAGCGCTACGGCGGCGAACCCGCCAAAGACAATGGCATTCAACCGGTCGGGCGTCAGCACCTCGGCGCGAACATCATTCAGTGTTGTGGCCCGTTCCACCGGCTGATCGGCCGACATCTGGTGAATCAGCGTTGTAATCGCCGGCACCAGCGCGTACGGATCACTGGTGCGCCCGCACGAACAGCCTACCGCTGAAACCCTCCTGGTCGATAGGCTGGTAGATGGTCATGGCCGGCGCGGGAATAATGTTCTCATCGTCGAAGTCCGGCACCACGGCCACGATGCGTCGCGGCTCCGCGCTAATGCCAATGAATTTGATTACGCCGTCGGTCCACCACAGCGTGTGGTCCACCGCGTTCTGGCCGGGATAGAGCTGATTCGCCAGGCTCTGGCTGATAATCACGACCCGCTCGTTCCCCTCCTTGTCGCCATCGGTAAAATCGCGTCCCGATATAATCGGAACGCCCAGGGTGGCAAAAAATCCAGGCGACACCGGGCGGAACTGCGCGCGAAACTCGTCCTTACCGTCTTGCCGGTGCGCTCCCTGCGCCGCAAACTGAAGAGTGATGTTCTGGCCCTGGTCGCCGCGCCACGGAACGCTGAATCCCTCGGCCACGTGGTCCACGCCCGGCAACGTGCCGACCCGTTCCATTACCTCGCGGTAAAACTCGCCCACCTGCGCGTCGGTTTTGCCGTAGCTCATGACCGGCAGATTCACCGCCAGCACATTGGCTGAGTCAAAGGGTGGCCGCGTTTGCTCCAGCGTGTAAAGCGTCTTGAGCAGCACGCAGGCGCCGGCCAGAAGCAGGAACGATGCGGCAATCTGCGTAATTGCAAACGTGCGCAGCTTGCGATTGCTCGAGCCCGTTACGCGCACGCCGCGCCCCGTCATATTGTTGCTCGGCGCATCCGGGGCCGGCAGCCGAGGGACATACGCAAGAAAGAACGACGCAATCAGCGCCAGCACCGCGCCAAACCACAACAGGCTTGAGTCAAGCGTAAGATCGGCCGCGCGCACGCTGAAACGCTCAGCGTAGTGCCCCAGCACCTTCACCATCGGCACCGCAAGCAACACGGCCGCAATTGTTCCGCTGCCGCAAAGCACAACGCTCTCTGCCAGCAGGCTGCGGCGCAGCACTGCGTGGCTTGCGCCCAGCGCAGCTCGAATTGCCAGCTCAGGCTCGCGTCGCACTGTGCGCGCCAACACCAGGTTCGCCACGTTTGAGCTGGCAATCACAAACAGCAGTCCTGAAGCCGCAAACAGTATCCACAGAATCGTATTCGCGCGCGAGTTGATCTGGTCGTGCATCCGCGTCACGCTCACCGTGAAGTGGTCCTCGGGCTTGTACACCTCGGGATGCGCGGACGTCATTGCCGAGTAGACAGTATTCAACTCGGCCCGCGCCGCATCGAGCGTTGCGCCCGGCGCCAGCCTGCCGAAGACCTCGGTCATGCGGTGCTCGCGCCCCTGCACCATGGTGGCCGAAAGATGGTGCGGGCTGGTGACCACGTTGGCGATGATCTCAGTCGCAACGGGGTAGGGAACCGATGGCTCAAGCACGCCCACTACCTTCGCGGTCCGCGCGCCACTGTAGCTCTCAAGCCTTACAACCTTGCCGATCACGCCGGGGTCGGAGTGCAGCGAGTCGCGCCAGAATTTGTATGTGAGCACAATCGCGCCGCCTGCATTCGGCCCATCGTCGGCCGGCGTCAGCAACCTCCCCAGGACGGGCTTGAGCCCCATCACGTCAAAGTAATTCCCATCCACTACGCCGGCCGGGATCTCGCGCGGAGTGCCGAGGCCGACAATAGTGAAGCCGATCTCAGAGAATGTGCCCAGCTCTCTGATGGTGGTGAGCCGTGCGCCGATGTCCTTGATCTCGGGGACCGAGAAGGTCGCGTTTTTTTCTCCGATGCCCGGCGCGCTTTGCCGCAAATACAAAAGCTGGCCCTCGTCGCGGTTGGCCAGCGGCTTCAGCAGAACGGCGCGCACCACGCTGAAGATGGCGGCGTTGGCGCCGATGCCCAGCGCCAGCGTAAGCGCAATCGTGATCCAAAGCGCGGGAACCCGCGCCAGCGAGCGTATGGCAATTTTCAGGTCATGAAGAAACGACATTGGCGTGACCTCCAACTCGGAATCGGCTCGAACTCGATTGTACTTTTATACGTGAACTCGTACTTCGCGTCGTTGCTTTGAAAGGGCACGGCTTTACAGGTTGCGGAAAAACTCACCGGGATACGGCCTTGTATCAGGGCACGAGTTTACTCGTGCCGATAAAAGCTTTAGGAGGCGGGGTTTTAACCCCTGCGGGACGCTTTTCGGGAGTTTCGCTCCACTCAATGAGTTTTTTTCCGCAACCTCTTTAGTCGTGCCGATTAGGCCAATACAGTGAGTCCGGGGCTCTAGCCCTGAGGGATGTTCCATGCGAACCGGCACTCCGCGATCAAGCCGCAATTCAGGGAAAACTTGACGAATACGTTGATATCAACTAATCTCGTCTCGTGTCAAGTGAAAACGTGCTCCCGTATGCTACCACGATTCTTGTACGGGATCACTGCCTCTGCCTCCACGTGCAGCGCGCTGCCCGGGCGTTGGCGCGCCGCTTCGACGAGGCCTTCCGCCCGCTCGACCTTACCAACGGCCAGTTCTCGCTGCTCATGTCGTTGAATCGCCCCGAACCGCCGTCCATGGCGCCGGTGGCAAATCTGCTTGCAATGGACCGCACCACGCTCACCGCAGCCCTCAAGCCGCTCGAGCGCCGTGGGTTAGTAATGGTGGCAAAAGACCCTAACGACCGCCGCAGTCGGATTCTGATTCTGACGCCGAAGGGCAGGGAGTTGATGAGTCGCGCGGTACCAATCTGGCAGAAGACGCATGCTGAAGTTGAAGAACAACTCGGGGAAACAGCACCGGACGAGTTGCGTACGGGGCTGATGGCGATCTCTTAGCTGCAGATGGCTCGCAGTTGCGATGCGATGCCATTCGGAAGAAGCTGAGAGCTACTCAGCCAGCAGCTCATTCAGCTTTGCCACCACCTTGAATGCGTCCGCCACATACACCACGTCGGCCTTGCCGCGCGTCCAGCCGCAGTTGGGGTCGAGCGAAATTGCCCTCCGCTCGCCGATGAACCTCCAGCCCACCACGTGCGGCTCCTCGCCATGGCAGCAGGTGGCCAGTCCCTTCGGGTGTCGTGGCGTCGAGCCGGTTTGGCCCACCTGACTCAGATGCGTCAGAAATGGAAGAACGGACTGCCCCTCGCCGCCCTGGTCCACGAGCGACTTTGAACTGCCCAGCGATGCGCCCGACTGGGTAAGGAAATCAAGAATCAGCGTGCCTGCCTCTTCCACGTGAATCTGCCCGTCAGGCTGTTTCTTTGTCCACCCCGCGCCGGCGACAAAAAGCAGCTTTGCGTCCGGCCTTATTGTCTGTTGGCTTTGTTCCGGAACTCGCATTCCCGCAACCTTGGTGCGCATCTCCGGCAACTCGACGGCAATGGCAATCTCATCGGGCTGAGCGTAGGGGGCTCCCTCGAAAGGCTCATGGGTCCCGACCGCCGCGAAAGCGGCATGCGTTCCAGTTTCGAGCAGCAGGAACCACGGCCGCGCAGAACGGGTGAGAGCAGCCTCAATGCGCTGGCGATAAAACCATCGCGCGGTTTCAATGTTTTCCGTTCCGCCGATTCCCGTGATATGTGTGTCAATCACCGCGCCCACGCGATGTGCGACCGAGGCCATCACGCGCGCAAACCGCGAGCTGTGCGGCGCCAGAACAATGGTCGCCTGCGCCGCCCGGCAGAGCGCCTCGCACGCGGCCGCGTCGCTCGCGAAGCGCCCATGAGCGAACTCCTCGCCCTGGACGGCGAGCAACTTTGCTCCCCCGCCGGCCACCTGCACCGCAGCTTCACTTACATGCTTTGCCACCATGCCAATCATGAGCTCTGCGCCGAGTCGTTGCGCCAGCTCTTTGCCTGCGGTTACGGCTTCCAGCGAACCCTTGGTGAGGGTCGCGCCTGTTTCATCGGCATGTGCGAGTACAAGAATGGATTCCATCGGTATTCTCTTGATTTCTCTCTTCGTCCCGACCCTACGGGACGGGGTCGATTGTTTTGGGGCTCGCCCCAGGGTTTCGTTCGCACCTTCGAACTTCACCCTGGGCTATTGTCGTCTCTCCCTGCGGGAGATTCGCCCTCCGATTACTCCGCCCGGATCCATTCGACGATCTCTGCCGCAATCTCATCGGACGTCATGTTCTTCTCGACGCGGGTCTCGCGCTGCTGCTTCGGCAAACCTACTGACACGTAGCGAAGTCCATCGGCTGAGAGCGCAACCGCTTTCGCTTTCTGCAGCGCCGGCATAATGGTGCGCATGTTTGCCATGCCGATCTGCGGATTATTCCTGGGCTCGGCCAGGTTGCCCGTCGCCCAGCCCAGCACGGCCGGCGCGCCCGCGCAAACCGACGCCTGGTGCTTGCCGCCTTCCACGCGCTCCAGTACTTCAAACGATCCATCGTCGTGCAGCTCGATCTGGTCCACGCCCTGGAATTGGTCCGTGACGCCAAGCCGCTCGCCAACGAGTTGCAGTGTCACGCCTGCGCCGCGCGAGGCCGACTCCCATCCGCCGAAAAGCAATAGCTTGCTGCGGTCGAGGCCGGGAATGGCTTCGATAGCAGACGCGAGCGCCGAAGCCGTCGCGTGAGCATCAGGGAATCCGCCGATGGGTCCGTCGATGGGAACCAACTCGAAGGCAACCTTCTGTGCGATGGTCATCATCACCTGTTGCAGTTTGGCTTTGGGTCCGAGAGAAACGAGCCACAGCTTCGAACCGGGATTTTTGGCAGATAGCCCGGCAGCTTCATAGAGCGCGCTCGCGGCCCAGGGATCGAGCACGGCCGGAAGAACCATTTCGTTCTTGATTCCCGGGCCATTCGGTGTAGTTGTTGGTTCCAATGTCTGCAGCGGATCGGGCACAATCCCGGCGCAAACGACGATGTGTAAAGAGTGGGGCATTTAGGCTCTTCCTTGAAACCAAGCTATTAGCTTTTAGCTAATAGTTCTTAGCTTTCGTGCTTAAGGCCTCGATAAAGGCTCTGAGCATCTTTGAAACCTCGTTGCCGAGACGATCAGCTTCGTCAAGTTCGTGATCTTTTGCCAATCCCAAATTGCGCGCGACCAAAAGCTGGGTCTTTAGCTCGAAGAGCGGGCCTTGCGAGAGGCCCAGAAACTGGCGAAACTCCCGGTGGTTCAATCGGCCTCGACCTTCGGCAATATTACTGGCCACAGAAACACTTGCGCGTCGCATTTGTGAGGTGAGCCCGTAGAGTTCGTCCTTCGGAAAGAATCGAGTCACCTTATAGACACAAGTCGTCAGCTCGATTGCCTTCCGCCAAACCTTTAACTCATGAAAATCCTGTGCCATTTTCTCTTACTCAATTCCTCAAACAGTCAAATGTGTCGCATGCCTTAATAACGCCCATGTACTGGCTAAGAGCTAATAGCTGACAGCTAATAGCTGGTTTTCCTCAGTTTTCGGCCGAATGCAGTCCACCACTACCCGCGCGAAACTCAATATTCGATTCCTTACCTTCCGGCGGATTTGCGCAGTTCCACAGGCAGGCGCCGCAGTGCGCGCACTTCTCGCGTTCAAACACGGGCGTATTCTCCGGCCCGAGCGTGATGGCCTGGCCCGAGCACATGGCGATGCACGTCTTTTCTGAGCATGAGATGCATCGGCTCCTGTCGAGAAAAACCACGTGGTCGGCGAAGCCCGGCGCGGCCTGAATCTTTCCGCCCATCAGCAGCGCATCCTGCTGCGATACAAGCACGCGGCCGTCGAACGGAATCTCGGGCCAGCCGCGCGCAGTCATCAGCGCATCGTGCAGCGGGCGCCCGTCTTCCATGCTCAGCGTTGCGGCGCACTTGAGAGAAAGGCGCTCAGTCAGGCTATTGCCGAACCGCTTAATCTGCGCGGAGGCTTGCGGAATGTGCGCATGGATCGAGAATCGTCCACTCGAAAGCCCAGCCAGCGCCATGCCGATGAGTCCGCGAACGAATCCCTTGTGAAAACCATCGCGCGCATGTTCAGCCTCTTTGGTCCCGCGCTCTACCCAGCTTTCGCGCCGCCGCTTCTCGTAAGTTACAACAAGATTTTCACGCGTGAATTCGCGCGAGGAACGCAACAACTCAAGCACTGCTTCGCCCAGTTGCACGCCGGTGGTCCACGCCTCGTCAACTCCCGAGCCGGTGAGCATGTTGGTTGAGCCTGAGCACTCGCCGATCCGAGCGAATCCATTGCCTACGAGTGCCGGCTCTCCGCGTTTGCCACTCTCCTCAAGCGACTTGGCGCCCCACGACCGCAACGTGCCGCCCTTAAGGTGCCGCCATAGCGCCGGATGCTGAATGTAGTGCTGCAGATACCGGTAAGATGTGCGCGCGGGATCGCTCATCCACGATGGAACAAAAATGCCAACCGACGCCAGCCGCTCTGGATGCACGTAGAGAAATCCGAAGATCTCCGGCTCCGGAAATCCGAAGGTATGCAACACGGTGCCGGCTTCGAGCTCCGTATCTTCCGGCAGCTCGATCACGAACTTCATTCCCAGCGCCCAGTCCTGGCCCTTCGTGTTGTTCTCGTTTTGGAGGAGTGCGCGGGAGACTTGACCCACCGGCCCATCGCCGATCACGGTCAACTGCGCGCGCACATCCATGCCGGGCATGAATCCCTCGGCGGGCGCGCCAGTTTTGTCTACGCCCTGATCCACGAGCCGCAGTCCCTCAACGCGGCCGTCTGCAACCAACGGACTTTCCACCGGGCTTCCCGGCCAGATCTGCACAAGGCCGGTCATCATAATCTGCGAAGCGACCCATTGATTGAACTGGCCGATGGAGAGCACCAGTCCGCCATTCTTGTGGAGAAATCCCGGCGTCCATAGCAGTTCGAATGCGTGGTCCTTCAACCATAGCTTTCTTCCGAGGCCAAGAAGAGCATCTCCTAATCGCAAGAGCGCGGAGCGCCGACTGGCGCCGATAGGGTCAAGCAGATAAAACACGCGCTCGTTTCGCACCTCGACGGCCATGGGAATCTCGGCCGGATTGAATTCAGGAAAGCTCGAGCGAATGCCATTTGCGCGCGTCACCACTCCGCTCACGCCGGCGTCGAGCGAGTCGGCGCGCTCGTAGCAGATGACCTGCAGCGGCATGCCCGGCGCAACGCGGCTCTCAAAGGCCGGGTCGGCGGGGTTCTCAGTCCATGCGCGGTTGAGGGTGGTTAAGAAACCGCCCGTGGCCGGACCAAATCCGGCGCAGGCGATGTCGACTTCCATCGTCTGACGGTCAACGTCGTTTTGGGGCTGGGGATCGGTGCTCATGCTCATCCTGCCGCCGGGTAATCGAGCGCCTCGGGAATCATCACCTTGCTCACCGTTTCTGCGGCGCGGTCTTTGGCTATGCGCGAGCCGGTCAGGCAGGTGGTGAGCTTCGATTGCAACCGCAGGAATTCAGCCGAGCCTGCGCAACCCGCGCACGGGCCGGCTTTCAGCGGATGCGTGCCATCGATTGCAATCACATCCACCGCCATGGCGCTGATGCCGGGCATGGTTTCTTCCAACTCTTCAAGTTCGGCGGTCGAGAAGCAAGTGCGATGTTCCTGCTCGTCCCACTTAGGGTGCGCGTTGTAGCCAAACACCAGCTCGGCGCAGATGCGCGAGGCCACGCCGGCGGCCTGCGCGGCCTGCGTGTGGCAAAGATCGCTCAGGAACTGCACCGTGCCGGCGATGCCCTCCGCGGCAACCGGGTCTGAAGGACCGCGCTGCTCAAGCTCAAGCACATCGAGTATCTGCGCGCGCGAAGCCAGCAGCCAGCAAAGCGCATCGGCCAGCGGGAAGGTCACGCCCTGGCGTTGCCCATGATAGAGCTTGTCACCTGCGGTATCTGTTGCGCTTTGCAGATAATGCAGCGACCAAAGCCAAAGGTGCATCGCCGATGCCAAGGTGCAGGCTCCGGTGCCGGGATGGTGGCTGGCAATGCCGCGCATTTCGCGAATCCAGGCGCGGAACTCGGCCAGGAAAACTTCACTCGTCATGGTGACAGTGAGTTGTCGCCGCTGCACTGCTTCAGGACCCTCGTAGGTTGCCTCGAGCTGCGCGTCCATCCATTTATTGGCCAAAAACCCGGGACAATCCTCGGTGATGCCGTAGCCGCCCATCAGGCTCACGGCCTCGCGCATCATGTTGGCGCCGTGGCCGGTGTTCCAGAGCTTGGTGGCGGGGCACAGAACATTGGCCTCGGCATCGGCCAGCACAAACTGCACAAGCGGGTCGGCTTCCCCGGTCTCAAAAGCGAGACCAGGGGCACCCGATTTGGATAGCAACTCCACCGCACGCTGTTCTGACTCTTTGAGCGCTTTCATTTCGGCGCGCCCACCATGAATCCCGCGTTCGCCGAGTATGACGTTCTTTTGTTTCTCGAGCGGATCGAGCGCGTCAAACAGCCGCGCCGACGCAAAGCCGAGTGACGCCGCGGCTTCTCCCGCGGCCCACACATCTACTAGCCTGTGCAATGCGTCTTCGCGCTGCTGGATGCCCTGCTCATAGCGGATTGAGCCGGGCCTTGCACCCTCGGCCCCGCGGAAGCGCTGCCGCTGATAGCGAATCACCGGCTCCACGGCCGAAAGCAGCTTGGCCGCGGTCATCAAGCCCACCGGCACGCGCGTGCGGCGGAAAACAGCTTCGATCACTTCACCGTGGTTAAACGCGGGAACGATTACGCCGTCTTTCACCGTGTAACCGCCCACGATGCGGCTGGCCGGAACCTTCAGGTTAAAGACCGGGTCGCCGGTGGAGGAAAGCTGATGCACAAGCTTTTTGGTCGCAGTGCCGCGGTCGAAGATCCCCTCGTCGTTTTCTTCCAGGATCACGACGCAACTGCCCTTGATGCGCGGGTCGGCGGAGTTCACGGCCGCAGTAACAAAGTTGGCGAAGGCAATCCCGGTAATGAAGCGTCCACGCTTGTCTACGTGCAGAACCGGCTCTTCGTCGTCGTTCCACTCCGCGATTGTCAGCTTTCCGCTCAACATGCCGGTGTCGACTCCCACGTAAGGAATCGGCTCAGTGAGCGCGAACGCGCCGCGCCATGGCTCGCGGGCAACATCTTACTCCAGGCCTGCTTGCGGAGGCGCGCACAGCGTCATGTAGCGCAACACCTGCTCCGGCGTGCCGCGCTCGTGGATCGGCGCCAGAGCCAGGCAGCTTGCCAGGCTGGCCGTGGCCGCGCCGCCATCCACCCATGCCAGCTCAAAGGCAGCCAGCGAGAGCGCCAGGTTCTTGGGGCCGGCGATGAATCCGCCCTCTTCCGGTTCCATGAATGCCGCCGTCACGCCTGCCTGGTCAAAGGCATGAAGCATCGCCTGCTTGCCCGCGGTCCACTCATGGGTGTTGCGCTCGCCCGCGCTCACCAGCCGCGCTACGGTGCCGCGCGCCACTCCGCGTGCCGATTGCACCAGCATCTGCAGATCGAAACGGTCTGAAAAGCGCCATTGCACCTGGCGCACGGCATCACTGGGGAGCGTGAGCATGACCGGAATTTCAGAAAGAACTACTGTTCCCATAAAAGTGCACCTCGAGCGGCGGACTCATTGTCCCCGAACGGATAGAGTCCGGCATGTGACTCACATCACTAGAAGACAGCCGTTAGCTACTAGCTCTTAGCTTTTGGCTTGATCGTGCAGCCGCGAACTTTCTCGACTTTCGCGTTTTGTTTTGAGAATTGCCTGATGGGCGGCTCGATGCGCCACGAAAAAGCTAATAGCTAACAGCTAAGAGCTGATCGCTGCTTTTATGTGATCCAGCACACCAACAAACCACGGTAAACGCAGGTAATTGAGGCAAATGTGATCCCAATCGCAGTGCTTGTGATAGGTGTCACTGCCATCCATTTCTGCAAAGTAGGACCTTGGTGATGCATACTCCGCGATCGCAGAACGAGAAGACGTGGCAGGTTGCCAAGGCAACAATGCCCCGCGCGAGGGTCTGGGCTCCTTTTGCCTGGAGAAAGAAGACGGCAAGTGAAGAAACTTGGCAGCGGAATTGTTGCTGCGTTGTTTTGTTTGGTTTTTGTTGCCTGTGGGCCGGTCAGCCGTGCGCAAACCGATTGCCTGGCGTGCCACTCTGACGCAACACTACAGGATGCGCAGGGCCACAGCGTTGGAGTTGATGGGCAGAAGTTCAATTCGAGCGTTCACGGCGCATTGGGCTGCAATGCCTGCCACGCCGACATCAAAACTTATCCGCACCCCGACAAGATTGCGCCGGTTGACTGCAAGACCTGCCATGCGACCAGGCGGATCAGCTGAAGACAAGCGTGCACGCCGACGGCAAGGAGCATCCGTGCACCAGTTGCCACGGCGATGCGCACCAGATCTTTCCCAAGGCCGACCCTCGATCGGCTGTTTATCCGCTGAATGTGCCCAAGACCTGCGGCCAGTGCCACGGCAACAACGGCATGGCGGGCAAGCACGGACTTCCCAGCGTCTACCCCAACTACATCGATTCGATCCACGGGTTCGCGCTCAGCAAGGAGGGCCTGCTGGTTGCAGCCAACTGCCAAAGCTGCCACGGATCGCACAAGATTCTGAGCCACACCAATCCCGCGAGCGCGACCTTCAAGGCCAACATTCCCAAGACATGCGGCAACTGCCACGCCAAAATCGACGCCGACTATGAGACCGGCGTACACGGCAAGGCAATTGCGGCAGGAAAGATGGCGGCGCCGGTCTGCACCGATTGCCACACCGCGCACGCCATTCTACAGCCCACCGAATCGGCATTCCGCATGCAGTCCACGCCCATCTGCGGCAACTGCCACAAAGACAAGTTCTCAACCTATCGCGATACCTTCCACTCGCAGCTCGGCTCTCTGGGCGGCTACGTTGAAACCGCCCGCTGCTGGGACTGCCACGGCGCACATCATGTGCTGCCTACCTCCGATCCCGATTCGCCCGTCAACAAAGCCAACCTGGTGAAGACCTGCGGCCAATGCCATGCCGGCGCCAACGCCAGCTTTGTCCAGTACCAGCCGCACGCCAACGCCCGCGATCGCAAGCTGAATCCCGCGCTTTATTTTGTGCGCCTGTTCATGAACATGCTGCTGGCCAGCGTGCTTACTTTCTTCTTGATTCACACCATCTTGTGGCTGATCCGGCAGCGGTACAACCAGGTAAAGAATCGCGCCAATGGAGGACAAAAGAATGTCTGATTCAGTTCAATCGGCTCCATTAGTTGCGCAGAAGAGCGTGCCGGAGCAAAGGTACTTCCAGCGCTTCACGCGCGAGCAGCGTTACCTGCACGCGACACTGTTCACCACGTTTCTCGGTCTTGCGGCCACCGGGCTGCCCATGCGCTTCAGCGAGAGTTTCTGGGCGCGCAAGTTTGCGGCCGGCGTGGGCGGCTTCGGCGCCATCCTGTTCTTCCACAAGCTATGCGCGCTGGTGCTCACCGTTGCGTTTCTTATCCACGTAAAAGATATCTTCACGCGCGGCATCATCAATCGCGAGAAGGGCATCTTCTGGGGCTCGACTTCGATGGTCGGCAACTGGAAAGACGTGAAGGACCTCTTCGGCCACATGCGCTGGTTCCTCGGCCTCGGCCCCAAACCGCAATTCGAGCGCTACGCCTATTGGGAGAAGTTCGACTACTGGGCGGTGTTCTGGGGCATGATCGTCATCGGATTCTCAGGCTACGCCATGTGGTTCGCGCCATTCTTCGCGCACTTCCTGCCGGGGTGGGCGCTGAACGCGGTCCTCGTCATCCACAGTGAAGAAGGCCTGCTCGCAATCCTTTTCATCTTCTCAATCCACTTTGTCAACACGCACCTGCGTCCCGACACCTTCCCTATGGACATGGTGGTGTTTACCGGCGTCGAGAGCGAAGTGGAGTTCAAGCACAAGCGGCCGCTCGAATACGAGCGCATGGTGAAGAGCGGCAAAGTCTTGACTAGGCTAGGTGAAAAGGCGCCAACCTGGGTAGTGAATTTTTCACGCATTGTGGGATTCATTGCCATCGCCATCGGCCTCACGCTGCTGGTGCTCACGCTCACGGCGTATTTCAGCTAGTTTCGCAAATTTGAAGCTCGACAAAAACCGCGTTGTCATCCTGAGCGACTTTTGGCGCGCCTTTTGCGCCGAACTGAGTCGAAGGATCTGCCCTGAAAATTGACGCGTCCTCTTAAACAGGCGCTGTCATCCTGAGGAGTGAAGCGACGAAGGATCCGCGGTTGCATCTTCATGGCCTTGGGTGGCGCAAGCGCCATGTTTGACCGCTGTTGTTCTTCAATGAACTTCAGATTCACATCGCTAAGAGCCGAAAGCTACAAGCTAAGAGCTAGGAGTTAACAGCTGAAAGCTGCTCCTGTGACTCCAGTCACGGTACTTTTTGTCGCATAAGCGTCTCCTCTTATGCGTGAGATCTGCTCGATATTTGCTGCTCTGTACGCTTTGTTTTTCTTTTGCTGCCTCCACCTCCAACGCTCACGCCGCGCAAAAGCCTAAGGACGCGGACTGTCTCACCTGTCACGGCGACTCGACGCTTAGCGCTGACGAAAATGGCAAGCCGGCAAGCCTGTACGTCGATCAAAATCAGCTTAAGCACTCGATCCATGGCAAGATGCTTGGCTGCGTTGACTGCCACAAAGACGTTACGAGCCTGGTGCACGATAAGCCGCCGGCAAAGATTTTATGCGCCACCTGCCACGCCGCCGCACAGGACGCCTACGCGCGCAGCATGCATGCAAAGCCGATGGGCGCCGCGCCCGCAGCCGCCACCTGCGTTGATTGCCACGGCCCCGAGCACGGCATTCTCGCTCCCGGCCATCCCCAGTCGCCGGTGAATCACGTCAACATTCCGGTCACCTGCGGCCGGTGCCACGGCCAGAAGTTCCTGATGGAGTCGAACGGCGTGAGCGCGCAGCCGTTCATCTCCTACCAGACCAGCGTGCACGGCCGCGCCGTCGCCAACGGCTCAATGCAGGCCGCGGTCTGCACCGATTGCCACGGAGCACATGAGATTCTGCCGGCCAACCAGGCGCGCTCGCCCATCTACAAGTTCAATGTGCCGGCCACCTGCGGCAAGTGCCATAGCGAGATTGCCGACACGTTCAATGCCAGCATGCACGGCCAGGCGCATGGCGCACGGCAATGCGCAGGCTCCGGTCTGCACTGACTGCCACGGCATCCACTCCATCAAGTCGCACACCGACCCCAACTCGCCGGCCTCGGCGCAGAATCTTTCGCGCGACACCTGCGCCCGCTGCCATGAGGGCGTGCGCCTGTCGCAGGAGTTCGGCATCCCCGGTAACCGCGTCACCAGCTACTTCGACAGCTATCACGGCCTGGCAGCCGAGGGCGGTTCGGTGGTTGCGGCCAACTGCTCAAGCTGCCATGGCGTGCACGACATCCTGCCCTCGTCCGATCCCCGCTCCAGCATCAATCCCGCGCATCTCGACGCCACCTGCGGCAAGTGCCACCAGGGCGTAACGCACAAATTCACGCAGACCAAAGTTCACCTGCAGGACGGCGCCGGGACCCATGCCAACGACATCGACTCGCTCTCCGTGCGCTGGGTACGCTATATCTACACGGTTCTCATTCTGCTGGTCATCGGCGCCATGTTCCTGCATAACGCCATCATCTGGCGCAGCAAGGCCGTTGCCCGCCGCCGCATGATGAATCCCATGATGACGCGCATGAGCGTAAACCAGCGCTGGCAGCATCTCATCCTGCTTTCGAGCTTCATCATCCTGGTCATTACCGGATTCGCGCTCAAGTTCCCCGAGTCGTGGTTTGCGCACACGCTGGGCATGGGCGAGCATCTGCGCGGCGCTATTCACCGCATCGCCGGCGTGGTGCTGATTCTGGCCGGCATCTATCACATCTTCTATCTGGCCGCCGCGCATGAAGGCCGCAAAATGCTGCGCGACATTGCGCCGCGCCCGCAGGATGCGTTCGACGCCTTGGGAACCATGCGCTACTACCTCGGCCTCAGCAAGGAGAAGCCGAAGTTTGGCCGCTTCAACTACGCCGAGAAGGCCGAGTACTGGGCGCTGGTGTGGGGCACCGCGCTGATGGCGCTGACCGGCGTGATGATGTGGGCCAAAGTTACGGTGGGCGATCTGCTGGCGCGCTGGCTCGTCGATGTGGCCACGGCCATCCACTATTACGAGGCGATACTGGCCACGCTCGCTATCATCGTGTGGCACTTCTACCAGGTCTTCTTCGATCCCGATGCCTACCCCATGAATTGGGCCTGGTGGGACGGCAGGATGCCGGTGGAGCACTACAAGCACGAACATGAACTGGACGATGAATCGGAATCGGAGACAATGCTCTAGGTCTATGGCCGTATGATTTTGTCCATTCCCGCATTGGCACAGCTTTAAGCGGCCAAAAACCTAGTTGACTGCCCGCCGCGGCCCCAACTGATAGCTCAAGCCGGCGTTGTACATCATCTCATCGAGTCCAGGGTTGCTGGGAACAACAAAGCCGTTGGACATATGGAAATCGGTTAGGGCCGCTCGCAGGTCCCATCGATCGCTCAATCGGAACTGCATGCCAATACTTTGCTGCAAAGTGAAATTCTCATACGAGGCATGTTCCGAAATTGATTTTTGCGTGAACCCGATCAGCCCGCCTTTGATTGAATAAAACGGCATCCAGCCTTTTCCATCCCGCCACAGCATGCGCAATCCTACTGGAGTGATTGCAAGGCCGGGATTAGTCTTGCGCACTGTTCCGCTTTGATTCACCCCCCACGGGTTTGTCTTCGTCGGCTGCACGAGAATTGTGAGGGGCAGAATCTCGGCGACATAATCCATGCGGGCGCCGATGAAACTGCCCCATGAGTGCCGATCGTATTCAACACCGGCCAAATGCAGATAGCTCCACCACGAGTTGGCAAAAATGTGGAAGTGGCCAAATGAATTCAGGTCCTCGAAAATCAACTCGCTCTCGACAGACTCCTTCGGTTGACTGGGCGCTTCAAACGAGGCGTTTGCCAATCGGGGAACCCAGACTATGCCAGTCGTGATTCGTCCAAAGTAGTTGGGAAAACCTGGAGGACGGAAAGGATCCGGAAAGGACACCTTTTCAACCAGTGCGAAGTCTGAGATCTGCAGGTCGCCTCCAATTCGCACCCGGAAATGCCTGCTGATAGGCGTGTCCAATCCTCCACCGAATGCGGCCGCGATGGACGCGGACATTCCCGGAGTTTGATTCGCTCCCCAGAAGCGATTCGCTCCGGCTTCTCCCATCAGCGCCTCTACAAAAAGAGTTTCTCTGCGAACGGGAATCTCATATTGGGCGCCTCCCATGATGAAATACGGGTGTTCCGTTGCGCCCAGGTTCGTGCCATCGTAACCGGAGACATCGATTTTGAATCGCAGGTTATGCCAGGCTGGGAAAGCTACGCTGCCATCCCAACCGTTCATGGGACTGTGCGATCCTGTCACGCCATTCAAGCTATTGGAGAGTCGATTGTAGCCGCCGGAGATTTCGAATGGCGCCGGCCCTTCGAATTGAGCAACAAGGCTCACGGGAAAGGACAGTAGCAAGACAAACAGCAGGCGACGATTGATCATCCACCTGACCTCCTCCAGAAAGTTTGAAACAGCGGTGCTGCAGGGATGAGTTGGCCCACTTCTGGAATGCGTTGATTGATTTTGCTGAAAGACAGTAGACCGAAAGCACATAAACAGTCGGCGGATCCCCGGCGACAGTCATGACGACAGTGCCTCTATAGTTTCTGATGCAGCATGTTTATGTAACCAAGTTCGACGGCAACATTTTTTCGCGTTCACGTTGGGAAAAAGGGGGCCGTGCTTACTTCCCGAGCGCCAACTCCGCACTCCGGCGCAGCAGGGAGCCCTCACACCCGCCAGTTGTCCGCGCGCCAGCTCTTGATGCGTTCTTTAATCTGTTTGCGGGTCAGGTTGTGTTCGAGGGCCTGCTTGGCCAACTCAACCACTTCGTCGTCACTCGCGAATCGCAACCCGATCAACTGGTCCTCGCTAAGACGGTAGATCTGCGTATGCCACTCGGCCGGGGCTATTGCCTGCAGGCGCAGCCGCTCTTCGAGGCGAATTACTCGGTCCTGCACCTTGAGCGGATACGACCGAAGCTTCAAGACCGCCAAAAACGCCGCCACTGCAACCAGCACCAACCACACCGAATCGAAGCACACGTGATGCACCAGATGAACAATGGCGGCAATCACATTGCCAGTAGCAACGAAGGTCAGAAAAAAATGGAAGGGCGGATCGAAGCGCGCGTGGTGCTTCAGGTCTTGCGGTGCGTTCTCGCTCATTGACTGTCCTTGATTTCCTTAAAGCCTGCCGGCTGGGTGCCTACTTCGGTTTCACGCGGTTCGGCATCGTTGTTGGTTGAGGATTGTGCTCCGGCTATGGAGGGATTTTGAGCCGTCAGCCGCTCACCTGTCAATGTCGCCAGCTTATCAGGTCTCAGAACTTCATGGAGCTTGGGAATCAGATGATAACGCCCGCGAACGATGTAGTCGACGAAAAGCCCGCCGGCAAGGTAAGGATTCAGCACCACAATCGGAATCGCGTAGACGGTAGTTACAAGCGACTCATCAATGCTTTTGTTGGCGCGGCTCATGCGCCGGTAGCCGGGAATCTGGGGAATCTCAAAGATCGCAATCTGCGTATCAGGGTGTTTGCGGCTGTACTTCACCAGCTTGTAGGCGATCTGCTTGGGCGAGGTCATTCCCGCATCAGGAAAAATGCTGCGCTTGAACTTGTCGGGGAAATAGGAGTTCAGAATCGCGCGCGCGAAATCGGCGCAGTTCTCAAAGAGCAGATTGAAATCGGAGTGGTTCGGGCCATCGTTCAGTCGGGCCATCAAGGCATCGTCCTGCTCCTCAGTGGTGTTAAAGCGGAAAGCATATATGCGCCGCTCGTAGGCGACGCCCACCAGTTGCGTCCATCCGCCATGGACAAGATTGCCCGGTTCAACGTTCTGTCCCAGGCTTTCAAGATGCGCTTCGTGATAGCGATTGCGCATCCGCATCACGATTTCGCGATTTACGCGCGCGGGCACCTCATCCGCTCGCTCAACCGAATAAAGGTAAGGCACGAGCGGAATCGCCACCCAGTCATAGTCGTCGATTCCCTGGTAGCGGGCAATCACTGCACCTATTTCGCCGGGCGCGCAGAGGCGCAGCTTCACCGGCGTTTCAGCGCAAATTCTGTCGAAAATAAATGGCATTGTGCCCAGTTGGATTCAAGGCTCCGAAAAAGCCGTACGGCTCTTCCATGAGCAAGGCAGCCTGGGCCCTGCCATGGACCCCGCATATTGCCACCAACCCCTGAGAGCAAATGCAGTTATGCGTAACACGCGCAGGAATCGCATCGGTTCTCCTTAAGCTGAATTTCGGGGTAAGATTCCTCCAATCTCAGTTTGCCCGAATTCGCATGATTCGTTAGATGCAGGACCGCGCGGTTCCCCTGCGATCACTTACCGGCAAGGAACCCGGCCCACGTTTTTGGGACACACCAAGTCCGAGCCGCGATGGCTCGAAAATAAAAACACAAATTTGAGCAAATGGTTGCCGTCTCTGCCCATCCCGCTGTGCATAAAGACTCGCCAATTCGCACTAAGGCAGACGCAGGCAAGCTGCATTTGTTAACGTCTGGGGGTCAACGATTTGCCGTTTTTGCTGAATGCGAAAATGGCGCTTGAATCCATGAGGTACACAATGAAACTCTTCTCACGCCTTTTGCTTTCTTACTTGCCTGGTTTTGTGCTTTGTTCGGTTGCAGGCGCTCAAATCACGCTGCCCAAAATCCTTTCGAGCCACATGGTGGTCCAGCGCGGCGTTCCGGTGCACGTATGGGGGCTGGCCGCGCCCAACGAGCAGGTGAGCGTGGCCTTCCGCGGCGAGACTGGCACAGCAACCGCCGGCGAACTCGGCCGCTGGAGTGTCTACCTCAAACCCGGCGTCGCCGGCGGCCCGTTCACCATGACAATGCAGGGAACTGACCCAGGCGGCCTTGCGCAGCCGCAGACCATCACGCTCGATGACGTGCTGGTGGGCGACGTGTGGGTTGCATCTGGCCAGTCGAACATGGGGTTTGAGCTGCACGATGCGGCCACGGCGGCTGACGACCTGCCCAAGGCGGGTATCGAAGATCTCCGCCTGCTGAATGTTAACCAGACTGCCACAATCTTTCCGCAGGACGACCTGCAGGTTGTAGGCGATGGCTGGGCGGCATCGTCGCCTGAGACCGCAATGCACTTTTCCGCCGTGGCGTGGTACTTTGCCCGCGAGATTGAGCAGCGAGAGCACGTGCCGGTGGGCATCATTAATTCATCGTGGGGTGGCACGCCCGTTGATGCGTGGACGCGGATCGGCGCCATCGGCCAGGACGCTTCCCTGATGCCGCTCTTTATTTCGTGGGGCAAGATGATTGAGGGCCAGCCCGACGTGCTGCTGCGCCTCAAGAACGAGCAGCGCGCAATGGACGAGGCCAAGGCGCAGGGCAAGCCCGCGCCGACTTTCGGATGGACGCCGCAGTTGGAAAGCTGGGGCCCCGGCATGTTGTGGAACGGGATGATTGCGCCCCTTACGCCGTTTCCTATTCGCGGAGCCATCTGGTACCAGGGCGAGTCGAACGCTTCGCCTGAACGCGCGCCGATTTACAGCCGCCTGTTTGAGGACATGATTGAGGACTGGCGGCTGCAGTGGGGAGTGGGCGAATTCCCGTTCCTCTTTGTGCAGATTGCCAATTACAGCGCGGGTCCCGGCGACGGATGGCCGCAACTGCGCGAGCAGCAATTGAAGACTCTTGAACTGCACAACACCGGCATGGCCGTGACCATCGACATCGGCAACCCCACCAACATTCACCCCACCGACAAGCTGGATGTGGGCCTGCGGCTGGCGCGGTGGGCGCGTGTGCTCACCTATGGCGAATCGCTTGAAGTCTCTGGTCCGCTCTTCCGCTCGGCCATGCCCGAAGGATCGGCGATCCGCGCGTACTTTGACCACGCCAAGGGACTTATGGCGAAAGGCGGCGCTTTGACGGGTTTTGAAGTTGCGGGCTACGACGGCAAGTGGGCTGCGGCAACGGCCACCATCGACGGCGAGACGATTGTGGCTTCGAGCCCCGACGTGGCTAAGCCCACCCAGGTGCGCTACGGCTGGGCCAGCAGCCCGCAGTGCAATGTGTTCAATGGCGATGGACTGCCGGCGAGTCCGTTTACGTCGGCGAATTAATTTGAGCTAGTGTCGTGTCTCAAGATTTCGCACAAAAAACGAATTGTCATCCTGAGCGACCGGACGCCTGATTTCGCCCCTGAGGAATTGCTGCCTTTAATCGATCAAGTTACTGAAGCAGGATCTTTGCAGGCGCGGACAAATGCAGATTGCCCTGAAGGCTGCGAATAGAGATTGAGTGCAGCTTGTTGTCCGGAACCTGCTCGGGCAGAATGGTGACTGCCAATTGGGTGTCAATGGCGTTAAGTAGCGGGGCGACGCCCTCAGTGATCGAACGAGGCGTTACTTCCTGTCCACCGGTCTTCGCGCTTGCGTCCTTTAGAACGCGGTCGCCCGGGCCGTGTGAGTCGACGCTCAAAGCGAAAATTGCTGCGCCGTCCCGCTGTGCTGCCTGAATCGCTTGATCTAACGGCGTTTTGCTCTGGTTGTCATCCCCGTCAGTAATCAGAATTATTGCGCGCCTTGGGATGTTCGGGTCCCTTTCCCGGCTGAGAATACCGTAGCTGCTCCGCGCAATTGCATCGAATACAGCTGACCCGCCGCCTATGTGCCTCTTGGCGAGGATCTGCTGTGCCTCTTGAACGGTAACGGGCCGGCTGGTAAAAGATGAAGTGACGTCAAAGAAACCCAGATATCCTTTATCTCCCTCAGCGGAATGCCCTTTGAAAAACGCGAGAGCTGCATCCTTCATCTCCTCAGCCCTCGCTCTCATCGGAGTGCTCTCATCCATCAGCACTACGAAGAGCAGCGGATCATTCTTGGCCGGGCGGATTGACTCAACTACAGCCGGTTGGTTGTCAACTGTGACAGCGATAGATGAGTCATCGAGCGGCAGTGCGACCGAATTGCCGGCGCTCGTGACGTACACAATAATCGGCGACGGCTTGGCATCGGATGCGGGAGATCCTTGCGCCGCGGAATGAGTGCACATTCCCGTGCAGAGGCTCAGGACATAACGAACGCAATAAAACGTCTTGCGAAGCATGGAGCATTCTAGCATTGGATCTCTACCGGTCCGTGCAGGAGTAGCACGGATCGATCGACGCCTGAATCAGCGGCGTGTCGGCCAACCGCGCGCCTTGTACCATAAAGCGGATCGCGGGCATGTTGGCGAAGGTTGGAGTGCGCACGTGAACCCTTGCCGGGTTGCGCGAGCCCTCTTTCCACGAGACGGAGTAGACCACTTCTCCGCGCGGCGCTTCAACGCGGCTCAGCGCGGTCTCGGACTTCAGCTTGAGGAAGTTGAATTTGCCGTCGCCGTCGACCAGGTCTCCGGGAGGAAGCTTGGCGAGCGCCTGGCGGATAATTTTGCAGCTCTCCATGATTTCGAGGGCGCGAACCAGCAAGCGCGCGCGCACATCGCCGTCGGGCTGCACCGGCACGTCGAACTCCATCTCGTCGTAAGCCGCGTAGGGAGCGGCTTTGCGCAGGTCCTGGCCCACACCCGAAGAGCGCGCTACCGGGCCAACCACGCCGAGCGAAATGGCTTTCTCGTGCGTGAGCGTGCCGATGGAGGCGCAGCGCAAACGGGCCGTGGTGCTGGTGGTAAAGATGGGAATAATGGTCTTGGCCATGTCGCCTTCGAGCGCCTCAACCATTCTGAGAATGGCTGCCGGATCTTCAACGTCGCGATTGACGCCGCCGGGGCGGTTCATGGAATAGTTGACGCGGTTGCCGCTGATGGCCTGCAGAATGTCCATCACCTTTTCGCGAATATCGAAGCAAGTCATGAACATGGTTTTGAAGCCCATGAGTTTGGCGGCGATGCCCGCCCACAACACATGCGAGTGCAGCCGCTCGAGCTCCGCCATCACCACGCGGATGTAACGGGCGCGGGGCGGCGGCGTAAGGCCGCTGAGCCCTTCCATGGCCTGGCAAAGCGTGAGGGTGTGAATGTTCGAGCAGATTCCGCACACGCGCTCCATGAGCGCAATGACCTGGATGTAGTTGCGCGTCTCGGCCAGATGTTCGATGCCGCGAAAGTTGAAGCCGATATGCAGCTTTGCATCCTTGACCGTTTCGCCCACGCAGACCATATCGAGCTTGTAGGGCTCTTCAAGCGCGGGATGGTAGGGGCCCATGGGGATTTCGTAGCTCATTGCTTGACCTCCTGCGGCGCTGCCGGGGCAGGCTTGGCTGGGGCCGGCGTCTCGCGCAGGTTTACGCCTGCTGTGTCTCCTTGGCGCAGTAGCAGCGGCTCATATTCGCGGCCCGTAAAGTCGATGCCGAAGCCCTCATGCACTTCTCGCTCAATCCAGTCGGCGGCCTCGCACAGGTCGAAAATACTTTCAGTTGCTTTGCCCTCGACGGGAAAGTCGAACCCGAGCAGGCGCCCCTTGTGATCCCAGTGGTAATCCAGCCAGAAGCCCTCTTCGCCCGGCAGTTGATAGGCAGTGATAGTAACGAAACGCGCACCGACAGCGTTCATTGCCTGGGCCACTTGACGCACACTTGGCTGAGGCTCGTTCTCCGGGTGGTCCATCCACCACACGCCTCCCTCATGGGTCCACAACTCGAGCGCATCTGGATGCGCGATTGCGTTTTCAATTGGTGTCATTAGGCGTCTCCCTCTACGCGGACCGGAACTGCGCCGTGCGGTTGTGGCTGAGCGGCGCTGGCTGGCTCGGCCAAGGGTTTGCGTGCCGGCGGCTTTCTCGTCACGGTGTAAGCCTTCTTCAACTCGCCAGCGACCGTGTAGACCGGCGGCGTGTCTTCGGCTTGCGAAAGAGCGTGCTCCAGTTTGCCGTCTTTCAATGCCTGCTCGGTGCAGCCTTCGACGCAGCGGCCGCAGAAGGTGCATTGGCCGGGGTTGTAGCTCCAGGTGAACTCGCCTTTGCCTGCTTTGAACTCAATGGCGCGCGAGGTACAGCGAAAGCGGCAGACTGCGCAGCCGGTGCAGTGCGTGGGATCGAACTGCACCAGCCCGCGAAACCTTTGTGTCACTGGCGGGCGAGCAGGGAAGAGCAAAGTGCGCGGTCCGCCAACCAGGTTCTTCCATAGCATGGAGAGGATCTTCATAATCTGAACCTCATAAACAGCGCGGACGAAATGGCCAGAACCCCGAAGATGAGCGTGCACTGCCAGTAAAAGCGCACCGTAGTGTCGATCGCCAGGCGCGCCGTGGCCGCCGCAACCGCCGAAAGCAGCAGCACGATTATGAAGGACAATGTGGCAAAGACAAGTGCCGCCAACCACCACGCGGTAAGATGCGGCGCCAGCAGCGTGGCTACAAGGCCGGTTGCGGCAACCCACTCCAGTCCGTGCGAAAGCTCCCACATGGCAAGCTCGGGCCCGGCGTATTCGGTCATGGGGCCGGAGTAGATTTCCTGCTCGGCGTTGGGCAGCGAAAAGGGATTGAGGTGCAGCTTGGCCGGCAGGCACACGATGATGCCGAGAATCCCCATGAGCCGCAGAGGCGATGCGGGCAGAGCGGCAAGCGCTTCAAGCCTGAAGGTATGCTGCGAGGCCGCGATGGAAACAATCGCCACCAGAAAGACGATGTTGTAGCTGACGCTGAGCGCCGCCTCGCGCGCCGATCCGATCTGGCCGAAGATTGACCTCGACGAGAAACCTGCGGCGATGATGCACATCGATGGCATTTCGAGCAGAGCAAGCAGCAGGATCAGGTCGCCTTCGAAACCTCCGGAAGATGGCAGCACCGGCAGCAATCCCACCGCGCCGGCCGCGGAGGCGAGCGCGATCAGCGGCCATGAGCGCATCAATGCGCCCGCAATGCCGCTGCGGGTGGAGTGCTCTTTCGCAGTAGTTTTATGAAATCAAAAAACGGCTGCATGAAGGGCGGACCCACGCGCCCCTGCATCAGCGCCACGGATTTGCGCTCGACCCACAGAAAGAACCATGCGGCGGGAACGGCAAACAGCAATCCGGGAAAGATGAGCAGACGCGCCAGTGCGGTGATCAGGTTCATGGCTGCTCCTCCGCTGACTGTTGCGGCGATTGCGACGGCGGCTTTCGGCGGATTCACTCCGCGCTCAGCCAGAATTTCGCGCCGCCCTGGCCACACCCTGGATAATGGCGTCGGGCCGCGGCGGGCAGCCGGGCACGAACACATCCACAGGAATGTGCTTCTGGAGCGGACCATCAATCGTGCGGCTGTCAATGAACACATTCGTTGTCGCCGGACACGAGCCGATAGCAATAACCGCCTTTGGCCCGCACACCTGACCGTACACGGTACGAATCGCGCCCACGGCGTTCTTCGTCACCGGACCGGTGATGCAGATGATATCGGCATGCCGCGGGCTGCCCTCAAGCCGCACGCCCAGTTGCTCGGCGTCGTAGCGGGGAGAGAGCGCGGCAATCAGTTCAATATCGCAGCCGTTGCACGAGCCCGCATTCATGTGGAAGAGCCACGGACTGCGCCGGCGCGCCAGGCAAACCAATCGACTCCAGAGGTTCACGGCTTCACCTCCATGAGCCTGGCGAGAATCGCCGGCCAAACGCCTGCGGCGACCAGCAGAATCACGACTCCGACAATTGCGGCTTTAAGCGCGAGGGGCTCGCGAATGACGGTGGGCGGCGGCGAATCCGCCTGCGAATCGGCGGGAGGTCCCCACCAGTAACGCGTCAGCGCCAGCACATACGCGATGAGCGCGAAGATCGACGAGAGGATGAAAATGGCCAGCGGCCAGGGCCCCATATCGAGCGCGGTGGAATAAAGCCGCCAGCGGCCGATAAATCCCATCGTCGGCGGTACGCCCAGCATGGCCAGCATGCCGAAGAGGAACCCGAAAGCGCTTACGGGATAGCGTGTGGCCAGCGCAACCGGCGACTCGTTCAACTCGCCGGCGGCCTCCGGAGCGCTGAGGCAGGCAAACAACAATGCCTTTGCAAGCGCGTGCGTCGATGCCGCGATCAATGCGCCTTCGCGTCCGATGGCGCTGGCGGACCCAACGCCGAGGAGCAGGAATCCCACATCTTCGACGGTCGAGAGAACCAGGATCCGTTTGAGGCTGCGCTGAGTCAGCATCAGCAGTGCGGCCAGCAGCGCGGTAAGTGCCGCGACCCACAACAGCAGCGCTTGAGGCTCGAGCGTGCCATTGATTCGGGATGCGCTCATCGCGAATTCGCCAAAGGCAGCCATGTCGACCACGGCGATGATGAGGCCAAGCACCAGGGCCGGCAGTTCGTCGGCCAGCGATAGCAGCCAGAAGAACATGGGAACCGCGGCCAGCTTGATGCAAATCCCGGTGAGCAGAAATGCGCGCGACAGTTGCGGGTCAGCCCAATTCGCGGTCACATCGCTCATCACAGCGCAGGCAGCGGACAGCAGCGCTGCCGCCAGATAAGTGAATTTGGCGGCGCGTGAGCGGGCCGTCGTCCAAACAAGCACAACCGTGAGCAGAACCGCGCACTCCAGCATCCCCAGCCGCAGCCATTGATTGCCAGCCACCAGCCCGGTAGCCGACAGACCGCCGATAAGCAGCGTCCAAAGCCACAGAGCCGGCGCTCGTCCAGGCGCCTTGGCCAGAGCCGCCAGAAACAAAACGATGACGGCGACACCAATGGCGGCGACAAGAAGCAGAGAAGCGTGCGGCTCAACCACCGATGAAATCCCGACGCCGGTAGTCGGCGCATTCGATCGGAGAAAACCGAAGATCGCGGCGCCAATTAGGAAAACGAGAACACCGGCATAGCGCTCCATCCAGCTAACGATTGCGCCCAACCCGCGCGAAACCGCCTGCAGTCCTTCCCACACGCTCAGGTAAACGCGGTCCACATTCGACCAGCGGAAGAATTCCTTCCAGTGTTCGAGAAAAATCTCAGAAAAATCGCCGGCCGTGAGTCGCCCGCGTTCGCTCAGCGGCTCGCCGCCCGTGAAAACGCCACCACCGGCACCTGCCAGAGCGGCGCCTGCGGGCACCGGGCGCGAAACATAAGCAACCAGATAAATTGCGCTGCCCAGCACCAGCGAAACAACAGCCAGCACCAGGCCACCCATTGATGAGAAACTTCCCGCATCGGCAGAGAGGCCAAGCCACGTTACGTGCACGCCCGCGCCCATGCCGAGCGCAGTCAGAATCGGATTGAGAAGCGTATTTACGGCCAATTGCGGAGCAACGCCAAGCACTACGCTGCCTGCGGCCAGCAGCCCCATTCCCCACACCATCGATCGAGGCGACTCATGCGCGTTCTCGGTGTCGCGCGTCGGAGGCCCCAGAAAGACTGCGCTGGTTGCCTTGGCGCCCAGGAAAACCGTGCCCAGGCTTACCGCCCATGCCACCATTGCGGGCGCAACCCATCCGGCCTGCAGTGCCGCGGAGTAAAGCATCCACTTGCTGGCAAAGCCGCTCATCAGCGGAATGCCCATCATCGATCCCACGCCAATCAGCCAGCTGAGCGTGGTCTGCGGCATCTTTGCGGCCAACCCGCCCAGCCGGTTCATGTCGCGCGTGCCGGTTGCATGCTGCACGCTGCCGGCAGTCAAAAACAGCCCGCCTTTAAAGAAGCCATGATTCAGGCAGTGCAGCAGCCCGGCGGTAATCGCCAGCGGCGTGCCGATGCCGATACCCATCATCATGTAGCCGATCTGGCTGACAGTGGAGAAAGCCAGCATCCGCTTAAGGTCGGTTTGCACCATGGCATACATCACGCCTACGGCCATGGTTGCAGTCCCAATCCAGACCAGGCTGGCGCTCCAGGCCCAGGGCCAGGCGTGCAACCCCATGGACATGAACCCGTCCGCGGGGACCCCTGGGCCAAAACTGTGCATCCGTGCGGCGAGATAAACTCCCGACGTGACATAGCATGCCGCGTGCAAGAGCGCACTCACCGGGGTAGGCGCGGCCATAGCCTCCGGAATCCAGGTATGCAGCGGCACCTGCACGCTCTTGGCAACCAAAGCCACCAGCATCAGCGCAAACAGGCCGCCGGTAAAGCACTTCGACACGGCAGGATCGGTCCACTGCGCGGTTCCGGCGCGGTGATAGATGATGATGATCGCCGCCAGCAGTCCGTAACCCGCGATGTGCGTCATCAGCAGCACTTTGCGCGCGCCATTTACCGCTTCGCGGTTGGTGTACCAGAAACCGACCAAAGAGAAAGAGCACAAGCCCACCAGTTCCCAGCAGAGATAAAAGAGGAACAGGTTGGCGCTGTACACGAGGCCGATAAATCCGCCGATGAACACCAGCATTGTGGCGTAGAAGCGAGTGGCCGCCTTGTCGTGGGCCATATATCCAATGGAATAAAGAAGCACCATGCCGCCAATGCACGCACCCATAAAGGCAAACAGGATGCTGAGCGCGTCAACATGCAGAACCAGCGCCAGCGGTCCGTCCCAGGGCAGGGGATTGACGTCTATTGCGCGGCCCGCGTAAACCAGCGGCGCCACCGCAACCACGCCAAAGACGGCCGGAAGGCACGAAAGGAACGCCAGAACGCCCTTCGCTCTTGCAGAACAAAGCTTTGCAACCAGAATTTGCAGCAGGGCTCCGGCCAATAACGAGCATGGAGCAACGAGAATGAGGGTCGAGGCGTCCATGCCATTAATTTGAGCTGTTTAGCGGTCTCCTTGATGTGACGCGCAGCACCGGGGCGTTAACTGACAAATCACAATGTGGTAACCAGCGCTATAATGCGGTAGTCGATATTTGTTTATTTGTTCCCTATTCAGCTTGACGAACGCCCCGAGCGCACGGTCGCACCCCGGATTTAAGATGATCCCTGCTCTCAATCCGGAGTTCGAATGAACAACTATCGAAAGTCGGCCCTCGCGCGCGCAATTGCCGCAGCTTCAGTTTCATTTTGCTTAGCCGCCGGCCTGGCAGCTCAGGCCGCACAGAGCGCGGCCCCGCCCGCCGACCCTTATGCGACCGTCCAGGAGCGCCTCGCCCGTGGTTGGAACACCTGGGACACAAACAGCATGATCACCGAGGTGCTGCTGCCCGAGGGGCTGGCCATTCACGCCGGAATGAAGAACAACACGGGAGAGTTCGGCGACCGTTTTTTGCGCGATGCGTTCGTAGGCCAGTTCGACAAAAGCTCACCGCGTGTGACCCCCGGCCCGCATAGCTGGGACGGCAGCTATACCAGCCTCGACATCGAATGGGCAGGCCACAAGTGGAAGTTTGAGACCGCGCACGCCGGCCGCGACGAGGTGATTCTGGCCACGCCCGAAAAGACTGACCATGAGCCTGCTCTTCCGCCCAACATCGTCTTCTGGGTCGATTTTCTATGGAACCGTCGCGGCACGACCGAGCGCGCTGCCGATTCCATTGAGACATATGGCTCGACCGGCGTCATCGGCATCTATTGCACCTGCGAGCCTCCCATGCAGGCCAGCTCGCAAACAAAACCGACAGCGTCCGCAGGTGGGGCCGCGCCAACCCACGATCTTCCCATCGGCGGACCATATTTCGCAGCTCCGCTTACCGAGCCAGTCGGCATCAGTACAGGCCGTCGTCAGACCCTCGCCGAAATCCAGGCAGCCATTACCGCTGAGCGCGCAGCCTATGAGAAATCGATCGCGGCCGCGGGCAATGAAGGGCCCATCCTCGATGCCATCGAGACCACCCTCGGATGGGACACGATCTACGATCCTTCGAAAAATCGCGTGATATCACCCGTGAGCCGTTCGTGGAGCGTGGGTTGGGGCGGCTGGGTGCTGTTTGACTGGGACACGTTTTTTGCTGCAACCCTGGCATCCATCGGAGACAAAGATCTGGCCTACGCGAATGCGATGGAGATCCTCAACGAGGAGACTCCGCAGGGACTTGTGCCGAACTACGCGCGCGACGGCTTCAAGAGCTACGACCGCTCCGAGCCGCCCGTCGGCGCCATCACGGTGCTTGGACTATACGACAAATTTCATGATCGCTGGTTCCTTGAGAAGACGTTCGCCCCGCTGCTGCGCTGGAACCGCTGGTGGGCAGAGCATCGCGATATGGACGGATATCTGGTGTGGGGCAGCAACGACGATACCAAGCCCCAGAACCCCGACGACGGCGGCAGCGGAACCCGCGCGGGCGCAATTCTCGAGTCGGGCCTCGACAACAGTCCCATGTACGACACCGCCACCTACAACCACCAGACCCATCTGCTTGAGTTTGCCGACGTAGGGCTGATGGGCATGTACGTCGCCGATTGTGACGCCCTGGCCATAATTGCCGACGCACTCGGCAAGACAGCCGAAGCGAGGGAACTGCGCGAGCGCGAAGCGCGTTATAAAGCCAAACTCCAGACCATGTGGGACGAGAAGTCGGGCATGTTCCTGAATCTTGACCTGAAAACCCATGAGCCGAGCCACCGCCTCTCGCCCACCAACTTCTATCCACTGCTGGCGGGCGCGGCAACACCTGAGCAGGCGCAGACTATGATTGCGAGGCACCTGCGCAATCCCGATGAATTCTGGGGTCAGTGGGTGATTCCGGCGATTGCGCGCGACGATCCAGCGTATGGCGACCAGAACTATTGGCGCGGGCGCATCTGGGGGCCGATGAATTACCTCGTCTACCTCGGCCTGCGCAATTACGATCCCGCCGCCGCACGCGACCTGGCCTCAAAAATCGTACGAGCTATTTCTCAACGAGTGGACCGCAAACCGGCACGTTCACGAGAACTACAATGCCAACACCGGCAGTGGAGACGATGTTACCAGCAGCGACCGCTTCTATCACTGGGGCGCGCTTCTGGGTTATGTGGAGTATCTCGAGCGGCAGTCGCCGCAATCCGCAACCGAACGCTGAGCCTCGGCAGGCAAAGTTCGCGACCGCATGTTTACCCACAATGCCCCGCGCCCCATCCCTTCGACTTCTTGTCGTCGAATGGATGGGAAACCACGCCGCCTACGCCCCGACAACCTGCCGCAGCGCCTCGTAGCAACTTGCATCCAGCTTTTGGGGCACATCGCGCGAGATGTTGTACAGCGCCTGTTCCGGCGATAGACCCTTGCGGTAGGGCCGGTCTTCGGTCATTGCACCATACATGTCGGCAACCGTGATGAGCCGGGCCTCGATCGGCAGGTCAGCGGCCCTCAGCCCGTTCGGGTAGCCGGAGCCGTCGAGCTTTTCGTGATGCGCGCCTGCAATCTCAGCTAATTCCGCGAACGGGCCGATTCTTGAAAGGATCTCCCGGGTCAATCTGGGATGTTCGCGTACAACCGCCCATTCATCGGAATCGAGTGCTTCCTTTTTGTTCAGAATTGAGCTCGGAACCCGCAACTTGCCAAGATCGTGCAGCAGCGCCGCGCGATGCACCAGCCGGGTGCGCGTCTTGTTGAGTCCCAGCACGCGGGCCATCTCAATTGCGGTTTGCGTCACCCCCAGCGAATGGCGGAAGGTAAAGGACGATTTGGCGTCGACAACGTCGGAGAATGCCTCGCAGATCAGGTCGATATCCCCAGCCTTCAGCTTGCCGAAGCCGGCAGGGGCGAGATCGAGGACAGCGGCCCGGGTCTCGATCTCCGGGGTCGACTGAGAAGCGTAGCGCCAAAGCGTTCCCTGGTTGTGTAGCCGCACCGCCAGGCGTGCGACTTTAGGATCGAAACTGTGTTCGCTGCGTTCGCTCAGCACGCGAATGGCCTCATCCCGCCCGAACCGCATGGTAAATACATCAAGGAACTGGGCGACGGAGATAATGCGAGATTCGAGAGGGATATGGTGGCGTTTGCGCCGGTCGGGAAAGCCGCTGCCGTCCCATTTTTCGTCTACGCCGCGCACTGCCTCGGCAACGCCATCGCCAAGTCCGAGCTTGCGCAGAATGCGCGCCCCGCGACCGCATCTGAGAGAGATGATGGCCTCATTCTTGCGGCGCTGCGCTAAACCAAGGTGAAGCAGATTTGCAGCGCGGCGCAGTGGGCTGGTATGGCTCGAACCCGGATTCCAGAACAGCGTGAACATTGATAGCCCCGGCCCGCTCTTCCGGCTTAACTCCTGAGCCTTGCTTTCCGCTTCGCAAGCGTATTCTTCGTCGCCAAGAATCTCAGAGAGATGATCGATGTTGCTGCTGCAACCCACGTCCTTGAGCAGAAGGGCGTAGTAGAGGCTGTTCATGAACGAAGACGGCAGAAACATTGACTCGCCAAGCCGCATGCCGAGCACACACGTGCGCAACGCATGTCCCGGCACGGCTCCTTCGGTAAGGTCGAGCGCAAACGAGAGTGCCGAAATAATCTCTGCCAGCGAGATATTGCTCGAACTCACAAGTTCGGGAATCCGCTCGATTCTTGTCGCGATGGCAATTGTCGCCATTCAATCCTCCCGAGACTCTGGCCAAGGCTGTTTCTCGTTATCTAAAGCTAACAAGGCGCATCGTTTATGAAACTCCCACAAAGGCGGGTCGGGGCAAACAGTTGGTAACCCGATCAAAAGTGACCACTGGCCAGGCTTGACCGGAATGGGGGATGGACATCGTGAGGCGCGCGGGGATAATAGCGGCGCGGAGGCGAGAACTCCATAGGCTCGATACCCTAAAATGCAGCGGAGGGTTTTTTCTTCGCCATGACAACCAATCTCCTCCGTTCCAGCCTCCGTTATGCTGCTCTATTGATCCGGTCCGCAAATACAAGCACCGTGCCCCAGGCATTTCGCAGGTTTTATCGCGAAATGGCCAGGAGGCCGGCACACTATTTATGTGCCGGATCAATAAGTCTTGGAATCCTGATCGTCGCCACTGCAGCTTTGGCCCAGCCACCCACCGATTACAAAAAAGCCACGGCAATGCTGCCGCCCGACGCGCAAATTGTCGTCAATCGCCTGGGCAGCTTCCGCGAACTGCCCGATGGCGCATGGAGGATGCATCCCGGCGATCTGCCCCACGCCGAAGACGTTGATCTCGACGACAGCGCGTGGCTTGAGATCGCCAACAACACCAAGGCGCCCAATGAGGCGGTCTGGTTCCGCCAGACCTATGTTGTTCCCGAAGCGCTCAACGGCTACGACCTCACCGGCGCGCGCATCTGGTTTGAGTTCCACGCCGGCGCCAACGGGCCCATGCCCGAGATTCTTTACTTCAATGGCCGCCGCGTCGCCCTGGGCGAAGATCTTGAGCCCATCGTCCTCTTCGACAAGGTAAAGCCGGGCGATAAGGTTACCGTCGCCGTCAAACTGCTGCACACGGTCGATCAAAAGACCATCCACGGCGCCAGCCTGCGCATCGATTTCCCTGAAGGCCGCCCCAATCCCGAAGACCTGCGCGAGGAGTTTCTGGCCGCGGCTGAGCTCATCCCTTCGCTTGACGCCGCGACCGCCAGCGCCAACCTGTCCACGCTCTACGCCGCCATCGCTGCCGTCGACATCAAGGCCCTCGACGCGGCTGAAGCGCAAAGCGCGGAGGCACGCAATCAAGCCCAGAAAGCCTTCGACTCGAGCCTCGCCACCGCGCAATACCAGGCTTGAGGCGCTGCGGCCCCTCGTGCAGCAGGCCACCTTCTACCAGATCGGCAACTCGCACATCGACGCGGCCTGGCTCTGGCCCTGGACCGAGACCGTCGACGTCGTCAAACGCACCTTCGGCACCGCGCTGCAGCTCATGTACGAGTATCCGCAGTACACCTACACGCAATCTGCCGCCGCCTACAACGAGTGGCTGGCGCAGAAGTATCCCGACATGAACGACGAAATCAAGCGGCGCATCAATGAGGGCCGCTGGGAAGTTGTGGGCGGCATGTGGCTCGAGCCCGACCTCAACATGCCCGACGGCGAATCGCTCGTCCGCCAACTGCTGGTCGGCAAGCGCTGGTACAAGCAGGCCTACGGCGTCGACGTTAAGGTGGGCTGGAACCCCGACAGCTTCGGCTACACCTGGCAGCTTCCGCAGATCTACAAGAAGAGCGGCGTCGACTATTTCGTGACCCAGAAGATGAGCTGGAACGACACCAACAAACTGCCCTTCAAGCTCTTCTGGTGGGAGTCGCCCGACGGATCGAAGGTGCTATCGTATTTCCCGCACGATTACGTAAACGTGACGCTCAATCCGGTGCGGCTCTCTGACGATCTTGCCGATGCGCGCAAGAAGTCTACTGGCCTCACAGACATGATGGACCTTTACGGCATTGGCGACCACGGCGGCGGCCCAACCCGCGCCATGCTTGACGAAGGAATGCACTGGGCCAATATGAACCGGTCTGGATCGCCGTGTCTTGTATCAGGGCACGACTTCAGTCGTGCCGAAAGCGCGCCTTCATCGGGTGGGGCTTTAGCCCCTGCTCAAGCGTCGGGCTGCGCCGTCACTCCCAAGTACCAGTTCGGCACGGCCATCAACTACTTTCAAACTGTCGAGAAGCAGATTGCGCCCGAGAGTCCGACGTGGAACTACCAGTCGATTGCGAACGGATTTACCGCGCCACCCGCAGTCGATGGCAAGGTCTCAATTCCCACGTGGGACTCCGAGCTTTATCTCGAGTATCACCGCGGCGTCTACACCACCCAGGCCAACCACAAGCACAACATGCGCACTGCCGAAGAAGAGGTGCTGAACGCCGAGAAGTGGTCGTCACTGGCATGGCTCGATGGTTTCGCATATCCCGGCAACGAGCTGACCGAAGACTGGAAGAAGGTGCTCTTCAACCAGTTCCACGATCTGGCTGCGGGCTCAGGCATCGGCATCATCTACAAAGACGCGCAGAAAGACTACGACGTGGTGCGCTGGTCGACGAATGAGATATCGAGCGGTGCGAAGGACCGCGTGGACGAGCAGATCAACACCCAGGGTGCGGGAGTCCCGGTCGTTGTCTACAATCCTCTCGGCTGGGTACGCTCTGGCGATGCAACCATCTCCGTGCAGCAGTCGAAACCTAGCCGGCTTGGTGTTCGCATTGAGGACGACAAAGGACTGGGGATACCGTCTGAGATATTGTCAAATGACCCCGTCACCGGTGAGACCAAGGTCCGCATTTCAGCGCACGACATTCCTGCGCTCGGATACAAAGTCTATCGTGTTCTTCCAGAAGTGCCCGACACGATTGGCGCATTTCCGGTACAGGTACACGACTCCGATAGCTCAATCACCTTGGAACACGGCACGCTCAGCATCGGAGTCGACAAGCAGTCCGGTTGTATCACCAGCATCAAGACAGGCGGCATCGAGACACTCGCGCCCAACTCCTGCGGCAACCAACTCCAATTCTTCAAAGACACACCGAAGGACTACGACGCCTGGAACATCGATCCCGGCACGCTGGATGTGCCGCCATCCACCATCGATAGAGCTGACTCCGTCGCTATCGTGGGACCGCAGGATAATTCCGAACTTCGCGTCACTTATCACACACAAAACTCCAAGTTCGTCCAAACCATCTCGCTCAAGGGTGACCAGGTAAACATCGCGAACGACTTCGACTGGCACGAAAAACACATCCTACTCAAAGCCGCTTTCCCGGTCGCCGTTGCGACCAACTTCGCCACCTACGAAATTCCCTACGGCGAAATCGAGCGGCCCACCACGCGCGAGAATAGCTGGGAAAAAGCCCAGTTCGAAGTCCCCGCCATGCGCTGGGCCGATCTATCAGGGGGGCAGGCCCCGACGGCAAAGTTCACGGCCTGTCGGTCATAAACAAAGACAAGTACGGCTACGACGCCGCAGGCAACGTGCTCCGCCTAACCCTGCTGCGCGCGCCCACCTGGCCCGATCCCGACGCCGACCAGGGCGAGCATCATTTTGAGTACGCGCTCTATCCCCACGCCGGCACGTGGAAAGAAGCGCTCACCGTGCGCCATGGCTGGGAGTACGATTACCCGCTCCAGGCCGTCGTAACCACCGCCCACGCCGGCACCCTGCCGCCTTCGCATTCCTTCGCCTCAGTAACGCCAGACAATGTTGTGCTCACCGCGGTGAAGAAAGCCGAAGACGCAAACGGTTTGATTTTTCGCGTGTACGAGTGGGAAGGGAAGGATGCGACCGCCGAGTTCCACGTGCCGCCGGGCGCAACCTCAGCCACCGTCACTAACCTGATGGAGACCCCCGAAGGCGATCCGCTGCCGGTAACCGGCGACGTAGTAAAAGTCCCGATTCACCCGTACGAGATTCTGACCATCAGGGTGGATTACGCGAAATAAAGTGGAGAGTGAACAGAAAGACAGTGAATGAGTGAAACAGTGAATTAGTGAGACAGTGAACAGGGGCGGAAATAGCCTCTGTGGCCCGTTCCGACTCTATTCACGTTCTCACTAATTCACTCATTCACTGCTTCACTGCTTCGCCGTTCACTGTTTTTCTGATCACTGACCACTGATCACTGTCCACTGTTTTTTGCTATTCTTAAACCACCAAGGAGCCAGCCCGATGAACATTACTTCCCCGTTTTTCGTCGTCCCCGTCATTATCGCGGTCTTCTTCGTATGCATCCTCTTCGCCACCAGCACCAAGGAAGACGGCTACTCCGAAAAAGGGCATTGATCTCGGCCTTAATGACCCGGACCTCAAGGCGCCGGAAACACCTCACACGAACAAAGGCCGCTGCGCATTGCAGCGGCCTTTGTTCGTGCGGCTCATTCGGTTTAGTTGTTGTTTGGTTTGTCTTTCGGCTCGCTCTTGTCACCGGGCTTCTTCTTGTCTTCCGGCTTTGGGGCGGGCTTTCCGTTCTGGTTTGGCGCAGGCTTCGCCGACGGCGGCTGATTGGGATTCGTTCCCGGCGCAGGCGCAGCTTTCGGCGCAGTCTGGGCTGGCGGGTTCTGCACCGGCTTCGCCGTAAACTCCGGCGGCCTCGACGCTCCCGGATGCGGTCCCTGTTCGCCGGGGTTCGGCGCGTTAGGCCTGGCTACCTGCGGATTAGGAGCAGGCTTCACCTGGGTCGGCTGCTGCGTTCGTGCCGGAGGAGGAGGAACCGCATTGGGCCGCAAGCCCGGCTGTTGCGGTTGAGCAGTCGGCATTCCCGCTCCCGGACGAGGATTGGGTGGTTCGACCTGCCCCGGTTTTCCAGGAGCGCCGCCGGTTATATGGGGCGGGTTAGCGGTCACTCCCTGAGGAGGCGGCGCGATCTTGTGTCCCGGCAGCGCCTTCACCTGGGGAGCCGCACGCACCGGCGGCGCTACCGGAGTGAATCCGGGGCGGGCCTGGATCGCCATACCACGTTCATTGATGAGCGTCGGCCGCGCAGCCGCAAGTGGCACCGGCCTCATGGGCGGACGCGAAGCAAAGATATGCGGATTGGCTGCAACCGTCGGCCGTTCGATGATGGTCACGTTATTGATGACGGTCCTGTTGATGACCACGGTGGTTTCACGCACAGGCCGCCCGGCTGCAAAGTCCTCCTGCCGCATGGCCGAGAACCCAGCCGACCGGTTGGCAAACACCACCGCGCCGAAGTTGAAGCCGGCGTAGCTGGCCTGGATGCGGATGCCGGGAGCGGGACGCAGATTGGTGATGTTGACCTGGTCAATGTAGCGCGGGCTGCAGTGGTACCAAGGCCGATACGGCTCGCCCGGACCGAGCGGGAACCATGCCGAAACTCCCGCGCCGCCCACGTTGCCGCCGGCAAAGACTACCAGCGCCGGCGACCACACCGGATGAGCTTCCATCGGGCCCGGTATCCATCCCCAGCGCCCGTTAAACACTACCCAGCGGCCGTAATGGAAGGGAGCGTATCCCCATGGCTCTTCCTCAACCCAGGTCCAACCCCACGGTGCGTGGCTTACCCAGTGGCCGTTGTGGTAGGGAGCCCACCCGGCCTCGACGCGCGGGAACCAGATTGGCCCATACGGCGATTGGGGATTCCATTCACCATTGGAGTCCAATTCATACGCCCCGCCGATGTCGGCGCTTACGTAACGATAGGAGTTTGAGGCGTTGATTTGAGCGTCGCGTTGCCGGCTCCATTGGTCGAGCGGGTCAAAATCCGATGGCTGCATCCATTGCGGAACCACGGGATTCGATCCAACCAGCTCGAGCGCGCTGCCGGCGGGCAGTTGCGAGCTGAAACCTCCGGCTCCGGTCAAAAACGCGTTACTGTCAAACTCGGTGAACAGCGCCGCTTGCTGGTCGGGATACACTTCCACGCGCATCTCGCCGGGAGAGTTAAGAGTGGCGCTTCCGCTTGGGGTATTGATGTGCAGCACCTGTCCCGGCCACAATCCATAGCAATGGACGTGAACGCGGCCTTGCGCGATGCCGATGGAGATGCTGTACGGGGTGATTTCGACAATGCTGATGTCTGAGCCGACTCCGGCGCGAATATAGGTGCGGCCGATCTGGATTTCGGCGCGGCCGTCCTGATCGGTAAATACACGATCGCCGGGGCCGAGCGGCAGGTTTGGCTCAGCCTGGCCCCAGTCGTCGGCGCCTGCCGGCTGAACTGAAACCGCACCTTGGATGATGGAGATCCGGCCAGCTTGCTGGGGCGGGTCGTCCTGGGCTTGCGAGAGGGCCGGAATAAATGCGACGAGAGCTGCCACTAATGCGGCTGACGCAATTTTACGGGCAGTTGAGAAAAGGGAAGTGTCTTTCATGGGTGTCCTTTCAGAAGGCGGGCGAATCGCTCCGGGCATAGGTGCTCACGGGGATTTCGGCGGCCTGGTCGATCATCTATTTGAATGCGGGCCTGCGGGTTCGAATCTCATACAGAGGGTGTCGTCCGATGCTGCCTTCGGCAGATCGGCAATGTGGCGTTCCGATTTGCACAACTGCAAACCGCTGCAACCCAGGCGAAAGTGAAGAGTGACGCAATGATTCTGCTTAAATGCTACACGGTTCGAACCCGGCAAGCGGCAAAAAGTTGTCGATTTGATTAACCCTGCCGGGGAACCGTTCGGATTGACAGAGCGTATAAACAGCTGAGAGGTAGAAGCAAATGAATCGAGATCGTGTGGGTCTTGGAATTCGCAGCCTGGGCGCGGCGCTGGCTGGTATTGGCGCTCCTGGCTTGGGCCACCGGATGCAAAATTCACGTTGAAAAAGGGGCCGACGGCCAGGACAAGAATGTACAGGTAGATACGCCGTTCGGCGGAGTGCACGTGAATACCGATCAGACGTCGGCTGCAGATCTCGGCCTGCCCGCATATCCCGGCGCGCAATCCGTGGCCGGCGACGACAAGCAAAAGTCGGCGGACGTTCACATGGGCTTTGGCGAGTGGCAGATGAGGGTGAAGGTGGTCAACTACTCCACGCCCGACAGCGAAGACAAGGTTTCAGCGTTTTACAAAAAGGCGCTTGCCCGCTTCGGCGACGTGATCTCGTGCCAGGACGGCGCAGCGGTCGGCACCCCTGCGCAAACGTCGGAAGGGTTAACATGCAACGACAAGAACGGCCCAAATGTGCAGGTCGACAACAACAGCACCAGCTACGGCTATCACTCCGACCAAAAGGGCTTTGAGTTGAGGGCCGGGTCAAAGCGGCACGAACACATTGTCGCTTTCCATAGTTCTGAGCCCGGCAGCACGCGGTTTTCACTTGTGGCGCTGGATCTGCCGGCTGAATCCGGCGACAGCAGCAAGACCGACTAACAGGTTGGAACGAGCTCCGCCGGGACGGGAGAGGAATGGGAGCCGTACAATGCTCCAAACGGTTTCCCACTTCCTCCCAATGGAGTTCACCGCATGTCTCTCAAGTCTCTTCGTTTTGCATCCTGCTGCGCCTTTGTTGCCGCCGTTGCCATTTACGCGGCAGACAAGCCAAAGTCAAAGGCTGCACCTGCTGCCCTCGCTCAACTCGATCCATACGCCGAGGTGCAACCTGCCACCGAAACGCTGGACCTGAACATGTACCAGCGGATTCGCGACGAGGGCCTGAATCACTCCCACGTGATGGAGTTCGCCAATGCACTGGCTGACGGAATCGGGCCGCGGCTCACGGGCTCGCCGAATCTGAAAAAGGCCAACGAGTGGACGCAGGAGACGCTGACCAGGATCGGCCTTGAAAATGCACATCTCGAAGACTGGGGCGAGTTCGGCCTGGGCTGGCAGCAACTCAATACCTGGGCACGCATGGTTGAGCCTGATACGGCAGTCATGATTCTGCAGGCAACACCTTGGTCGCCGTCGACTCCCGGACCCGTGACCGGCGATGTGGTCTTTGTCGACATTCAAAGCGAGAAGGACCTTGACCAATACAAGGGCAAGCTGGCCGGCAAGATAGTTTTGTATGGCGCCATGCGCCCGGTGCCGCCGGTCGAGAAGCCGCTCTTTGAGCGCAACACTCCGCAGGATCTTGAAGACGTCAGTGAATTTCCGGTGAGCGAGGGAGGGCCGGGAGCGATGTCCCCTGAACTACAGGCGCGGATGCGGACGCGGGCCGAACGGATGAGGATGATCGACAGGGTTGCGCAGTTTTTTGCCGATGAAAAAGTGGCCGCCGTGATTGAACCGAGCCGCGACGGAGCGAATGGCGGTGGCTCGGGCGGGACATTCTTCGACGACAACGGCGCGACGCTTGGCCGCACCCCGTACATTGCCGATAAAGCTGTCAAGATTCCCGTCGCAGTTGCGGCGATTGAGAGCTACGGGCGGCTTTACCGGCTGGTGCAGGCGCATGTGCCGGCCCAGGTGCAGATCGACATCGAGACCAAAGTCACCGGCGAGCACGAGCACGGCTACGATACGGTTGCCGAGATCCCCGGCACCGATCCCAACTTGAAAGACCAGGTGGTGATGCTGGGCGGCCATCTCGACAGTTGGATTGCCGGCACCGGCGCGGCCGACAACGGCGCCGGAACCGTGGTGGCGATGGAGGCGGTTCGGATTCTTGAGGCGCTGGGCGTCAAGCCGCGGCGCACCATTCGCATTGCCCTGTGGACAGGCGAGGAGCAGGGGCTATTTGGCTCGCGCGGCTATTGCGCAATGCACTTTGGCGAGGCCAAGACTTCGACCACTCCCGAGCAGATGGCACTGCCTGAGTTTATGCGCCGGGCGTCAGGACCGCTCGAGTTGAAACCGGAGCAGAAGCTGATCAGTGCATACTTCAACGTGGACAATGGCTCGGGAAAGATTCGCGGCATCTATACGCAGGGCAACGCCGCAGTCGCGCCTATCTTTGCGCAGTGGATTGCGCCGCTCAAAGATCTTGATGTTACCACCATCACCGAGCGCAACACCGGCGGCACCGATCACCTGAGCTTCGATGCGGTTGGCATTCCGGGATTCCAGTTCATCCAGGACAATCTGGATTACGAGTCGCGCACCCACCATTCCAACCAGGATGTATATGAGCGCCTGTCGCCGGCCGACCTGAAACAGATTGCGACGGTTGAGGCAATCTTTGTGTACAACGCTGCCATGCGCGACCAGATGATGCCGCGCAAACCATTGCCGCAACCCGAACAGGAAGAGAAGCGGCGCGCGCCCATTGAGGGGATTTTCCCTGGGGCTGTTGCGCCGGCTGCGGAGACGCCGAAGCCTTAATGCGTTCGATGCCTGGATGCAGCGCACCAACCCGTTATGCCCGTTTGCAAGGTACGCTGACGATGCGGTGGACCGCTGGGCGCAACCCCCAACCGAAAAACAAACCTGTAAAGCATGTCCTGATACTTGACAAGAAGACCTGCCGTTAGGGACCCCGGGGGGTCGCATCGACCTGGCTGTCGCGGCTTCAGGCTACACCGTCTCAGAAAATGCGATAGACCGAACAGTGATGATGCGGACCTGCGTAATCCTCAGATTCTCAGGTTCAGAAGCTGAACTTCAGCGCTCCTTGCACAACGCGCGGAGCCGCCGCGCCGATGGCGTTGCCGAATGTCGAGCTGCCGATGTCGCCATCAATCGAGCCGGCTCCGGTGAACTGCGTGTGGTTGAAGACGTTGAAGGCTTCAACGCGAAACAGCAGCGACTTGCGCTCCGTGAGCGTCAGGCTCTTTGAAAGAGCCGCGTCGTAGCTGTCGGCGCCGGGACCGTGGAAGAAACGCCTCTTTGAAGTACCGGGCGTGCCCAGCAAATTTTCGCCGAAGTCCGATGCATCGAAATAGTTGTTCAAGTTGATGCGAGGATTGCGGTTCAGACGCAGCGGTCCGCCGCTGTAGTCGGGCTCGTCGATGCTGCTGTTGTTCACTCCATTGGGATTGGTGCCGATCAGTGAGTTGTCGCCGTTGTTGATCATGGTTACGGGGAAGCCGCTGGCAAAGCGCGTGATTCCTGAAACCGACCATCCTCGAGTAAGACGATTCGGATGCGATAGCCGATCAAGGGGCAACTGGTAGTCGTAACTGACCACGAAGTTGTGTTTCACGTCGAACGATGACAGGGCGTAACTGAGCGCGGGGTTGAAGGGATTGACCTCTTCGCCAATGTTCGACGACTGATCGAGAGACTTGCTGTAGGTATATGCGGCGGAAAACTCGAGGCGGCCGCTGGTGTGCCGCGCGCTGAGCTCGAGCGCGTTGTAGTTCGCATAGCCGATGGTCGATTGCAGTGCATTGCTGCCGAAGTTCGATCCCAGCGGCCCGCGCGTTCCGTTCACCTGGCCGCCGCCAATCGGGTAATAAACCTCGTCTTCCCCGCCCGCGCCGCAGGTGAGCGTGCCCGACTGCACTTCGCTTTTCTTGCTGAGACTCAGGCAAAGCGCGGGATTGCCCGCGTTCGGCTCGATGAGCACCCGTTGCTTGTGGCTCGCCGTACCGATGTAGCTTGCGCTGAGCACCGTGTTCGGCCCGGCCTGCCGCTCGATCGACAGCATCCACTCTTCGGTGTACGGCACGCGACTGTGGATGTCATATCCCGGAATTCCGCTGATGGGCACGTAGTCGGTCCAGTCGATGTTGGCATCGGGATGGCTGCGCGACGAGTTCAACGGCGCAAACGTGTACGGAAACGGCTGCCCATAATTGTGTTCATCAGCCGCGGTTACAAACGGCGTAGCGAACAGCGGCGGCGCAGGACTGGTATAGGTGGTTCCATAAGGCGCGTTGGCGGCCAGCACGCTGATTGAGAGCGCATCGATGGCGGTGTAGAAGTTGCCAAAGCTGGCGCGAATGCTGGTGGTTCCCGGATTGCCTACTAATTTGCCCAGCATGCCGCCATTGGACTGCGGCGACCATGCGATGCCCACGCGCGGTGAGAAACCGAGGTTGTCGATCGGAGCGAGCGTGCGTGGAACGCCAGGATCTCCGGGATACAAAATCCCAGCAGGGGCGCCCGGAAACACAACCGACTGCGCGCCCGCCTCAAAGGTGGAAATCTGATTGTACTTTTCGGTCCACGGCGCGATGCGGTCCCAGCGAAGTCCGTAATTCAACGTCAGGCTCGGCCGCGCGTGCCAACTATCCTGCGCAAACAAGCCGACATATTTGTTGCGTGCATAAAACGGATTCAACTGGCTCTGGTTGTACTGGCTCGGAACGCCAATCAGGAAGTCCGCAAAGTCCACGCCGGTTTCAGTGCCCGAGAAAACAAAGCTGCCGTTGAATTGCGCGATCGGGTGCGCGTTCACCTGGTCGGCGTGAAATTCCCCGCCCATCTTCATGGTGTGGCTGCCCAGCACCTTTGAGAGAGTGTCGGATGCCTGGTAAGTATCGTTGGCCTGGATCAATTGGTTGGCCGCGGCGCCGATCGAGTAGCCGTTGAAGTTGAGGTTTTCGACGCCCTGGCCCTTGGGATCGAGAGCCACAATGCTTGGTGTGCCGTCGGTATTCGCAAATCCCTGCGACACAAGGCTCACTCCGAGTCCGCCTACCGGCTGACCCAGGTTGGTAATGTCGCGCAGATAGCTCAGGTGCGCCTCATTCACCGTGGTGGAGTTGATGGTTTTGGTTGCGCTCAGCGCCAGCAGTTGCGCACGGCCTGTGGTGAGCGCGTCGAAGCCCGGAACGCTGGCTCCGCTCTGCGCAGTCGGATATGGGTTATCGAGGTTGAAATCGTCGATAAAGTAATAAGCCGACAGCAGACCCCAGCGCGTATTGGCATCCACGCGTGCGCCGGCCTTGTCGTCGCGCACGATCTGGTTGTAAGCCGAGGTGGAAAAGCCACTCGCATTGTTCGGCGCCGGAATGTACTTCAGCAACTGCTGTGCCGGAACCGACCACGCGATCGTCGGGATCTTTGCATCCCCAAACACGCATTGCCCCGCCTGCGCATCGGCCACAGTGCAGCCGTTAAAGTAGTACGGCTCGCCCGGCGTAACCGTATAGCCCAGTTTCTGCGTCAGCAAGCTGGCAAATTTTGTGCCGCCGACCGTTCCCGTCAGAAGCGTGTTGCCGTTGCTGTCAACAAAGTCTGCAAGATTCCCCGTCCGGTCCGCATTCGACGGCACGCCGATCTCGCCCGTATCAATGCCCTGCGTCTGCCGGGTGCCTTGATAGTCCGTAAAGAAAAACACCTTGTCGTGGCGAATTGGTCCGCCAAAAGTCCCGCCAAACTGGTTCTGGCGATAGACTCCGCGCGTCGGCGAAAAGTAGTTCCGCGCGTCGAGATCGGTGTTGCGCAGGAAATCAAATGTGCTGCCGTGGAACTCATTGCCGCCGTTCTTTGTAACCACGCTCACTTGTCCGCCGCTGAACTCCCCATACTCGGCATCGAAATTGCTGGTTACAATCCGAAACTCTGCGATGGCGTCGAGATTGGGAATAATCGCGGTTCCGGCGTTCACATCTTCTTCGGCATCGCTGCCATTCACACTGAAAAAGTTTGCAGTTTCCCGCTGCCCGTTCACTGAAATGGTGCCGGGATTAAGCGTCCCCGAGGGATTCAGGATTGTCGCGCCCACGTCCTGCACAGTGTCGAAGCCAATACTGGTCGATGGAGCCACTCCAGGCTGCATCGAAAGCAGATCGGTGTAGCTGCGTCCATCCAGGGGAACGGCTATCATCTGGCGACCGGTGATCACTTCCCCCGACTGGGTGCTCACGGTCTCCACATGCAGCGCATTGTCGGTCACGGTCACTGTCACGGAGTTTTCGCCAATTGCGAGCGAACAGTCGAGGGTTAGCACCGCGTCGGTATCGAGAACCACGTCTTCGCGCTTGTAGCTGCTGAATCCCATAGCCTCCACATCGAGTTCATAGCGGCCGACGGGCAAAACCGGCAAGGTGTAATAACCGTTTCCATTGGTATGCGTCTGTTGCGAGATCCCCGTGCCCAGCTCCCGCGCCGTCACAACCGCCTTCGGCACCACGCTTCCCGACGGGTCTTTCACCGTTCCTGAAATGCTCCCCGAAACGGCTCCCCAGGCAGAGCCGGCCAAAAGCAGAAAAATGCTGGCTAGTTCAATTGCTAACCGGCGATGGATCTTCGAGGGGCTCAAGCGGAATTCCATTTCTTGCCGTGCGATTCGAAGAGGACCCGTTGGGTGGGTCCGTCTCCGGGAGCCGCAATATGCGACCAATTCAGTCTTCATTTAATATACGACAAATTAGGTCGGCATTTATTGCAGTGATTTAACTCACACCAGATTATGGAACGGGCTGTCTTTTCGGAGCTATTTCAGCTGTTCCAGATCGCCGGCGCGCCCCAATAGCAGCGGATTTGTTCAAGTCGGCTGGTGGGAAGCAGTTCGTGGAACATTGACGCGGGAGGCCGGCTGAATCTTTGACCGGAATTCGCAGCGGGGGATTGATCGCGTCTGCGCCGCGTCATTTGTTTGTTGGGGGGAAACAGCCCGGTCCCCAGCGTTTCAGTCAGGGTTAAGACCCTGACCTACCTAACGTCTTGCGTCCGCTACGGGAGATTGAGGTGTGGTTCGGGACGGTGCGGCGGAGTCGGGGCGGGTAACGGATGATTGGTCAGGGTCTTAAGCCTGACCGAGACCCTTGGCCTTGGCGATTTTTTCCCGAAAAACAAAGAACGCGGCGCAGGGTGCCCCATGTCTCTCGCATTTGGAGAAATGGGATACCACGAACCCTAAGCCGTCGCGTTAAGCTCCCGTAGGGAGCGCAAGAAGTTAGCCCAGGGTGAAACCCTGGGAACCGGGCATTTTTTACGAAAAGCAAAGAACGCGGCGCAGCTGCGTTCAATAGCTCTTCTGGATATCCTCAACCCGGCCGTCAAGCCCGATGTAGACATATGCGTCGTGGGGGTAAACAAGCTGTTTTCCGCTGAGGGCATCGTCATTGGATTTGTCTGGTTCGCCCATTAAGAGATGTACACAGGTCTCAGTGGTGCCAATTTGCACCTGAATCGGGCAGTGATTTGATGCAATTGCTCGCTGGCGATTCCTTTCGACATCTTCCTCCGTCTCTAAGGCCTGACCAGCGGCTTCAGCCGCGGCCTTTTCACGCTTTAGGGACTCGCGTTCCTCAGGCGAAATGAGCTGCTCATTGCCTGACGCGATAGCCTCCAGTTCCCGGCTGCGTGCGCTATCGTAGGCCTTCTTCATGTCTCCGCCGTTTTGGTCCGCTTCTAACGCGGCCTCAGACGGGGTTTGCAGGTAATGGGGCTTGGGGCTGTCCGAAGTCGGCGCCGATCGCTTGGCGGCCAATTATGGCGTATAACGCAGTCTTGGTCTTGGGGTGCGTCTCATACACCAAGTCGAGCTGAGTCGTGTTGTCCCTGACTTTTCCCCAGACGAGAGTGTTCAGCTGCGGTGCATGGCTGCATGCGCCTTTGCTTCCGACTGTCTCGTACGCAACGCCGTTCGTTACCAGCCCCACCTCGCACTGGTTTCCTCTCGTCTGTGCGTGCGTCACGAGGAACGGAGTGACGAATTCGCTAGGGGCGGGCCCGAGAACTTGCGGCGTACACGCCAGTACGCCTGCTATTGCAGGATGTGCTGAGTAGCCAAGGCCTTGATGCATGGATTATCCAATATCGGTGATTGTCCATGGCCATTGATGCCTGCGCAAATCGAGACCGCGATTAAGAGCAGAACCCAACGTTTCATCTCTCGTTCTCCTAACAGAGTGGAACCAGAATTTAAGCGAGGCCGCAAAGCGTTCTTAGGTTATTAGAAGAATTCCTCATCTTAAGTTGGCTTCTGACCAAGAATTTTACTCCTGAGATTCTCGCCGCGCTTTGTGGCAGATCGTGCGCAGCGGTTGGGCTTGTTCGCGGCTTCGCCGCGTTCTTTGTTTTTTGAGAAAAAAACGGCCCGGTTCCCAGGGTTTCACCCTGGGCTAACATCTTGCGCTCCCTACGGGAGCTTGAGAGGGCGGCCTAACCCCGCCAACTGCTAACGTCGCCGTTTTTTCTGACCACTGATCACTGACCACTGATCACTGCCTTTCTAACTCCGCCAACTCCGCTAACGCCGCCGTTTTTTCTGACCACTGACCACTGACCACTGATCACTGCCTTTCTAACTCCGCCAACTCCGCTAACGCCGCCGTTTTTTCTGACCACTGACCACTGACCACTGATCACTGCCTATCTAACTCCGCTAACACCGCCAACCCCGCTGTTCTTGCGCCTTTCGCTCCCTCGCACCCTCGCCCTGTGTCCGCGATCACCGTCCACCGTTCACCGCCCACCGGCTTGCAGGCAATTAACTCCGTTTGTCACACACTCCTAGATAGGAAAGAATTGAGGCCGAAAATATGAAAAACATCACCCTCGCTGTCAGCGACAAAACTTACCAGACCGCCCGTATCTGGGCTGCAAAAAACCAAACATCGGTATCGGGAGTCGTCCAGGTGTTTCTCGATAACCTGCCCACCATGAAGGCGGTCGCCGACGTCGGTCAGCGCATCGCTCGCGCAAGGCGGCTGGCACTCGCCCAAGATAAGTTTGCAGCCGAATCCGCGAAGAACCCAATCCCCAAAACCGACCCATCCCGCGAGTCTGAGGTTAATTCTGATTTTCTTCAATTCCTCACAGAAGCCGTGCAAAAATGAATCCGCTCCAAACAGAATCAACAATTTGCATCGCGAAGGGGTACAAAAGCGACAAAGAATCCGTGCAGATCCAAACAGATCTCGTGCAGAACCACACAGATCGCGTGCAGATTCACACAGTTTCCCCCAGCAGCGGGTCTGGAGACCCACGGGACAACCGGGCTGGAGCCCGGCGCTACACTGTCTTTCCATCCCCACTCGCCAGCACCACATCCGCAGCGGCGCGGCTCCAGCCTATGCGCAGATCGCGGACGTCGTGGAGGGAGAAGGCTCCGTGCGATTCGAGGGCTGGAATGCGCGGCGCGGTGATGGCGAAGAAGTCGGCGCGCTCCACATCCTGCATGTAAAACGCTGGCCGAGCGTCGGGCGCGGCGTTGGCTACTTCAACGTGGCTCATCTCAAGATTGCGCACGTGGCGCAAGAAGAATCCCGAAGAAGGCGTGATGCCAAAGCTGCCTGGCTCGGGATAGCCGTCGATGAGCTCGGGCACATTGATCCTGGCCTGATCGGCAGTTCCGCCGCCAACGGTTTCGACATAGATGTTGGAGAGCTTGAGGTCTTCGATGGCGTGGCCTGGGATGCCGCTGATGATCGACGCCTGATTTACCGGAGCGTTGTGGCAGACGAGGTTCGAGATAAGCACGCGCTTGAAAGTTCCTACCTTGGTTGTCTCCTTTGGCCCGCGCAGCCGCGCGCCGAGACGCAGGAAGAGCGGGCCGCAGCCGAGCTCGCGCATGGTGGTGTTGGTGATGGAGATGTCCTCGAGCAATGCGCCGTCAACGGTTTCGAGCGCGTAGCCCTGGCAGCCCTCGAAGATGCAGTTGGAGACGGCGATGTTGCTGAATCCGCCGTTGGACTCGGTGCCGAACTTGATGCGGCCGGTGCCGTAAGGGCGCTTGCCGGCGGGGAAGCGCTTGAAGGTGCCGTCGAGCACCGTGCCGAGCTGGTAGCAGCCCGCGACATAACAGTTGGAGATGGTGACGTTGCGCGTGACGCGCGCGTAGCCGAGTGCGTAGCTCGACTTGGGCACGATGGCGTCGTCCCAGGGCGAGTTGACGGTGCAGTTGGAGACGCGCACGTTCTGGCAGCAGTCGATGTCGATGCCGTCGCGGTCGGTGTCGACGGTGAGGTTGTCGATGGTGAGGTTGTCGACGCCGGTGGCGAGCAGCGCGAAATGGCCGCCCTTGAGGACGCTGAAGTCGCGCAGCAGGACATTGCGGCAGTTCTTGAGGGCGATGGCCTTGTTGCCGACGCCGGGCTGCTCGGCGATGGTAGATGGGGTAATCGCCGCGAGCGTTTTCGTTGGCGCCGCTGCCGCCGAAGCTGAGGCCCTTGCCGTAGATGAGTCCCGGGCCGGTGATGGAGACGTCGTGCAGGTCTTCGCCCCAGATGAGCGAGTTGTGCCAGTGGTTGTGGCCGTAGTCCTGATAGGGGTCCCAGGCGGTTTTGGGCTCGGCGGCATCATAAGTGCCGCCGTTGTAGCCGGTAGCCTCGCCCGGCCTGGGCGACTCGGCCGCGAGAATAGTGGCGCCCTGCTCGAGGTGGAGATGGACGTTGCTCTTGAGGTGGATTGAGAAGGTGAGATAGGTGCCCGCGGGGAAGAGCACAAGCCCACCACCGAAGGCTGCGGCATCGTCAATGGCGTTGTTGATGGCCGCGGTGTCGACTGTCTTGCCGTCGCCCAATGCGCCGCAAGCGCGGACGATGACCCAAGGCATCGAGGCGGAGTTTTGGACGGGATTTGTGGCAGGGCTGGCGGCTGTGGCGGCGAGGGTCGGAAACGCGCCGGCGATTCCGAGGCTCGAGACGCGGAGGAAGTCGCGGCGCAGCAGGTCGGTGATGGGCATGAGAGGGACTCCGAAAAGTGCGATATGCGGCGGATTGGCAGCGCCGGATCTGACGGAGACGATCCTAACATTTGGGGGCTTGACCAAGCGTGGGCGTGGACGCCCACGCTACAGCCGATCTGGAGATCGGCGATATAGCCGGGCTACCACCCCAACAAATACAAATTATTCGTTGGGGACCCCGGGCTGGAGCCCGGCGCTACTGCGCTACTAGATGCGTGAAAGGCTGCACATAGGCCATGAGGTAGACAACTGCGCCAACGAGACAGGCGAACGCAAGGCTGTGTAGAAAGACTCTGCGGAGAATAGCGCCTTCCTGACCGTAGGTCTGGGTGGCTGTGCTGGCAACGACGATGCTGGGCGCGGCGATCATCTTGCCCATGACGCCTCCCGAGGTGTTGGCCGAGGCCATGAGTACGGGCGAGATGTGGAGCTGGTTGGCGGTCATGGTTTGCAGGCTTCCGAAGAGGACGTTGGAAGATGTGTCAGAGCCGGTGCTGGCGGTGCCGAGCCAGCCCACGAGGGATCCGAAGAAGGGATAGAGGGAGCCGGTGCGGGCGAAGGCGAGGCCGAGCGTGGCGTCGAGGCCGCAGTAGCGGGTGATGTATCCGATGGCGAGCATGGCGGCGATGGTGACCATGGTGAAGCGGATGTTGATGAGTGTTCGGAGAAAGGCTGAGGCGAGGGACCGGGGCCCAAGGCCCATGAGCAGGCCGGCGAGGATGGCGGCGGCGAGGATGCAGGTTCCCGTCGCGGTAAGCCAGTTGAGTGTGAAGATGGCTGGCTCAATGGTGGGTTTGGGAACCACGGGAGGCACGCGCTGGATGAGCTGGTTAAGTCCGGGGACGGCGAGCTTGATGGTGGTGTGCGCGTCCATCCACGAGGAGAGCTGCGGAATGCCCCAGGCGAAGACGAAGACGCTGAGCACCAGCCATGGAAGCCAGGCATGAAAGATGCGGCGGGGGGCGTGTTCGAAGCGCTGGTGGCTGAGCGCGGTGATGTCGTCGCCGGTGGCGTTGAGGATGCGGCGGGGCTTCCAGAAGCGGAGAAAGACGACGAGCGCGACGATGGTTGCGGTGGAGGCGGCGATGTCAGCAAGCGAGGGGCCGCTGAAAAATGCGACGAGGCATTGCACGGTGGCGAAAGTGAGTCCGGCGATAAGCGCTGCCGGCCACACTTCGAGCATGGCCTTGAAGCCCGCGTAGGCGCAGATAAGCCAGAAGGGGACGAGTAAGCAAAATGGAAAGAGAAGGGTGGCAATGGTTTTGGAGAGGGCGAATGTGTCGAGGCCGGTGACTCCGTGGAGGGCCACGATGGGGATGCCGAGACCACCGAATGCGACCGGGACAGTGTTGGCCAGAAGCGTGAGGGCTGCGGCCTGGAGCGGGCGGAAGCCGAGACTGATGAGGAGGGCCCCGCAGACGGCGACGGGCGTGCCGAATCCGCAGGTGCCTTCAAAGAACGCGCCGAGCGCGAAGGCGATGAGGATGAGTTGCAGGCGGCTGTCGCGAGTAATGTTGGCGAGGCTTTCCTGCAGGGTGACGAACTGGCCGGTCTTGACGGTGAGGTCGTAGAGAAAGATGACGGGAAGAACGATCCAGCAGATAGGGAAGACGCCGTAACCCGCGCCATAGCCGGCGGCGGTGAAGGCCAGGCGCGTGGGCATGTGGAAGACGGTGGTTGCGACCATAAGCGCTGTGACGAGGCCGGCGATGGCGGCAATGTGAGCCTTAACGCGGAGGATGGCCATGGCGCCGAGAAGCACAAGGATGGGCAGCGCGGCGATGAAGGTGGAAAGCTGCCAGGTTCCGATGGGGTTGTAGCCCTGCGACCACTTTGCGCCGGCATGATTGGTTGCCAGCAGCCACGCGATTGCGGCAACAACGGCGATAGTTGCGGCGGCGAAGAAGATGAGTGAACCGGCTGGAATGTGAGGCGGGGCGGCTTTTTGCGAGGCGTGAGATGACGATGCCGACTGCATGAATCCTCTTGCGGGTGTTTGAGGCCGTTTGGATAGCTATATCAGATGGGGTCGATTGGATGTCGAGGGGGGCGTTCCTGGCGCGAGATGAAGGTTGCGGCCGGCGAAGAAGATGGGCATTGATTGTTTGCGGGCGGGAATCTCATGAGAGCATGGGCGGAATCGCACCCCATTTTTGCAGTCGGACAAACTGACGTCCTGTTCTTACGCCCCCTTAAGGGGGCTATGCACGCTTACGTCCTTGCTTCTCCCCAGGCTCGCGCCTGGGGCTACCGTCTTATGCCCGCTACGCGGGCTAGGTTAATGCCGAAGCGATAGCTTTCCGACCAAGTTACGCAGAACGCTAGTTTGGCTTGCGGCGCTGCGTGCTGCGGCGAAGGCGTTTCTCCCAATTGGGCTTGCGCTTCTCAAAGAATGCCGCGAGGCCTTCGCGGAGGTCGGAACTGCCGCGCGCCTCGGTGTACGCGGCGATGGCCGAGAGGATCGCCTCGTCGAGATGTGGCCTAAGGCGATCATTGAGGAGCTGCTTGGTGATGGCGAGCGATTGCGGGCTGTTGGCGAGCAAAGTGCCGGTAAGAGTTTTGACGCGGGCATCGAACTCGGCCTCGGGGATGACGCTGGTGACGAGGCCCATGAGGAATGCTTCTTCGGCAAAGACGATGCGGCCGGTGAGCAAAAGCTCGCGGCTGAGTTTTTCGGCAACGTGGAGCGCGAGAAAGGCCGAGACCAGGGCGGGCACGAAGCCGATGCGCACCTCAGTAAAGCCGAAGGATGCGTCGGGAGTGGCGAGGGTGAAGTCACAGATGAGTGCGAGGCCGCAGCCGCCGGCGATGGCAGGCCCGCGCACGGCGGCGATGGTCGGCATGGGCAGATCGTGGAGCGAGAGGAAAAGGCGGGCGACGCGCTCGGCCTCAATGCGATAGTCGTTGCTGGTGGCGTTCCGCATTTCGCGTAGTTCTTCCAGGTCGAGACCAGAGCAGAACGATTCGCCTGCGCCGGTAAGGGTGACTATGCGAGCGGAGCTTGAGGCTGTTTCTTCGAAGGCCTCGATTAGCTCTTTCTGCATCTCGGGCGTCATGGCGTTGCGGCGCGCCGGGCGATTGAGGGTAATGGTGCGAATGGGGCCGGAGTCAGTGACGATGATGGTGCTGTAGTCCAGTGCGCGCCTCCTCGATGGGTCCGAGATGAATTTTAAGTCCCAAGCCTTAAGATTTTGAGCTTTCCCACTCTTCTCGCGAACGAAATCAAGAAGCATGTCCTTCGACTGCGCTCCGCTTCGCTCAGGAGGATGGGGCAACCTCCGTAATTCGGCAACAAAGGTTGGCGGTTTCGCGCCGGCCCTACGGGGCGGCCGCATTTAAACATGCGGCAATCCCAGGGTTTCCCCTTCCCCCTCGACTTTGCTCAGGGTCAGGGTTCACCCTGGGCTATTTTCGACTCGTCCCTCCGGGACGAGGGTTGCGCCGGTGGCAATGCGGTTGCTGTTTGCGATGAGTTGATCGTCGAGAGCAAGCTCGGGAAGCTGAGCGCCGCAGTCAGCGAGCGTGGTAAGAAGTACTTCGGTGGGAAGGTTGCCGACAAGCTCGTCCTGCGCGAAGGGACAGCCGCCGAGGCCGCCGATGGCCGAGTCGAAGCGGCGGCATCCGGAAGTGAATGCGGCGCGTACGAGCGCGGGGGCTTGGTCATGCCGTGCGTGGAGATGCACGCCGATCTCGATGCCTCGCGTAGCCGGGAGAACAGATGCAAGAAGACTTGAGATTTGGCCTGGTGTGGCGCAGCCAATGGTGTCGGCGAGCGAGATCTGTTTGACGCCGGAATCGACGAGAGATTGGCAGGCGTTGGTCGCGGCTTCGATATTCCATGGTTCGCCGTAAGGATTTCCGAAGGCCATGGAGAGATAAGCAACAAAGCCGAGGCCGGAGTTGCGAGCGAATGAGGCGACAGTGCGGAGAGTTGTGATGGATTCGTCGCGCGTTTGGTTTTGGTTGCGACGAAGGAATTCTGGGGATATGGAAAAAGGGAAGCCTAATGTTGAAACGGCGCGGGTCGCGATGGCGCGCTCCGCGCCTTTCTCATTTACCACGATGGCGATGATTTCGACGCCGGCCCGAGGCTGGAGAAGCTCGAGAACGCGCTCGGAGTCGGCCATTTGGGGGACGGCGGACGGAGAGACGAAGCTGACCGCGTCAATGTGCGTAAAGCCGGCATGGATGAGTTGGCGCAGATATGAGGCCTTCGTTTCGGCAGGGATGATTGCGGACAGGCCCTGCCAGGCGTCGCGGGGGCATTCGATGATGGTGACGGGGTCGTTCATGTTTACGTTGTATTCTTACGCCCGCTTCGCGGGCTGGCGATGCGAATTGTGATCCTTATCCCCAGGCTTGCGCCTGGGGCTACCATCTTTTGCCCTCTTCGCGGGCGATGCGCGAACCAGCGCGACGTTTTGGGAATGAATGGCGCAATCGACCAGAAGGCGTTTCATAAACAAGATTCAGACCTTCCAAAAGTGTCCCTCAGGGGCTAAAGCCCAATCTTCCTAAAAGCGTTATCGGCACGACTAAAGTCGTGCCCTGACACTTCGTGCCTTTCGATTGGGTAATTCCGCGGCCTGTAAAATCCTGACGTACCTCTACCCTCTCGACGGATGCACTTTTAGTATCTCTCGCGCGATGACCATGCGTTGAATCTCACTGGTGCCTTCGCCGATGGTGCAGAGCTTGACGTCGCGATAGAACTTTTCCACGGGGTAGTCTTTTATGAAGCCGTAACCGCCGAAGAGTTGGACGGCTTCGTCACAGATTCGCACGGCCACTTCACTCGAGAAGAGCTTGGCCATGGATGACTCGCGCGTAACTTTGCGGCCGGCGTCTTTGAGCACGGCGGCGCGTTGGGTAAGCAGGCGGGCAGCATCCAGCTCGGTTGCCATGTCTGCGAGTTTCCATTGGATTCCCTGAAACTCGGCGATGGCCTTGCCGAATTGGCGGCGCTGTTTAACGTAGTTGAGTGCCGCATCGAGCGCGCCGCGGCCGATGCCCAGAGCGAGCGCGGCGATTGAGATTCTGCCGCCATCGAGTACGCGCATGGCGTCGATGAAGCCTTCGCCCTCTTTGCCGAGAAGGTTTTCCGCGGGGATCTCGCAATCTTCGAAGATGAGCTCGCTGGTATCGCTGGCGCGCAGGCCGAGCTTGTTTTCTTTTTTGCCGGAGCGAAATCCCTTTGTGCCTTTTTCAACGATGAAGGCGGAGAGGCCGTGCGTGCCCTTGCGTCTTGTCGGTGACGGCGATGACGACCGCAACGTCGGCATAGTGGCCATTGGTGATGAAGGTCTTGTTGCCGTTGAGAATATAGCGGTCACCTTTCTTGACCGCGGTGGTGCGGGCGCTGCTGGCGTCGGAGCCGGAGCCGGGCTCAGTGAGTCCCCAGGCGGCCAGCCACTCGCCGCCGGCGAGCAGAGGGATGTACTTGCGCTTCTGCGCTTCGTTGCCGGCGAGGAAGATGTGATTGGTGCCGAGTGAGTTGTGCGCGGCGATGGTGAGGCCGATGGAGCCATCGACGGCGGAGAGCTCCTCGATGGCCAGGGCGTAGTCGACGTAGCCGAGGCCTGCGCCTCCGTACTCGGCGGGAATGATGACGCCGAGCAGGCCCATGGCGCCGAGTTTCTTGATGACCGCGAGAGGGAATTCGGAGGCTTCGTCCCATGCGGATGACGTTGGGAGCGATTTCGCGCGCGGCGAACTCGCGAATCTCGCGGCGCAGGTGTTCCTGCTCCTCAGTCAGTACGAATGGGTAGAGGCTTTGCGTCGGTTCGAGGGTGGTTGTGCATTAGCAGGCTCCTCTGTGGGGAATTCGAATCGCCTTGTTGGTTAAGGTATGGCGCGGGTCTGGAGACCGGCGGTACAACCGCGCTGGAGCGCGGCGCTACGTCGTGCGTCATGTTTGCAGGACTCCGGGGTTGAATTTCGGCACTTCGGGGTTGAGCGCGCAGGCTTCGAGGGCTGCGATCAGCACTTCGCGAGTCTTTGCCGGGTCGATGATGGCGTCGATCCAAAGACGGGCTGCGCCGTAGCGCGGATCGGCCTGGGCATCGTAGTCGGCGCGAATCTCATCGTGAATGGCGGCCTTCTCAGCGTCGGAAAGATTCTTGCCGCCGCGCTCCATTTGTTTGGCGCGGACCTCGGCGAGTGTGGTTGCGGCCGATGCGCCGCTCATGACGGCGTAGCGCGCCGTGGGCCACGCGAAGAGGAAGCGCGGATCGTAGGCCTTGCCGCACATGGCGTAGTGGCCCGCGCCAAAGCTGCCGCCGACGATGACGGTGATTTTGGGAACGACGCTGGTGCTGACGGCGGAGACCATTTTTGCGCCGGCGCGGATGATGCCGGACCACTCCGCGTCTTTGCCCACCATGAAGCCGTTCACGTCGTGGAGAAAGATGAGGGGGACGAGATTCTGATTGCAGTCCATGATGAAGCGGGCGGCCTTTTGCGCGCCTTCGGTATAGATGACGCCGCCGACTTCGATGCGCTTTGCGCCGGCGTGCTGGGCCCATGGCGACGGTCTGCATCTGGTTGGTTTTCTGGTTGGCGACGATGCCGACGGCGTGGCCGCCGATCCATGCGTAGCCGCAGAGCACGGTGCGGCCGAAGTCGGCCTTGTACTCGTCGAACTCGCTGCGGTCGGCGATGCGCGCGATCACTTCGCGCATGTCGTAGACATTGCTTGCGCCGGGCGCGGGGTTGAGCAGGCCGTAGAGATCTTCGGCGGGGTAACGGGGCGCGTCGGTAGCGGGCATCGAAACCGGCGTCGGCGGAAGAGTTCGGCGGGCAGGCGTGCGCTCGCCCATTTTTTCAACCAGCGAACGGAGGCGGGCGATGCAGAGGTGGTCGTTGGGCTCCTTGAAGTCGACGGTGCCGGAGATTTCAGCGTGCATGGCTGCGCCGCCGAGTTCTTCGGGGTCGGTCTTCTGGCCGATGGCGGCCTGCACCAGCGAAGGGCCGGCGAGGAAGAGGCCGGAGCCTTCGGTCATGAGCACGGTGTCAGTCATGACGGGCAGATAAGCGCCGCCGGCAACGCACATGCCCATGATGGCGGTGATCTGGGGAATGCCCATGGCGCTCATGACGGCGTTGTTGCGGAAGATGCGGCCGAAGTCGTCGGTGTCGGGGAAGACGTCTTCCTGCAGGGGAAGGAAGACGCCGGAGGAGTCGACCAGGTAGAGCGTGGGAATGCGGTTTTCGATGGCGATGGTCTGCGCGCGCAGAACCTTTTTGGCGGTCATGGGGAAGAATGCGCCGGCTTTCACGGTGGCGTCGTTGGCGATGATCATGCACAGGCGGCCGGAGACGCGGCCGAGGCCGGTAACGACGCCCGCAGCGGGCGCGCCACCGTATTCGGTGATACATTCCGTGCGCGGCCCATAAGCCGAGCTCCAGGAACTCAGTGCCTGGGTCGAGCAGTAAGTTGAGGCGCTCGCGGACGGTGAGGCGGCCTTTGGAGTGCTGGGCCTCGGCAGCCTTTGCACCGCCGCCCTGGCGGATGGTGTCTTCGGTGGCGCGAAGCTCAGAGAGCAGCGAATCAAGGGCGGCGCGGTTTGCTTTGGCGCGCGCTGAACCGGCGTCGAGGCTCGAGCGCAGCCGGTTATCGAGAGTAAGGTTTTCTGACATGCCGGGGACAATCGCTGGTTTGTATTCGCCAATAGGTGTGATGCGCTCGGGGGCGTACAGCGCAATGTTACGCCGAAAAGCCTATAGCCGGCTTGCATATCCGGCGCGGTAACCCTGGTAACTGCGATCTCACCGAAGTCACTGCGGGCAGGCCGAGCACCCGATAGGAAAGTGGAGGCACGCGGGACGAGGTCAGGACGCCGAATTCATTTTGGGGTCTCTGGGAGAGGGATGAAAAAGCGAAATAGAGAATATTTGCGAATTGTTGAAAAACTTTGGTAACGTATAAATACAGTACCTAGTTTACATTGAGTCACATCGACGTTATAACCATTAAAATGGCGGCGTAATCTTCACACAAGAAAGAACCTTTCATGCGGGTATGCCGTATGCAAGAAGTTTTGGGAGTGTGTTGTCTTACTTGAGGGAATTGCGGGGCAAGAGTTTGTTTTTCCCCCTTGTAGATTCCCGGATCTTCGGGGTTGTTTCGCGTCTGTAAATTGCAGTGGAAGAAGCAGTTGTACGTGATTTCGGTTTGGCCGGCCGAGTTGAGATGAGCCGGCCTGGAAATTGGAAGTCGCCGAGGGAATTAAGCCGTGGATCCCAACATATTGCCAAATCGAAGCGCGGAGAGTTCCGATTCGATCGAAAGCGGCGGCTTGTCGATCGCGCTGATCGGTCCCAACGAAGGACAACGTTGGATGCTGGCCGATGCGCTTGCCAAGTTTCATGGGACGAATGTGCGCGAGTTTTCTTCCTACCCCACGTCGCTCGATGACATACCGAGAGTGCTTGAGCAAGTTTTCGACGTGATCATTATTGACTTGGACAGCGACACGGAATTCGCGCTCGATCTGGTCGACAGTATCAGTTTGAAGGACGCTGTAACCGTAATGGTGTACTCGGCGAACTCCGATCCGGACAGAGTGGTGCGCTGCCTGCGCGCAGGCGCCCGGGAGTATCTGACCGCGCCGTTCGAAGAGCACGCGATTGCAGAGGCCCTGGTACGGGCCTCTTCCGCTCTTCATCCCAAAGGCGGAGCCCGGCGGACAAAGCCAGGAAGGCTGCTGGTGGTTCTTGGCGCAAAGGGCGGCTCCGGGGTGACGACGATTGCGAGCAGTCTTTCCATCGCGCTGGCGCAGGATACGAGCGAAAGCACGTTGTTGATCGATCTCGCACTACCGGTGGGAGATGCCGCGCTGAATCTGGGGATCGCAGCAGAATATTCGACCGACGACGCCCTGGTGAACATGGAGCGCATGGAGGCGGGCTTCCTGCGCCAACTGCTGGTTAAGCATCAGTCGGGTTTATCGCTGCTCGCGGCTCCGGGCAAAGTTCCCGAAGTCGAGGCGACAAACGAGTCAATCGACAAGCTGATTTCGGTTGCACGGCAGGAATTCGACAACGTTCTGGTTGATGCGGGATCGAGGATCGATTTGATGGAAACGAGCCTTTTCAAAGAGGCCGATACGATCTTTCTGGTCACCCAGGCAGGCATCTCGGAACTGCGCAACTCGAATCGCATCATTTCACGATTCTTCGCAGACGACTGTCCCACGCTGGAGGTCATCGTCAACCGGTACGGGTCAAGCGCTCTGGGCGTAACCGAAGAAGTGATCAATAAGGCGATTGGGAGACGTGTCAGATGGAAGCTCCCTGACGACTATGCCGCCGCTCGCGAGATGCAGAACACGACTTCAGCTTTTGCCGAATCGGATTCGGCGATTTCACGAATGATTCTGGAGATGGCCGGCTCAATCACCGGCCGCGCGGTTCCTGAGGAAAAGAAGAGAGGTTTCAGTTCGAGAAGTTACAAAACTCAGACGGAGAAGAAGCTCATGGACGATAGGCCCCTTGGCCTGCTCAACCCGGCGCAAGCAAATTCTGGACAGCGGCAGACTGTGCAATGGCCGTCGCCCGATCCAATTGTTTACGGTACGCCGCTTGGAGAAGCCCAACTGAATGCCACGGCTTTGGTCCCCGGAAACTTTGTATATACGCCTTCCCCGGGGTACTTGCTTTCCGCAGGCACACACTCAATTTGGGTTACCTTCACGGCCGAACACGCCACCGACGGCAATGTGGTGCAAACCTCGGTTCCTATCTCGGTCTTGAAGACGATGCCAACCATCACGTGGCCGGAGCCGGAGATTTTGCTGTCAGGTCACGCGCTGAGCGAAACCCAGCTGAATGCCATGGCTTCAGTACCGGGAACGTTCGTTTACCGTCCTTCGGCCGGTCTGGTTCTCGAGGAGGGCCGGCACACTCTGCACGTCAGTTTCACACCAAGCGACGAAGCGAACTACACGTGCGCGGATGCCGCGGTACAGATTACGGTAGTGAGTGCAACCCCGGAGATCACCTGGCCGGCGCCCGACCCGATCACCTACGGTGTCCGCTTGAGCAGTTACCAGTTGAATGCCAAGGCGTCGGCGCCAGGGACGTTAGCCTACACTCCCGGCCTGGGCGCATTGCTCGCAGCCGGAGAGCATACGCTCTCAGTGACCTATACGCCGGACGAATCGTCGGACTACCTGCATACATCGGCTTCGGCTTCATTGGTGGTCGCAAAGTCGACGCCGTCGATCTCGTGGCCGGCGCCGGCACGAATCCGCTACGGAACCGCGCTGAGCAAAGGTCAACTGAACGCAAGGGCCACCGTACCAGGAACTTTCTCGTATACCCCTCACCTTGGCGAAGTGCTGTCTCCTGGAATGCACACGCTTTCGGCGATTTTCACTCCGGCCGACTCCTTCAACTACACAACGGTTGAGGCCACCGTTACGCTGGAGGTAAGCGAGATTTCGCCCACAATAGTCACCTGGCCGAATCCGGCTCCGATTCCTTACGGAACTCAATTGGACTCAGCTCAACTGAACGCCGTGGCGACCGTGCCAGGCACATTTGTCTACAGTCCCGCGGCAGGCTGCGTGCTCGCGCCGGGCCAATACACGCTCTCAGTCAGTTTTATGCCGGCGGATACAGAATGGTTCGAAGAGGCGCAGGCCTCGGTTACGCTGTTTGTTGAAAGATCGCCACGAGTTGGTTCACAGCCGACGGCGTCACAGCCATCGGCGCCCGCCAAGGCGCCAATCGCGCCCGCAGTTCCGGCGGAGCGTTTTGTCGCCGCAGACTGGGAACGCGAATTGAAGCAAAGCGAGTCCACTCAAATTGAGGAGCGGCCTCAAAGAGAGACTCGCCTTTATAAGGGTTCAATTTACGAGAGAGGAGAAGATGGCCAATGGCATCGTTTAAGCGAGTAGTCCCGGATACACCTCCTGAGACACTTCCGGAGGATTTCAGCGAGTGGGACGAACAGTCTTCTTCAGCTGCCGTGCATGCGGATTCAAACGGACACTCGGCAAATGGCCATCTGTTTGTTGCCCCGGAGCGCCATCAAGCCGCTGAGCCAACCATCCCGCCGCCAGCCGCCAAGAATGCCAAGACCGTGCCGCCACGGAAGGCATCGGAGGCCGAACTGGAGGTTGACGCGTTTCTGAAGCGGCTCAGGGAAATAAGTCCTGAACCTTTCGAGGAACACTCGGGGCGCCGGCGTGAGGCGAACAATTCGGCGAGTTCCCGGTTGACTGCCGCCCCGAGCTCAGGGATTGCCGCAGTCCCTCTGACACCGCCGCCTCCACCGTCCTCACAAGCCAAATTGCGTGAGGCCGATCAAGAGCTTTTCCAGTTGTTCCGGTCGGGGAACTTCGAATCGGAGGAGGAGAATCCCGACGGGGAGAAAAAGAAGAAGTGGCGCTTGATTGGGGCCATCTCTTTAGGCTCAGTCGCAGTGCTGCTCGCCATTGTAATTCCGATGGTCGCACGCGGAAATCGCGCCAATGCGCCCAAACCTGCCGCGGCGCCAGTAACATCGGACTCAAATTTGCAGGGGACGGATTCGCAGAAACCGTCGCCGTCCGTAGTGCCGGGTGCAAAGGTGCCTGGAAATGCCGGCATCCAGCAGACCTACTCGACACAACAGAATTCGAGCGAAGCTAACGTTGCAACTGCGACCCCGGTGCAATCGCAAATGATGAACGATCAATTGAATGCGCCGAGGCAAATCCCGCAAGGCGCAGTCAACAAGGCCCCGGATGAAGCGCCGCCTCCAGCCGGCTTTCATGTTGCCGACTTGGAGAGAATGGGCGGTAGCGGCGGGATTGGCACCGCCTTCAACGATCAGTCCAAGCTCAAGATCAATCATTCGACAGTGGCCATTTCAGCTGGCGTCGCGGGTGGGTTGCTGATTCGCAAGACCGCGCCGATATATCCCGCCTTCGCCAGGACAGCGCGTGTTTCGGGCAGGGTGGTTTTGGGCGCAACCATTTCGAAGGCCGGATCGATCGTGAATATACACGTAATGAGCGGGCCGCCCATGTTGCAGCAGGCTGCCATTGCCGCCGTGCGGAACTGGGTTTACAAGCCATATATGCTCGATAATCAGCCGACGGAAGTTGAAACAACCATCAACGTAGACTTTGCGCTGGATTAGCGGCGAAGTTTTGGTCCGGGGGCTGTCTTCAGCCCCCGTGAACGATCCAGACGATCACTCGACGCATCCGCGCGCGAGGTGATTGCGACACTCAAAGCAAAACTTCGTTTCAGGGCTGCGATTCATCGCTGGCAGCCACAATCTTTCCTGTGCACTCCCCAAAGCCGATACGGGGCAAACCCTGCTTGTGGCAAGAGCCGCGAAGCGTAATGAGATCACCATCTTCAAGAAAAGTGCGCAACTCGCCGCTCGGGAGGCAGATGGGCTCGTGGCTGTGCCGTTTCTCAAGCAGGCAGCCTTCTGAGCCCTCCTCGGGACCCGAAACGGTGCCGGTTGCGAACAGGTCCCCCGGCCGCATGTTGCAGCCGTTACTGGTGTGGTGCGCGAGCATCTGCGCGGGTGTCCAGTAGAGATGGCGCAGGTTGCCGGTGCTGAGGCGCATTCCGGCGGCCCCGGTCAATCGCATGAGTTTCGACTGAAGATCAACTTCGAGATTGAGATCGATAGCGCCGCATTGCATTGAAGGGGGGCGCAGATAGGGGAGGGGCTCGGGATCGCCGAGTTCGCGCGTCCTGAACAGGCGCGCGATACGGCGCGAGCGCCGCGAGAGGCACAACCCAGCAGGAGATGGTGGTAGCGAAACTCTTGGCAAGGAACGGACCGAGCGGTTGATACTCCCACGCTTGCAGATCGCGGGCCGACCAGTCGTTGACCAGGCAGAGGCCGAAGATGTGCTGCTCGGCCTGGGCAATGGGGATCGGACTGCCGAGTGTGTTGCCCGCGCCGATGAAGAAGCCTACTTCGAGCTCGAAGTCGAGCGCGCATGAAGGGCCAAAGCCGGGCGTGCCGGAGGGCGATTTAGTTTGGCCGTGCGGGCGGCGAATTTCGGTTCCGCTGGCAACGATCGAAGAGGCGCGGCCGTGATAGGCGATGGGGATGTGCTTGTAGTTGGGAAGCAGAGGATTGTCTGGCCTGAGCAATGTGCCCACTCGGCGCGCGTGGTGGATGGATGCGTAGAAATCAGTGTAGTCGCCGATTTGAGCGGGAAGTTGCATTGCCGCGTCGCGCATGGGGACGAGGCACAGCTCGAGCACGTTCGCGGATAGAGATCTCCGCGTCGGCGCGGAGAAGGGAAGTGAGATGGTCGCGCAACTCCGCCCACGCGTCGCGCCCGAGCGCCATGAGCGGGATTGAGCCACTCAGCGGTGCATGCGGCGAAGAGATCCGGCGAGAGAATGGAGAGCAGGCCGGCGTGGACACAGGCATTGAGGTCGAGGATCTGATCGCCGATGGCGACGCCGATGTGCTGACGGTCAGCGTGGAGAAAGACACCGTAGGGAAGGTTCTGAATGGGAAAGTCGATGGCAGGATCGTTTGCCGTTGCGATCCAACTGGTCAGAGGCATCGATGGGCCTCCGAGTGCGGCGTGTTGGCTGGGATATGACTTGCCTTCATTTCTCTCCGGGGCTAAAGCCCAAACTCCCTTTCGCTGCCATTCAGAGGCCTAAAGGCCTCTGCTCCCTCCGTTCGATCAACGCTTCGCCAACTCTGCACTCGATTCGTTGTGTGCGAAACGCTTCTTCAATCCCTGCCAACACTCGAAGTATTCATGTTGCAGGATGCGCGCGTTCATTGCGAACTCGGTGGGCCGGATGGCTAACTGAGTCTCAAACATGAAGGCCAGCGTGTTGTCGAGATACTGCGGCTTGAGCTCGGCATTGGATGCGCGCTCGAAAGTATCTGCATCGGGGCCGTGGCCGGCCATGCAGTTGTGCAGGCTTGCGCCGCCCGGTACAAATCCCTCGGCCTTGGCATCGTACGCGCCGAAGACCAGGCCCATGAACTCGTTCATCAGGTTGCGATGGAACCACGGCGGGCGGAAACTGTGCTCGGCCACCATCCATCGCGGAGGAAAGATAGCGAAGTCGCAGTTGGCGGTGCCGGGGACGTTGGAGGGCGCGCTGAGCACGGTGTAAATCGAAGGATCGGGGTGGTCGAAGGAGACGGTGTTGATGCAATTGAAGAGCGAGAGGTCGTATTTGTACGGCGCATAGTTGCCGTGCCAGGCGACAACATCGAGCGGTGAGTGATCGATTGCTGCGCGCCACATCCGGCCAAGGAACTTGGTGAAGATGTGGAACTCGCCGTCGCGATCTTCGAATGCTGCGACAGGGGTCTTGAAGTCGCGTGCGTTGGCCAGGCCGTTGGCGCCGATGGGGCCGAGTTCGGGCAGACGGAACGAGAGACCGTAGTTCTCGCAGATGTAGCCGCGAGCCTGGCTGTCGATGAGCTCGACGCGGAATTTGACTCCGCGGGGAATCACGCAGATTTCGCCTGGAGCTGCGTCGATGATGCCGAGCTCAGTGTGAAAGCGAAGCGCGCCAAGCTGAAGGACGATCAGCATTTCGCCGTCGGCGTTGGAGAAGAAGCGATCTTGCATTGAGGCATTGATGCCGTAGAGGTGAATGGCGACGCCGGTCTGCATGGCGGGGTCGCCGTTGCCGCCCAGCGTCACCAGGCCGTCGATAAAGTCGGTTTCTTTTTCAGGAATCGGCAGGGGATCCCAGCGCAATTGGTTGGGCGTAGTGGGCGTTTCGTTGAATGGTCCGCTGCGGATGAGGCCGAGGGGACCTTCTTCGTACGGGCGGTGCGTGACCGAGGGGCGGATGCGATAGGTCCAGGTGCGACGGTTGACGGCGCGCGGAGCGGTGAAGGGCGTGCCGCTGAACTGCTCGGTGTAAAGACCGAGAGGATGAAGCTGCGGCGCATTCTGTCCCGCAGGCAGAGCTCCCGCGACTGCTTCAGTGGCGAACTCGTTGCCGAATCCGGATTGATAGGCGATTTCCATGGTCATATTTGCACCTCAGCTAAAGGCGGCCTTGCATGGCGCGGCGTTCGGCTTCCTGCATGGCGTCGAAGATCTGATCGAAACTTGATACGGCGAAAAGCAGCTTGTGCAGTTCGTCAACTTTTACGGGCGTGTTCAAGACTTCGTCCAGTTTGAAGTCGTGGATAGCGCAGTTGCCGCCGATGACGTTCATGCATTCGCCATGCGAGCTGATGAGGCCGCTGCCGTAGACCTTGATTTCATCGTTCTGACGGATGACGCCGAACTCGACGGTGTACCAGAAGAGGCGGCCGAGTTTTTCAATTGCGGCGGAGTCGTCTTTTGCGGCGCAAACGCGGCCGTAGTGCTCAAGGAAATCGCGCGAAGACTTTGTGCGCGTGCATGGGCACGTGGCCGAAGACGTCGTGAAAGATGTCGGGCTCGGGAGTGTACTCGAGCGACTCGCGGCTGCGCAGCCAGGTGGTGGTGGGAAAGCAGCGCATGGAGAGCATCTCAAAAAACGCAGGCGCGGGAAGAAATCCGCTGACGGGCGTTGAACTCCAGCCGGTGCGCGGGCCGAGGCGCGCGCTGATGGCGGCGAGGTTGGGCAGGCGGTCGCGCTCAAGGCCGATGATTTCAAAGCCGTCGAGATATTCGCGCGCGGCATGCTTTTCAAGCTCAGGCAGAGCGCGGCCAACCAGTTCGGCCCAGATGGCGTGTTGCTCACCGGTGTAGGCGGCGTAGTCCTGCTCGATAATATAGGGCGCGGCGGCGGAGAAGGTTGCGGTCTGCATGATTGCTCCTAAATCGAAGGACTCCGCAAAGAATCAGTGAAACCTTAGACCATCCCTCAGGGGCTAAAGCTCGCCCCGTTTTTATGGCTCCATCGGCACGAGTAAACTCGTGCCCTGATACAAGGCCACATGACGCCGAGTTTTTTCAGAGCCCGCAAGGATGTGCCCCCTTCGAAACTCGACCCTCGTCCGGACATTACAAATTTCCGCGGAGCTGCTGTTCGCGCTCGATGGCCTCAAACAGCGCCTTGAAGTTGCCCTTGCCAAAGCTGCGGCTGCCTTTGCGCTGGATGATTTCGTAAAAAAGCGTGGGCCGGTCTTCAACTGGGCGAGTGAAAATTTGCAGCATGTAGCCCTCATTGTCGCGATCGACGAGGATGCCGAGTTCTTCGAGCTTGTCGATGGGCTCGTCGATCTTGCCCACTCGTTGCTGCAGATCGCTGTAGTAGGTGTGCGGCACGCGCAGAAATTCGATGCCCTGCTCGCGCAGCTTGCTCACGGTGTAAAGAATGTCGTGAGTGGCGAGCGCGATGTGCTGCACGCCGGGGCCGGGGAAGAAGTCGAGATACTCTTCAATCTGCGATTTTCTTTTTCCTTCCGCCGGCTCATTGATGGGGAATTTGACGTAGCCGTTGCCGTTCGCCATCACCTTCGACATGAGCGCCGAGTACTCGGTGGAGATGTCGTTGTCGTCGAAGTGCTGATAGAGCGAGAAGCCCATCACGCGCGCGTAGAAATCGACCCACTCATTCATCTGGTTCCATCCCACGTTGCCCACCATGTGATCGATATGAAGCAGGCCGACGGGGCGCGCGACGGGGTCGCTTGAGACGGCGCGATAGCCGGGCAGAAACGGTCCGGAGTAGTTGCCGCGCTCGACGAATGTGTGGATGGTGTCTCCGTATGCAGCGATGCTGGCGATGACGGCGCGGCCGTGTTCGTCACCAATTTCATGAGGCTCGTCAACACTCACGGCTCCGCGGCGCGTGGTTTCAAGCCAGGCCTGGCGCGCGTCGTCGACCCACAGAGCGATGGAATGGACGGCGTCGCCGTGGCGATGGACATGCTCGGCGATGGGGTGCGAGCTGCGCAGCGGCGTGGTGAGCACGAAGCGCACTTTGCCCTGCTGCAACGACGTAGGAGGCGCGGTCGCGCTGGCCGGTTTCAGGCCCCGCATAGGCCACCAGCGACATGCCGAAGGCGGTGCGATAGAAATACGCGGCCTGGCGCGCGTTGCCCACGTAAAACTCCACGTGGTCGGTGCCTTTGAGGGGGAGAAAATCGGTGGCTGGGTGTTCGGGAGCGGCTGCAGAATGCGGCGTAGAGACGGGGTGGGTTGATGCATTCATGCCAATTCCTCCTGTACTGGGATGCCTTGGGAGAGGGGGAGGGCGGCAATCCTGGTACGACCAATTGGCGTTCGAGAAAAGAATAGGCCCTGTGTGAGGTACAGAGAATGGCAGTTGTAAGGAATCGTGCGTTGCGCGCCTAAAAGGATTAAGCTTAAGGGCGTAGTTGCTTAAGGAATGGTTGCAAATGGCTCACAGGACAGTCCCCAGCGAAATCCAGCTGGACGCAATCGCGTGGAAGATGCTTGAAAACCTGCAGCATGACGCCCGTATGCCCTTTGCCGAGCTGGGCAGAAAGGTGGGGCTTTCGACGCCCGCGGTGGCCGAACGCGTGCGCCGTTTGCAGGATGCGGGCGTGATCACCGGCTACCACGCCGCGGTGGATCTGGCCAAGCTGGGCGTGCCGATCAGGGTGCTGGTGCGGCTCACCATTCCCGGCGGAGACGTGCAGGTGAGCCGGTCGGTAACTGCGATAAAGGAGCTCAGCGAGATCAGCCGCTGCCATCGCATCACGGGCGCGGAGTCGTTTGTGATTGAGGCGGACGTGGTTTCGATACGGCACCTCGAGGTGCTGATCGATAAGCTGTCGGCGCTGGGGGCGACTTCGACTTCGACGGTGCTGTCGTCGCCGGTGAATCGGCGGGAGTATCAGGCTAAGCAGATTGAGGGGTTCGGAAAGTATCTGTGAGGCAGCGAGTCGGCTAGTCAGCATGTCAGCGAGTCAGCGGGGCTGGATGGGGTTTGTGCTTTCCCGCCCTAAACGGCAAAGCGCGTTTAGGATGAGGCAACCGAAACCGACTGAATGTTAAGCTGGGATTTCCACCCTGATGAACATCTTTAAGCCTTTCTTTAGTCGCGAAGGTCGAAGAGCAATGTGAATTGCTATTCGCCGTTCGAGACACGACCGCCGCGCGCGGAAAAACCTCGTGAGAATGCTGCTGACCGGCGTATTCGGTCTGATTTACGTCACGGTCTATCTTTTTCAATTTCGATTTGCAGCGACGGGTGCAGGGCCGGAGAAGTATTTGTTCATCGGCGTAATCCTGTTCATGATCGCTCTCACCTTTGGCGCGTCCGCTCAACTGAAATGGGAACGACGAAAGCGAGATCGCGAAGACCCTCCGGTTGCATTGCAACTGAAAATCGACATTTACCGTGAGACGTGTTTGTTAAGCGCTCTCTTTGACCGCTTGGGAAGCGAAATTGGCATGGAGAAGGAACTGCCACCTGGGATCACGGTGATTACTCGCCGGGTGCTGCTTGACCGCCTTACGGAATTGGGCCTTCGCGATGGTCTTGAGCCTTGGCTTCTTGAAATTCTTCTCGCGCCCGACGGTCATTGGTCACAAGAGCAGAAGAACCATGCGATGCCCGCATTTGAATGCCTCGCCGCGTTGCGATGGGTGATTGGCGTCGGCGAGTTGCAAGCGCTCACCGATCATCCAAAGTACGCCTTTTTTATACGCGTTCGCTGTTCGAACTGAAGGATCCGGGAAAACTTAATGTGTTGCCACCCTGGGATATTCGCGTTGCGCGCAACGCAGCCGATCGCTTCTTCAGCCGGTGCTGGTCAGAGCTAAGCGCCCGACGCGAACTCAAGAACCTTACCGAGGACGATGTTTCGAAAGCTTTGCAAACTCGCGAGGCGATCAAAGCCGAGGGGTATTGGAAAGACTATCTGATTGGGGCAAGCACAATTACCGAACTCTCAAGCGCCGATCTATGGTTTGCAACCAGGCGCGCTTATAATCGCTGGCAAATTCTGTCACTCATGGTTGACGTTACAGCGGGTGAGAGACCCCTAAGTGACCTGCGTGAACTGTTAGCGCAATTCTTTGTCGTTAGAGCTACTGACCATGACACGCCCTCTGAGAACCCAGCCTGAAGTTTCAGATTCAAATCCGGCCACTGGCGGCCGATGCCCTCGGGTAGTCTGTTCGCATGGCCAAGTGAATCGGAGTGCACCTGGGAACCGCGGGGAATCCATCTCACCCATAATTCTTGTTAGTCCAACACCGGCACCTCCGAGCTGCGATGGATGACCCTCACCGCGACGCACCGGCCCCGGAGGGGCCATCGATATTAGCCCACGGTGGACGCTTCGTTCGCGCTGGCGAACGAAGGGGGAACCGTGGGTCGACGCGCCGCCGCGGACCTGCCGCCCCGGAGGGTCGGCACGAAAATCTCCTGTTACTTTCCAGCACCGCTGCGTTGCAGAGAATTTCTCCGCTTCGGCGCATACTGTACCCATGCTTTGGTTTTGCTCAATCTACGCGAATGCCAACTATCAGGTATTTCCCGGGTCCGTACCCTCCACGGACCACCGATCACCGTCCACCAAGGAATGAATACCCCACCCCCCCCACCCCGTTCTGGGGCCATTGGGTTGCCCTCGTAGGTCCATAACCCATTGAAACTAAACACCGATCAAAACCAACCCAGTACTCATTGGTAAATACAAATAAGGGCAAATAATCCGGGTTTTAGGCCATTTAAGGCGCAGTTAAGGCCATTTAAGAGCCGTTAAGCAGTCCGTTCGGTAGACTCTCTGCATGGCTAAGCGAATCGGAGTGCACTTGGGAACCAGCGGTGGTCCGTCGAACGCCGTTGAGCGCGCGAAAGAGATTGGCGCGAACACCTTTCAGATTTTTTCTTCGAGCCCGCGCATGTGGCGCGCGCCAAAGGTCGATCCCAAACAGGCTGCGCGGATGCGCGAGCTGCGCGCGAAGCTCGATGTGGGGCCGCTGGTTATCCATACAAGCTATTTGGTGAATGTGTGCAGCCAATCAGACGACGTGCGTGCGAAGAGCATTGACGCATTTCGCGGCGAGATTGAGCGGGCGCTGCAACTGGGCGCAGAGTATCTTGTGCTGCATCCGGGATCGTGGAAGGGATTGACACGCGAAGAGGGATTGAAACTGGCGGCTGAATCCATCGAGCGCGCTATTGATGGGCTGGCATGGCAGGGAACTGGCTTCCATATTTTGATTGAGAATACTGCGGGCGCGGAGTTCAGCCTGGGCGGAAGCTTTGAGCAGGTAGCTGAACTGGTGCAGCGGCTGAAGGCTCATGCGCCTGTTGGCGTGTGCCTCGACACCTGCCACACGCACGTTGCCGGCTACGACATGGTGACCACCGAAGGCTACGCTGAGACGATGAACAAGATTGCGGCCACGGTGACCTTTGACGCGGTGCGTGTGTGGCACTGCAACGACGCCAAGGCGGCAAAGGGATCGAAGCTCGACCGGCATACGCATATCGGCGAGGGGACGATGGGGCTGGAGCCGTTCCGGTGGATATTGAACGATCCGCGATTCGACCATTGCGCATTTGTGGCTGAGACGCCGGTGGACGAGCCGGGTGACGAGGAGCGGAATGTGCGCATGCTGAGGAGCCTGGTGAAGTAGGTAGCATTATGCTACCATTTAGTCGACGAGGTGAATTTCGATGAGTCAACCAGTGAAGCTCTCGGATGCGCTTGTCCTCGAAGCCCGGATTGCAGGTGAAGCGCAGGAAAGATCTATTGCCGGCCAGGTGGAGTTCTGGGCGAAACTCGGCCGTTCGCTCGAGGATTTGCTCGGCACGCGCGAACTGCGCATGCTGCGCCTGGGTGCAAAGCAGCCTTCACTGACCGAACTCGTCGGATTAATCGGCAAACCCGAAGGCGCAGCGCGGCTCAAGGCCTATCTGGAGAGTGAGCCTTATCCGCATTTCGAGCATCACCCAACGCGTAAAGGTTTGCTAGTGCGAATCGAAGAAGATGGCCGGCGAACAATAGGAAGATTCGTGAACAGGCGGTTCGTCGAAAGCAAGATGGACGAACGAGCCGCGACCAATTCCCGCGCGAGAGGCCGGGCAGGAGTGAGGCTCGCGAAAGTCGCGAGCGCATGACGGGGACACTCGAGCGCAGGCCGATCGTAATTGCGATTGCCGGTCCGAACGGCGCCGGGAAGACGACCTTTTATCGCTCTTATCTGAAGCCCTCAGGCCTTCGTTTCGTGAACGCGGATGACCTTGCGAATCGATTGAAGGTGGATGCTTATCGCGCGGCGGAAGCGGCGGACGTCATTCGCCGATTGCTGGTTGACAGTCGTGAGAGCTTCATCTTTGAGACCGTATTCTCTGATCCAGTTGGCGATAAGCTCGGATTTTTGAAGGATGCCGAGCGCCGCGGATACACGGTGGCGCTCTTTTTTGTGGGAATCGACGGCCCTGCAACATCCGAGGAACGGATCTCGATCCGAGTCGCGAAGGGCGGACACGATGTACCGCGTGAAAAACTTGCGAGCCGCTATAAGCGTGTCATGGAGAATCTGCGGCGTGCGCTAGTTGAGCTTTCGAACGTCCGCGTTTATGACAACTGCGACTTGCGCGAGCCGCACAGACTGGTGGCTGTTCGGGAACTTGGAGGTCCGATCCAGCTATACCATCCAATTCCTCGCTGGTTCAAGCCGCTACTGCCGCCTGGCTAAGCGCTCACCCATTTAAACTAGGAACTTATGGCTGACGAGAAAGAACAACTGCGGTACGATCCGGCAGTAATCGAACAAAAATGGCAGCAGCGCTGGGCGGCTGACCCGAAGATGTATGCGGCGGAGGGGGCCGGGTCGGCCAAGCCCAAATATTACGTGCTGGAGATGCTGCCCTATCCCAGCGGGCAACTCCACATGGGACACGTGCGTAACTACGCCATCGGCGATGCGCTGGCCCGCCACATGTGGATGCGCGGCTATAACGTGCTGCATCCGATGGGCTGGGATGCTTTCGGGCTGCCGGCCGAAAACGCTGCGCTCAAGAACAACACGCCGCCGCGCGAGTGGACGCTGGCCAACGTGGCCGCCATGAAGCGGCAGATGCTGCGCCTGGGCTACGCCTACGACTGGGCGACCGAGATTACCACCTGCCTGCCCGACTACTACCGCTGGAACCAATGGTTCTTTCTGCGCATGTATGAGAAGGGCCTGGTCTACCGCAAGAAGAGCAAGGTGAACTGGTGCCCGGAGTGCGCCACGGTGCTGGCCAACGAGCAGGTTGTCGACGGCTGCTGCTGGCGGCACGAGGATACGAAGGTTGAGCTGCGCGACCTGGAGCAGTGGTTCTTCCGCATTACCGCGTATGCGCAGGAGTTGCTGGACGGGCTCGACAATCTCGATGGTTGGCCGGAAAAAGTGCGCACCATGCAGCGCAACTGGATCGGCCGCAGTGAAGGGACGGAGGTTGATTTCTTACTGGAAGAAATCAACCAGGGGGCAGGGTACGGGGTCAGGGGTCAGAAAAGCAGCGCATTCGCGTGTTTACTACGCGCGTGGACACGATCTTTGGCGCGACCAGCGTGCAGCTTGCACCGGAACATCGGGTGGTGGCGCCAAAGATCTTCCCCCTGCTCAACCTTCTGGAAGCGTATCGCCGTCTGTCCAGGAGAAGACCCCGCCCGGGGGGGGGGGGGGGGGGGGGGGGGGGGGGGGAAAAGAAAGAGAGAGAGAGAGAGAGAGAGAGAGAGAGAGAGAGAGAGAGAGAGAGAGAGAGAGAGAGAGAGAGAGAGAGAGAGAGAGAGAGAGAGAGAGAGAGAGAGAGAGAGAGAGAGAGAGAGAGAGAGAGAGAGAGAGAGAGAGAGAGAGAGAGAGAGAGAAAAAAAAAAAAAAAAAAGGATGTGCAGGCATCATGTTCTTGCAGGACTCGGGCCGCGCGTGGGCCGTGGACCGGGCTAAGAGGCGGCCAAAATCCGTAGCCACCTGGAAGTGGTTACGCTGCCCCTCCTCCTCTTGCCGCCTGCGATGTGCGCCCGCCAGCGGACCGCCCGGCCTCGAAGGTTGTCCTGGAGGGCGGTCGCTCCGATCTCTCCCCGCGGACACTCCGAGAAGCCATCGTGCACCCAGGTGCAGAGTTTAGCTTCCGCGAATGC
>CAWILB010000027.1:0-60103 GCA_963836635.1 uncultured Acidobacteriaceae bacterium | reverse complement strand
CCGTAACGACGGCATCAGGGGCAGTTCAGAGTCTCGTCTTCGCCCGAGACCATTTGGCCTCCGAACTCACCGGTCTCGCGAATGACGCGCTTGCCAGTTGCTAAAGGCACACCATCCACAGAGCGCAATGTGTATTCGCCTTCACGGCCGACCGTGATAAAGACGTTGTATTCAACGGCGACACGCGACTTGTTTTCGTGCTTCAGGCGATCGCGCAGGCTCGGGAGTTGGAAAGCCGTGTAGCAATATCCGTTGCCGACTGACCGGTAAAGCACTGTTGGAGCCTCGGAGGTCGCGGATTCGGTGCCCACCTCGCCCCAGGGTGTCTTTCCGTCAAAGCCAATGCTCATCTCATACCTGCGAACTGAAATCTGATCCCAGTTCAACCACAGCACCGATCCAACTACGATCACGGCCATCAAGGCCGCGATTAACAGCAATCTGCTTCGACGGGTCCAACGCATTTCGGTTCGCGTGCATTTGATCTCGACCTGAGAGCGCTTGCTCACCCAGCGAAAGATCAAATGCGAAATCCATTGCGTCAGAAGTACCAGCACCAAGACGACTACGCCTGACCGCCACGTGATCGAGTAAACGTGGGGCTCGTCCTCGCGCTCCCAGAACAGCCCAAACGATGAATAAATAAGCGGCGCTACGATGGCTATACATAGCGCAGCGCCAAGAGCGCTCTGGTAGAGTTTCCTTATTGGCGCTCCAATTGTACGTCTTGAAACTGCGTTGCGGATGGATCGTCGCCAATCCTCACCTTACCCCTTTACGGCAGGGTTATTTCCGAATTGCCGGCGATACGACCGGACCCTCGAAGAAATCTCTTGAGCCTTGCCTCTTGAGCTTGAATACCGAATATCTCCGGCCTGGCCAGCCCGCTCATTCGATCCGCACTGCAACCACGGTCATGTCGTCGTGCTGCGCAGCGCCAGCGGCGAAATTGTCGACCGCGGCACAAAGCAATTCCGGCAATTGTTGCAGCGGCGCCTCACGGTGCGCGAGCAGGACGCGATCAATTTCCGCCTCGTCCCAGAAGTCGCCTTCACGATTGCGCGCCTCCACAATGCCGTCGGAAACGATGACCAGCGTATCTCCCGGTTCGAGGGCGGCGGTCGCCTGGTGATAGCTCATCGATGGCATCACGGCGACAGGGCAATCGGCTTCCAATAACCGCTCCAGACGCCCGTCCGCATGGATCAGAAACGGGGGAATATGTCCCGCACTCGCATAGGAAAAGAGCTTGCGATCACTGGAGATGACCCCGCACAGCAGGGTTGAAAATCGTCCCGGCCTTGAGGTTTCAAAGAGGGTGGCGTTCAGCGCGGTCAGCACTGCCGCGAGATCATTTACGCCCTGTTTGAGCAGGCTGCGGAGCAGGGTCTGGATGCTGGCCATCATGACCGCCGCCGGGATGCCCTTGCCCGCAACGTCGCCCAGGGTCAGTGCAAATTGCCCATCGGAGAATGGAATCAGGTCATAGTAGTCTCCGCCGATGGAGTGAGCGGGGCGACAGAAGCCCACACACTCAAGCCGGTCCAAACCGGTGGGCGGGTCGGGCAGCATGCGCGCCTGAACCTCGTGCGCCAGGTCGAGCTCATGCTTGATCAGCCGCGCCCCCTCCGCCTCCTGCCGAAGCCGCTCGCTGTCGATGGCGCTAGCCGCAAAGTGTGCCAGCAGTCCCAGCAGCCCGGCATCGGTCTCGGTAAAACCGGTCGGCTTGTTCAGCAGCTGCAAACCCCCGATCACCTCGCCTTCAGCACGCAGAGGCACGCACAGCACCTGCTCGGTTCGGTAGCCGCTGGAAGCATCCACTTTGCGCAGCAGTCTCGATTCTTCGGCGGCATTGTTTACCAGCAAAACCTGGTTGTCGCGAACGCATGCGCCAATCAAACCCGCGCCCATGGGAATGCGAAGCGGAGCCACCCCATCCGCCACCTTGGTCCAGAGTTCGTTTTTCGCCGAATCAATCAGCCAGAGACTGCAGCGGTCCGCGCCAATAAGATCCCGGGCGAAGTCTGCGTTCAGGCGAACCAGTTCCTCAATCCGCTGCTCGCGGCTGATGCGGGCCGCATGTTCAAAAATGGCGCGGATAGTGCGCTCGGCCTGACTATTCACTACCTCTGCGTCGGAACTCATGGACCAGCCTTTCTAGACTGCAGTGTACCGGCTGGTCCTGAGGGGGGTCGATATCTAAAACGCAGCGGCGAGGATTCTCTGCATGCTGACTCCGCTGCTCTTAATAGAACAGATACTTTCGCCAGCGATCGTCGCTGCGGCCCAGCATGCGCATAATCTGCCGGCTGGTGTGCAGGCTGAAGGGCCTTGGCTCGCGCAGCAGAATCATGTCGTCAATCTCGTTCAGCAGCCGGTTGCCTTTGTGGCGGTTGCAGGCGTGGCAGCATGCCACCAGGTTCTCCCAGGTTGAATTGCCTCCGCGCGAGCGTGGAATAACGTGGTCGAGGGTGAGTTCGCTGGGCGGCAGCGTATCGCCGCAGTACTGGCAGGTATTGCGGTCGCGCAGCAGGATGTTTTTGCGCGAGAGTGCCCGCGTCTGGTGCGGAATGCGACGGTACTCCAGCAGCCGGATGACCGAGGGCATAGGCACGTGGCTGCGTTGCGCGTGCAGCATCAGGCCATGTTCCTCCTCAGTACGCGCGATGCCTTTCAGCACCAGCACCAGCGCGCGCCGAGCTCCGCAAATGTTAATGGGCTCATAGGACGCGTTCAGCACCAGCACCGGCATTTGCAGTAACTGGATTGGCGGAGCGATATAGGTTCCGGCCGAGTGGTCCGCGACCATCGCCGTGGCCTTGGCAATCGCTTTCTGCTTACGAGCATGAATCATGGCTTTTCCCAGCGACATGTTTTCCCCTCGTCTGAATCATCGTTGGCACATCGATCGTTAGCCGTTCAAATGAATAAAAACCCTTGGATGAATCCCCGATCAGGTGATGCCGTTATTGTTCCGCGTCCTTCCGCATTCCGAGCCCTTTCAAGAAACCAAAATCTAAAACCTCAAAACTCGATATCGCTTCCATGGAGCGAAATTGTGGTACCGTCCGTTGAAAAGTCGCCTTCGTCTCTGCTCGCTTCCGTATCGCGGGCACCGCGACTCGATCCATCTTGGCGTTGTGCCCTGGCCAGCGTTGCTACCCACACTGAGGCTGCCCCGGCTTTTGCCAGCGCCTGCGCAGCCGCGCGGGCCGTAGCGCCCGTCGTAAGAATGTCGTCGACAAGCAGAATGTGTTTTGCCGTCACAGCGGCGCCGTCGGCAACGCTGAACGCGCCGCGCACATTTAGCCGGCGCTGGCGCGGCGTCAGTCCCGCCTGGCTATCGGTCGGCCGCAGCCGCAACAGGGTTTTTGAGGCGAGCGTAAGCCGCCATGCGGGATGCGTCTTCTTCAGGGCTTTGATCGCCTCTTCGGCTAGTGAGCGCGCCTGGTTGAATCCCCGTTGCGCGTATTTGCTGCGATGCAGCGGCACTGGAATCACCAGCAATTCGGCGGGAGCTTCACTGGCCAGCCTTGCAATTGCCTGCGCCAGCATTCCACCCAAAACCTGCGCGGCCGTATGCAGCCGGCTGTATTTGAGCGCGTGAATCGCTTCGCGCATCCCACCCTCGTAAAGCCCGTAAGATACTGCCTTTACAAACGGCGGCGGAGCCATGCGGCAGGCCCGGCACAGGCTGCTCGAACCGGCCCCGTCAAGTACATCGCCGCAGCGCGAGCAGGCGGCGCCGGCGAGCACGGGAATCCCGGCCCAGCAAGACATCGCAAATTGGAACGGAGGAAAGCCGCGGCAAGGGGGAGCCGCATAGGAAACAAGAGGCGGGAAGGAGGGCGCAACCGACAGCATCCACCGGACTTCGCAGCACGCGAGCTACAGCGCGCCACCGAGTAGTCTCCGATGGCGGAACGTCGAACGTCAGTGAACCGGAGTCCCTGCGGAAGACGCACCTCGATTCGGGGAGCGTAAGAAACCGCTCCACGCGGACAGTATAGCGCATTCCCGAATTCGGTGTCGCAGGGCGGACGCAGAAGGAAGTTGAGGCGGACGCAGAGAAATAACGAGTCAGGCTCGCATTGTCGCCGGGCCCGTCGATTCTCCAGCGCCCGCCTCGCTGTGGGTTGAGGACCGGACTCAATGCTTGCCCTGCGCTGTGTGCGCGTGCTCGCGTTCAAGCTCTTGGTCCATCGCGCGTTCTTTTTCGCGTTGACGTTCACGTTCGCTCTCGAAGTCGTTCTTCGAATCGCGAGCAGCGTCCTTCACGGTGCCTACGGCCTTTTGCGCTTTGCCCTTGATTTGCTGTGCGGCGCCTTCCACTTGAGCATTCGTATCGCCGGTCCACTCGCCTACCTGGCGTTTCGCCCGCCCCGCTGCATCGTTGATTGCACCCTTTACACGATCCTTATCCATAACTTCACCTCCGTGGACTTTCACTTGGGTTTATCTAGCGTTATTGAGAAATGCCCATTCGCTCACAGGGCAAGTGAATGCCGTCCAATTGTGACTTCAAACAACGGGTCTGCGTCCCGAGATCAGCTGGATCACAAGCACGACCAGTGCGATCACAAGCAGGATGTGAATGAATCCGCCGAGAGTGTAAGAAGACACAACTCCCAGCAACCACAACACGAGAAGAATCACAAATATTGTCCAGAGCATTGCGCGCCTCCTGACGTTTCTTTCATAAACACTCAACCTTTGACGCCACGGCGCCCGCGTGGGTTGTTCGGTGCGCAAGAGATTGCGGAGATCGAACAGGCCGATGCAAAACCGCGGTGCGGTGCAACCGTCAAGTTGTTGCGTGCATCGCGTTTGACACCGGTGGAGAGCGCTCGATTGGCGGGCTATTTCTTCAATACCTCAGGTAGCCATGGCTCAGGGATCCCGCATCACAGCAGAAAGTTTGGGCGACCGCGCATTCCTTACTGCGTCGGATCGAAGGAGAGCGAAATGCTATTGCTGATCATTCTGATTGTGTTGATTCTTGGTTTCGGTTATGGCGGATACCGGATGGGACCAGGATGGGGATATTACGGTGGAGGCGGCGCCAGCCTCCTACTTACGATCATCGTCATTCTGCTGTTGCTGAAAGTAATTTGACGAGCGTGCGGAGAGCAGCGCGCAACAAAGCAAGGCCACACCAGATCGTTTCGTTCAGGCGTGGCCGCAATTGTTCAAGCGTTTTTGTTGAGGATGCCGCACTAAAAAATTCCGGCCATGTAGGCTTCGGTTGCCTGCGTCTTCTCGTTCTTTGCTCCGCACTCGGCCAGCACCACCGGCGAGAGCGTAATCACCGGGCAGGCTGCGTGCGCCAGCACCTTGTACACCACGCCGTGACGAGTAATAGCTGCAAATGCCGAAGCACCCTGCGCGCCCAGCACAATCAGATCGGCCTGTTGCGCGCGAGCCTGGTATAGCAACTCTTCAGTGGGGTCGCCGGGCACAACAATCGTCTGAATCGGGATCTTGCCATGCAGGCTGGCTGGAACCAGCGCCAACATCTCGTTCTCAACATCGTCGAGCGAGCGCCCGGCCATGAACTCGGCCCGGTCCTGCGGCCTGATTACGTGCTGCAGAATCAGGCACGCCTCGTGCTGTTCGGCCAGCTCGGCTGCGAACGCCGCAACCGGGCCGCTGGAGTCATTCAGGCTGGCGGCACAGAGAATGGTTCGTGTGGCAAAGTTGCGATAAGTGCCGTCAACCACATCTGGCCCGACGATAAAGACCGGCGCCGTTGCGGTTCTCAGAACAGCCTCGGCCACTGAGCCCACAAGCAGCTTGCCGATTGCTCCAGGCGAGTGCGTCCCCATAACAATGCGGTCGATCTGGCGCTCGCGGCTGAAGGCCAGAATCTGGTCGGCCGGCAGACCCGGCCGCACCACAATCTCGCAATTCAGCCTCGCTTCGCGCACCCGTTTGGCGAGCGGCTCAAGCTGCTGCTTTTCGGCACGGGCGGCAGCGGCATAGTCGTAGTACCTTACGCCCGAAGTCTCGGTCGAGGCCACTACAAGCGTGTCATAAGCATGAAAAAGAATGAGATCGGCGCCAAACTCCGTCGCCTGGGCGAGGGCGAAACTGAAGGCTCTCTCGTTGGCGGGAATCTCGGAGGCAAAGAGCACGGTGGTGGGTTTGCTCCAACCCGGCTTTAATACAACGGCCATGACAACCTCCTGAGAGGTTTTGGTCAAACTATCGTAGAACGTTGTTTCCGCCGCAGTGTCCTATCGCACATAGCGACGTGATTTAATTCATTCGAAAGGGCACGCGAGGCTCATATTCCACCGCTCGCGATGCGAATTTCCCTTGCAATAGACGCGCCGCAGCACATCTTCGTTTTCTGGTCCTGATTTTGTCCCCATTCCTGGTTTTTGTCCAGTTACTGCCCGTCGTTCTCCGTCTGCAGGCCGCGTCGAGTGATCCCAATCACATCCAAAGCCCCTCGAATCCTGATCTTCTGAATGCGAATCGCGGCCCCCGGAGTTCGAGCCACCGGTTGAGGCGCTGCCTGATCTTTCGGCAGTTTTTGAACTTTCTTCAACCCGGCCCGTCTCCTTCCCGGCCCGTGAACCTGCTTCCCCGCCCGGCTCGCTGCGATTCTCAAGGAGGCCTTATGCAATCGATGATGCACAATATCCCCGCCCGCGGCGGCATCGACTACGACGAATCCCCATTCCTGGCCATCTGGGAAACCACGCAATCCTGTGACCTGGCGTGCAAACACTGCCGCGCGGCCGCGCAGCCCATCGCGCACCCTGACCAGCTCTCGCACGAAGAGAGCAAGAACCTCATCGACCAAATCGCCGACATGCACATCCCCATCTTCGTCTTTACCGGCGGCGATCCGCTCAAGCGGCCGGATGTCTACGATCTCATCCGCTACGGGGCTTCAAAAGGCGTTCAAATCGCGCTTACCCCCAGCGCCACGCCCCTGCTCAACCGCGAAGCCATCTTCAAGCTCAAAGAGGCCGGCCTGGTCCGCCTCGGCATCTCCCTCGACGGCTCAACTCCTGAGATTCACGACACCTTCCGCGGACTGCCCGGCGCATACGCCCGCACCATCCAGGCCATCGAGTGGGCCGGCGAGGCCGGCATCCCCATCCAGGTACACACCACCATCAGCCGCCATAACGCCCACGACCTCGACAACCTCTGCAATCTCTTCGAGAAGCTCAACATCGTGATGTGGAACGTCTTCTTCCTCGTGCCCGTGGGCCGCGGCCAGCTCGACGACCTGCTCAGCGGCGAAGACTTCGAGCGCGTCTTCGGCAAGATCTACGAGCTCTCGCAGCGCGCCAACTTCCAGATCAAGACCACCGAGGGAATGCACTACCGCCGCTACCTGCTCCAGCACAACCTTGAGGAGCGCAAAATGGGCCACGGCCACCCGGGCGGACATCCAGGATCGACGCGACCCGGCACGGTAGCGCCGGGCTCCAGCCCGGTTGTCGCGCGGGCGTCCACGCCCGCCGCCTACGATCCCGGCGCACCCACCACCGACGCCGCAACCCGCAACCAAAGCTGGGCCACGCGCCGCGTCAACGACGGCAAAGGCTTCATGTTCATCTCCCACACCGGCAACGTCTACCCCAGCGGATTCCTGCCCATCCACGCCGGCAACATCCGCGAAACGCCGCTGGCCGATATCTACCGCAACGCGCCCATCTTCAAGGCCCTGCGCGACACCAGCCAGCTTGAAGGCAAGTGCGGCGCATGCGAGTTCAAGGAGATCTGCGGCGGCAGCCGCGCCCGCGCCTACGCCCTCACCGGCGACCCGCTGGCGCAGGAACCCTGCTGCATCTACCAGCCCAAAAACTGGGACCCGGAACTCGAGCAGAAAGCGGAGTCATTCAAGCAATGGGCCCCGGCCGAGAACCTGGTAACGCGCTAAACAAATTCCATCCCCCAGAACACCTCGAGCCCGAATCCGCACGATTCGGGCCTGACTCTTTGACACATCGGCTAAGGGAACGCAAGCATTTCCCGGGCAGCCCAGGTCACACGTCCCTTTGCGCCAGCCGCGCTATCATCGACTCGCGAATGAGATGAACGCAATGCCCCGTGCGAACGAACCTTGCACCCGGGAACCACAACCGGCTCTCGCAACTCCTGCGCGGCGCGTCAACGCTACCCGCGTCATCGTTGCCACGCTCGGCTTGCTCCTCTCCATCGGCGGCCTCGATCACGGCCTCTTCGAAATTCTGCAAGGCAACGCGCCAACGCCGGGTCTTTTTATCCATTCCATTGGCCCGCATCAGCAGATGTGGCTGTATGGCACCGAAGATGCCTTTGCGCTGATTCCGAACTATTTGTTATCGGGACTCGCCTCAATCGCTCTCAGCGTGGCAATTGCCGCCTGGTGCCTCGGATTCGTGCATCGAAGGCACGGAAGCGCCGTCTTCCTTTTGCTCTCCGTCGCCCTCTTTTTATCTGGCGGCGGCGTAGCGCAAATCGCCTTCTTCGTTTTCGCCTGGAGCATCTCGTTATGCATCAACAAGCCGCCAACTTGGCCGCACCGCCTGGTGCCATCCCGCGCGCAGGCCACATTCGGCAAGCTCTGGTCCACATGTCTGGGGATTTTTTCCTTGCTTGCGTTGGCGGCACTCGAAATCGCAATCGCGGGCAAGGTGCCCGGCGTGCACGACCCGAATCGCGCACAGCACATCTGCTGGTCGCTGCTCGTGGCCGGGCTGGGGATCCTAATGGTGGCCGTCGCGTCAGGGTTCGTTCACGATGCCGGCGTTCAGCAGCCGAGTTGATCGCTTCAACTTAGAGCCCCGCCAGGCTCATCTTCCCCTTGAACTGGCTGCAGAAAATCGCAACGCAGGTTAACACTGGTGCCACGCTTCATGCTCAATATTCAATTAATTTGAATATCGAATGACGATGGCTTAGAATCAAGTAGTGCTCAGGCCTCTCGATCTCGTTGTCCTGCTCAAGCTGTCCCTTGAGGAAGGCAGGCCCCCCTATCTCCAGCTCGCCCACGACCTCCATCTGTATCCATCCGAGGTCTATTCGTCAGTTAAGCGCGCCCGCGCCTCGCAGCTCCTGCAGGGACCGGAGATGGGCGACCGGCTTAACCGCTCCGCTCTCCTCGAGTTCCTGCTGCACGGAGTACGGTATGCATTTCCTCCGGTCAAGGGAGCTCTGACCCGCGGTGTTCCTACTGCCTACGCCGCTCCGCCGCTAAGTCTCTCAATCGCGTCGGGCGCCGATCCGCCTCCTGTCTGGCCTCTGAGCACTGGGCCGGTGCGCGGCGTCAGCTTTTCTCCGTTGCACAAGAACGCTCCACGCGCGGCGCTGGCCGATCCACGTCTCTATGAATTACTGGCTTTGGTCGACGCCCTGCGCGACGGGCGCGCCCGCGAACGTGCGCTGGCCGCGCGCGAGCTCACGAAACGAATTGAAAAGGGTGGTCGTGGCGCATCCAAATCTTGAACTCCTTGAATTAGCGGCCGAAGCGCTGCGACCTCTTCTCTCCGAGATTGTCTTTGTCGGCGGTTGCGTCACCGCTCTGCATATTACTGACTTGGCTGCCGCACCTGTGCGAATTACCAACGACGTTGATGTAATTTCCGAGATCACGTCATACGCCGAATACGTGGCCTTTTCAGAGCGGATGCGGCGCCTGGGATTCGAGGAAGATGCCAGCGAGGGTGCGCCCCTTTGCCGTTGGAGACGTGGAGCACTGATCGTCGACGTAATGCCTCTCGACGAGAAAATCCTGGGTTTCTCAAACCGCTGGTATGCCGACGCATTGCGCTCGGCTACAGAAATTCAACTCAAATCTGGCCTGTCTTTGAAGGTTGCTTCGGCGCCTCATTATCTTGCCACTAAGCTTGAAGCATTTCGCGGAAGAGGCAAGGGAGACTATTTCGCCAGTCACGACCTTGAGGACCTGATTGCAGTCATTGACGGACGAGAAACCATCGTCGAGGACGCATCCGCCGTCCCCGCCGCATTAAGAGCTTTCATTGCAGAAGGCATCCGATCGATTATTGCCGATTCCCGATTCGTCGACGCGTTGCCTGGCTTCCTGCTTCCCGATGAAGCAAGTCAGGGACGTCTGACGCTCCTACTCAATCGCCTTCGGACTCTGGCGCAGCTTTGACGCAATTCAATTCCAAGGCCGACCAACGGAGATTCTCCTTGAACAGTCAATACCTCAACACCACACATGTTGGGCCGTCGCGTCTACTCCCACCGAAAAATCTTTGCCGAAAGCGCCGTAAACAGCAGGAAAAACACGACCAGTGCGGCCACATCCCAAAGATGCGCCGACCAAGCGTCGCCGACCCAGATGCCTTGAAGCAGGCTCACCGCGTAGGTCATCGGCGAAACGTGCGCAAGCATGCGAAGCATTGGTGGGAATGATGCGACCGGCACAAACAATCCGGATATCCCGACCATCGGATACAACACCACCGCTCCGATCGGTTGCGCAAACCTCGCCGTGGGTACGATGCTGGCGATGAAAAACCCGATCGACAGAATGCTCCATGTGCTGATCAGCAACGCAACAGTGAAGGAAACGATCGGCGGGTGGACGCCCGGCGGAATATAGCGCTTCCCCGCCAGATACATCAGCAGCAGCGACGCCGCGGTCAGCAGCAGCTTTACAAGGACGTGCGCGCTCAGGATGGTCTGCGGTCGCAGCGGCGTGGCCCGCAGCCGCTTGAGGATGCCGCCCTCGCGGTAAATGGCAATGATGGTTACCAGCGAAAGCACCGCGCTGATCACAATCAGAATCGAAGCCAGAACGGGAAGACCGACACGCGCAAAATTGCTGGCCGAAAATGTCTCTGGCCGGTTGTTCATCATCCGGCCAGCCACCACAAACACCAGCACCGGCACAACAATCGTCCCGATCGCCCCCATCGGCTCGCGCATGAAGATCTTGATCTCGATCCAGGTCAGTTTAAGTAATCCACGCAGCATCGTAAATTTTCCTACTCGCGAATTGAGCGCCCGGTGAGCTTGAGAAAAACATCCTCAAGGCTGGGGAGAATGGCGCGAAAATCGGTCACTCTCACCCGATTCTCCGACAGGCAGTGAATCACTTCAGTCACCAGGTCGCCCCGTCCAGAAATCGTAAGTCGATTCCCGTTGCGTTCCACGTTTTCGACGCTCGGAATCCTTTGGAATTGCTCGGCAACACTCGGATCGCTGACTTCAAGCACAACTGTGCGCTCCGGACAATGGCGCAGCACCAGGTTCGCAGGCGTGTCGATGTCGATGATGCGCCCATGCTCCATAATGGCCACGCGGTCGCAGAGCCTTTCTGCCTCCTCCATCAGGTGCGTCGTCAGGAAGACCGTCTTGCCGCGTTCGCGAATGCCGCGCACCAGATCCCAGATCGCGTGGCGCGCCTGCGGATCGAGCCCCGTGGTCAGCTCGTCCAGAAACACCACCTCTGGATCGTTGATGAGCGCCAGGGCGATAAACAGCCGCTGCTTCTGGCCGCCGGAGAGATTCATGAACCATGCATTGCGCTTGTCCTGTGAGGCCGAGCTGCTCCAGCAGCCGATCGCCGTCGGCGGCCTTCTTCTTGTAGAGCGAGGCCCACAGGTCCACCGCCTCCCAGACCTTGATGCGCTTCTGCAACTGTGCCTGCTGCAACTGCACGCCGATGCGGTTCTGCAACTTGTAGACGTCGCGGAAGGGGTCGAGCCCCAGGACGGCGATGGAACCGCGATCGGGCTTGCGCAGCCCCTCAATGCACTCCATTGTGGTGGTTTTTCCTGCGCCGTTTGGCCCGATCAGGCCAAAAATCTCGCCCTCGTTTACGTCAAACGAGGCATCGGCCACAGCCACCGTGCTGCCGTAGCTCTTGCGGACTCCGGATACCTGAATGACCTTGCGCATCATGTTTGCGGGGAATGCAAAAATCAACGAGACTGATGCGCAGTGTATATCAATGTCCCTCCGCGCCTGCATGCACCTTCCCCCTGAACCGGCTGTACACAAACACAACGTAGCTCACCGCCATCACCATTCCAACCAGCCACCAGGCCAGGCCCACGGCCAGCGTGTGCGGGCCGCTGATCGCGCGATCGAGCGTTATGTCGTTGGCCGGCCCGTGGTTGCCGGCAGCAGGGTGGGATAGAGCGCCCAGCATGCGCCCGACAGCATGAAGAACAGGTACGCGCACGAGGCAAGAAAGGCCTTCAGCGCCGCGCCCTTGCGCGTCCACATCAGAATCGCCGCCAGCGAAGCCACCACGCCCACCGGCACGATGTAGGTGAATGGGTAGTGGTTGTAGTTGTCCAGCCCCGCGGGCCGCACGGCGATCAGTCGCAATCAGGCTCACGATGGTAAGCGCCAGCAGCGTGCCCCACAGTGGCTTCACAAGGTTCCGCGCCCGCTGCTCCAGATCGCCTTCAGTTTTCAAAATCAGCCATAGCGCCCCATGCAGCGTAAGCGCCACCAGCGCCACCAGCCCGCCAATCACCGTATACCAGTCCAGAATCCCCGGCGCAGGCCCCGGCATCCAGTTGGTCCACAGCGGCAAAAAGAAATACCCGCTCGCCTGCAACGGCACGCCGCGAATCACGTTGGCCAGCGCCGCGCCAAAGAAGATCGTCAGCAATGCGCTTGACAGTCCAAAGACTCCATCCAGCAGTGCCCGCCACACGCCCACGTCGATATGGTTGCGCAGTTCCAGGCTGATGCCACGCAGCATCAGCAGCCACAGCACAATCATCAGCGGCAGATAGAAGCCACTGAACGCCGACGCATAGAGCAGCGGAAACGCGAAGTAGAGCGTGCCGCCGGCGGCCAGCAGCCAAACCTCGTTGCCGTCCCATACCGGCCCAATGCTGCGCAGCGTCGTCGCGCGCTCCTGCTCATTCCGCGCCAGAAAAAGATGCAGCACGCCCACGCCCAGGTCAAAGCCATCCAGCACCACGTACCCGACAATCATCACCGCAACCAGCCAGAACCAGATGAATCCCATCATGGTGCACCTGCACCTCCTCCGGCCCAACCGCAATCTCGCGATATATCAGCACTATGAACAGCACCCCCAGCAGCAGATACATGCCCATGAATCCCAGCAGCGTAAACAAGCCGTTACCGGCTGAAACCATGTCGCTGTAGCCTTCGCTGGTTCGCATCAATCCATAAATCAGCCACGGCTGCCGCCCCAGTTCCGCTGTCATCCATCCCGCGGTATTGGCAATGTATGGCAGCGGAAAACTCAACAGCAGCGCCCACAGCGCCCATCGCGCAGTCGACAATTTGCCGCGCCACAGCAGCAGCGCGCACACCAGCATCAGCAGGACAAACCACGTCCCCAGCCCAGCCATGATGTGGTAGCTGTAATACAGCAGCGGCAGCGCCGTGGGCCATTGATCGTGCGGAATCTGATCCAGCCCCTTCACCTCCGCCTTGGTGGTGCCGTAGATCAAAAAGCTCAGCACATCGTTCACCACCAGCGGATTGTCAATCTGCTGCGTATCCTCGTTCGGCTGGCCCATCAACACAATCGGCGCGCCAATTTCGGTCTTGAAGAGCCCTTCCATCGCGGCAATCGCCGCCGGCTGGTTGCGCGCAACATATTTGCCATGCAAATCGCCGGTCGGGAAAATAATCATCACCGTCGAAATCGCCCCGGCAATCACGCCCACCTTCAAAAAAATCTCGGCATACTCCTTGCCGCCGCTCCTCCAAACAGATAAAACGCGCCCACCGCGGCCATCACAAACGAGCCCGTCACCACCGCGCCGGTCATGTTGTGCGCGTATTGCAGCAGTCCCCACGGATTCAGCAGCAACTGCCAAAAGCTGAGCACCTCAAAGTGTCCGTCTGGCATTCGCTCATACGACACCGGGTGCTGCATCCACGCGTCGGTCACAATAATGAAGAATCCCGATATCCACGAGCCCAGCCACACCATCACGGCCGAGAACCAGTGCATGGTCTTCGAGATCCGCTTCTCGCCATACAGAAACAGCCCCAGAAACGCCGACTCCAGAAAGAAGCTGAAGACTCCCTCCATGGCCAGCGGTTGGCCAATCACGCCGCCTGAGAGCCGCGAAAACCGCGCCCAGTTGGTGCCGAACTCAAACTCCATGGGGATGCCTGTAACCACGCCAAACACAAAATTGATGGCGAAGATGCGTCCCCAGAAGCGCGCGGCCCGGTCCCACGTGTGCATTGCCCGTGCGCAGCGCGACAGTTTTCAGCACCACGATCAACAGCCCCAGCCCCATGGTGAGCTGCGGAAAAAGGTAGTGAAATGTAACGGTGAAGGCAAAATGAAGACGATGAATCAATTCGGCGCTCAATGAGAGCCTCCTGACTGGACGCGCGGCCCGGCAAGAAAATGGACACGCCTGGAAAAGCGGGGCCGGGGCGACGCTGGAACCCGATTTTACCCAATGCAATCGTACAAACAGGCCCGATTGTCAGCTTTGCAAGCCGCCGGCTAGTGATTTAAATCACATTCAACACGTACCCTGCGCATTGATTCTAATCCTGCAAGGGTATCTCTCCGGGACGATCCCCATCGTTCTTATGCAAGCCGTCTCCCGGACTGTGTTTTCATGGTTAGGTTATGTCCCAAACGCGGATAGCGATCGTCGGTGGCGGCATAGCAGGCCTTGCGGCCGCCTATGAACTCGAGAAGGCGCGCGTCGCCGGCGAGCCGGTGGAGTACACGCTTTTCGAGTCACACCCGGTGCTGGGCGGCGTGCTGACATCCGAAACTGTGAACGGCGCGGTGATTGAGAAGGGTCCAGACTCATTCATCACTGAAAAACCCGCGGCCGCGGAACTCTGCCGCGAGTTGGGCCTCGGCGATCAGCTCATCCCTTCCAACGACGCCGCCCGCAAAACCTGGATCGTCGTCCGCAATCGCCTGGTGCCGCTGCCCGACGGCCTCATGTTCCTGATTCCCACCAAGCTCATTCCCACCGCGCTCACCCGTCTCTTCAGCCTTCGCACCAAAATTCGCATGGGGCTTGAGCTGCTGCACCCGCCGCGCCCCAGCGAGCAGGATGAATCGGTTGCCGCGCTGGTGGAGCGCCACTTTGGCGCCGAGGCTGTCGATCGCCTCGCCGATCCGCTCCTTAGCGGCATCTACGGCGGCGACGCCGCGCAGCTCAGCGCGCAAACCGTCCTTCCGCGACTCGTTGAAATGGAGCGGAAATACGGCTCGCTCACTCGCGGAATGCTGGCCGCGCATCGGCAGATGGCCTCCCGCGCAAAAACCTCCTCCACAGAGTCAAACCGCGGAGCGGCCCCGGCAATTTTCACCGCGCTGCGCGGCGGTATGCAGCAACTGGTCAACGCCATCACCTCGCGCCTTGACCCCGCCTCCATCAGGACCGGCACAATAGTAAACGCTATTGAAAAAACCGCCGCAGGCTGGCGTGTCACGGCCGGCTCCGGCTCACAGGAATTCGACGCTATCATCATGGCGTCGCCGGCCTGGGTTGCCGGCTCGTTGCTGCGCAGTGTCGATGCCGAACTCGGTGACGAGCTCTCTGCTATCCCGTACTCCTCCTCGATCACCGTCAGCCTGGTTTACGACGAAGCAAAGCTCGGCGCGCTGCCTGAGGGCTTCGGGTTTCTGGTTCCCGCCAGCGAGCGCCGCACCTTGCTCGCCTGCACCTTTGCGCATCGCAAATTTCTCGGCCGCACGCCTCCAGGAAAGGCCGTCTTCCGCGCCTTCCTGGGTGGCATGAATAACGAATCGCTGCTTGGCGAGAGCGACGAGGTTCTCGTGGCCACTGTCCGCAGCGAACTGACTGAAATTCTCGGCGTTAATGTTTTTAACCCCGCGGCTGAGCCGGAATATGTGCAGGTTTCGCGCTGGCGCCGCGCCATGGCGCAATATGCGGTGGGCCACAAGAGCCGCATGGCCCGCATCAATGCGCGCGTCGCCGCGTTGCCCGGACTGCGCCTCGCCGGCAACGCCTACGACGGCATTGGCGTCCCCGACTGCATCCGCCTGGGCCGCAAAGCGGCGAAGGAACTGGCTGCGGCAACTCGCCAACCAGCTCCTCAAGCCTATTAGCCCGCGAAGCGGGCAACAGAAGGTAGCCCCAGGCGCAAGCCTGGGGAAAACGTCAATTGGCGATTTGCCAGCCCGCTGCAGCGGGCGTAAGAAAGCAGCACACACCGCCCAGTTCAATATCGCCGTATATCAATAGCGGATTCATGCCCCTGACTTGCCGACTTGCTAACGCGTCGTCCACTAACCCCCGCTATACTTTCCCCAGACCCATGACCGCCGGCACGCAAACTTTTCTCTCCACAATCGTGGCCTCAACGCGCTCCATCGTTGCCGCAAGCAAAATGTCCACTTCGCTTGCCGACCTCGAGCGCCGAGCCGCCCAGCACTATCCCCGCGGATGGGCCGCCGCCTTGCGTCGGGGTCCCCAGCGACAGGTCTTCGTCGATGGGATGGTGAGCCGGCAAGCCGCGCTCGGCCCCGCCATAATTGCCGAAGTCAAAAAAGCCTCACCCTCGAAAGGCCTGATACGCGCCGACTTCGACCCTGCATGGATCGCGCGACGCTACCGCGCTGGCGGCGCCTCGGCGCTCTCCGTGCTGACTGACGAGCCCTACTTCCAGGGCAGCCTGCGCAATCTCGAACTCGCCTCGGCGGCCGTGCCGCTCCCTTGCCTGCGCAAGGACTTCATTGTCGACGAGTACCAGATCGTTGAAGCGCGCGCCCACCGCGCCGACGCCATCCTGCTCATCGCCGCCGCACTCACCAACACTGAAATGAAACACCTTGCCTCGGTGGCCGAAGGCTTCTCGCTCGACGTGCTGGTTGAAGTGCACACATCCGACGAGCTCGACCGCGTGCTTGACTGTCTCGGCGAGACCGGCGCTCAAGCCATCGGCGTAAACAACCGCGACCTGAAGACCTTTCGACGTCGCCCTCGAAACTTCGCTGGCGCTTGTCGAGCGCATTCCGCCCACTGTGGTTCGTGTCACCGAGAGCGGCATCTCAACTGCGGCAGATATCGCGCGCCTGCGCAGCGCCGGCTTCAACGCCTTCCTCATCGGCGAGAGCCTGATGCGCCAGCCCGACCCCGGCGCAGCCCTCAAAGAAGCTCCCGCTCAGGCTATGAGCCTCTGGATCAAAATCTGCGGCAACACCACCCTCGCCGACGCGCAGCTCGCCGCCGATGCGGGAGCGGATGCAGTGGGCTTTGTCTTTGCTCCCAGCCCGCGCCGCGTCACGGCCGCACAGGTTGCGGCCATCGTGCCGCATCTCCCCAAAAAGCTCGAGAAGATCGGCGTCTTCGTCGATGCGTCGTTTGATGAAATCGCCTCGACAGTCGAAACCGCCGGCCTCACCGGCGTGCAACTCCACTTCAGATGCCTCGCCCGAGCTCTCCGCGCAAATCCGCGCGCGCTTCGGGCCGAGTCTCCGCATTCTGCGGGTCATGCATTTCCTCTCAACGGAAGTTGCCGAGGAGACAGGTCTCGTATCAGGGCACGACTTCAGTCGTGCCGAAAACGGTCCTCCGAAATAGAGGAGGGCTTTAGCCCCTGAGGCCATCTTCTCGGACGCCAATATCGACGCCATCCTCGTCGACTCGCGCACGGCCACCGCTGTCGGCGGAACTGGCAAGACCTTCGACTGGTCTCTCGCTGCCAATACTCTCTTCCAAAAAGATGAAGTGCGAAAGCACTGCCTGGTCGCCGCCGGCGGCCTCACTCCCGAAAACGTCGCCGAAGCAATCGCCATCCTTCATCCCTGGGGCGTCGACGTGGTCAGCGGAGTCGAATCCGCACCCGGCCGCAAAGACCCCGCCAAAGTCCGCGCCTTCATCGCCAATGCCCGCGCCGCCGCTGATCGCCGCTGAATCAAAATCTCTCGACGTCGTGCCACCGACCGCGCAACAATGCTCGCAGAGGTCTTTACGATGCCCAAATCCCCAGACCCCGAGCGCCAGCTCGCCAGCTTCATTGCCAAATTCACACCCGAGGTAGCCGAACTCGCTGAAGCAATCCTGAACAAAATGCGCCGCCGCTATCCCACCGCCCTCGAGCTCGTCTACGACAACTACAACGCGCTCGCCATCGGCTTCAGCCCCACTGAGCGCGCCTCCGACGGCATCTTCTCCATCGCTCTTTATCCCAAATGGGTCAGCCTCTTCTTCCTCCAGGGCGCAGGCCTGCCCGATCCCGCCAAACTCCTCAAAGGCAGCGGCAACGTGGTCAAATACATCGTACTGCCCAACCCGTCTATGCTCGACGACCCCGCCGTAATAGCCCTCATGAGCGAAGCTGTCGCCCGCGCTCGCGTGCCATTCGACCCGAAAGGCGCACACCGCCTCATCATCAAATCCGTTTCAGAAAAGCTGCGTCCCCGCCGCCCCGCGGTAACCAGTACGCCCATTCGTCGCGCAAAGATGAAAATGACTGCCTGACCGCCTGTCCCATGTTGCCGCGCTGCTCCGCGTAACCATTTGCCTCCAGGGGGCGTAAAACTGAAGTGGACCCTCGTGCTCCGCCCCCAGGCATCAAACCAGATGCGCCACAAACGCGTGCTAACGCTCCAAGCTATTGCGCAACCGGACGCCGAGCACGGCCCCGCGCTTCCCTTGGAGGTGATCTAATGGAACCCTTTCTTCATCCCATCGAAAAACCGCAAGGACTTATCAAAAAGCTCGTCTACTTTGGAACACGGAAACAATTCGGCAAGGTGCCCACGCCGGTAAAAGTTGTGTATTCGCGCATGCCCGTTGCCTTCGGCCATTTTGTTTCGAAGATCGCCAAGCTCGACAGAAAGCTGGAGCTGCCCGTCGAGGCACAAATGCTTGTCCGAGAGCGTGTGGCGCGCATCAACATTTGCGAGTTCTGCATCGATATCGGACGCTACTTCGTCATCAAGTCGGGGCTGAACGAAGCCAAGTTCGATGCAATCAACGACTATGCTACAAGCCCGCTGTTCTCCGATGCCGAGCGCGCCATGCTCGACTATGTAACCGAGCTGACGCACGACAAGAACGTCAAACCAGATACCTTTGCGCGGCTCGCCAAACACTACTCCGAGCGCGCCATCTGCGACATTGTCTGGCTCGTGGCCAGCGAGCATGTCTACAACATCACCAACATCGGGCTCAACATCCACTCCGACATGCTGTGCGACATTGCAAAGAAGAGAAAATGAGGGCTGAAGCTCTTCAACGCGGTCCACTCACGCTTTCGATAGACAAAATCGGCAGCAACTCCGTGGCTGCAGCAGTATTCGTGGTCAGTCTTTTCGCGCGCCTCCGTGCCGCCCGCATCTGTTACCCGCGAAAGCACCGCCTCAAGCAGCGGAGTCACTTTCGCAAGTTGCCGCGCGCGAATCAGCATATTCCACAACCCCTCGAACCTCTTCCATCCCGAGGCATAGAAAAAGTGCTTCGCCTGGTGCTTCAGCGTGCCATGATGCAGTGACGCGCGCGCAATCGCGCCCCAGCGATAGAACTCCTTGTAAGCCCAGTCGTATCCGGCCTTCAGCGCTTCGGCCTTCAGCAGTGCCGGCTTGTATACCACGTGCCGTGTGTCATACAGGTTCCAATCGCGCGTCACAATGCGCCCCTCGCGCACCATCTGCGCATGCAGTCGCGTTCCGGGGTACGGCGTCTGAATATGAAATGTCGCCGTCGTAATGCCGTGTTCGATAGCCCAGTCCACAGTGCGCTTGAAAACATCGTCGCCATCTTCGTCCATCCCGAACACAAAGCTGCCGTTGATCATGATGCCCAGCGAGTGCAGCCGGTCGGCCACCGCCTTGTAGTCGCGGCCCAGGTTCTGCCGCTTGTTGCTGCGCCGCAAATTCTCGGGCGCCAGCGTCTCAAAGCCAACAAAAATGCTGCGCAGCCCCGCCTCCGCCGCGCGCTCAATCAAATCACCGCGCAAAATCGAGTCCACCGTAGCCGCGCCCTGAAACAACCGCCGCATTCCCATCATGCCGCTAAACAGCGCCTCCGCAAAGCGCCGGTCCCCCAGCAAATGATCGTCAAGAAAGTACAAATGCCTTCCCGGCAACCGCGCAATCTCAGCCAGCGCATCGTCAACACGCTGCGTATAAAACCCGCGTCCACCCTGGAAGAACGCGTCTTTGTAGCAGAAATCGCAATGCTGCGGGCAGCCGCGCGTCACCACAATCGAATTCGGCACCAGGTAGCGGTTGCGCCTGATCAGATCGCGTCGAATCGGCGGCACGCGCTCCAGCGTTCGGCCGGCCGTGGACGCGTATACTCGCTCCGGCCGGTTCGCGCGGAAATCCTCAAGAAACTTCGGAAATATCTGCTCCCCCGGCCCGAGGAAGATCGCATCCGCATGTTCCGCCGCCTCGGCCGGCAGCGACGTCACGTGCAATCCGCCCAGGCACACAAATGCACCCTGCCTCCGATAGTGATCGGTAATCCTGTACGCGCGATACGCATTCGTGATGTACACCTGGATCACCACCAGGTCGGGCGCGTCGTCAAGTGTGAGCCGCTCCACGTGCTCGTCCACAATCGTCGCTTCATCATCAGGCGCAAGATACGCGGCCAGCGTGGCCAAACCCAGCGGTGGAAAAAGCGAATACTTGATCGGCCGCCAATAGGGACCAGTCGCCTCGGTCAGTGCGGGCAAGATGAACTTCACCCTAAGCGGTCGCATATTGACCGGGCGCGACCGCGCGCTCAAAGCCGGCGCGTGAATTCCTCCGGCTAACTGGACAGCGTCACTCACTGCACGCCTCCCGGTTGCGCTTCTACGCGGATCGTGGCCGCATCGGGAACCGCGCCAAACCGCCGTTCCCTGTGCCCGAATTCGCGCACGGCCTCGTCAAGATCGGCCGCGTCGAATTCCGGCCACATGCGATCGGTGAAGAAAAACTCGGCGTAAGCGCACTCCCACAACAAAAAGTCCGAGAGCCGCTTCTCTCCGCCTGTGCGAATCAGCAGATCGACGTTGCCGCTCTGCGACGTCAGATCCTCGTTGATCAGCCGGGCAATGACTTCCGGCGCATCGGCCCTCCCCGCCACCAGCGCCCCGGCCGCCGCCCGCGCAATCGCATCGCGCGAGGAGTAGTCGATCGCCACCCGCAGCGTCAACCGCTCTCCGGCCGCGGTCGCCGTTTCCGCGTTCCCAATAGCGCGCTGCAGAATGCCAGGAATGCGGTCGCGCCTGCCGATCGCTTCGAGCCGCACGCCCTGATCGCGCAACCGCACACGCTCGATCCGCAAATAAGCCGCAATCAGCCCCATCAGGCTGCGAACTTCGCTCGGCGGCCGACGCCAGTTGTCGGCTGAAAATGCGTAAACCGTCAGCGTGCCGATTTCAAGCTCCGCGGCCCGCTCCACCACGCGCCGCACCGCCGCAACCCCAGCGCGATGTCCGGCCACGCGCGGCAATCCCCGCCGCGCAGCCCAGCGACCGTTCCCATCCATAATGATGGCGACATGCAGCCGTTTCCGCTCTTCAAATGCCATTGTTCCTCCAGCAGGATTCAGCTTTGTATTGCAAAGCAAATGTGCAGAAGAATAGCTTTGTAGCACAAAGTTAATGCGCAAAAAAATGCTATGCCCGGGTCACCGCCAGATTCCCCGTCACGCTCGCCCCAGCCTCGACCTTCGCACCCCTGGCCGCATCGCGAATCACCTGCTCCAACGTTTCGAGATACTCGACGTACCGCGCTCGCCCCGATGCCGTGATCCTGCAAATCGTCAGCGGACGGTTGCGGTCGTGCTTCTTCACAATCTCAACCATCCTGTCCTTTTCCAACACCTGCAAATGACGATTCAGGTTGCCGTCAGTCAGCGCGCAAAGCTGTTTCAAATCTCCGAACGTCAGCCCCTTTGGATTCGTCACCAGTGAAGTAAGCACGCTCAAACGCGCTCGCTCGTGAATCACGCGATCGAGACCCTCATATGCGAAGCGTCCCTCATAGGCGGACGGCGCCTCGCTGGTTCGCCCGTTCTTGGTAGCCTTAGCGCTCATCGTCACGCACCTCCCGTTGAGATTCCTGGCCGAAATACAGAATGCAGGCCACCAGCAACTGTCCGCCGCCAAAGGCCACGCCCATAGCCCACGGCGAAAACGCCCGCGCATCGCCAAGTGCGACGCAGACGAGCCCCGTGGCCAGGTACCAAAGTCCGGCCACCACCATCGGCCGCGGCAAAAAACGGCACGACGAAAACACGCCCAGGCTGTAGATCACCTGCCACAAGCCTGGAAGGACCCACAGCCCGGCCGGCCCTGACCGCATCATCGCCACCGTCAGCAGCGCGCCCGCGATAGCCGCCGGCAAAAACTGCTCCACAGCAATACGGATCATTTCGTCGGCCATGCCTGAGTGCACCCGCTGCGCGCGGTTCACGGTCTGCACCGCGATCAGCGCCCCGGAAAGCACCGCCGTCGTCATCCAGATGCCCAGGTACATTGCCACGTGATTGGCCGCGTCAGGCAGCCACAGCGCCTGGGCCACTGCCGCCCCGATCGCCAGCAGGCCGGTCGAGGCCAGCGTAGCCGCGCCGTAGCCGCGAAACTCCGTTGCCCGAGCCATCTGCCGGCGAATGCTGCTGATCTCGCCCAACGCCCGATCGAGTTCTCTCATACGCAACTCACTTTGTATTGCAAAGTAGATCAAGCCAAAGCCATTGTCAAGAAGAAATGATCGACTTTCAGAACTCGACATGAAGAAGCTGTGATTTTCTGCCCGGTTTGCCGCGAAGGGCCTTCTAAAAGAACGCGATGGACCCATGCCGACGCCGCCTTGTACATTTTCTCTTACGCAGAGCTGCGGACGCCGTACGCGTTCCCTGGAACGCTCGTCCGCAGTAACCCGTACGTCCAATGGAGATCTGCAATGCAGAATGACAGCAGCCCCCGCTCCCGTGTTTCACCCCTGGAATTGAGTTCCGCCGAATTTCGATCACTGGGCCATGCGCTCATCGACCAGCTCGCCGACCTGCTTCAATCGCTTCCATCCCGGCCCGTAACTCGCGCCGAATCGCCTGTCGACGTACGCAAGGCCCTCGAAGCCGATCGCGGCCTGCCCGATCAGGGGACTGACGCGGCAGAACTTCTAAATCGTGCAGCGAGCCTGCTCTTCGACCACTCGCTTTTCAACGGGCATCCGCGCTTCTGGGGCTACATCACTTCGTCAGCCGCGCCCATCGGAGCCCTGGGCGATCTGCTCGCCGCTGCCGTCAACCCAAACGTCGGCGCGTGGCCGCTTTCGCCGATGGCCAGCGAAATTGAGGCTCAGACAATTCGCTGGATCGCTGAGATGCTCGGCTACCCCACCGACTGCGGAGGCCTGTTCGTAAGCGGCGGCAACATGGCAAACATTGTCGGCTTTCTTGCCGGCCGCCAGGCCAAGGCCGGCCACGATGCCCGCACCGCCGGGATTCGCGGCGCGCGGCCTCGCGTCTACTGCTCCGCAGAGACGCACACCTGGGTCCAGAAGGCCGCCGACATTTCAGGCATCGGTACTGAAGCCGTCCGTTGGATTGCCACAAACAGTCGCATGCAGATCGACGTCTCAGCCTTGCGGCGGCAAATCCTGGCCGATCTCGATTTCGGCGACAGGCCAATCATGGTCATCGGCGCTGCCGGAACCGTCGGCACCGGCGCCGTGGACCCCCTCGACGAATTGGCAGCCCTGAGCCGCGAATTCGATCTCTGGTTCCACGTCGACGGCGCATACGGCGCAATGGCGGCTGTGCTGCCGGACCACGCCGTTGAATTCGCCGGCCTCAGCCAGGCCGACTCCATCGCCGTGGACCCGCACAAATGGCTCTACGCGCCGCTCGAAGCCGGCTGCGCGCTGGTGCGCAGCAGCGAAAAACTGCGCGACGCCTTCGCATACCATCCGCCCTACTACCACTTTGAAACCGAGGCAATTAACTACTTCGACCTCGGCCCGCAGAACTCGCGCGGCTTTCGCGCACTCAAAGTCTGGCTCGCCCTCCAGCAGGCCGGCCGCCAGGGCTACGTGCAGATGATCTCCGACGACATCCGTTTCGCAACGGAACTTTTCCAGCTCATCCCGCAATATCCTGAACTGCAGGCCCTTACCCACAATCTCAGCATTACTACCTTCCGTTTCGTGCCAGCCGACCTCGCCTCCGGAGATGACGCGGCCGAAGAGTATCTCAACCGCCTGAACACCGAGTTGCTCACGCGCATACAGTCGAGCGGAGAGGCGTACGTCTCAAACGCAATCGTGCAAGGCAAGTTTGCTTTGCGCGCCTGCATTGTGAACTTCCGCACTACGCGTGCTGACATTGAGTCCCTACCTCCACTCGTGGTCCGGCTGGGGCGGGAAACCGATGCGGAATTATGGCCTGCGAACCTGCGCCAGAGGTAGTAAAGCAACTGAGCGCTGAACCTCACTCCGATCCTGCCTGCATCGCCTCGAGGCCACGCTCCTAGTACACTGAATAGTTCCCCTTTTGCGGGCATTCACGCGAGGAAACCCAATGGCGTCCATCATTCTTCCGGCAAATCCCTCCGAGTCGCGCCCCGGGCGTTTCGGCGTCTATGGCGGCCGTTATGTGCCGGAGACGCTGATGGCCGCGCTCCTCGAGCTCGAACACGAGTACGAGGCCGCCAAGGCCGACGCAGCATTCCAAGCCGAGCTCAACTCGCTGCTCGCCGATTACGCCGGCCGCCCGACGCCCCTCTACTTCGCCAAGCGGCTTACTGAAACCCTCGGCGGCGCAAAGATCTACCTCAAGCGCGAAGACCTGCTCCATACCGGCGCGCACAAGATCAACAACGCCCTCGGCCAGGGCCTGCTCGCAAAGCGCATGGGCAAGAAGCGCATCATTGCCGAAACCGGCGCCGGCCAACACGGCGTCGCGACGGCCACAGTCTGCGCGCTGCTCGGCCTCGAATGCGTCGTCTATATGGGCGACGTCGACATGGAGCGCCAGGAGCTGAACGTGAAGCGCATGCGCCTGCTCGGCGCTGAGGTTCGCGGCGTCAGCTCCGGCTCGCGCACGCTCAAAGACGCCATCAGCGAGGCCATGCGCGACTGGGTCACTAACGTCCGCACCACCTATTATTTGCTGGGCAGCGCTCTCGGCGCGCACCCCTATCCCACCATGGTGCGCGACTTCCACCGCTGCATCGGCCGCGAAATTAAAGAGCAGATTCTCGAGAAAGAAGGCCGCCTGCCCTCAGCCATCATTGCCTGCGTGGGCGGAGGGTCGAATGCAATTGGAGCGTTCTACGAGTTCATTCCCGAGCGGCAGGTGCGGCTCATCGGCGTTGAGGCCGGCGGCCGCGGCACCGCTCTCGGCGAGCATGCGGCCCGCTTTGAAGGCGGAGCGCCCGGCGTGCTGCAGGGAACATTCTCTTACGTTTTGCAGGACGAAGACGGCCAGATCGCGCTCACGCACTCGGTTTCAGCCGGACTCGACTACGCCTCCATCGGTCCGGAGCACGCCATGCTCCACGACACAGGCCGCGCTGAATATCTCTCGCGCAACGATGAGGAAGCTCTTGACGCTGTCCAGAAGCTGGCGCGGATCGAGGGAATTTTACCCGCGTTGAAAGCGCCCACGCAGTGGCCGAAGCCCTTCGCATGGCGCCGTCGCTCGACCCGCGTGAAATACTGGTGGTGAACCTATCAGGCCGCGGCGACAAGGACATGGGAATCCTTGCGCGTGAATTGAAACTGTAGCGGAGTCCATACAGGAGCAGGGCGCAACAGGCAATGACACTTCTCGGACCGGTCGATGAGGCTGCACATGGTGGACAGAGCAACGCATCGTTTGATCTGATCGTCGGCTTTGCAGTCATTGCATTCACATGGGTAGGCTTCTTTAAGAAACACGAACGCAAGAAGGTCAATATGTGGATTGCAATTGCTATTACCGCAATCTGTGGGTATTCATTTTTTCGGGAGTCAAAGAGCTGATTCGATAGCTCGGCGTCAAGCCAGATTTCGAAGCAGAAGTCTTGTATCATGGCACGGCTTTAGTCGTGCCGCGAGAAGCTCAGAAAGAGAAGTGGGGCTTTAGCCCCTGAGGGGAAACCGGCACAAAATTGCCGATCCCCAGCAACCGAGAGCAATGCCGATCCACTTCAATCACAAACCGGGCCTGGTCGTTTATCTCACCGCCGGTGATCCATCGCTCGACGCCACGCGCGCCATTGCCATCGCCGCCATCGACGCCGGCGCAGACGTGATCGAGCTCGGCGTGCCCTTCAGCGATCCTCTTGCCGACGGCCCCATTATTCAGCGCGCCAGCGAGCGCGCCCTCGCTCGCGGCACCCGGCTCAAAGACGTCCTCGCCCTGGCGCGCGAAATTCGTGCCACCCAACCCCGAGCCGGCCTCGTCATCTTCAGCTATCTCAATCCGATTCTCCGCTACGGCCTCGCCCGTTTTGCCGACGATGCAAAGGCTGCCGGCGTCGACGGCGTGCTGGCCACCGACATGATTGTTGAAGAAGCCGGCGAATATCTCGCCGAGCTTGCCCGCGTCGATCTCGCGCCCATCTTTCTTGCCGCGCCCACCAGTCCAGATGAGCGCCTCGAGGCCATCGCCACGCACTCCAGGGGTTTTGTTTACGCCATCTCCCGCACCGGCATTACCGGCACACAACAAAGCCTCGCCGGAGATGCAGCCGCGCTGGTCGACTCGCATCAGGCGATAGACAAGCTGCCGGTGGCCGTGGGTTTCGGCATCAGCAACGCTGAACACTTCGCCCAGGTGGCGGAGTTCGCCGATGCCGCGGTGATCGGCAGCGCAATAGTCGAGCTGATTGAGCGAACCACTTCCGCTCAGGGGCCAGACAGTGCGCCCGGCTGAAGTCGCCCGATTTATCAAGGGCCTGCGCCTGCCGCATGCAGCGCTGGCCCGGTGAGAAAGCAGCTTTCAGCTTTTAGCTCTTAGCTTCTAGCCTGTTCTGTCGGCAGATTCAGCCGCAGCGGCTCGTACCAGCAGGCACGAGCTAGCAGCTAGAAGCTAGTAGCTAAAGGCTGATTTTTATGACTATCGAAGAATTGCGAATCCGCATCGATGAGCTTGACCGCCAGCTTGTTGAGCTGCTCAGTGAGCGGGCGCGTGCCGCGCAGATGATCGGCCACCTCAAGGCCGCCACTTCGCTTCCGGTTTACGAACCGAACCGCGAAAAAATCATCTACGCCAACGTGCGCCAGGCCAACAAAGGCCCGCTGCCCGACATCGAGTTAACGCACATCTACGAGCGCATCATCGACGTCATGCGATCGCTGCAACGCAACGAGCTGGCTTCAGAGAGAAACGCCCAGGCCGCCCAAGCGGGCGCAGAGCCTGGCCATGCCGCGGGCACAACAGCCGCCCGAGACAGGGAATCAAAAATGATTGTCGCAATGCAGGAAAACGCCACCGAAGAACAGATCGTCGCCGTCATTGAAGTGATGGAGGAATCCGGAGTGCACGTCCATCGCACCACCGGCGAAATGCAAACTATTCTTGCCGCCGTCGGTCCCACCGCCGGCCTCGACCTCAGCAAATTTGAAGTGTTGCCGGGCGTGATTGCGCGTGCACCGCATCAGCTCGCCTTACAAGCTTGCCGGCCGCGCGTGGAGGCCCGAAGGCACCGTCGTCGAATTCCCCAACGGCGCCACCATCGGCGGAAGACACGTGGCCGTCATCGCCGGCCCCTGCGCCATCGAGAATCGCGACCAGATCTTCGCCATCGCCGCAGCCGTCAAAGCCGCCGGCGGAGGCTTCCTGCGCGGCGGCGCATACAAACCCCGCAGCTCGCCCTACTCTTTTCAGGGTCTCGGCATTCCCGGCCTCGAGCTCATGCGCGAAGCCGCCGATGCGCATGGCCTGGCCACAGTCAGCGAGGTTATGGAGATCTCGCAGATCGAAGCCATGCTGCCCTTACGTCGATTGCTTCCAGGTGGGCGCGCGCAACATGCAGAACTTCAACCTGCTGCGCGAGCTCGGCCAGGTGCGCAAGCCGGTTCTGCTCAAGCGCGGCATCGCCGCCACTATCGAAGAGCTGCTGCTTTCGAGCGAGTACATCCTCTCCGGCGGCAACTACGACGTGATTCTATGCGAGCGCGGCATCCGCACCTACGAAACCGCTACGCGCAACACCATGGATATCTCGGCCATCCCGGTCGTCAAGAAACTCTCGCATCTGCCCATCGTCGCCGACCCCTCGCACGGCACCGGCCGCCGCGACATGGTTGCCCCCATGGCCAAGGCCGCGGTAGCCGCAGGAGCCGACGCCCTGCTCATCGAGATCCATCCCAACGCCGATAAAGCCGTCAGCGACGCCGCGCAGACCATGTATCTCGAGGACTTCGCAAAACTGACTGCGGAATTGCGCGTGGTTGCCGGCGCCGTCGGCAGAACCCTGTAAGATGGAGCGAATGCAGCGGAGTTAGCGTTGCTAGCGGAGCTAGCCTTGTCGCCGTCTCTGCTGTTCGGACAATTTCTGTTGAGGCATCCGATGATGCGAGATAGCGGGAGATTTCTTAGGCGCTTCGTGCTTTTGTCGGCTGCGCTTTTGTCAGCAAGGGCGGTTCACCCGCAGGTCTCGCCCTGTACAAAAGACAGTCGGCCAGACTGTCCTCGTGCTGTTGTATTCTTCAAAAACCTGCAAAGCGCCCTGGGCAGGGACGACCGCAAGGCTATCGCTGCGATGATGCAGTATCCACTTCTCACATTGATCCCCCACGAGCGAGAATCACCGTATCTCGACCCCGAATGAGTTCTTGCAACGCTTTGATGAAGTGTTTGATAAGGGGGTCCGATGCGAGATCGCGGTAGCTACAGATGATGATGTCTGGGGCAATTGGCGGGGTTTCACCGTAAAGCACGGCGCGATCTGGTTTGACGATATCATTCCGTCCGGAGAAAAAGCAGACCCCAAGTCGCCGGATTTTTGGGAGAAGGGTTCGTTCAAAGTAATCACCGTGAATAACGACTCTTACTACCCCTGCCTTGGATTGGGGAAGGCCCAAAAATGATTTCGCGCATCACCATCCTCGGAACCGGCCTGCTGGGCACCTCAGTTGGTCTTGCCCTGCGTGCAGCCGGATTTACCGGACGCATCACTGGCTGGAGCCGCACCTCCGAGCAGGTTCACATTGCCCTGCGCATGGGCGCAATCGACGAAGTAATCAAAGACCCCATCGCCGCGGCGCGCGAGAGCGAGTTGGTCCTGCTCTCCATGCCCATCTTCGCCACGCTCGACTACATGGCCCAGCTCGCAGGCCGGCTCACGCCCGACCACCTCGTTACCGATGTGGGAAGCACCAAGCGCCTCATCGCAGAATCGGCCGCGCAGCTTTATAACAAACCCAACTTCCCTGCGTTTCTGCCCGGTCACCCCATGGCGGGAAAAGAGCAGGGCGGTGCGGCCCTCGGCGACGCCAGCCTTTATCGCGGCGCTGTGTGGCTCTTTACTGACGACACTGCCGCGCGCCGCACCCCGCGCGCCGCAGAACTCGTCCTGGATTGGCGCAACTGCGTCGCCGCCATGGGCTCGCGCGTTATCGATCTTGATCCCATCCGCCACGACGAGCTCGTCGCCTGGGTCAGCCATCTGCCCCAGTTCGTTGCCACGGCCATGAGCGCACTGCTTGAAGATGAGGTTGGGAACGCACCCGAGCTTAAAGACGTTGGCGGCCGCGCCCTGCGCGAGATGACCCGCCTTGGCGCCAGCCCCTACTCAATGTGGCGCGACATCGCCCACACCAACACCGAGGCCGTCGAGCGCGCCCTCCAGGCCATGGAACAGCGCCTCGCCCACCTCCGCGAAAACCTCCGAACCCCCGAACTCCGCGCCGAATTCGACCAAGCCAACCGCTTCCGCCGCGAATAGTGTTTAGCACCACGGCGTTGAAGTTCTAGATTCGCAGAGAGCACCGGGCAGCCGGCTTCAGTCTCGCTGCCATGGTCCTGCAACGTGAGCTCCTTGCGCTCGATCGATTGCGACTATATGATCACTCCGACAATGCCATTACCCACCGCCCTCATCAATAGCACTCCAACGGAGATCGACACGTTCTCCGTCAAGCAAGTTGTTGCGCTCTGCGGAAACGGAAAGCTGTCGGATCAATCAAGTTGCTCGCTTCAGCTTCGGGAGTACTTTTTGGTTGCGAAGAGCGAGAACCTCCGAAAGTACCTTCTGACCTGCTTACAAGATCCCTTCGAAGGAAGCGGCTTTGTCTTACAGGACATTGTTAATGAGTTTGGACGACGGCTCGACTACACCGTGGAGAACGGCCTGTATCGTGGCAAAAAAGACAAAGTTGGATTCGACGGATTATGGTCAGATCCTGGCGGGCATCAGATCGTCGTCGAGGCAAAAACAACGGATGCGTACAACATCAACCTCGACACCGTTTCCCAATACCGAGACCTCCTTGTACAGTCCGGTAAGGCCGCCAGTAAATCTTCGATCCTTCTTGTTGTTGGCAGGGAGGAAACCGGAAGTCTCGAGGCCCAGGTTCGAGGCTCAAAGCACGCCTGGACAATCAGGATTATCAGCACGGAGGCGCTTGCAAAGCTCGTCGCATTGAAAGAAGACAGCAAACCTGGAACGGTGGCGAAGATACATGAACTGCTCGTACCCTTTGAATACACCAAACTGGACAAAATCATTGAAATTGCGTTCGCGGTAACTGAAGACGCAACCGCCGCTCTTAAGGAGGAAGAAGGTGAGGACCCGGGATTACAGATTGGCGCCAGCGAGCCTGGGATCAAGAAACAAAACAGAACACCTCCCGAGGTGATTACGAAATTCCGAGAGTCTATGGTGCAGTCCTTTTCGCACGGCCGAGAGTCCTTGGTCAAAAAGAGCCGCGCCCTTTATTGGAGCGCGGACAAACGCCTGCGCGCAGTCTTCGCAATTTCAAGGCAATACGATGAAGGAAAGGGAAGGCATTCATACTGGTACGCTTATCACTCTGGGTGGGACCAATTTCTGAGCGAGGCGGAGGAGGGGTTCTATGTTCTCGGCTGCCTTGGAAGAAACGAAATGTACGTTCTGCCGTTCGAATGGATTCATTCTCGAATGAAGGAACTGAATGTTACCGAAGCAGACGGCAAGTTCTTCTGTCATGTTTTCCTTTACTCAACCGAGAGCGGAGGGCTAGTACTTTGGCTCATTAGTGGAAAAACCGAGCCGCTGGATCAATTTAAGACGTCGACTGGCCCATAAACCGTCCAAATGACTCTAAACATTTTGCTGAGTCACTTCCCTAGCGCGTTCCAGTCATTTCTTTCCTCACTCCTGTTAACCACCCACCCCCGCCATTCGTTATAAGTGCAGAACACCACAAGTAACAGAGGTGAATGCACATGAAATATCAAAATCAGATTATTGGCACGGCTCTTGCCGCAATCCTCGCGTTCGGCGCCACAGCGCCCGTCCTCTCCCAAACCCAGACCGCCCCGCAAAGGCCCACTGCCACCTCCGCCGCGCCCTCTGAGCAGGAAGTGGCCGAGATCCAGGGCCAGTTCCTCAAGCTTCTGCGCCTCAGTCCGGTGATGACATCCGTCGTGGCACGCGATCCCTCGCTGCTGGCCGACCAGGCATATGTCGAACGCAACAATCCTGAGTTGGCCGCCTTTATGGCCGCACACCCCGACATTGCCAAGAACCCTGACTTTTACCTCTTCAGCCATCTGCCGGACACCAACCGGAGCCTGACTGGCGATCGCGAGGAAGCCCTCGAACGCACCGTCTGGCCCGACATCGTCCCTGAGCGCTACCACCCATCGGGCGCCGCCGACGTGGCCGACAAAATGGTTCCCATGGTCGTGGTAATCGCCATCTTTGGCGCCCTCGTTCTCATCACCAAGTTCGTTTTTGAGAGCCGCCGCTGGAGCCGCACCTTCAAGATGCAGAGCGAGGTCCATTCCCGCCTCATCGATAAATTCAGCACTAATCAGGAGCTGGCTGCGTATATGGAAACAGAGGCAGGCAGGCGGTTCCTTGAAGCGGCCCCAATCTCGACCGGCGCCAGCGCTGGCCCCTTCGTGCCAAACGTAGTGGCTCGCGTTCTCACGCCGCTCCAGATCGGCTTCGTCATGGTGCTCCTCGGTATCGGATTCCTTCTGCTCCGTAATGTGGGGGACAAGGACACAGCCGAGTCCATGCTGATAACAGGAACCATAATGCTGATGCCCGGAATTGGGTTTATCCTTTCGGCAGGGGCAACCTGGGCGGTTGCTCATCGCCTGGGACTCATGCCGGATAACCCCCGGCTCGACAACTCGAACCCGCGCTAAGGCTTGACCGCTTGTTCTTGAACTAATGTTGGGTGCCCCTGGTCCTCGTTTTTGAGACCAGGGAAACCGCTGGAGCCAAAAGAACGTATTCAACCGGTCAGAGTCTCAGTGGCAAAGATGGGTTTCGAGTCGATGGCAAGGAGACGCATGCCCTGGGATCTCGCACTACCGAACACGCTCGCGGGCGAGGCGGATGCGACCGCGCACCATACGGCTGCGCACATGGATAACTCCGCCTTCGCCGGCTTCTACGAGCGCTCAGCCCGTCCGCTCTGGGCCTACCTTGTGCGCGCCTCTTCCGATGCGTCCCTGGCCGACGACCTGGTTCAGGAGAGTTATGTCCGCTTCCTCTGCGCCGAGCGTGCCCCGTCTCTCAATCAGGATGGCGAAGTGGCCGCCCGGCTCTATCTCTTTCGCATTGCCACCAACCTGCTCCACGATCACTGGCGCCGCCCCCGCACTTCATCGATCGACGAGTTGCCCGAGGAGCTCTTCAGCGTTGAAGGCGGCGCCGCCCAAACTGACGCTCAGGCCGTGCTTGGTCCGGCGCTCCGCTGCATGAAACCCCGCGAGCGGCAGTTGCTGTGGCTGGCTCATGCTGAAGGTTATTCGCACCGCGAAATCGCCCAGGTCACCGGCCTCGCCTCGGCCAGCATCCGGTTGCTGCTCTTTCGCGCGCGCCGCAAAATTGCCCGCATCCTCCGCAAGCAGCACCAGCCTGCGGGAGGTTCCCAATGACACTAGTTTCCTGCACCTGCGAAAAAGAAATTCGCGAACTCGTCGAGAGCGGTCAGTGGCCCCTCGCTGCTCCGCAAGAACTGCGCGATCACGCCACATCGTGCCGCACCTGCGCTGACCTGGTTCTCGTGGCCTCCGCCTTTCAGCGCGCGCGCGTCGCCACCGTCGCCGCCGCCAAACCGGTCTCCGCTGGCGCCATCTGGTGGCGCGCACAGTTGCGCAGCCGCCAGCAGGCCTTCGAGCGCATCCAGCGCCCGCTGGTCGGCGCACAGGTCTTTGCCCTCGTCGCCCTTCTGTTGCCCATCATCGGATTCATCGCCTTCGAGGCACGCCACGGCCTCGCATGGCTCACCACGCTCGCCTCGCTCGGCAAAGTCTCGCAATCGGCCCAGGTTCATGCCGGCGATCTCTCGTCTTCCTCGACTTCGGGCTCTGCCTCCGGTCTAATCTTCGTAGTGGTCGCCGCAGCCATGTTTGCACTCGTTGCCGGCCTGGCCCTCTACTTCGACGCCGAGCGAAAATAATTTCGCCGCGCCCATAAACGCCGGGTACACTTGCCGCGTCTCTCGAATAACGATTCGTCTGTTCGATTTCGAATGGCAGGACACTCGAGATGAATCTCTTCGCCTCGATCCGGCTCAAGTCGCGCCGCGCCATTGTTCTCATCACCGCGGCATGCATCCCGCTCACCCTGTCCGCAGCCGCGCAAGACAAGCCAGCGGCTCCGGCGGCATCGAATACAGCGGGCTCCACGAGCACTAGGCCTACTAGCTCCGCCAACCCCGCTTCCTTCGCCTACGAAGTCGTCTCCATCAAGCCTGACAAGATGGGATCGGGCGTACCGATTTCGATAGACTCCACCGCCGACGGGATTTCATATCGTGGCGCCGATCTACTCGATCTGATCATTAACGCCTATCCCACTCAGGTGCTGGATCAACTCTCCGGTTTGCCTGAATGGGCAAATCCGTCCACGATGAACGATGAACGCTTCGATGTTGAAGCCAAGATGGACGAGGAGACCGCAGCTGCGCTCAAAAAGCTGCCCCAGGAACAGCAACAGGAGCTCCGCCGCTCCATGCTTCAGCAGGTACTCGCCGACCGCTTCGACCTCAAGGTCCACAAAGAAACCCGCGAGCTGCCCATCTTTAACCTTGTGGTGGCCAAGAATGGGCCCAAATTCATGGAAACTGCACCGGACAAAAAGATTAATGAGAACTACGGTTGGGCAGAGATCTCAGGGGACGACATCAAAATCTCCCAAATCATCGGAATGATATCCGGCAACGCCCGCCGCTATGTCGTCGACAAAACCGGCCTTACCGGCAAGTACACCCTGAGCCTGAAATGGAATCCCATCGCCGACCAGAATTCTCCTGCCTGGTTTGCTGACCAGTACCCTCAATTCAAGAACCGCCCCGACCTTTTCATGGCCCTTGAAGACCAACTCGGCCTCAAGCTCGAGCCAGCCAAGGGCCCGGTGGATGTTTACGTGATTGACCACGTCGAAAAACCGTCACCCGACTAACGCTGGCGAATCTTAACAGCATTTGACTTGCCACCGCATCTCGCTCCGTAGGAGCGAATCGAAAATAGCCCAGGATGGAGTCGCCCCGGCGACGGAGTCCTGGGAAAGGCGCGATGAATGACAAGCCGCCTCGTAGGGTCGGCGCGATTAGCCACAGCGCTTCCAGGCGGGAGCGCCAAGTCAGCAAGCACTCTGCATTAGTTGAACCAGCATTACACTCATTCTGAAAGGCAGGTCTGGCTTTGACCCGAAAATTTTGTCTGCTCCGACACCAGTGCTCCCTCATCGTAATCGCAGGTTGCTTGGCGCTCGGCCAGCCCGCATCCGCGCAAGACAAATCCGCCACGCCGTCTTCAGCCCCTGCCTCTGGCACCCCTGGCCCCGCTAACTCCGCTTCCTTCACTTACGAAGTCGTCTCCATCGAGCCGTACAAGCAGACCGGCGACGGCGTTTCCATGTGGATGAATACCACCCCCGACGGCTTCTCTTCCCGGGGCTTCGATCTCAAGAGCCTCATGTTCAACGCCTTCCCCATCGTCGTGCCCGATCAACTGGTGGGCCTGCCGTCCTGGGCATCTTCGGACTATTACACCGTCGACGCAAAGATGGACGAGGAGACGGCGGCCGCATTCAGAAAACTGCCGCGGGATCAGAACCGGCAGGTCTCGAATCAGATGATGCAAGCGATGCTGGCCGACCGCTTCAAGCTCAAGTTCCACAAAGAAACCCGCGAGCTGCCCATCTACAACCTCGTCGTCGCCAAGGGAGGGCTCAAGATCGAAACCACTCCCGAGGGCAAAAGCACCGGTTATTCGATGGGGTCAGGAAAGCTCTCAGGGAATGGCATCGAACTCGACAGCCTCTGCTTCAGCCTATCGAACGAAATGGGCCGCATCATTGTGAATAAGACCGGCCTCGCCGGCAGATACAACATCGATCTGAAGTGGCAGCCCGATTCGATGGCCGCCGGCTCTTCGAATTCGTCAAGCGCCGACGCGCCACTCCCCGATCTCCTCACAGCGCTCCAGGAGCAACTCGGCCTCAAACTCGAACCAGCCAAGGGCCCCGTCGACGTCTACGTCATCGACCACATCGAAAAACCGTCAGAGAACTAGCGGCCGCACCACTGCCCTTTCGTCCAGGAGGGATGAATCGACAGTAGCCCAGGATGGAGTCGCCGTGGCGACGAAATCCTGGGAAAGGCGCGATAAAACCATCCGCGTCCCGTAGGGCCGCGGCGAACTGTTATATTTGCCTCCGTCAGCGTGAGCCTTACCCAGTCTCAAATCTGGGCGCCCCGGGTCCCTCGTCCGCCGCGGCGGAGGGACCCGGGAACGGCAACCGCGCCACCACCACCGGAGGGAATCACATGAACGGTAACGAGAGCACACGGCGTGCATTTCTGAAACAATTTGGCGCTGCCGGAGCCGCAGCCCTTGCCGCTCGCCAACGCGCGCGCACTCGACGCATCCCATGCCGCAAGCTTCGCAAAGCCCGCTCTCACAGCCCGCCGACCAAAAGCAGGCCGACACTCGCGAAGCCCGCATGAAGTGGTGGCACGAAGCCAAGTTCGGCATGTTCATCCACTGGGGCCTCTATAGCGTCATCGGCCAGCACGAGTGGGCCAAGGAGTTCGAAGGCGTCCCGCTCTCGCAATACGAAATCCTCGCCAAAAACTTCCATCCCAAGCCCAACGCCGCGCGCGACTGGGCGCGCCTGGCCAAGCGCGCCGGCCAAAAATACATGGTCATGACCAGCAAGCACCACGAGGGCTTTTGCCAGTGGGACTCACAACTCACCAACTACAACGCCATGAAGCAGGGCCCGGGCCGCGACCTGAGTCCGCGAATTTGTTGAGGCCGCGCGCGCCGAGGGCCTGCGCGTGGGCTTCTACTACTCGCTCATGGACTGGCACCACCCGGACGGCGCCATCTGCAAAACCGACGAGGCCGCCCGCCGCCGCTTCGTCGACTACACCCACGGCCTCATCCGCGAACTGATGACCAATTACGGCAAAATCGACATCCTCTGGTACGACGTCGATTGGCCGCTCACCGCCGAGCAGTGGGAGTCGGAGCGCATGAACGAGATGGTCTTCTCGCTGCAGCCCGACATCATCGTGAACAACCGCAACGGCCTGCCTGGCGACTTCTCAACTCCCGAGCAGGAGATTCACGCCTCAGAAGCCGGCCGCGCATGGGAAACCTGCATGACCCTCAATGACAGTTGGGGATTCAATCGCGGCGACGACTCCTGGAAGACGCCGAAGACTATCGTCGACAACCTCGCCACCTGCGCCCGCGGCGGCGGCAACTACCTGCTCAACATCGGTCCCACTGAAGATGGGTCTATCCCGCTGCCGCACAACTGCAAATACTTACTGAGGTAGGCCGCTGGACCGAGTCCAACGGCGAATCCATTTACGGCACCGAGCGCGGCAATCTAAACCCGACCACGAATCTCAACTTCACTCGCCGCGGCAACACGCTCTATATCCATCAGAAATACTGGCCCGGCCACACGCCCGCTGCTGAGTGGCTCGACTTCTTCAAGCCGGAGGTTGTTATCGCCCTGGCCGGCCTCAAGCCTAAGGCGCTTTCGGCGCGCCTGCTCAAAACCGGCCAGAAGGTTGACTTCACGCAGGACGAGTTCTCACTGCGCCTCACCGGCCTGCCCCTCGAGGCACCCGACGAGCCCGCGACAGTAATTGTTGTTAAATGCGACGGCGAACCAGTCATTGATCAGTGGAGTCTGATCCCACTCTGGCCGCGTAACAAAGTAGGCATTAGCGTTTAGCGCCGTAGCCCGCAACGCGGGCAAAAGAAGATAGCCCCGGGCGTAAGCCCGGGGAGAGTTGATGGTCAGGAACACAGCCCGCTTCAGCGGGCGAAAGAAGAGATCATCTAGGGTGCCCCTGGTCCCTCGCACTTGGGGACCAGGGAGACGACGCTCTAAGAACTACGCGTACGCCGGCTGCACTCGAGCAAACGCATAAGGGCCCTCCGGAACCAGCACCACCAGCGCATCTGGCCGGCAATCCCATCCAACACCGCCGCAACCGCCTCATCGAGCTTCGCAAACACGCGCGATCCCAACGCGCCCATCTGCGCCGCATCAACACCCGGCGTATAAAAGAACAATTCGTTCTTCACGCCCACCAGCGCCAGCTTTTCCAGTTGCCATTGGTCCACTTCCACTTGCGGCTCCGCGAATCTCATCCAGAAACTCCGCGTGGCCCCGATACAGCGCCAGCATGCGCGCGAACTCCGGCGAGCCAATGCCCTCGGCGCACTCGCCCAGCACCAGGATGCGCCCGCCCGGCTTCACGATATGCTGCGCCGCCGTCACTCCCTTCACCGTCTGGTAGAACGTCAGGTCGAGCGGATAGCCGGCCGCACAAGTAATCACCGCATCGGCCAGCGCAGGCGTCGGCGAGGTCGACGTACTCTCAACAAACTTCACCCCCGCCGCATGCGCCTTCACCGGATCGCCGGCAAACACGCCTGAAATCCCGCGCTCCTGCGTCAGCGTCACGTCGAGCATAAAGTCGTGCCGCGCCATCGCCGCAATCTCAAGCAGCTCCGCGTGCAGCGGATTGCCGTCAATCGAACCCTCGGTCGCCAGCGGCTCGCGCATGAAACGCGGCGAGTGGATCACCTTGATCGTCTCCTGCGCAGCCAGCCCCGGCGCCACCAGTTTGCGCCCGCCGCTGAAACCCAGCATCAGGTGCTGCTCAATAAATCCCAGCGTGATGTGCAGATCGGCGGCCATGAACCGCTCGTCAATGTAAACCGGCGTCCCGCGCCGCGTCGTGCCCAGCGATCTGTGCGCCGCAAAGTCGCGCGCATCGTGGCTCACCACGCGATACTTGCCCGCAATCTCCGGCCCCAGAATCGTTTCGAGTTCCAGCTTCGTCGCCGCGCGATGCAATCCAGTAGCAATCAGAATGGTGACGCCTTCAACCGGAATCCCCGCAGCGTGCAGCCGCGCCAGCAGTGGCGGGAGAGTGATGCGATTCGGCGCAGGCCGCGTAATATCGCAAACTGAGATCGCCGCCTTCCGTTTGCCCTCGGCCAGCTTGCACAGCGGCTCGCACCCGATGGGATTGTCGAGCGCGTTGCTGATCGCCGATGCAACATCGGTAATGGCCGCAGCTGACCGCGCATTTGCAACATGGCACGGGTACCGGGTGGGGATTTCAACGTCGATGCCGTGTCTCCCGAATGCGAACCTAGTCTTCATTGCTGAAACAACTCCTGGAACAAACAGTCACGCACAGTTGATTCTATCGGCCGTTTAGATTCCTCGATCGCCAATACTCTGGGTACCCCATCCTCGCGACGTTTTTTGCCGCCAGGGCGGGAGATCCCAAATCTCAACCGGCCCTCACCACCGCATCCGCAATCCGCGCCGCTTCAACCGCCGCCCTAACCTCGTGCACGCGCACAATCGACGCGCCATGTAGAATCGCGGCCGTCATCGCCGCAATGCTCGCCGTTTCTCGCGCATCTACTGGAGCTGACCTCCCGCCATAAAGGCCAGCCAGCGTGTGCCCCAAAAACGACTTCCGGCTCACCCCCGCAAGCAGCGGCCTACCCAACGCCAGCAACTCGCACTGCCGCGACAGAAGCGCGTAATTCTCATCCAGCCGTTTGCCAAATCCATAGCCTGGGTCGAGCACAATGCGATCCCCCTCGATCCCTGCACTCCGCGCCGCCTCAACGCTCGCCGCCAGCCCCTCGCGCACCAACGCAATAACTGCGTCGGGCTTGAGCTGCGCTTGCGTGCGCCATTCCTCCGGCCGGCCGCGCGTATGCATCAGTACCACGCCCGCGCGCAACTCCGCGCACACCGCAGCCAGCCCAGGGTCCCAAGTAAAACCGCTCACATCGTTGATAATCTCCGCGCCAGCCTCGAGCGCCGCCCGCCCGGTCGCTGCCTTGTACGTGTCAACCGAGATCACCGCATCCCGCCGCGCCTTCATGATCCCTTCAACCACCGGCAACAGCCGCGCCTGCTCTGCCTTTGCGCTCACCGCCGCATCCGTGCTGCCGGCATTCGATCCGGGCCGCGTGCTTTCCGCGCCCAGGTCAAGTATGTCAGCGCCCTCATCAATCAAACGCAGAGCGTGGGCAATAGCCTTCATCGGATCAAGGAAAAACCCGCCGTCGCTGAACGAGTCCGGCGTAACGTTCACCACGCCCATCACAAGCGTGCGCGCGCCGAGCTCAAGGCTGCGCGTGCGCAGTCGCCAGTGGGCTACGATTCGGTTGAGCCTTTCCACCTCTCGATGGTACTTCTTTGCTCCGGTCAGAATATGCAAGCCGATTAATGCTTTCATCGCCGTCCTAAAGCTATAATCGCTTCCAAACTGCTTCGACCTGCAAAACTGCTCACCGCCTCGGCGCCAGGCGCGTCTCACGGCCCAAATGAGGTTCATCATGAACGAATCCGCGCACCGTACTGCAACACGCCGCATCGCCGCAGTAGCAGCGCTCGCCGCCTGCTCGTTGGCGCTTGCTCCCCTGTCCCACGCACAGGATTGGCAGACCTACACCTATGCCTCCGATGGTTTCAGCATAGCCGCACCCGCTGCGCCTCAACTTACTACCAACAGTGTCCCCACCGCCGCAGGCACCTTTCAGGTGCACTCCTACGTCGTCGACCTGCAGGGTGATTCAGTAGCTCTGGTCGCCGCTGTTTGCGATTACGGCGCTGTCGCCAAAGACAAAGATCCCGACGTGCTGCTTCAAGGCGCCGAGACCGGATCGATCGAGAACGTGCACGCCACTCTGACCAGCGAAAAGAAGATTACGCTCGGCGGAAATCAGGGCCGCGAGTATGAAGCCGACAGCAAAGATACGCACCTTTCCGCCCGCATCTACATGGTAGGCCCTGTCCTCTACCAATTGATTGCTGTCGCTCCCCTCAACCATCCTTATCCAGGCGCAACGCGATTTTTTGACTCGTTCCAGATCATTCAGCACTAGGGGTTTTCCCACGGACAGGCGCGAAAGTTGATAACAGGCTCAAGGTTGGCCCATCCCGCCAAACCGCGCGTGCCCCCATCCGATCCTGCTAAACTCCCGGCATGGTTTTCCTACGGCGGATCGCGGCCTGTTTTCTCACATCGACCCTCGCGGCGTCTTCGGTTGCGCCGGCGCAGTCCCGCCCGGCCAGCGGGCTCCCGCGCCCGAGCATTGTTCGAGTTCCAGTCAAAGGCACACTCTCGGAGCGGATCGAGTCCATCCTGGCCGAACCGGCTCTCAGTCACGCCGATTTCGGCATAAGCGTGACGACACTCGACGGGCAGCAGGTCTATGGCCTCAACGAAGCAAAGCTTTTTACGCCGGCCTCGAACGCAAAGCTCACCACCACCGCCGCCGCCTTCGCGCTTTTGCCGGTCGATACGCTTACCTGGACCACCTTCATCGTCGCCAACGGCGACATTGATTCGGCCGGCATCCTCCACGGCGATCTCGTGATTCTCGGCTCCGGCGACCCAACCATCAGTGCCCACCACTATCCTTACCAGGAGCCCGCCCCACCGCCCCCACCGTCGCAGACTCCCTCCAAGATTCAGCCCACCGCAGTTGCGCCCGCAGCAACTCAGCCATCACCATCGCCCGAATCCAAGCCAGATCCCATGACGGAGCTCACGCTTCTCGCCGAGCAGGTTGAGCAGTCGGGCGTGCGCGTTGTCGAAGGCAATGTCATCGGCGACGACTCGTACTTTGTCGACGAGCGCTGGGGCAAAAGCTGGGGCTGGGACGACACGCAGTGGTCTTACGGCGCTCCCGTCTCGGCTCTCACCTTCAACGACAATTCCGTGGGCCTCACACTTAAGCCCGATCCCACGAAATCCGGCTCCGTCGCCGCCGTGTGGTCCCCCGATGTTGACTACTACACCCTCGAAAGCACCATGACCGTCGCACCCGAAGGCCAGCCCGCGAATCCCGGCATCGACCGGCCACCCGGCATCCTGGCAGTCCGCACATGGGGAACGATCTCACCCGCCGGCCTTCACGTTTCGCTGGCCCAGGACGATCCGGCCGAGTTCACGGCCACCGCGTTCAAGCAAGCTCTGCTCAGCCGCGGAATACAGATCAAGGGCGATCCAGAGTCCCGCCACAAGCTCTCAACCGATACGGCCGACTTTACCGCGGAACGCGCACAACCAATCAAGCTCGCGCCCGTCCAGTTCATCACCATGGCCGCACCCATTGAGGAGCGCCGCGTGCTGGCCGCTCATGTCTCCGTTCCCGTGGTCCAGGATATTACCGTCACCAACAAAACCAGCCAGAACCTGCATGCCGAACTGCTTTTGCGCACGCTCGGCAAAGCGCTCGGCTCCGACGGCAGCTTCGCCCAGGGCGCGCGCGTCGTCCGCGAGTTCCTCGTCGACTCCGGCATCGACAACAACGACTTCTTTCTCTACGACGGCTCAGGCGTGAGCCCCGACGACCGCATTGCGCCCCGCGCCTTCACCCATCTGCTCGCCTGGGCCACGCACCAGTCCTGGGGCGAGGAGTGGCGCTCGACTTTCCCCATCGCCGGCATCGACGGCTCGCTCCAAAACCGCTTCAAAGACTCCCCGCTTAAAGGAAAGCTGTGGGCCAAGACCGGCACGCTCAACGAGGTCAACGCCCTCTCCGGCTACCTCACCGCCGCCAGCGGCCGCACCCTCGCTTTTTCAATCCTCGTCAACGGCCGCCGCCCGGGAAGCGAAGCCGAGTCCCAGGCCATCGACCGCATCGCCGAAGCTATCGCCGCCACAAATTAGGTTTCTTGACGGCGAGCATTTGTACCAACGTCCGTGCCCCATACTCCTGAGCACAGCGTAGCGGAGTCGAAGGACCTGCTTTTTAATTTCGTCCGCGGAATGGGTGGGAAAGCACAATGGCACGCGGTCGATGACCTTGTATCATTAGGCTCAAATGCGCTTTCGATTCCTGCCTGCATTTGCGCTGCCTGTTCTGGCCGCCACACTCGCCTTTGTTTCGGCGGGTTGCAAGTCCCTCCCGCCCTCCAAGCCCTCCTCGGAGTGGACTCCCCAGGAAGCCCGCGGCGCCGCCGTCTACCAGCAAAAGTGTGCTCGCTGCCACTACCCTACCAACACGAACCCGCTCCATGGCCCCGGCCTGCAGGCCATCACCAAGGTCAAGGCCATGCCCTCGGGTGCTCCGCCCACTGATGAGCGCCTCACCAACGTCATCCTGCACGGTCGCGGCATGATGCCCGGCACATCCCTCGACGATGAGCAACTCGACGATCTTCTCGCCTACCTGCGGACCCTATGAACAACGAGTTCAGTTCCGACGAAACCAACCCCGCCTCAATCGCTCCGGCACCTGCATCGGGCGGTCCTGTCCCCACCGGTGCACCTGCGCCCTCGCGGCGCGAATTGCTCTCGCTCCCAGGCCTCGCCGCCATTGCGCTCTATCTCGTTCATCCTTGCCGGAGTGATCGTTGTCGGCGTGGTCTCCGGCCGCCATTACCCGCCCGCTTTTCTCGTCTTTTCAGCGCTCTTCATCACAGCATCTCTCGGATTGCTCATGCTCTTCCGCTGGGCCTGGGCTATGGCCCTCGCTGCCGTGCTGCTGCTGGCCGGCTACAACCTGTGGATCGCAGTCGCTCTCCGCCAGCCGCCTTCCGCAATACAGGGGCTGCTCAACTTCGTCTTCTTCCTTTATCTTGTCCGGCCCGATGTGCGCGAAAAATTGCGCTAATCCCGATAAGACCGTGTTCTAGAGATTGGTTCCGGGCGTCGAGCGCGACCAGAAATGTCGCCGCTGGGCGGGGACGGATTCCACATCGTATTCGCTAGTCTCCTCGTGAGGCACAACGGAGACCCGTTCCACAAATCGCTCTCGGCGGACCGAGGGCCCGGTAAACAGGCTCACGATAGCTGCCAGGAAGGCCCACGCGAGCAGCAAAACGCCGATCACCGTTGCCGTCAGGCCGCCCAGGACGCCGGGACCGGTGGTCGTCAGTTCAACGTGAACAATTGACCCCGTGAGTGGATAAGAGGCGTTAAAGCCCGTGGTTCCACTGCAATAGCCAATCAGTACACCCAGTCCCACGCCCAGAAATATCACTGCGAGAATCAGTGGACGATCCGATCTCATGGTTTGACCTCCTCATGCTGCGCCGGACACCGTTCCGCCGGGGTCGGCAGACCACTCTGCAAAACTGCCCTGCAGGGCTATTCGCAAAGATGCCGCGGCCCGCGCAAAGGTTTTGAGATAGGCATCCCATCGCTTACCGGATGTGGATCGGACTTGAGCCGCATTTGACGTCACGAAATTCCGACTTAAGCCAGGGATGCGGTGTTTTCAGATTGTCTGCCGCTACAATTGAATTCGTGATCGATCTCGTTCAGATTGAGCCCGCCCGCCGCACCCCCGCTCCCAAGCCGGAGTGGCTCAAGGCCCGCGCGCCCATGGGCGAGAACTACCACAACCTCAAATCCCTGGCCCGCTCGCTCTCGCTCCACACCGTGTGCGAAAGTGCCCACTGCCCCAACATCGGCGAGTGCTGGCACCACAAAACCGCCACCTTCATGATGCTTGGCAACCTGTGCACCCGCCGCTGCGGATTCTGCGCCGTCCCCAAGGGCCGCCCCGAGCCAATCGATTTCGACGAGCCCCGCCGCGTGGCCCAGGCCGTCGCCGCGCTCGGCCTCCAACACGCCGTCATCACCAGCGTCAATCGCGACGACGACAACCTCGGCGGCGCACGCTCCTTCGCCCTTGTCATTCGAGAGATCCGTCGCCAGGCCCCCGGCTGCCGGGTCGAAGTTCTCATCCCCGACTTTCAGGGCATCCGCGAAGCCATTCAAATTGTCGTCGAGGCCGCGCCTGAAGTCCTCAACCACAACACTGAGTCTGTGCCGCGCCTCTATCGTGTAGTCCGCTCCGGCGCGCGCTATGAGCGTACTCTTGAGTTGCTGCGCTACTCCAAAGAATTGCGCCCCGAAGGGCTCACCAAATCTGGCGTCATGGTCGGCCTCGGCGAAGAAACCCACGAGCTGCTCCAGGTCTTCCGCGACCTCGCCGCCTCCGGCTGCGACATTCTCACCATCGGCCAATACCTGCGCCCTTCGCGCGACCACCTGCCCATGGCCCGCCTCTACACCCCGCGCGAATTTGCCGAGCTCAAGCATGAAGCCCTCGCCATGGGCTTCCGCCACGTCGAATCCGGCCCGCTCGTCCGCTCCAGCTACCACGCTCACGAGCAATCGGTGTCGGTCAGATCTAACGCCTAAACTTTGGTCGTTCCGGAATACGATGAAGATCGTGCTTGGATTCATCGGCGCTATGGTCGCAACGGTCGTGACCACTGTATTCATCGGGTTTGTAATCAGCTACGCTCTGATCTTCATCAATTTCTCCGGCCCTGAGTCTGTTGTCGAGCCATGCTTCGAAATCGGATTCAGTTGCGGCCTTCTTTGCGGATTGGTGGCAGGGCTCCTTATTGCCCGTCACTTTTGGCTTGAATACTCATCAAGCGAGCCAGAATAACCGGCCTTGGCGTGGTTGCAGAGCGCAACAGAAAAGCTGGGCTCTGGCCTGCAAGTTGTAGAATAGCCGTTGGCAATTCGCGTAGCGAGGACGATCCCATATGGCACTCTTCATGGCCGGCCATCCGGCGCTTAAAGACCTCTACAACGACCTCAAGCGGCGCATGGATCAGTCGGTCACCGACTTCCAGGCCAACCTGGCCGCAACCCGCACCGGCCGCGCCAGCGTGCACATGCTCGACCAGGTGAAGGTGGACTACTACGGCACCCACTCGCCCCTCAACCAGATTGCGCAGGTCTCCGCGCCCGAGCCTCAATTGATCGTCATCTCCCCTTACGACCCCTCCATCCTCAAGGATGTCGAAAAGGCCATTCAGACCGCCGGGCTCGGCTTCAATCCCATGTCCGACGGCAAAGTTATACGCGTGCCCGTGCCGCCCATGACCGAGGAGCGCCGCCGCGACGTTGTCAAGCACCTCAACAAGGTTCTCGAAGACCACCGCACCGCGGTCCGTAACGTTCGCCGCGACGGAAATGACGCCCTCAAGAAGCTCGCCAAAGACAAAAAGGTGAGCGAGGACGAGGAAAAACGCGCCGCCGAAGAAGTGCAGAAGATGACCAACGACGAGATCCTCCGCATGGAAGACCTCTGCAAAAGAAAAGAAGCCGAAGTCATGCAGGTGTGACCTGGGAGCAACCTCGTAACCGGGCTTAAACTCGCGTGTGCAGGTACACCGACCCCATCGGCAATCCGGAGATTGCTAACCCATGCCAACACACCGCCTCCCATCGGCCACCTGGAAATAGCCAACTCGTGCCGACACACCGCCTCCCGGAGGGAGGCAAGGATTTTAGCCCAGGACGCAGTCCTGGGTAGGCTGTATAAAAAGGACCATAGCCCCGTAGGGGCGGCCGAAGTTAGTCAATCATCCCTGGGAGAGCCTTCCCGCTGTTTGAATGAAGCCAAGCCGGATGTCCCTCCCGAACGCGCATGTTGGGTTAGAGTCGAGGGCCACTTTTCACCCTCCACGCGCCACGAACCACGTTTCTCTCAACCTCAATGCCCTTCGGGAGTCCGTAATGTTGGAACAAGTAGTCAGGCTGACGGTAAACATGACCGTAAACGAGGCGAATCTCGAAGCCTTCAAGAGCATCGCGCAATCCATGACCGAGGGAAGCCAGTCAGAGCCCGGCACGCTTGGGTACGAGTGGTTCGCGAGCAAAGACGGCAAGCGCTTCCGGCTGGTGGAGACCTATGTCGATGCCGCCGCGATCGAGGCGCATTTCATGGGCCCCGTGGTGCAGCAAAGTGTGCCAAAGTTGGCCGCGCTTTGCACCGTGGATGGATTCGAGATTTATGGGGACCCAGGCGCGAAGGTAGCCGCGATTGCGGCCGGATTTGGCGCCTCAATATTCTCATACTGGCTGGGCATCAACCGCTGACCCCGCCAGCCCAGCTGCTCAACTGTTCATGCAGATAATTTCCCCGGCTCCGGGTATATTCGGAATCAAACGGGCGTCTTCATGGCGTACATAACCTTCAAGAACTGCAATACGCCTCTAAACGCTTTGTTTTCTGATTTTTGATGGCAAACTGCTTGAATTCTTATTATTACAAAGCATCCAACTGCGTAACCCGATGAAAGGGGACTACTTATTTGCAGGGATCGCCGGGGGTATACCCCGGTCCGAACAGATTGAGGACCTCCAAACGTGGTCAGCCCCGGCGGCTTGAGGCCAACCGGGGCTGGTGGGGTGCTGCTTAGCATTCGGCAAAAGGACCTGTAAGCCGAATTCTGTCGTGTGCGGTCATTCCTCTAGGCGAAGCGTTACCGCTTGAGCTCATCAGCGACCTACCCGGAGGTTCCGGCGCAATTCGGAGCAGCCTTACGGCATCGGGCCGATGCCGGGTGCGAGCCTTGCCCCTCGCTCGCGCCTCCCTCCCTATTTGGTCTTGCTCCGTGTGGGGTTTACCATGCCTCCGGCATTACTGCCGGAGCGGTGCGCTCTTACCGCACCTTTTCACCCTTACTCCAAACTGGGTGCCCCAGGTCTCGATTCTGAGACCTGGGAAAAACACAGTCAGAGCGGTATGTTTTCTGTGGCACTGGCCGTCCACGGGCCTTGACGCCCGCGTCCCGGACGTTATCCGGCACACTGCCCTGCGGAGTTCGGACTTTCCTCTCCCGGCAATCACATTCCGCCGTGGCGAACTGAGATCCCCGGCAGCGACCGCCCGGTCCTCCTGCCAGGGGATAGTTTACCGCGAAATCAATGCTGCCTGCCTGGTTGCCGCGCCGTATCCCCCAAATGTGCCATGCGCCAAGTCAAAATACCTCTTCACTATGCATATAAATGCGGCTAATATGTGAGTCGCCTGAAGCCGCGCCGCCAAGCGGTGCTCACCGTAGTTTCCCCTATCGTGGATCCCTGCGGGAATAGCATCGCCAGAGGCCGCGTTGCAGCTTCCTCCAGGCTCAACTCAAACGAAGGAGAGTCCATGAAAGTTGCAACAATCATCCTCCGCATCCTGCTGGGTTTGGTGTTTATCGTTTTCGGCGTGAACAAATTGCACGCGTTCTTTCCCACCGGTGCCTATGCCGACGGGCGCCGCGGGCGTCTTCATCGGCGTCATGATTTCAACCAAGTACTTTGCAATCGTGGGATTCCTTGAGGCGCTGGGTGGACTGTTTCTGGTCTTCAACCGGTTCGTGCCCCTTGGCCTTACGATTCTGGCTCCCATCATCGTGAACATCTTCCTCACCGGTTTGCTGATGGACAATCAGGGCATTCCCATGGCAGGAGCGGTAACGGCGGTGTGGCTCTTCCTCTTCTGGCGTTACAAAAACAACTTCATGCCGCTGTTTGAGTCGAAGGCCAAGACCATCGACGCATAATCGGCCGATACAGCCCCCGCCGGTCTGGTGCCTGAGTCCAGTTAACAGGCTCTAGAATCAAAACAGGGGCATGATTCAGTATCTCTATCTCGGCCGCGTGGACTACGCCGCAGGGCTGCTTCTGCAGGCCGAGATCTCAAGGCTGCGCTTCGAAGGCCAGGTAAGCAACGTCCTGCTGCTGCTGGAGCACCCGCCCGTCCTTACCCTCGGACGCAACGCCAATCGCGCCAATATCCTGGCATCGAGCCAGCTGCTCGCCGCGCGCGGCGTCACGCTCCACGACATCAATCGCGGCGGAGACGTTACCTACCACGGCCCCGGCCAGCTTGTGGGCTACCCTATCTTCGACCTCCGCAGCATCAGCAATCCCGACACCGGCTCGCGCCTCGGCCCCGTCGATTTTGTTCGCCTCATTGAAGAAGCGCTCATCCGGCTCTGCGCAGAATTCGGCGTGGCCGCCGAACGCATCTGCGGCCTCACCGGCGTTTGGTGCTTTCCGGCCGATGCTGCGCAAGGCGGCGGCCCTCCGGGCTCTGACTTTTTGGACCAGCGTTGTGGAACAAAGAAGGCCACGGACCCGCCGGTGGGTGAGCGCAAGATAGGCGCCATCGGCATTCACGTCTCGCGGGGTATTACCTCGCACGGATTCGCTTTCAATGTAACAACCGATCTCGATGGTTTCAGGCTCATCAATCCCTGCGGTATTGCTGACCGGCCCGTCACGAGCCTTGAAAAGGAGATCGCCTTAACCGGCAGCCCTGCGCCGGCCGGCGCGCTCGAACTCGGGGTCCTTGCTAACCGCGCTGCACGTCAATTCGGCCAGGTGTTCCTGCAGCCGGTCGAATCTGTGGAGAATCTTGCCGTACTCGATCTGTCGCTCACCGAACTGGCCGCCCGCATCAGTGAAGCTCAGGCCGAGGAGGTGCAGGCCGCGCCAGTGGTTGGCGTTCCGCTCGAAATGCCGAAAGGTAGCGAAAAGTTGCAGCATCGGCCTGAGCAACCAGTAAGAGCGTGAAGTTTGCCCACTTATCCCTCAGAAAGAAGTCTTGTATCAGGGCGCGAGTTTACTCGTGCCGATAACGCCCATAAAATGAGTCCGGGGCTTTAGCCCCTGTGGGGAGGCTTCTTCATACCGACCCACCATCGGAAAGAGGGATTGATGTCAACCGACGTTGTCATGCCCCAGATGGGCGAGTCGATCTTCGAAGGCACTATCACCAGGTGGCTCAAGCATCCGGGCGACCGCGTTGAGAAGGACGAGCCGCTATTCGAGATCTCCACCGACAAGGTTGACGCGGAGATTCCCTCGCCGGCCGAAGGCGTGCTCATTGAGATCAGGGCCGAGGAAGGTACGACCGTCGACATCAATACGGTGGTCGCCGTCATCGCCGACAGCATGTCATCGCAAGCCGCTCCCGATGCCGCGAAACAACCTGCAACTCCCGGCAACGCTTCAGCGTCTGTCGCCCCCGCGGCCGAAACTCAAGACATCGAGGAATCTACTCCAACCGACGCGCAGGGAAAGGCACGCTCGTCGCCCCTGGTGCGCAAAATCGCCAAAGAGCACGGCGTGAACCTGGCACTGGTGCGAGGCACGGGCTCCGCGGGCCGCATCACTAAGGATGACATCCTTGGCTACTTGGGCCAGAAAGGTCAGTCCAAAGCGCCAGCCGCACCGCAGGTGCCCCAGAAGGCTCAGCCGGGTGCATCTCTGCCCGGGGTCTCGACGCTCATCGGCACCGTGCAGCCGCTCTCAAGAATGCGCGCCATCATCGCGCAGCGCATGAAGGAGAGCGTCGCTACCGCTCCGCACGCGTACATGGTCTACAAGATCGATATGACTCGCATTGCACGCCTCCGCGAGCGTGAGCGTGCGGCCTTTGAGCATCGCCACGGCGTCAAGCTCACCTATATGCCGTTTATCGCGACCGCCGCCGTGCAGGCGCTGCGCAAGTTCCCCATCGTAAATTCGTCGCTCATTGACGGGCAGATTCACTACCACGCCAACATCCACTTAGGGATTGCAGTGGCGCTGGAGTGGGGACTGATTGTGCCGGTGGTTCGCGAGGCTGAGAGGCGCAGCTTTGTTGAGCTGGCGCGATCCATCAACGACCTCGCATCGCGTGCGCGAACCAAGAAGCTCAATCCCGAAGAGGCTTCGGGCTCCACGTTTACGCTAACCAACGCAGGCGTCTTTGGCGGCGAGTACGGCACGCCGATTATCAACCAGCCGGAGTCGGCGATTCTTGCCATCGGCGGCCTGCGCAAAGAGCCGGTGGTGCTTACCGACGCCGATGGCAACGACACCATTGCCATCCGCTCAATGCAGTACTACTGTCTCGGCTTCGATCACCGCACCGTCGACGGCGCCGACGCCGGCCGCTTCATGCTCGAGTTCCAGAGCGCGCTTGAGAAGTGGGACAAGCCGATCGGGTAGCAGGGCACAGGTTTATTCGCCGAAATATAGGCCGCCTCTGAGATTAAGCGAGTCTTGGCTTGAGGACTTCTTTTTCGAGGTACTCTCGCAGCGAGCTTCCGTAGATGATGGCATCGTCGGCGCGGTAAATCGACAGAACGACGCTGCTCCCTGAAGCCGGGTCGCATACGACCGACCGATGGGCAAAGATGGGGACAAGTCTGGCCTCGTCGGAAAGCTCGAATCCCTCATCCTTCAAAGTTGCTCGAAGTTGGGTGCGGTCCTGTTCGACTTCGTCGATAATCTGCCTGATACGCTCCAAATCTGCGGGAAATGAGTAGAATCCCAACCCAAGTCGGTGCGGCTCACCGCTGGCTCCGCGTACGTCGAGTGTCGGCGTATCGGTTCCGTTCATTTGTCGGAGGAACTGCCGAAAATCGCGAGGAAATCTGACGTCGAGAGCTGCTTCATATTGCGCAATTTCCCCATCAGAGAGCCCCGGATTCCATCGCGTGCCTGGTTGAAACTGAAAGCCCCAAAGATCCTGCCAGATCAATGTGGTACGCCACTTTTCTTCGGAAGCGTGCTTAAACTGCAAAAAAATTCGTGATCACCGTTCATGATGCGTCCTGAAGTGAACCATTAATTGATTCTTATTCTCCCTTCGCCCACCCCAACCCATCCGTTCCCTTGCCGGTCGCAATACTCCGCGACACATTCCACGCGCCCAGATCGATCTCATCCACCTGGTCTGCTCCGGCGCACGATACATACGCTTTCTTCCCGTCGGGGCTCACCAGCACCTCCTGCGGGCTGGCCGCAACAGGGATTGACCTGGCCAGCTTCATGGTCGCCAGGTCGATTACGTCCACCTTGTTGGCCGCGGGGATGGCGATGAGGAACCAGCGGCCGTTTGGCGTGACTGCTCCACCGTAGCCGAGGCCGCTGAGCGGCACCCACGAAGCCACCTTGTTGCTCGCGGTCGAGATTACCGCCAGCCGCGGCTGTGTTAGTCCGAGGTAAACACCCATTTGTCGTCAGTCGAAATTGCGATGCGCTGCACGTTGCCGGAGACGGGAATCACGGCGAGCGTTTTGCGCGCTTTAAGTCTAGCACGGAAACCGTTCCCGGACCGACGTTGGCCGTGTATCCGCGCAGGCCGTTGTGCGCGATGGCCAGCATGTGGCTCTGCGGCTGGCCAGTAGGGATTGCGCCGACGATGGCCAGCGTTTTCGGATCGATGACGGTGATCGTCTGGTCGATCTCGGTAGTGACGTAGAGCAGCCCGTCGGGCCCGAAGACGGCGCAGTGCGGGCGCACGCCGTGTGTGAATGCGATATTGCCCACGAGCTTATGCGCCGCAAGGTCGACGACCACGATGTTCGCGCCGTCGGTTCCGGGCGCGCCAACGCCGCTGTTGCCGTAGATGGGAACGAAGGCCAGGCGGCCGTCGGGCGAAGCAGCCACCTCGTGGCCGGTCACGCCGTTCTCAGCCACTGAGGCAACTACTTTGCCCGACGCAGCATCGACAATGGCCAGGCTGCTGTCGCCCTTCTGGTCGACAAGTAACAGGTTCTGCGCCGACAGCGAAACCGCGGACGCAGCCACGCCGCAAATGACGAGCGCGCAGAGAAACGGGCGCAAAACAGGGAAAGCCGCACGATTGGGACCTCGCTTTGAGTTCCCCATGAATATATCGCAGAGCGCGCGGCATCCGCTCTAATGCTGCGGCTGTCCACGGATCGTAAGTTCCCGCGCTCCAAGTGTGGCCCTCGGGATCTTTGACCCAGCGAATTCGCGGCTTCCGTAGTCGGTGTTCTGGAGGGGACGCACAATGGTTGCTCCAGCGGCCTGTGCGCGGGCGTATGCAGCGTCGGCGTCGGCCACAACAATGTATGAGCTGCGGGTTTCAACGCCGCCGACTTCTGCGGGCGACTTGAATTTCTTGCCGAGCTCGTCGTCGCTTCTGCGATCCGAGCATGATCATGCCGCCATTGAGCGTCAACTCTGCATGGCCGATGGAGCCGTCGGGGCCTTTCGTAAACCGCGTGGCGTTCAAACCCGAATACATTCGTAAGCCATTCGATCGCGGTCTTCGCATCGAGGTACCGCATCGCGGGTATGACCGTGGATTTGTTGTGGAGCGTGCTTTCTGGCATTGTGAACCTCCTGTTTGCAAGCCGACTAGTCGTGAGGCCATTTGGTCGGTCGCACTCCTAAGGTAGATCGAAGCGTCCCGCGTGATCTTGGAAGAATCGGAAATCGTGCGGTTTTGAAAGGGCACGGCTTCAGCCGTGCCAATAACGGAATTCAATTTGAACGGGGCTTTAGCCCCCGAGGAATGTTTTTCGTGTAATCCGCCGAACGTGATGAGTCAATCTCTTGAGACCGGCTGTGCCCCGAATCTCATCCCGCCGCAATATGGTTGGCCCAGCGCGTTCGGTGCGCGGAGTAAGTCGTCGCGTCGACGCCTGAAAACGCGCGAAATTCATTGGCGAAGTGCGACTGATCGTAGAAGCCGCAGTCGAGTGCGAGCTCAGCCCAGGGCACGTCGGCGCCCGAGTGCAGCATACGGACGGCGCGCTGAAAACGCTGGAGGCGGCACCAGACCTTGGGCGAGAGTCCAACTTCTTCACGGAAGATTTGCGAGAAGCGGCGTTCGCTCAGGCCGGTTCGCCGCGCAACTTCGCGAACAGTCGAGATCGCCGGCGCGCGGCCAAAGCTCGAGAGGCCAAACTCGACGAGCTGACGTCGCGCATCGCCCTGGGGCGTTGCGCAGGCCGCAAGCCGCTCCAACAGAAACGCTTCAATGACGCGGAAGCGAGTGCGAATGTCGTCAGTCTCGCGCAGGCGGCTGCGCAGCATAAGCGAGGCAGCGCCCCACGCGGCGTCGAGCGGGATGCTGAGATTGCTGAAGCGGTCAACGGCATCGCCGGCGAAGGCTGCAAAGCCGCCGGGCTTGAACGAGATGCCGATGAGCGAAATCATGTCGCTGGAGGCGATGATCTCATAGGTCGACCGGCCACCGACCACGAGCCCCGGCGCAATCCGCTGGTCGGGCAAGCCTTCCGGGCAGTCGTGCAGGTAGTCGCGCTCCAGGTTGAAGATGACCTGCGCGCAACCCGTGGGCAGAATCCGCTCGTAGCGATGTGCAATCACCGGCGCCTGCGCATACCACAGCATCTGCACAAAGCGGCTCAGCGGAGCGGCGGGAATGCGCTCAAGATAAACCACGCGTGACCTCGAGCTGTTTATATCACGGCCCCTGCGGAAGTGACCGATTCACTGCTGCCGGAACGGCAATCCATAGGGATTGCGCAGCAGCGCTACGCGGCGCTTGTCCACAAACAACCGCGCCAGTACTACTCCAAACAGGAATCCGGCAATGTGGGCAAGGTAGGCCACGCCGCCAGTCTGCACGTTGTTGGATACCAGGCCGAAATGGAATAGCTGCGTAAGGAACCAGAACCCGATGAGGAACAAAGCGGGGATGTAGGTGACGCGGAAAAAGATGAGGAACCACAGCAAAGTGCGGATGCGGTCGTGCGGAAACGTCACGATGAACGCGCCCATTACGGCGGCGATGGCTCCGCTGGCCCCGAGGCAGGGAATGTGCGAAGTGGGGTCGCCGAGCACCTGGGCGCACATGGCCACAATGCCGCCGCAGAGATAGAAGATGAGATAGCCGAGATGGCCCATGGCGTCTTCCATGGCGGGTCCGAAGGCCCACAGGAAGATCATGTTGCCGATGATGTGCATCCAGCTGGCGTGCATGAACATGGATGTGATCAGCGTGATGGCGTGGTGGCCGTGGGTGATGCGGAAGGGGATGGCCGAGTAGGCGTGGACGAATGGGTCGCCGCCAATGATCTCAAGGAAGAAAACGACAAGCGTTGACGATGATGATGAGGATGGTGACGCCGGCGGAGAAAGGCGAACGGCGCGAGGCGTCTCCCAGCGGGATGAGGCCGCCCATTACATGCCGCCTTTGCCGAGCAGGATTCCGATGCCGTAGGTGACCGCGCCCTCAAGCGCGCCGACGATGGTCATTTCGAGCCCCGAAGACCACCAGGAACGAGCCGTGATGAGCGACTTTGCCGCGCCCACCGCGAAGTGTGCGATAAGCGAAATAACGGCTGCGGCAATGACCGCGGGAATGCCCTGCATGAAGAAAAACGGAATGACCGGGATGACTGCGCCGACTGCGGTCGATAGCGCACCGGAACTGGCCGAAACGAGGGGGTTCGAAAGCGACTCTTCGGTGGTGCCCAGCCGCTCGCTGGCCAGCGCGCGCAAAAGCTGCTCGGGATCGCTGGCGATGTGGTTCACCATGTGGATGGCGTCGGCCTCCGGCAATCCCTTCATCTGGTAATAAAGCGAAAGCAGCTCGCGGGCCTCGGGGCCGTTCATCTGGATGGCTTCGCGCTCGCGGGCGATCTCGGCGTGATAGATTTCGCGTTCGCTCTTGGCGGCCAGATACGCGCCCGAGCCCATTGAAAGTGCCGAGGCAATCATGCCGGAGAGGCCCGCCAGCAGAACATAGTGGCTGGTTTGAGCTGGATTGCCGAGGGTGGCGCCCGAGACGCCGGATACGATGCCGAAGATGGCCCCCAGGCCGTCGTTCACCCCGTAGATTGCGTCGCCAATCCACGCGCCGGGTTGCTTGCGACCCTGGTTGCGCTTGGCCAGCATCTCATCAAGTACGGCCTTGGCGTCGATTTTGGGCGCACCCGCCGGGGCCTGGTAGTGCCCGCGAATCAGCGAACCGAGCTCGCGGTAATGCTCCTTCTCGTCCTCAATAACGTGTTCGAGGATGGCAACAGAGGCCTCATCACCGAGGGCCTTGAGCTGCTCGCCATAGCCGGCAATCGCCCGGCTTTCTTCAATCTCGAGCCGTCGCAGAGCCATGCGGATGCCTCCGGCGCGACTGGCAAGCGAATCGGCATCGCCGCCGGGTCCGCCCTTGTAAACCGGCGTCTCGCCGCCCAGCTCCTTGATGCGGCCCTCCCATAGCGCCGCGTGCTCCAACTCAGACTGCGCCATGTGGCGCAGCACCTGCGCGCGCACCGGGTCGCTATCGCGGTCGGCCAATGTTGTGTAGGAGTGAAATCCCTCCATCTCGGCCTGCCAGTTGCCTTCAAGAGCAGCCAGAACCTTCTTGACCCTCGCACCGCTCAGCAACGCAATCGGCATTGTCTTTCCTCGCTTTGAATGAAGAATAGCGGAAATCGGGCCGGTGGGGATACAAGCCCTGTCACACTCCCATAATCCACTTTCCAGCTGCGGGGGTTGCACGTATAGTGTTGTGTGCAGCAAGAAGGCCGGTTTTTCGCTGATGATAACGATAAACCCGGATGTGCGGACGCCGCCCGTTGCCTTCGTTTCTTTTACGGGGCCTGTTCACACCGCCAGATTGGATGGCGTTGCGCATTCCACAATCGGTAGCTGCCCCGTGTGGGCAGAGTTTTTCGAATTTCAAGAAAGCGGGAATCAGGATTTATGGCAGCTGATAGCAAGCACACCGGCGCACTCACGTCGCCCGGTTTCATGATTCCGTTCATCACCGTTACGGCATTGTTTTTTGTCTTTGGATTCATCACCAACCTCAACATGGCGCTGGTGCCGCACCTGAAGCGGCTCTTCACTCTGCCGTACGGCCTGGCGATGCTGGCGGAGTCGGCGTTCTTTCTGGCTTACTTTGTCTTCTCGTCCCCCACATGAAATCTGATTGAGGTCATCGGCTACAAGAGAACGATGGTGGTTTCGCTGTTCGTTCAGGTGGTGGGCTGCCTGCTGTTTATGCCGGCGGCGAAGATGGTTAACTTCCCGCTGTTTCTTGACCGCAGTGTTCGTGGTGGGCGCGGGAATTACGGCGCTACAGACCGCGGCGAATCCCTACGTATCGATCCTGGGACCCGAAGCGACCGCGCCGATCCGGCTGACGCTGGCGCAGGCGTTGAACTCGCTGGGCGGCACGCTGGCGCCACTGGTGGCGGGAGCGTTTATCCTGGCCGATACGGGCAAGCCGCAGTCGCAGGCTGAGGTTGCGAACATGGTGCGCGGGCCGTACATCGCAATTGCCGCAGCACTTCTGATTCTGGGCCTGGCTGTGGCCCTGTCGCATCTGCCACCGGTAATTGCAACGCAGGAGTTCCGTCCAGGCAAGGAAGGCGACGCGCTGTTGACGCGCAGCATCCTGAGTTACCGGCACACTGTGCTGGGCGCAATTGGAATCTTCCTCTATGTGGGAGTTGAAGTAGGTCTGGCATCGATTGCCGTGAATTACTTCAAGACCCAGGGAATGAGCTCGCTCGAGTCTGCTTCGTTCCTCGTCTCGCTCTATTGGGGAGGAGCGCTGGTCGGGCGCTTGCTCGGCGCGGGCATCCTGACCAAAGTACATTCGGGCAAGCTCGTCGGGATCTTTGGTTTTGCAGCCGCTGCGCTCATTACCACTTCAATGTTTACTTCGGGCAATGTCGCAATCTGGACACTGGTGCTGTGTGGTTTCTTCAACTCGATCATGTTCCCGAACATCTTTACGCTGGGCATCGTTGGCCTGGGGCCGATGACCAGCAAGGGATCGGGACTGATTATGACGGCGGTTGTGGGCGGCGCGGTGATTCCATGGGCGCTGGGCGCGCTCGCCGACCAGGTTGGAATCCAGCACGCGTTTGTTATTCCGTTAATCTGCTACCTCTATATCGCCTTCTACGGCTTCTGGGGATCGAAACCCGCGAGAACTGTGACGGCGTAAGAGCAGGAATAAGCTGTTAACTCTTAGCTCGTTGAGGGCCCTTCGGCGCAGGTCGAAGGGCCCGAAGCATTTGCGGCGCGTAATATCCGGATCAATCTGAGCAGGTTTCGCAACACGAACCACGCATGAAGCGCAAGGGCAAGCAACGGAGTCAGCAGAAGCCGCGCAACCAGGCTATCGTCATCGCCATTCTTGCCGGTCTGGCGGTGCTGGTAATCCTGCTGCGATTGATTAACTTCGTCGCGCCGCACGCACGCCACAGGTTTTAATGCCGTATAACATTTCTGCGCCGTGCCGCCCGCCACGCCCTCTGGTACTTCCAATTGATATACATCGAATGATTCAAATGCTGCAATAGCCCCGCCCTTCCATCAAGAAACCCCAGTCGCAAAACGTAGTTATACAGAAACGTCGCGCCCGGATTCAGAACCGCATTCGATACCAGCCACGGCCAGCTTCGTCCCGCTCGGCCTGAAGTAACCAGCGCTTCGGCAGCGATTGTGCTGTAGCGGTCCATGTGTTCCCGGTAATCCTTGATAGTCGGGTAGCAATGGTGGATGAGATGCCCTTTAAGCTGTCCCACCGGACCCGAAGCCCGCATGGTCTCGTGCACAGGGCGCTCGTCAAAACTCGCCGCGCCTCGCCGAAACAGTCGCAACTTCGGGTCAGGCCAGTAGCCGCCATGCCGCAGAGGCCTGCCCAAAAAATGATTCAGCCGCGGAATGCGGTAGGCGCTGAATTCCGGCTCGCCGGCAAGCAGCGCCGTGATCTCCAGCGCCAGCTCCGGACTCACCTCTTCATCGGCATCGAGTGAGAGAATCCAGTCGCCCGTGGCCTTGGCAATCGCCGAATTTTTCTGCGCTCCAAAGCCCTTCCACGGCTCGTTGCCGCCGGAGAGCTAACGTGCCCGGTCTGCGATAACGACCGGCTGCGGTTCGGCCCGCATACCCAGTTGCAGGCGGCTGCGCGTGCCCCCAGGTCACCTGGATTAGGCGGACCCAGGCCCACCGGCCCCCTGCCCGGTCAGCTGCTGCCGCGTTCCGGCCGGTCTTTTCGCTTGCGGTGCGCCACCGCACAGTCGCTGTTTTTTTCACCGAAACCACTGGGGGCGAAGATACGCCGGCGCCGGGCCATCCTGGGGCGGCAGGTGAACGGCAGTGTCGGAGCTAGTTATCTGGTCAGCCAGCGCTGGTAAGTGGCAGGGCCGCCCGATTGACGAGATCACCTGGCTGGACCGGAATCTCCTTAGTAGCGGGGCGGACAAGAGCCTGCACCGATCCCCGCGCTGCCCGGCTCTTCGCTATGTGCACTACCGCTGGGAGTTGTTCAGCCGGGACACCACTCACTCCGTCTACGTGGCGCCATTTACCGCCGGAACCGCTCCCGATCACCAGGCTGTCCGCGGCGGCGGCCCAGTACGTACTCCCGCAGGGCCCAGGCTCCCCTCGAGGCGCAGCCGGTGCGGCTCGACGCTGGCGCCTGGCTCATCACCGTCGGGAAATGGGTACTGCCGGTGTGCATCGACGTTGCGGCCGGGAGCCGTGACGAGCCAACCGTCCCCCCGGGCGATAGCCCGCCGACCACCCAGGGCGGGGTACCCGGCCCAGCCAGTCCCAGCGCCAGGGTGCCCGACGCGGTGTCCCCAGTGAGCCGCTACTTCGAGCGCAATCCCACGGCCTGCATGGCGATGGTCTCTTACTACCAGACTTTTTTCGCGGCAGGGTTGCGCCCCAGGCTATTCCGATGGCCAGCGTGGCGGTCGCGCTGGACCTGCGCAGTGAGGGCACGATCTCGGAATACAAAAAGGAGCTGCAGCGGCGGATACTGGAACGAGCCAGGTCACCAGCGCGAACTGGGTGAATTCCTGCTCGCGAACCGGCTCATCAGCCAGGCGGATCTGGAGCGGGCCATCCGGGTGGCCACAGCGAATGAGGCTAGTGGGCGAACCCGTCTGGCCAAGGAGCGGCTGCGCTACAGCAACAAGAAGGTCCGGCACCGTCGGTTATCACACCTTTAATCAAGCCGTCGTGAGGTTATTCGCGCGCCGGGATCCCTGTCAGCGGATCGCGCTCGCGCCCCGGCCGGATCCGAGGTCGGCGCTGCGGAGTTGCGCGCGTAAAAGGCGACCCGCTCATCCGCCGTCGTGCCCCGGCGGCCCGGTCGGCCCGGTATCTGACGTTGACGTAGAGAAGGTCGATATGCTTGCTACGCGGATAGCAAACATCGAGGGCGAGTACATGGCGGTGAACGGGCAGGCGCGGGTCGCGCAGCCGGCGGAGGACAGCAGGGGGGTGCACTACAAGTGGATTGCGCTGTCCAACACCACGCTCGGGATCCTGATGGTCACGATCAACCGTCGATACCTGCTGATCTCACTCCCGGCGCTGTATCCCGCCGGGATCGGCCTCAACCCGCTGGTGCCGTCCAACACCTCATACTTCCTCTGGGTCTTCATGGGGTTCTTGCTGGTCACCGCGGTGCTGGTGGTCAGCCTGGGCCGGGTCGGCGACATCTACGGCCGGGTCAAGATGTACAACCTCGGCTTCGCCGTGTTCACGCTCTTCGCGATCCTGCTGTCGGTGACCCTGGCTGACCCGGGCAGGCCGGGGCGTTGTGGATCATCATCATGCGGGTGTTCCAGGGCGTCGGCGGCGCGTGCCTGTTCGCCAACTCGACCGCGATCCTGACCGACGCGTTCCCCGCAGAACGAGCGCGGCAAGGCGATGGGGATCAACGGCATCGCCGCGGTGAGCGGCTCATTCCTCGGCCTGCTGCTGGGTGGCGTGCTCGCCCCCGATCAACTGGCGGCTGGTCTTCCTGGTGTCGGTGCCGTTCGGGCTGTTCGGCACCGTCTGGGCGCTATCTTGAAGCTCCGGGACAACGGGGTGCGAATCCCGGCCAAAGATCGACTGGCTGGGCAACGCGCTGTTCGCGGTCGGCCTGATCTCCTTGCTCACCGGGATCAATTGTACTCGCTGCTCCCGTACGGCGGCCACCCACCGGGGTCGTCTAACCCGTACGTGCTGACCGCC
>CAWILB010000026.1:0-17837 GCA_963836635.1 uncultured Acidobacteriaceae bacterium | reverse complement strand
CAGATCATCCTGGCGCAGCATCATGTCGGTACTGGCTCAAATTTGCCTTGCGCGAGCGTCATAAAGACAAGGATCGTGCCCTCTCTCTCCATCGATGAAATCTCAAAATTGGGAGATGCGATATCCATCGAGAACGATTTCGGCGGTTTGATCCTTCGGCCGTTTGATGACGATGATCGCCCGAGAAATGGGAAGGAGATCGAAATTGGATTCATCCTCGCAAGATCGGGGGATTTGGGAGGGACTCCTGTCGGCCTAATTCTGTGGTCGGAAAAGAATCTGAGTTTTAGCTTTAGGAAGAGTTCCGAAAGCACTTTTTCTGTTGAATCGAGCGACCTCAGCAGCTGCCATGCTTTGGCCACCTTCGCTCTGAGCGAGAAGGGACAAGTTCTAAGGGATGGAAAGGTCGTTGCCCAGGCTCGTTGATAGCGATACGATGGGGAACACATCAATATGACGCAATTTGCCGTTTGTGCTTCTGGCGTGCGTTTTGCGCCATCCCACTTCACCGGCAAAGAACATGATGTCGAATCGGGGAACGATTACTTCGAAGCGCGGTATTATGCATCAACAATGGGAAGGTTCTTGACGCCGGATTGGAGTGCGAAGGAAGAGCCGGTCCCATACGCGAAGATGGATGATCCGCAGTCGCTGAATCTCTATGCCTATGTGGCGGACAACCCTCTTGGCAGAAACGATCCTGATGGGCACGGGGAGATTGGGGACATGATACCTATTCACCGATGGAGCACTCCGGTCTCGTTTCTGGGTTTTGAAATGCAGGTTGAAAGCATGGAACTGACTTACGACAGAACGGGCGATGTTTCCGCCGAGGCCGCTGCCGGTAACGCGTACCTCTACGATGCCGAGGGCCAGGTCTGCGCCACCATGAACCTCCTGGTGGGCACCATGACCGGCTACATCTACGACGCCGAAGGCACGCGCGTTGCCAAGGGCACCATCTCGGCGTGGACGTGCGACATCAAGTCGAACGGGTTCCAGCCGGTCAGCGACTACATCATCGGGCCGGGCGGCGAGCAGTTGACCGAGACCGGCTCCGACGGCCAGGGCAACATGGTCTGGTCGCATACCAATGTGTTTGCGGCCGGCAGCCTCATCGGAACCTACGACAAAGACGGCCTGCACTTCTATCTGAACGACTGGCTCGGCAACCGCCGCGTGCAAACCGATTACGCCGGCGTCTTCGAACAGTCCTGCACCAACCTTCCCTTTGGAGATAGCCTCAACTGCACCGCTTCGCTCGTCTCGCCAACAGAACACCACTTCACCGGCAAAGAACGGGACGTGGAATCGGGGAACGACTACTTTGAGGCGCGGTACTACGCAAGCAGTATGGGCCGGTTCATGACCCCTGATTGGTCAGCGAAGATTATGCCCGTACCGTACGCGAAGCTGGGCAATCCGCAGTCGCTGAATCTATATTGCTACGTGTACAACAATCCTCTTAGTAACGTTGATCCAGATGGGCATTTAGGGTGCGGTTTTCTCTGGTTGGGTAATTGCTCCACCGGCCCGCTAGCGCCGCCCCCGGCACCTCCGAATCCCCCCGCTTTAGCCGATCCAGAGTCTCATCCAGGGCAGTTGGCTGGCGCACAAGAGGCAGCCAGGAACAATCCAGCAAATGCTCCTACCGGGGAACGCGGCACACCTGAAAGAACAACCCATTGCAACCAAGCTACCTGTCAAATTGCAACGGCAACAAACGCTCCTACAGGCGCACTTCTAGACCCCAAGACCGGTCTGCCTAACCTTGCAAACACCGATGCGAAGACGCTGGCCAATTCTCCAGACTGGGGCAAAGTGGACCCGCAGACTGCGCAGGATTTGGCAACTTTAGGCGTTACAGTGCTCGGGGTAAGACCGGAAGACCCACACGGCCATATCGTCACCGTGGCACCTGAAATGTTACCCGGCGACCAGAATGTCCAAAAATATGGACCACTAATTAACAATATCGGAGGTTCGATAGGAGTTACGAATGCAAACAACGTTTTCAGAGGTACGCCGGCAACCTACTACGCGCCTACCACTCCTCAGTGGTGAGTCCATGCGAAGCCTTTTGTACTTCATCATTTTCACGCTGGCAGCGGGGGTTTGGTCACAATCTTCTCGGCCCGCCAACGATACAGCGCCAGCCAAGCAGACTTTCGCTGGCAAGTGGTGGGAGAAACAGACGCGGAAGAACGTTCCGGATTTCTTAATGGAGCTTCCGACTGCTTGACCTGGACAGCTCACAAGAAGGGCTTTAACGCGACCCCAGAACAACTGACGAACAAAATCACGAAATTCTATGAAGTGCATCCCGAATCGATGAGTCTTAGTGTCATCGATGTGTGGCAAAAGGTTGCAGATCAGCCCGAGGCCGGCAATAGCGGAAAAGACCAGGGAGAGACCTGGAAGAACGCACACTGGTATCTAAATGGCGATTGGTGGGCCCAGGTAAGTGAGGCGCAGCAACTCGGATTCGTGGAGGGGTATCTCTGGTGCTTGAAAACCCAGGTCTCAGCTCCGACCGACAGCTACTCAAAGCCCCCGGAAACATACCGCCGAAAGATCGATGCTTTCGTGAGAGCGAATCCGAAGCTGGGTCACGAAGCGGTTGCCGTAACCCTCCGCCGCTTTCGAGACCACGGGAAATAGGGGGACATGATACGTATTCGCAGCAACTCCGGGAAATACGGGGACATGATACCCATTCACCGATTGGAGCACTCCGGTCTCGTTTCTGGGTTTTGAAATACAGGTTGAAAGCATGGAACTGACTTACGACAGAACGGGCAATGATACCGCCGACGCCGCTGCCGGTAACTCGTACCTCTACGATGCTGAGGGCCGGTCTGCGCTACATGACCTGTTGATGGGCACCATGACCGGCTACATCTACGACGCCGAAGGCACACGCGTGGCCAAGGGAAACATCTCGGCGTTGACGTGCGACATCAAGTCGAACGGGTTCCAGCCGGTCAGCGACTACGTTATCGGGCCGGGCGGCGAGCAGTTGACCGAGACCGGCTCCGACGGCCAGGGCAACATGGTCTGGTCGCACACCAATGTGTTTGCCGCCGGCAGCCTCATCGGAACCTACGACAAAGACGGCCTGCACTTCTATCTGAACGACTGGCTCGGCAACCGCCGCGTGCAAACCGACTACGCCGGCGTCTTCGAGCAGTCCTGCACCAACCTTCCCTTTGGAGATAGCCTCAACTGCACCGCTTCGCTCGTCTCGCCAACCGAGCATCACTTCACCGGCAAAGAACGGGATGTGGAATCGGGGAACGACTACTTCGAAGCGCGGTATTATGCGTCGGCTATAGGAAGGTTCCTGACGCCGGACTGGAGTGTGAAGGTTGAGCCGGTGCCTTATGCTAGCCTCGGTGATCCGCAAAGCCTGAATCTTTACGCGTATGTGCGGAATAGTCCGCTGAGCGAGGTTGATCCGGATGGGCATTGCTGCTGGGATTGGATAAAACAGCACGTAGCCTCTGCGGCTATTGGAGCGCTCAAGGGTGTTTTGACACTGGCGTTCGCCAAACCTCTAATAAAACCTGGGCCCGAAGTAAGGACCACCGAGACGGTTACGGGAATCCATGTGGCGGAGGATACACAAGCTCAGGCCCAACAAATCCAAAATGCTGTTCCCCCCGCACTACAACCCAACGGCGATACTGAGACTGTTGCCGATATAGCGACAATCGTATTGCTTACAACGACGGGGGTCGGGGAAGATATCGAAGAAGCAGGAGCGGCAGCGGCCGAAGTAGGAGACAGCAGTTCGACAGTTGAAGCGGGTGGAGGGTTGAAAACGCCCGGAAGCTACTTCGGTGAAAAGAGCGCCGATGAAGCCAAGGCCGCTCTGGAGGCCAAGTTCGGCCCAGCGAAGAGTAGTCGTCCGGGGGCTGATACTTACTTTGACGCAAAGAACGGGAGGTCATATAACGTGCATACAGATCCTGCTCACGGAGCTTCCCATGTGGATATTAGAAAACGCGGCCCGACACCGGACCGAAAAGTGCCGCTGAAGGAGGATGGTCAGTGACGTATGTCTTTGAGGAAATCGATCAGGATGGGCTGGACACCCTGGAAGCGGAGAACTTTCTTGAATTCGACGGAATGATCTTTCGTCGGAGCGCGTATAACCCGGCCTCAGTTCAGAAGTTGATGGAGAGTGGATTAGACAAGGCTGCCATCCAGTTAAGGGTGAACCATCAGAGCCTAATATCATATGGCGGCTCAGTCGGTCAGCAACTGAATGCAGCGAATCGAATTGCTGCCGCCTGGTTGAAAAGGGCAGTCAAGGAGTTCCCAAATCTTTATCCAACAGTTATCGTGGAATCCTCTCCGCAAGAGATTCTTATATCGATCAGGGCAGTTCCTAGATAACTACACGACCGCGCATGGGAGACCAGTGGCGCGAATGTGGGTGTGCGAGGTCCGGGGATGTGAACGTAGTATGGCAAGGGCGGCAGGTGGTCCCGGTCTCGATCATATTTCCGCACCCCGCTGAGGGTGCCCCCGGTCCCTCGCATTTGGGGACCGGGAAGGGAGGTGATCAATCGGGGCGAGTGGTAGGAGTTGTGTTACAGATTTGGGATCGGTGAACCGGGTTCACAATGTGGGTCTCCAATGTACGCGTAACCTAGGGTCTGCCGGTATTACAAAACCGTGGAGTTTCGTCACAAAGGGGAAAGAAATGATTCAACGTCCGCAGAGTAATCCTTGCTTCCTCGTTGATCGCATTTACATTTTTAATGGCAACTGGCCTATGCGCCCAGGTCCCCGATCCACTGCTGGCAACGCAGGCTCCTGTTGCGGGCGCGGGGCACCACTACATCGGTATCGGGGCCGAGACCGTCAACCCGGCGGACGGATCGCTGTCATTCGATCTCCCCATCAAGACTCCCGACGGCCGCGAGCTATCGTTTCCCTTTGGCATCCGCTACAGCACCTCGGAAGAGTTCTATCTGGGGAATATGAACAGTCAGTATTACACTTGGTATTCGCACGTACCCAATCTTGAAAACTCAAGCGGAGTTCAAATTGGTGTGAACGGGGCCCAGGCTCCCAACCAGGTGGGCGCCTGGAGTTACGACCTGCCGCTGGTAACCACAGAAAGTTTGATGGACAGGCAAGGGCAGATGCAAGCGGAAGGCCAACAAGGTTCCTGCGGCGAAGGCCCGTGCCCGTTCTATCCGTGGTATTGCGATGCCTGGGATAACTTTGTTTTTCGCGGCCTCGACGGGGAGCAATCAAGACCAGTGGCCCAGGTCCCAAAGAAGTGAATCGCGCCAATGAATTCGGGTGCCCCTGGTCCGTGGCCCCAGGGACGGGTCTTCGTCCGTGGGGTGGTGACCCCGCGCTTGGGGACCAGGGAGACCGCGAACCCCAACCGGACCATTCCCGAATTTCTGGCGTTCCGAGCGTGTCACCGCCTATCCGGAAATAACCAGTTGCTCCCTGTCGAATAGTCGACCAACCGCCTGCAACGGATTGAATGCTGCATCCTGGTCAGGCAGATTTCGACGGAGCGATCACGGTTTGGCTGCTTGTTGCTTCTCCGCTTCCACGATTGCTTTCCTGAACTCATCCACTGCCGGAACACTCGGTGATCGAAGCGCGCCCTTCGCTGTGTAGCGCCACACGGGTGAGGAATTGACCACATTCCCCTCGCCGCCCAAATACACGGCAAAGGTATCCTGCGCAGCTCCAACCTCCACTTGCGGAGATGGATTTGGTGTTTCGGTACTGCTCGGATCGCTTTCTCCAGCAGGAGTACCGTGGCTTCCCCCAATGCGGACTCCTGAATCCGAGGGTTGAAAAATAACCGGGCGATTGTTGGTTGGAACTCCGCCGATCGTACCCTGAGTAATCTTCCCATCACTTTTGCGGACAGTGATGACCAAATCGGCAGTGGAGAGATTGATCGCGAACCTGAATCGTCCCCAATTCGTCAGGGCTCTCTCTACGTCATCTCGGGCTGTTTGATTTGCGAGTGGCGCATCCGCCGCAGTTCCCGCATCTGGATCAATTTCAACAAAAACAGTCTCCGCTCGAAGAACAACAGCGGGCAACAACGGCTGCTTCTTGTCCTTGCCTGGGGCGAGCGCGGAGCACACGAGGAACATCAAGACAACAAGGCAATTTCGGGAATGCATAGGGCGTCCCCCCTTGCGGTACGCTGGTTTAGCTTCCTCCGCTTCAATGCGAAATCTAGTCCTTAAAGTCCAGAGCGTCAAACGCTGTACGGAGCGGTTGACCGGCAATCCGGAAGTAACCCGATTCGTCGGAGAATTCCGATTCGGTTTGGGAGACCAGCACCCAAGCAATCCCTCTTTCAGCACTCAATCCCCAGCCCATGCCCATCGCTTTCGAGCCAAACGCGAAAAAAAAGACGGCCTCACTTGCAGGGAATTAATTCTCTTTGGCGCATCATGAATGCATGACACAAGAGTGGAGAACGCGCACGGCCAATCGAAACTGGTCAGGGGCCGAGTGCCGGGTGCCCCCGGTCCGGGGTCCCACGGACGGGTCTTCGTCCGTGGGGTGGTGATCCCTCGCACTTGGGGACCGGGGGAGACCACGCTTCACACTCCATCGTTCCTTTCTTCTTAAAATCCCCAAAGAAACTGTGCAGCCGCGAACTCATCCAATAGAATCAACAACTTGAAGCACAAAAAGCCTCCGCCGCCGCACAGAAGCCGTACAGAAACTCTACGGATCCGTACAGAATCTGTACAGCTGAGGGCTATTTGCAACTCTCCAGCCCTAGCTCTTTGGCGCGGCAGTTGCAGCAGGCGCTGCGGCAGGCGCCGCCGGCATATCGAAGATCGCCGGATCGACCGTCTTATTCACTTCCACCTTGTTCACCGCAATCGTCAACTGGAACTGCCCGCCGAAATCCACGCCGACGGTATACGGGAGTATGAAACCCGAGTCCGTCTTCTTGTAATCGGAGTAATTCGTTGTGATGTCCACATCCTGCCCCTGCATCTGGCCCTTCCGCATCAGAGTTTTCACCTGGAAGGTAGTGGAGTCGATAATGTAGGTCGATTCCACGTTGTCTTTCGTCGTCAGCTTGATCTTGTAAGCATCGCCGTTATTACCAACCAGTTCAATCTTGTTGCCTTTGGCGGCGTAGTCGTAAAGCGGCCCGCCGATGTAAATCTGCTCTTTCCCCATCTTGTATTCTTCGTCCGTCATGGGTGTCGGATCGGATGCGCCCGCCATCGGATTCACTTGCCATCCACCCTTGGCGGTGTAAACCTGCACAATCTGGGTGCCGTTGAAGTCTGACACGCTCTTATAGCCCACGCCGTCCAAAATCGTCGTAGTGCCTTGCATGTCGTTCCCCATTACCTGCGCAGTGGTCGCCATCGAGACCGACTTTACCTGGCCAAGCGTTTCTTTTCCTCCAAGAGCCGTGACGTATTTGGAGACGATCTCTTCTGCCGTAAGCGCGGGCGCAGCCGTGGCCGGTTGTGCGGCAGACGACGCAGGTGTTTGCGGGGCTGCCGGAGCGGGGGGTTGAGCGGTCAGGTAAACAGCGCCTGCCAAAGCGAAAAACACAAAAATGCCGCGAATGAGCTTCTGCATGGTGGAACTTCACCTTTCGCGTGCCTCAGGGGCACGGTTATTCTTGCGCCAACAGTGTAGCCTACAACTGAACAGACTGCATCTGCGTGTGCCGGAGGGCAAGCCCGCCCGAACGGCCAGGAGCTGGGAAAGTCGACCGTGAAAAGTCCGCCGGCCGCCAGGCAACAATTTGTTCAAAGTTGCCATCATACCCATCAGCGGGCCTAGTCAGTTGTGACCTGCCAGGGTCATAGGGCCTACGGGGCGATGAGAACAATCCTACTTGTTGATGACGATCCTTTGCAGGCATTCATGCGCATGTCGGCGCTTGAGAAACACTTCCGCGACGTAGTTCGCGTGGCGGATGCCGCCGAGGCGCTGTGCCTGATTGAAGAGGCGAGCTTCTCTGATCGTCTGGGGCTTGTGATCTCCGGCCACCACCTGCCTGGCCTTGGGGGCCCGGCCTTCGTGGCCGAGCTGCGAACCAGGAAGCCGGACGTTCCGGTTCTTGTGTTGGGAAACGGTGATGACAAACCGGCCGATTACGGCGAATCATGCGTGCGGTTTGTGCCGCGGCCTACCGCCAACGACGACATGGTAGAGATTGCCGATAAAATGATGGGCCAGTCCACCCGCTAGATTCTCCGGTGAAAAGCGCTGTTTACCCAGGACCTGGTCCTGGGCTTCTTATTTTCCCGCAACATTCCAGGGTTCAAGACTATCTGGCGGGCAGGTGGCGCGCTCCCTTCGCTCCGGATGGGATGGCTCAGTATTTGGTGTGAGCCAAATCACAAGCAAACCACCTATGATGGTAGAGAATTAACACGTCCCCGCCTCCTCAAGTGTGGGCATCATTCTGGAGTCATAAATGGCAGCATTCGGTAGTTTTGCACTTCTGATTGCGTTGGCGTTAGCCGTCTGAATCTGCTGGCCGGAGCCTTGGCGCTACGCCTGATTGCCACCGGTCAGCAGGCGGCCATCTCCCCGGAGCGGCTGGCCGATACGGCGCGCCGTGCCGGAATCGCCGGATTTATCGCAGTTTCCGGTGCGGCCTTCGCGCTGCTTTGGGCCGTTTTCAACAACGATTTTTCGCTTACCTACATCCTTGAGCACTCCAACCGCGCACTGAACCCCGCCTACAAGTTCGCAGCGTTTGGAGCGGCCAGGAGGGTTCTCTGCTGCTGTGGGCCTGGCTGCTGGGCGCCGTACGGATTTGTACTTCGCCTTCGGCACAAGACCGACGTCAAGCTTTACGCCTATGCGGGAGCCATCATGGCCGGCGTGCAGGTCTTCTTCCTGCTGCTGCTCTGCTTCCCAGCCACTCCTTTTGCGCTTTTCCGCGGCGCAATCCCGGCTGACGGCAACGGGCTCAATCCCCTGCTGCAATATCCCGAGATGGTGATTCACCCGCCGATGCTTTACCTCGGATATGTCGGTTTCTCGGTTCCCTTTGCTTTTGCGCTCGGCGCGCTGATGATGCGCTATCCCGGTGAAAAGTGGATCAAGATCACTCGCACATGGACGCTGGTTACTTGGCTGTTTCTTACCTGCGGCATCTTCCTCGGCATGCACTGGGCCTATGCGGTGCTGGGCTGGGGCGGCTACTGGGGTTGGGATCCGGTTGAAAACGCCAGCTTCATGCCGTGGCTTACGGGCACGGCGTTTCTGCACTCGGTCATGATGCAGGAGCGCAAGGGCATGATGAAGAGCTGGAACGTCTGGCTCATCTTCTCAACGTTTCTGCTTACGCTGCTGGGCACGCTGCTCACCCGCGCCGGCCTGGTGAGCTCGGTACACGCCTTCGCGCAATCGTCCATCGGCACCTGGTTTGTGGTTTTCATGGGTGTTGTGCTGGCGGTTTGCATCTTCACCTACATCTACAATCGCAAGCACCTCCAGACCGAGCATCAGCTTGAGTCGCTGGTCAGCCGCGAGTCGAGCTTCCTGTTCAACAACCTGGTGCTGCTTACTGCCTGCTTTGTAATTCTATGGGGAACGCTGTTCCCAATTATTTCTGAGTACGTCGTGGGCAACAAAGTGACGGTCGGAGCTCCGTGGTATAACCGCGTCGCCGTGCCCATTGGGCTCTTCCTGGTATTCCTCACCGGCGTGGGCCCGCTGCTGCCGTGGCGCGCCACCTCGCTCAAGAGCATCAAGCGGAACTTCATCTTCCGGTGGTGGCATTGTGGGTAACGGTAATTGTCTGTCTGGCGGTTGGCGTCAAGCCGTGGGTCGACGGGCAGTTCAATACCGGCAACTTCTATGCTCTGGTAGCCTTTCAGTCGCGGCCGCCGTGCTCGCTGCAATCATCTCCGAGTTCCTGCGCGGCGCGGCTGTTATCTCACGACAGACCGGCCGCAACCTGTTTTCATCCACGTGGCTGCTCACCCGCCGCAACACGCGCCGTTACGGCGGCTACCTGGTCCATATTGGTGTAGTGATTGTTGTGATCGGCCTGGCCGGCTCGGCCTTTAACCGCAACGTTGAAAGCGAGCTCGCGGTCGGCGACCACCTCAATATCGGCCCCTACCAGCTTGACTGCAAGGGATTCACTCAGGACTCGAACGCGCTTTATAACTCCGAGTACGCAATTCTAAACGTCTCGAAGAATGGCAAGTACCAGTTCCAGATGCTGCCCGAGCGGCGCGTTTACCTCTCAGAAGGCCAGCCGGAGACGATGGTTTCAATTCACTCCACACCCGAGTGGGATTTGTACGTAGTTTACGAAGGCACCAACCCTGACACCGGCCATCCCATCATCAAGGCGATCCTGAACCCGCTGGTGGGCTGGATATGGGCCGGACTTGTGGTGATGGTGCTGGGCACGTTTATAGCGATGGTCCCGAGTATTACTCCGGCGACAGCAGCGTTGAAAGTCCCGGCGGCGCGCACGATTCCGATCCAGCCGACGCTCAAAGGAGGCGACTGATGGCGACTCCGTCGCGCTTTACTTTTTGGACGAGATTTGTGGAAGTTTCAATCCTGGCGGTTGCCGTCTGCTTCTCGCTGGGAGCCTCCACGCCAACTTCGCGACTGAATACCCTGAGCCATGGCTGATGTGCCAATGCGGATGCGCGCAATTGCTGGGCGAATGCGATCACGTCGGATGCCCTGATCGAGACGGGGAGCTTGCCACGCTTGAGCGCCGACATCTCTTCCGGCATGAGCGATCAAGGAGATATTTGCCGCGTTCACCGCCAAATACGGCGCGGTCGTCCTGGCCGCGCCCACCACGCATGGTTTTGATCTTGTGGCATGGATCGCGCCGTTTGCTGTCTTTGCCGCGGCGTTGCTGGGAACAATCCTGCTGGTGCGCCGCTGGTCGGGAGTTTCAATTGGGCGAGCCCAGGCCGCCGCAGCAGGCGTCGACGGGACTCCGCTTGACCCGGCCGAACGCGAGCGCCACGAGCGCATTCGCAGCGACACCGGAATGGACGGAGGTTTTTAAACCATGACCGATACCCAGGGCATAGTTGCGGGATTCATGATGTTGATCGCGTTGGTGGTTTACACCTTCTGGCCTGAAAATGCGTTTGCCAGCCAGAAGGAAAAGACGCGGCTCGATTTTCTTTCTGGAGCGGAAGGAGCAGCTCTACGAGAACCTGCGCGATTTGAACTTTGAGCATCGCGCGGGCAAGTATCCGGAAGAGGATTTTGAGGCGCAGCGCGCACTGCTTGAGAACGAAACCGAAGTGCTGCTGGCGGAGATCGACCACCTGCAGGCGTAAAGGCAGGGATCAGGGAACAGAGAACACCTAATAGTGCGGAACCATGATCGAGAGAATCGACGACAAGAAATGAAATTGACCAAACTTTTTACAGCTATTTTTGGATTGAGTGTTTTGGCGGGCGCGGCTGCTTTACATGCTGCCCCGGTTTCAGGGACGGTAACTGACAAAACCACGGGTAAACCGGCTGTGGGCGATACCGTGGAGCTGCTGGATGTGCAGGCGGCAATGGGAGCGGTAGCGCACGCCACCACCAACGCGCAGGGCCATTACACAATGAACGGGCCGGGCCAGGGCCATACCTGGTTCGCGTAACTCACCAGGGCGCGCCTTACTTTATTGCGGCTCCGCAGGGAGCTGGGCCCGGGTGACGTTTCAGTATTTGACGTTGCGCAAAAAGTGCAGGGCGTTTTTATTGAAGCCGACATTATGGAGATGGAGACCGACCCCGGCGGCCAGCTTACGGTGAGCGAGCGCTATCTGGTTCACAACACCAGCTCGCCTCCGACGACGCAGTGGAGCAAACGGTCGTTTGAAATCGTGCTGCCGCCGGATGCGAAGGTTGCCGACACGCAGGCGCAGCGGCCGAGCGGCCTGCCCACATCGCTGACGCTCGATCCCGAGGGCGCCAGCGGCCACTACTCATTCAACTTTCCCATCCAACCTGATGACGGCGACAAGGACACGGAATTCCAAATCAGCTACTCGCTGCCCTATGGCGACTCGAAGCTGAACTTCAAGCCGGTGGTAACGCTCCCCGCTGAAAACGTGGCCGTGATTCTGCCCAAGTCAGATGAGCTTATCGAGCTCCGATTTGAAACCGGTAAACAGCGATCCAGGCGTGCAGACATTCCTTGCTAAGAATGTCACGCCGGGCAAGTCGATTGAGTTTACGGTCTCGGGAACGGGCTCGCTGCCACGCGAACAACAAGGCGGGCAAGGTGACAGCGGCCAGCAGGCCCGCGCCGGGCAACCAGCCCGGAGGCGGTATTGGCGTGCCCATTAACACGCCGAACCCGCTGAGCAAATACACCTGGTGGATCCTGGGCGGACTTGCGCTGGTTCTGGTGGCAGCCGCAGCGTTGCTGCTGCGCAAGCCGGCTGGGAGTGGCCGTCATTGCGCCCGCGCAGGCCCCAATTCCCGCCCCGCAGCCCATTGCGGGCTACACGGCAACACCAGCGAACAAAAATGTTGCGCTGCTCAGCGTGCTGAAAGACGAGATGTTCGAGCTTGAAAGCGAACGCATCGCCGGAACGGTTTCAAGCGCCGAATACGCCGAGCAGAAGGCAGCGCTGGAAATTGTGTTGAAGCGGGCGCTGAAGAAGAAACAGCTGATCAGCGGTCAGCTGATCGGTGAACAGTTCAACGTTGGCGTAGCAGACAGCCATTCACCGATCACCGATCTCTGACCGCTGTTCTCTGTTGTATTCTTCCCCAATGAAGACCCTGCTTCGCGCGCTGCTTTATCTTGCGCTGATTGTCTGGCTTGGCGCTGAGATTTTCTTTCCTGTTGTTGCTGCCATCGCGTTTACGACCCTCATGCCCGACACGCACACGGCCGGTTCGATCGTGGGCCACTTGTTGCGCATCCTGCACGGCATGGGATTGGTGTCGGGCGTTGTGGTGCTGGGTTTGCTGGCGCTGGCCCCGGCGTGGAACATATACAAGCCCCGCCACGTTCTGGCGCCGATGATTCTGGTGGTGCTGATGATGGTCTGCACCGCTTTCTCGCAATATGTCATCATTCCAGCCATGGAGCGTGACCGCATTGCGGCCGGCGGCGCCATCGATACCTCCGACCCGTCGAACTCCTATACCTCGGATTTCAACAAGCTGCACAATCGCAGCGAGACGGTCGAGATGGTGATTCTGCTGCTGGGATTGGGAACCGTGGTGACAGTTGCATGGGCTGAAACAGCGCGCACGTAGAACAATCCATTGCTGGAGGTCAGAGAACCGATGGGCCGCGAAGCCACCTGCAGGTGCGAGCTCAACGGCGCAGTCGCTCAAGTCAAAGCTCTCATCGAACCACCTGAACTCATTCTGCGCGGCGAGATTCGACGCCGCATTCCATTTGCGAAGATGCAGAAGCTCGCGGCCGACGGAGCCCGGCTCCAATTCCAACTCGGCGGCGAAATCTTCGTCCTCGCGCTGGGCGCCGAAACAGCTGCCAAGTGGGCACAGCTCATGACTGCGCCTCCACCGACGCTGGCGAAAAAGCTCGGCATCACAACGGATACCAAGATCAAAGTGATTGGCTCAGCTGACGATGAGGCTCTGCGCGGCGCGTTAGAAGAGGGGCAAATCGCCGCACACGGCAAGGCCGACCTGATTATTGCTCGCGTAAACTCGCGGGCCGAACTTGAGAGCGCGTTTGAGCGGTCGCTCAAGCTTGTGGCGGATGGCGCGCCGCTGTGGATCGTCTATCGGAAAGGCAAGGGACACGCCATTAACGAGACCGATGTGCGCGATACCGGCCTGGCCGCAGGCATTGTGGATGTGAAGATCGCTGCCGTTTCGCAGCAGTTGACCGGGTTGAAGTTTGTGCGGCGCAAGACAGCTGGCAAGAAATAACTGCTCGCACCGCGGCGAAGAGGCCCGCGCTGCTTCCCGTCGAATTCTGACCCCTGATATCCGATCCCTCCTCTTGTATCATCGAAGAGGCCCGCGAGCGCGCTGAGGCGCTGTGCGATGCCCTGACGGACTCATTTATGAAGACTGGCATTATCGGCCTGCCGCAGGTGGGCAAGACCTCGCTGTTCAGGATTTTGACCAAGGCCAAGCTTGAGGATCGCGGGTTTTCCCGCGAGGCGCATATTGGCGTTGCGCGCGTGCCCGACGAACGCCTCGACAAGCTTTCGGCCCTTTACTCACCGAAGAAAACCACCTATGCGCAGGTGGAATATGTTGACGTGGCGGCCATTGGTCAGGAGGCGCTGAAAGAGACTACGTTCCTGACCAACCTGCGCAATGTTGACGCGTTGATTCACGTACTTGCGCGCCTTTGACGACGATTCGATTCCTCATGTGGGGCCAATCGACCCGCTGCGCGACGTGAAGAACGTCGAGTTCGACCTGATGGTGAGCGACCTGACGCAGATCGAGAAGCGCATCGAGCGCGTAGAGAAAGACCTGAAAAAGGCTCGCACAGGCGAGTTGGAGCGCGAACATGCGTTGCTGCTGCGATCGAAGGAGGCACTTGAAAAGGAGCAGCCTCTGCGCGAGCTGGAGATGACCGCGGAAGAGAAGAAGCTTATCCGCGGTTTCATGTTCCTTTCGCAAAAACCGATTCTGTATGTGCTGAATATCAGCGAGAGCGCTAAGCTGGGCGACGATCTCGATTCAGCCGTTGCGAAATTCAAGCTTGAGGATCTGGCCAAGCGCGAGAACGCGGGGGCGACGGCTATCTGCGGCAAAGTTGAGGCCGAGCTGGCCGAGATGGACGACGCCGAGGCCGAGGAGTTTCTCTCGAGCTACGGGCTGCGCGAGAGCGGCCTGGTGCGGCTGATCCGCAAGAGCTACGAATTGCTGGGCCTGATCAGCTTTTTTACTGCCGGTGAGGACGAGTGCCGCGCCTGGACCGTGCCAGTGGGGTCAAAAGCGCCGCAGGCGGCGGGCGCAATTCACACCGATCTCGAACATCACTTCATCCGCGCCGAGACCATTCGCTGGGACCAGTTGCTTGAAGCCGGCTCAGAGGCCGCGGCTCGCGCCAGGGGCACACTGCGCCTTGAAGGCAAGGAGTACGTGGTGAAGGACGGCGACGTGGTACACATCAGGCATAGCGGGTGAGAAAAACAGGGATCAGGTTTCAGGGTTCAGTGATCAGACGGCCTGCGCTGAACGCATACGGGCTCGCTTCGCTGTTTCATTTTTTGCACTCCTTCACTCTTTCACTTGTTCACTTTTTGACTTGCTGTCAGACCACTAATCACGACCAATGTTAACCACCGCACTCATTCTCGGCGCAATTGCCTCGCTGGCTGACGTTGTCGGCGGACTGGTGCTAGTGCGCGCCCGCGGCGTGGAGCGCTACCTGCGCTACTTTGTTGCGCTGGGCGCCGGGTTCCTGATGGCCACAGCGATCATCGAAATGGCGCCGGAGAGCCTCAAAATCAGTCCGCACTGGGGCCCGGCGCTGATCATGGCCGGATACTGCGCGGTACATCTGCTTGAACACACTATCAATTCGCACTTTCACTTTGGCGAAGAGACGCATGCCCACGAATTTGTTTCGCGCCGGACCGGCTACTCCGTGCTTGTGGGGCTCAGTGTACACGCTCTCTTCGATGGCGTCGCAATCGGGTCGGGCTTCGTCTTGTCGAGCGGGCTGGGATGGCTGATTTTTCTGGCCATCCTGCTGCACAAAGCTCCGGAAGGGTTCACGATGGCGAGCGTTATGCTGGCCAGCGGCCGCAGCCGCGCAACGGCGTTCTACTCTGCCGTAGCGCTTGCCGGCGCAACGCTCCTCGGTGTGCTGGCGATTGAACTCGTCCCTAGCTGGATTGCCGCGGGGCTGCCAGTATCAGCAGGCGTGGCCATCTATGTGGCGGCAACCGACCTGCTGCCCGAGGTGAATCGCGAGCCGGGAATCCGCATGGCGCTGGTGTTCTTTGCCGGTGTGGCGGGGTTCCTGCTGCTGCGAATGATCCTGCCCGCCGTCTGATTCAGGTCCCGAACAAGCCACCCGCACGGTCGATCGTGCTGCTCGTGGCATAGTTGCAAATCCGGGTATGCCCCCCTCTCTATTTCTGTAAATAAGAAGTGTTTTGTCAATGACTTAACGCCATTATTACAGCGCAATAATAAGAAAACAAACGAGTTATTAGCATTAATTTGAAAACAAACAACTTACGAGGAGGTTTGCGCTTTCAGTACCGACATCTGCGCCGAAAGGCCGTACCACTTCCGTCAACCAACATCCGACCCTGAAACCACAGTAGCGCAAGCGTGCGGAATTACATGCAATTGGGGTTGAAATAAATTGGGGCGGAGCGTGGCGACAAGGGCGTTTGTCAGGAACAATTTCTGGATGGGAAAGGATCTTGCTATCCCCGGTCCCCAGAGGCGAGAGACCGGGGGCACCCACCACAGGGTAGAATCCCTCGCGAGATCGGGGCCACCCGCCTTTCCCACATCTCAGAATCGAGATGTGGGGCACACGGGGAACGACGAATTAAGATTGCACGATATCACCCTCGCCCCAGGAACCGCGCAGCGTAGAGGTGCATCAGCAACACGCCGTAATCCCATGCCACTTTGAAGTTGGCTTTGCTTTCGTCACGATAGCGAAGGCCGAAGGCGAATGGGATTTCCCTGACCGAATGAATGCGGCCGCGGACCAGGACTTCAAGCAGAAGTTTGAAGCCGCTGCGCTGGAAATCGATCTTGTCGATGCACGAACGCCGGACCATAAAAAATCCCGACATGGGGTCGCTGGCGCGCGCGCCGCGATGCTGGATGGGCCAGGTAACCGAGACCGCAGCCGCCGAAATCAATTTACGAACGGCATTCCACTCGCCCGTTTCGCCTCCCGGCGTGTAGCGGCTGCCGATGGCCAGGTCGTTGCCGTCAACGATAGCCTGGAAGAGTTCAGGCAGGAGCTCGGGAGGATGCTGCAGATCGGCGTCCATCACGCCCAGCACATCGGCGTCGGTGTTGCGCCAGCCGTCGAGTACCGCGCCGGAGAGTCCGCGTTCGCCTTTGCGAACCAGCAGCCGGATGCGCGGATCCTTCAAACCGGCGGCCGTGACCAGATCGCCGGTGCCATCGGTGCTGGAGTCGTCGACAACGACGATTTCGTAACGAACTCCGGCGGGATCGAGAGCCGAGCGGATGTGATCGAGCAGGCCGGCGATGTTGCCCGCTTCATTCAGCGTGGGAACGATGAGCGCCAGTTTGAGGGGAGCAGTCTCGCCCACTGCCACAAGGCCTGCGCTTGACGTGGTCCCCGTTTTTTGCGGCGTGACTGTGGAGGATGAGACCATAGAAAAGTACGATATATTCTTATCCCGCAGACTCCAGGATTGGGCACCGGAAAATGACGTTTCAGAGATCGAGGAACCAACAGCCATGGAAAAGGTTCCTGTTCGTGCTCTTCTTCACTTTACTCGGTTTCGCGGTGATGGGTTACCACCCTGGGCTCGAAGACGACGGCATCTATCTGACTGCGGTCAAAGCCGATGTGAATCCCGCTCTTTACCCGCACAACTCAGATTTTTTCCGGCTGCAGACGCAGGCCACCGTCTTTGACAACGTGATGGCCTGCTTCGTAAAGGTTGCGCATCTGCCGTTGCCGTGGTGTGAGTTGCTGGGTCAGCTCATCTGCATCTTCGCGATTCTGTGGGCGTGCCAATCGATTGCAGCGCGGCTGTTCAAAGGGACGGGCGCGCAGCGGGCGGCGGTAACGATGGTTGCGGCAATGCTCACGCTACCGGTGGCTGGCACGGCGCTCTTCCTCGTGGACCAGCACCTTCATCCGCGAACAGCGGCAACGGCCCTGATTCTGCTGGCGATTC
>CAWILB010000025.1:0-8274 GCA_963836635.1 uncultured Acidobacteriaceae bacterium | reverse complement strand
GCCCAGCTGGTTCCAATACGTTAACCACCTACCTGCTTCCAGACTTTTGGTACTACATCCTGGCCGCGGCAGGCATCCGCTATTTCGACCTGCACTTTAATTACGGCTGGCATGGAGTTGTGCGATGCTTTCTGTTTACGGCGTTCATTCTCGCCGTCGCCGGCCTTCTCACTCGCTGGCGGGTGCGATTGCAACTCTAGGGGCAGCACCCGAATTCACTGAATTACAGCCCCCTGACCTTCCCCGTCAACACCGTCAACGATGCCTTGGGCAGCAGCAAGCTTTGTCCGTCTTTCCATTGCAACTCTCCTCGCACTGGGGGACCATCGGGGTCCGCGTGGCTTGTGCCCTCCGAAGAATGCCAGACGTACTCCGCTGCGCCGAAGGTCACGAATTTCACTGTGCCTTCAAATTGCGCTCCCGTGTCCACACCCCCATTGTCGAATCGGATCTTCACATCGTGAGCGTTGCTGGGGTCTTTATTGATGATCAGCAAAGACCAGTCTCCGTCGGGCCTCTTCACCGGATAAGCCGTGATCAGCTCGCCACCCGCCTCGTCACGCAGATTCGCCCCGGCAGGGTATAACCGATGGATTCCGCCGCCGTGTTTCACCCAGTCCAGATTCAATATCTGGCCGGCAAAGTACTGCGCCGTATATTGCTTGATTTCGAGATTCTGGTCCGCGACAAAATTGCCATACGTACTCCACGCGTGGCATCCCGGCCGCAAAGGCTCCGGTTGAATGGGTGAGTGGTAGTAAGCCGCGCCGGGTCCGGCTTCGGTTAAGAATGCGCCCACGCTATCCGCCAGCCACAGTCCCGAAAAGATCGCCTGCATTGGATCGGTCAACGACCATGACACATTGCTTTCAGAGTTGATGAGAGGAATTCCGGCAGGAACTCCATCTTCGCGCCACGCATTCAGAATCGTCCGTTCAAATTGCGGTTCGCGGAATAAATCGGACCAATTCACGACGCACGGATCCAGCGGGTAGTGCTCGAAGGACACAAACGACAGATCTTCGATGCTTCCGTGAGCCTTCAGATAGTCCAGGAATCGTCCCAGCCACGAGGTGCGGCCCTGGGCGTCCGGCCACGCCTTGATGTCGTCATTTTCGCCGGTAAACACCGGCCCGCCCAGCTTCAGCTTCGGGTCAACCTTATGCAAGGCCCTGGCCCACTGCACATAGAGTGCGGCGTAATCCTCGGGCGTCATGGAGGCGCCATCCGGCTCCTCTCCCATCTCAACGTATGAAACTGCATAGCCCCGCTTCTCAATGTAAGAAAGTTCTGCGGCACTGTCTTCGGGAGTGGTATAGATCATGGCGATCGGAATCATCGCGGGCAAGTGATTCGTGTAGCCGCTGGTAAAAAACAAGTCAAAACCGCTTTGGATACGTGACGATACGATACCGTCGGATGTGTGCCAGGGATCGACAGACGAGGCCTGCGTTATGGTTTGTGTCTGGTCAGGGGCGTGCGCTACCAGGTCAACAAATTGGCCAAGCGAGTTGAAGTTTCCGACGCCGATTTCGCGAATTGCATATCCGACGCAATTTCGTGGATCGGCACTCCCATGGCTGTCGCAGGTATTTGAAGACTCGGTCATCAGGATGCGCAGAAACCGCGCCCCAATGGGTCGATCCGCGAGCCTTTGTATTTTGGTTTCGCCGGTTCCACCGGATACCGAGCCGTAGGGGAATTGCGTCCAGATTCCGTCAACCGGCTTATCCAGCGGACTTTCCCTTCCTGACCAGTACTCCACCACATAACGGGTCGCATACGGGCTCGCCCAATCGATTTGAATTGCATCGATCTCCTGCGGAAGTCCGAACTCGACGATCACCCACTGCGGATGTTCCGAATCTGGTTCTCCGGTGTATTTTTCGGTGAGATATGGATTGCTCTTCCAATAGGTGGCGAGGTCGCCATCGGTCATTCGCGAATACTCGTTTTGCCCGGAGTCGCTGCGAGTGGTTCCGCGGTGCGGCAGGCGATAGCCAAACGACTCGCGCAGGAATTGAGTCGGTTCCGCGTTCCCCACAAAGTATCCGCTCTTGTGCGACTCGTCGCTCCATTTCCCATCGGGGTTCCAGTGCCAGGCATCGTAGGTCAGTTCGGTGTTCTGCCGGTACGATATCGGTCCCCAGCCGGCTGACAGACTCGCTTTCATTACCGGCTCTGAGTACACCGCATTAAAGTTCTTTGTCTCCAGAATATCCAGCGACGATCCCAGTGCCTTATCCGGGTCGAACGCGATCGCTAATCCTGGAGTGGCATCCACGGTAACGGTTTGCGGGGTGGCTGCGACCGCGCCTCCCAGCGCGAGAATAGGCCAGAAGAGATGAGTAGCATAAACTTTAAGCATCCGGATGTGCATCATTTCCCTCTCAAACGGCTGTCGCCGCCACCGCCGATGACTTGCGACAATTCTTCCTCGAGAATACCTGCGGATGTTGGTTCGTTGATTCCCTCCGCCGATTCTTGCCGCCACTGGCTGCTTTTAGAGAATAGTTGAGCAACCTATTTGAGGGAAGATGCAATCAAACAACTTGAGAAGTTCTATTGGGCGGGCGCAGTCATACGGCCCGTCAGCTGAATAGGCTAGAATTCGATCAGTTTCCTCGTGAAATTGCAAAGCTTGAGTGCAACTCGGCCATTCAATCTCTTAGGGATCTTCGCGTTCCTGGGATTATCGATCTGTGTGTTTGCCTGGGGTCTGCAATATAAGCTTTCCCTTTACGACCCGGCTCAGGCAGCTTCTCATCAGATTCCACAGGCCAAGCTCCTATCGAGAGATGAGCAATCTGGAATCGCGCAAAGCCCACCGGTAGTTCGAGCGAAATCTTCCACTGGGTTTAGCTACACGGTTCCTACGGATATGTTCTTCTTTCTGTTGCTGGCACTGAGCATATTGAACCCGCAGGCATCAGGCCAGAAGGAACTGCGCGAGAGTCATGCGCGGCATCTTCGTCGCGGCCTATTGAATACCTTCTTCGTTCGCCCCCCGCCCATCCTCACCTAGTTGTTCTTCTGCAATTGATGGTGACCCATCCGGCTCGGGCCAAGCGGCGAGGAGTCGCGTGGCGTTTCCCCTACGGGCGAATATGTCATGCCACTTTAACCCAACAATCGTTGAATTCCATTGAAGAGGTGCAATCGAGACATGCGAAAGCAAGCCTCCCTTATTTTTTCCGCCGGCTTGTCGTTCTTAGCCACGGCCGGCATCGTTGCCTGTCACACGGCGGATAGTAAATCAGAAGCGAGAGCCGCAACTGCTCCATCCGCAAAAGTCGCCACAGCGCAGCGTGGCGATATTTCCCATGTGCTCACGCTCGCCGGTCAATTCCAGCCCTACCAGGTTGTGGATGTGCACCCGAAGGTGAGTGGTTACATGTCGCGCATCAATGTAGATATTGGCGACGTCGTTCATCAGGGCCAGACGTTGGCGGTTCTCGATGTGCCGGAATTGAAGGCACAGTTACAGCAGACGGTATTCCAGTTGCAGCAGACCCAACAGGAGATCACGCGTGCGCAGCACGATGTCAGCCGAGCCGAGGCCGAGCACGCGGCTCTTCATGCAGCATCTGATCGGTTGAAACAGGCCGCAGCCGGCAGGCCGGGCTTGATTGCGCAACAGGAACTCGACGATGCCGAAGCCAAGGATCTTTCGTCAGAGGCGCAGGTAGACGCAGCCAAATCCGCGTTGGCAGCAGCGCAAGAGCACGCCGGTTCCGCCGAGTCAGAACATCAGCGCGTAGAAGCGCTGCACAGCTACACCAATGTAACAGCACCCCTGGACGGGGTTGTGATCTGGCGCTATGCGGATACCGGCGCACTGATCCAGGGCGGCACCAACTCCAACGACCAGGCGCTTCCTATCGTGCGGCTGTCGCAAAGCAATCTACTCCGCTTGCGCATTCCGGTGCCCGAGAACGATGTGAAATTCGTTCACGCGGGCGACCAGTTGCAGGTTCGTGTAGATGCCATCGGACGATCCTTCACGGGAAAGATCGTGCGCTTTACGCGCGACGTGAATTTTGAAACCCGGACCATGGAAACAGAAGTGGATGTTGAGAACCGGGATCTGTCGATCGCTCCAGGCATGTACGCCAACACATTGCTGCAACTGGGGCATGTAACAAACGTGGTTACGATTCCTGTGGAGGCGCTCGTGCTCAACGGGCAACAGGAGACTGTCTACGCGCTCGACGACAGCAATCACATTCATGTTCGCAACGTGACGGTCGGTCTGCAGGGATCGAAACTGGCCGAGATCGCCACCGGACTCAAACCCGGAGATCGGGTGGTGATCGGCGGCCAGGACAAGTACCAGGAGAACGAAGAGGTGAACCCACTGCAAACTTCCGAGCCTGCCTCAGAGACCGTGCAGGAGACGGGCGGAATGATCGACATGAAAGCTGAAGCGAGTAATGGAGACGCGCACTGATGCCGAAGTTTGCCCTCAGATTTCCCTACTTCATCATCATGCTTTGCCTGCTGGTTTCCCTTGTGGGTGCGGTGAATATCGCCAAGATGCCGGTGGATCTTTTCCCCAGGATCGATATGCCGGTGGTGGTGGTGGCAACGTTCTACAACGGCATGCCGCCGGAGCAGATTGAAGCGGACATTACGAATACGTTTGAACGCTTCTTCACTCTGGGCGCCAATATCGACCACAGCGAATCGCGTTCGCTGACCGGCGTGAGCCTGATCAAGATTTACTTCAAGCCGGGCACCGATCCCAACGCAGCATTGAGCAACATCGCCAATCTGGCCATGGCCGATCTGCGGCGATTGCCGCCGGGGACGCTGCCGCCGGTGGTGCTGGGCATGGATGCTTCCACCCAGCCGGTATGCCTGGTAACGCTGAAGGGCCAGGGACTGAACGAGACCAACCTGAAAGATCTGGCGCAGTTCCAGGTGCGCAACCAGATTTCGAATGTGCAGGGCGCGTCGGTGCCGCAGCCCTACGGAGGCACCTACCGGCAGATTCAGATTTACGTGGATCCGCTGAAGATGGAAGCGCGCAACCTGAGCCTGAACGATGTGGTGACATCGGTGAACAGCTCCAACCTGATTCTGCCGGCGGGCGATGTGCGCATCGGCTCCAAGGATTACAACATCTACGCCAACAGCCAGTTCCCCGACGCGAATTCGATGAACCAGATGCCGCTGAAGTCGGTGGGCAACTCGTCGGTGCTGGTCGGCGACATCGGCAAAGCGATCGATTCCGGCGCGCTGCAATACAACATTGTGCGCATCGATGGACAACGGTCGGTTTATGTGCCGGTCTTCAAGCAGGGCGGGGACAGCAACACCATCACCATCGTCGACGGCATGAAAGCCGCAATCAAGCATCTGGTCGACATTCCTGATTCCTTGAAGACCGCGGTGGTATTCGACCAGTCGGTCTTCGTCAAGATGGCGATCAAGAATGTTTCCAAGGAAGCGCTCATCGGTCTGGTGCTTACAGGCGTGATGATACTTGTTTTTCTAGGCAGCCCGCGCGCCATGATTGCCGTGGTCCTTTCCGTTCCTCTATCGATGGTTGTCTGCCTCTTGATCGTCGACTATACGGGCGGCTCCATCAACACCATGATTCTGGGCGGCCTTGCGCTTGTCTTTTCGCGACTGATCGACAACGGCGTCATCGTGCTTGAAAACATCTTTCGCCACATGGAGATGGGTGAATCGCCTGAGGTTGCCGCAGGAGCAGGTGGAACAGAGGTATCGATGGCTGTACTCGCCGCCACTTTCACTACTTCCATTGTGTTCTTCCCGGTAACGTTTTTCACCGGCGTGAGCAAGTACATCTTCACTCCAATGGCGCTGGGCGTGGTGCTTTCCATCTTCGCATCGTATTTCTTTGCCATGACGGTAGTACCGCTCTTCTGCGCCAAATTCATTCGCTTGCACGGCGACGTAGAAGGCAAACAATCCCCGCGGAACTTCTTCGCGCGCTTCGAGACCAAATTCAACGAAAAATTCCAGGCCATGCTGAATTGGTACGAGGGGCGCGCGACGCGGGCCATGGAGCGGCCCGGCTTTACCGCTGCCATAATCTTCGGCGGCGTGGTGCTGCTGCTGCTGGTTACGGTTCCCTTCATAGGCCGCGCATACTTTCCCCGCACCGACCCCGGACAATTCGTCATCGACGTGCGCATGCCGAGCGGCACGCGGCTCGAGGTGAGCAACGAGTACATCGCGAAAGTCGAAGACATCATCCGCAGCGTTGTGCCGGCCAAAGATCTGGATATGATCGTCTCCAACATCGGCGTCTATCCCGATCTGTCGGCGATTTACACCACGAATGCTTCTATGGACACGGCTTTTGTGCAGACAAGTCTGAAGGAAGGCCACAGCACGGGCAGCTATGAGTACATGAAACGCGTGCAGGAAAAGCTTTCGCGGGAGATGCCGGAATTATCTGCCTACTATCAAGCGGGAGGGTTGGTGGATTCGGTGATTAACCAGGGATTGCCGGCGCCCATCGACATTCAAATCAAATCGCAGGACATGAATAGTTCCTATGCCCTGGCTACGCAACTGGCTGCGAAGATCAAGGCGATGCCGAACGTGAGCAATGTATACATTCCGCAGAGCATCGATTATCCCGGCCTGGCGTTGAACATCGATCGCGAGCGCGCCAGCCTTATCGGGCTTTCGGCCAAGGACATTGTAGACGACGTGATTACGGCGCTCACTTCGGACGGCATGGTGGCCCCCAGCTATTGGATCGATCCGAAGAGCGGCAACAACTACATGGTCACGGTGCAATACGCCAACAGCTGGATCAACAACATGTCGATGGATGATGTGAAAAGCATTCCGTTGCGCGGCGTGCGGCCTGCCGGCTACGGTCCGATGCAGGAGGGTGGGCAGTCGGATCCAGTTTCATCGCAGACGCCCGGAAACGACAAGTCGGCGGGCTACGTGCCGCTAGGCGCGGTTGCCGATATCCAGCAAATCAACACGCCGACCGAGGTGGACCACAACCAGATTCGCCGCGTGATCGACATTTATGTGGCCACCAAGAGCGAGGCGCTGCAGGGTGTGGGCGCGCAAATCAATCGCCTGCTGGCCGACACAAAGCACGACCGGAACACGGTGCTCGATGTGAGAGGGGCCGTGGTGAGCATGAACCAGGCATTCCACGACTTCGGCGTCGGCCTCATCATTGCCATTCTGCTCGTCTATCTCATCCTGATGGCACAGTTCGCCTCGTTCATCGACCCCTTCATCATTCTTATGGCCATTCCACCGGGGTTGGCGGGCGTTGCGCTCATCCTGCTGGTGACTGGCAGTTCGCTGAACATCATGTCGCTGATGGGAGTGATCATGATGGCGGGCATCGTGGTATCGAACAGCATTCTGATCGTGGAGTTTGCGGGGATTCTTCATCAGCAGGGTATGGGGCTGAAGGCGGCAGTAGTCGAGTCGTGCAAGGTTCGCCTGCGCCCCATTCTGATGACCTCGTTGGCTACGCTGCTCGGCATGATACCCATGGCGCTGGGTCTGGAGGCGGGCAGCGAGCAGTATGCGCCGCTGGCGCGGGCCATCATCGGAGGATTGGCGCTGTCCGTTGTCGTCACCATGTTTCTCGTTCCAGCGGTGTACCTGGTGATCCATGGACGAGACGAATCCAACACCGTAGCCGCGGAGGAATGAACATGAATAAACTCGGTAAGACAAAACTGATTCCTGCCGCGGCCGCTTTATTGTTACTGGCCTTGAAGCCATGCGCAGTGCGCTCACAACAACCGCCTGCGGTGCAAATGCCCTCCCTGCAACTTCCGGCGGCACGAGCGCCAACCGGGCTCCCTGCGCCTGCGGGACCGAGGTTGATGCTGGCAGACGCAGAGCGCATGGCGATTGAACACAATCCAAACATCAGCGTGGCGCGGCTATTAGGTTTGGCGCAGGCGCAGGTAGCGCGAGAAGTTCGTTCTGCCGAACTGCCCACGGCACAAGGTGCGCTGACAGCCGTGGACGCACACGAGAACAGCCGAATTACGGCTGGGTTACTCAACAATCCAACCGTCTACGATCGCGCCGCCTGCCGCCCGCTCCCGCGCCCGCACCCGCGCCGACGGCGCCGCCGACGGTGGTCGAACCGCCGGCATTGGAGGGCCGCTCAGGAATGATCTCGGGCGTGATGAAGACCAGCAGTTCCGACTCGTGGTCACCACGTTACGCGAGCGGAACAGGGTGCCGACCAGCGGCAAATTCCGAGCAGCGGAACCTTGTTGGTGCCGACCGTGTCGTTCTTGC
>CAWILB010000024.1:0-19699 GCA_963836635.1 uncultured Acidobacteriaceae bacterium | reverse complement strand
TTTTGCGGGCGCTGGGCCGGGTTCGCCGGCGAAGGATGCGGGGGCGGTGGTGGATATCGGGGCGACGGGGTCGCAAATCATCATTCATCGGGGGGGGCAGGTGGCCTTCTGCAAGCACATTGAAATCGGCGCCGCGGCGCTGGACGACGCGGTTTCCCAGAAACTGGGCGTGTCGCCCGCCGAGGCGGCGCAAATGCGCGAGAAGCTCTCGCTGGCGACGGCGGGCAACGGCGACGGCGAACTGCCGGCGGCGATGTCGCGGCGCTGGCGGACGCGATGCGCCCGAAGGCCGAGGAACTCGCGCGGGAAATCGACCTGTGCCTGCGCTACTACGTGGTGACGTTCCGCGCGGCGCAGCCGGAAACGCTGGTGGCGGCGGGGCGGCAGGCGATCCAGGAAAAGCTGCTGGAAGTGCTCGCGCGGCACTGGGGATCAGCGTGATTCCGGCGACGCCGCTGCGCGGGGTGGCGGACCTGACCGACGCGACACGGCCGGATCGGTCGGCGGAGTGGTCGGCCGCCGCGGGTCTGGCACTGTATCCGTCCAAGGACGTACGCGAGGTGGCGGCATGAGCGACGACGCACTCAACCCGGCGGCGACCACGGCCGCCAAGCGGGTCAACCTGCTTCCGGAGTGGTACCGCAGGGAGGACCGCCAGCGCAAGCATCTGCGCGTGCACCTGGGGCTGATGATCGTGCTGGGCGCGGTGATGGTGGCGGCGCGGCAGGCCGGGGAGATCCACCTGGGCGGGCTGAAGCGGGAGAACGCTGAACTGCAGGCGCAGGCGAAGTTCGTCCGCGACCTGGCGCCGCAACTGGAAGAAAAGACGGCGGAACTGGAACGGCTCACGGCGCGGCAACTGGCGTGCCGGGAACTGGGGGCGACGGTTCCGATGTCGACGCTGATTCAGCAGATATTGAACGACGCCGGCACAGGGGGTCACGCTGTCGCGGGTGCTCATCGAGGTGCGGAGCGAATCCATCAAGGGGAGCGGCTACGTGGGGGATTCCAAGAATCCGCCGAAGTACCGCGATGTGGCGCACCTGACGGTGGTGGCGGTGGCGCCGAAGGACACGCCGGCCAACTCGACAACCATCCTGACGAACACGCCCGCTGACGCACCGGTGATGCAGGAAGAGATCTTTGGGCCGCTTCTGCCCGTGCTTACAGTCAAGAGCGTCGGCGAAGCGATTGCATTTATCAACAATCGAGAAAAGCCGCTGGCGATCTATGTGTTTGCCGAAGACGCGCGGGTGAAACGCGAAGTGATCGACGGCACTTCGTCGGGGACAGTGACGGCAAATTACCCGTGCGTTCAGGCCGCATTATCGTGCCTGCCTTTTGGAGGCATTGGCAACAGCGGCATGGGCGCTTATCACGGCCGGGCAAGCTTTGAGACTTTCAGCCATCGCAAGCCGGTCTTCATGAAGGGAACTTGGCCCGACCCGAATATCGCCTATCCGCCGCTGAGCAAACTGAAAGAGCGCATCGTGCGATGGCTGATGTAACAAGATTCCGGGCTGTGTCCCGCACAGTCCGGTCGCCAACCTGAAATTGCGCTTCGCATAACTCATCCCGGCAGAGGTGGGTTCCCCCTCCATCTCTTCCGGACGGAAAGAACGAACTTAGCCGCAACAAAAGCCGCCGCACCGTAGGGGCGGCGGGAACCGGCCTTCGTCATCGCAGGCTAAGAGCTAAAAAGTTACTCACCATTGGCTACTGGCTGTCTCTCAGATCGCCCTCAACATCCGCGCCGGGAACAAGAAGATCGCCCCGATCAGCGCGAGCACCCCACCCACCGCAAATCCCATCACTCGAAACGGAATCAGCACCAGCCACACAATCGGATACAGAATCAAGGCCGCCAGCGCTACCGGCCAGCACAGCACAAGCAGAATGCAGAACAATAGAAACTTGACCATCGCTTTCAACTCCTCTCCAAACCGGAGCCTCTCACCATTCTTCTACGAACTTCGCCTTGCCCCGGTTCCTTGCGGATAATTATCCGATTCTTATGCATACTCTTCGCATGTGCATTTTACCCAGTTCGGGAGCTGCGCCACGATGAATCCAAATCACTAGCTGGCGAGTATTAGTGGAGCGACGCCAAGCCTCACGGAATCTATAATTTGTGGTCAAGTCGCCTGAAGTCAAATATGCGATCCATAATTTATGCGATCCATAATTCACGCTCCAGGTTACTGAAAATATTGCGCTTCGCCTCCAAAAGGGAGGGGGGAGGGCACCTTCGTGAATCGAGAACTCAACGGGCAACCCGACGCCTCACGTCTGTCGCCTGTTGTTCTTCGCTTTCAGCGCCTTTTTCCGCTCCCCGATGACCTTCAGCCGTTCCTTTTCCGGCAGCTGCAGCACTTTCTTGGTCCGCGGCGGTAGCTTTTCGCGGATCAGCTCATAAGCACGCTTCAGCTCGTCCTCAATCTGGCGCGGCCGCAGCACATCCCAGCGCTCAACCGTGACCCAATGAACCCTGGCAAGATATGGCGACGCGATGATGCCCTCAACCTCCAGCAGCTCATGGAATCGCTCCGCGCCGCAATGGAACCACAGCACGCCCGTGCCGCTCCCATCAAGGTCGGTCATGGCAAACATCTTGCCGCCGATGTCGCGATCGCCGACAAAGTACACCAGATGATGTCCCCAGTTCACCGTCTCGCAAACGTGGGGCATCGCCATGCAGATTTCGCGTATGCGCTCATTGTCCATGCAGCATCCTGTCGTATCCGGGCCCTTGGAACTTTGCCTCGAACACCGCGAAACGCCGCTCCAGCTCCCACTGCGCCGCGGCCTTCTGGCTGCCGTGCAGAAAATCAGCGCACGCTGTCGGAACCTCGCCCGTAAAATCCGCGCGGCACGCTCCAACCATCAACCGGTAATCGTCCGGCTTGATCCACAAACTCGCGCCTGGCAGGAAACTATGCTCGATCCCTGTCCGCGCCAGTTGCTTCAGGTCGCGATAGCTCAGGTTGTAGTCGATGGCCGCGCGCACATACTCATGCGTAAGGTCGATGCGGCTCACGCCCTCATCGTCGGTCGAGAGCGCCACCGGCACGCGCGCCGAGCGATATACGGGGAACGGGTGCTCGTCGCCCTCGACGCCGAGAATCCCCTGGTTCGAGCTCAGGTTGATCTCCACCATGATGTGCTTGTCGGCCATCTCCTGCAGTAGTTGCCGCGCGTTGTCCTCATACATAACGTCGACGCCGTGGCCAATGCGCTCTGCCCCGGCAATCTCCACCGCCTGGCGAATGTGGAAGCGCAACCCCTCAGGTGGCACCAGCCCCATCGCCAGCTCGCCGGCGTGAAGCGAGATGTGCACCCTGGGATACACGGAATGAAGGTATGCCACCATCTTCATGTGCAGCGAATAGTCGCGCATGGCCACATAGTCGTCCTCTGGCCGCACGAAGTTGATGCCTACCCATGTGTTGTCGCCGGCCTCCATGCTTGCCGTTACTGTCTCGAACCCCAGGAGTGTTTGCGCAAAGACCACGTCAGGAGGAAGGTCCCTGAGGACCTGATAGATGAACCGAATTTCGACCTCGCAAGCGGTGGCGGCCTGCGCCGTTCCGCAACGCTCCATCTTCCGGCGGTCTGTTTCGGCCTGCAGAGCGTTACCACGGTCGGCAGCCATTTCGTCGCGTAGACCGCGGTCAAGCAGCGCCTGCCTGAAGCTCGCAAACGCCTGCGGATCGCCCTTTGCCAGCGCGGGGTACCACCCGATCTGGTGCGCAATCTGCGCTGCATGGCTGAAGGTCGGCGTCTGCATCAGTTCAAGATATTGCTGGTTCTCTGCCGCTGCCCGGCTTGCCACTTCATCGACCCATTCGCCAGTATGATCCTTGAGCCCGCCAAGGCGGTCGAAGACGGAAAGAACTGGTCGTGCTCGCTCCAGTCCGGCGTAGCCACAAAGCTGCGGACGGATAACGTATCGATCAGCTTGTCATACAGCAATTGAGTCTGCCTGTCGATGTTGCCGGTGAGACTGCTCGCCGGTATCAGCTTGCCACTGCAAGGCGGATTGGCAAGGCTCATCGTATTCGTATCGACACACAAGCCGTCCTGGGACGCATCGCGAATGATCGTCTCGGCATACACCGCGCCCGAGAGATGCACGTGCAGGTCGGCACCCTTGGGGAAGTCGGCAAGGAATGCCCGCAGCGCCTCGGGACCCTGGTGCAGATTGGCTTCGTAGATGAGGCCGGCCCGCATTTCGGCGCGTGGTTTCATGTCCTTGCACGCCGACTGGCTTGCGTTGGCATCCGCCCAGCGCGGCGAGCGCGACGCAGAAGAAAGATCGATAGAGAAGAGAATCGAGTCCTGCTCCGCATGATTGCAAACCAGTGTAGTGCAACCGGCCCGCGTCTGAATTACCGCGGCCAGCTGTGACCCTCGCACCTTTCGTTGCCAGTCGGGCGGTCGCCGCCGTTTGGCCCATTAGATTCTTACTTGGTATACTGTTCAGGTTGTTGCAGCGTACTGTTCGTGGATACACCCGCCCTCTCCGTCTCAGCCCGGAGTTCTGCGTCCGCCGCAGCGAACAACTCAAGTCTGCACTGAGGCCAGGTAGCTCAGTGGTAGAGCGCGGCCCTGAAAAGGCCGGCGTCGGCGGTTCAATCCCGTCCCTGGCCACCATTTAATTCAATCACTTAGCGGTAAATTAGAGAAATACGCTCACCCGCAGTTCACCCGTGATTGCTTCTACAGGCCTTGGCACCGCCGATCCCCCCATCACTTGCGACCCCGAATTCTGGACTGTTGCATTTGGTCGCGATCGCTCGATTGAGAGTTGCGTCAGGCGGTGGGCACGATCCCTGAGTTGTTTGCTGGAAAGGTGTGCACGGTCCTCGGTGCTTGGCGAAAACACTCAATCACAAATGCCGCGTACGACTTCCGCACAACGGCTCCCCGGGCCTTGTACATCGGCTTGAGCAGTTGATGAATCCTGGGCAAGTTGTACCAGGGAACTGCCGGGAAAAGATGATGTTCAAGGTGATAGTTCAGATTAAGCATGAGAAACGACACCAGGGGATTGCTTGTTACAGTGCGTGTTTTCAATATCGCATCCCCTTCGCCCGAAGTTCCCATATGTTCCGCCAAGGCTCGAATATTCGACAGCAAAACCGCGACCGCGATGGGCGCCAGCCAGTACCAGAGCAGCCACTCTTTGTGCCGCATGACGACTGCATAGCTCACAGCAGTCGCATAAGCGAGGAACATGAGGGAGTATTCTGCGACGATTCGACGCCGATTACTGCGGGACGCTATGGCATAAGCCTTCACGGGAACTGCGCACATGTAGAGGAGCGAGCCCACCAGAAAGGATGCGTAGAACAGCGCTACGTACTGTCGATGTGTGCGACAAGCGTAAGAGAATTCGTCCACATCCCTTTCGGATCGAGTGTGGCGATGATGATTCAAGTGGATCACCTTATACGCCGCCGAAGAAAAGAAGGTAGGCACACCGAGCGCGAATCCCACCCAACGATCGAAGAAAGCATCCCGAAACAGATTTCCATGCAATGCTTCGTGCATCAGAGTTCCCATGGCCTGCACAGAGATGGCGATGACCGCGATGCCCGCAGCACGGATTGGCCAGAAAGGGTATCTCTGCATAATAGCGATAGACAAAATCCATGCGGCAGGATAGAGCAAGACAATGAAATTGGCCCAAGGGCGCACTCTGTACAGAGTGCGGATTTCCGTTCGGAGTTCGGGAGACAATTCTTCAAGACGCAATCTCCATTCCGAAGGACTGGGCCCGCGCTCGTTATCTTCAACCGTAATGTTCATCTCTCTCACAGTCTTCACCTCACGACATAAGCTTGGACACGGGAATAAACGAAAGATCGATCGTGCGTCAGCAACTCTCTGCTCAGCTCTTCCTGGAGTTCGATCTTGGCGCTAAGTTCTTCGGGTACGCCGCGCGGCACAATCAGGTTGCGAAAGCAGATTCGTGCGCCGGTTCGCGCAGTGCGTGCAACCTCGGTAAACAGCCGCCCTGCTTCGTCCGGGCTCATCAACTCGCAGATATTTGAAAGACTGAAGGCGTCAGTTGAGGAGTCCGCTTGCTTTCCGAACCATCCCTGCGCATCGCACGTGATGACCTCGATGCGGTCCAACCTGTCCCTCACTATGGCCAGATTCTCCTTGCGCAAATAGTCAGGCATTGCATCTCTACTCCAATAGCTGCCCCTCAAATATTGCGCCAGGAAGTAGTTTGTGGCGATGGGGATTTCACACATGGCATGTCTGGACCGGCGAAAGAAGCTCTCCGCAAAGGAAGAGGAACCATCGTCGAACTTGAAGTAGTCTGCTGTCAGGCCGCGCTTGGCAAGCATCCGCTTGTTGAAGGCCAGCTTGAAAAGCAGGCGCCATTGAAATGTGTTCCAGACCTTCTCGAAATACACGCGTTGGTCCTCAACGGATGCGCAGCGGAAGAAGTTCTCGATCCGGCCCTTCCCCTGTACCACGCCAAGAAAGCTAATGAACTTGCGGATGAAGGATTCATAGCGGCCGGTACGTACAACTCCCTGCTGCACTGCATCCGCCTTGCGTTTCCAATAAGCAAGCGCCTCCGCAGTCAGATCTCCCGCGAGGCTCTCAAAGACCCTGAGGCGGCTTTCAGATGGCGCCAGTCCGAGAAACGCCAGCAACTCCTCGTGTTCCAGGTGGCGTACCGCGGCGATTTTCAGTTCCAGCAGATAGGACTGCGATGCATTGATGTCCACTGCATAAATCTTTGCTGGATTGTCGAGCAAAAGCGTCAATGTATTGCACCCACCCGAACTGATCGTCGTCACTTTGTTTCCGGGCTCGATCGCCAGAGCCCGGCGATCTGACAAAGGGTCTTCCCAGCTCATGGCAAACAAAAGGTTTGACAACTCAACCTGATGCTTTGACTTCACACCCATTGTCCTATTCCTTCCGGCTCATAATCATGCTGGATCTCGATTGGCCCATCACTGTTATAGAGCGGCGCAAGGCAGATGCCGTGTCGGTCGGCCATCTTCCCGATCTCCTCAACCCGTTGGGGCGTGATGAATCCTCGGCCTTCTGAAAACGGCTCGAATCTTCTCTCCAACGCGAGTGTCATCCCTTCTAGAAGACATCCATGAACAACATCGCGAAAGGGATGCCGGTTCAAGACCCCACCGACGTCGGGCGCAAACATCATGCCGGACGTAACTTGTCCAAGGCCTCCGTAAAAGACCTTCCATCCATTCCTGTTCGCAAGGGGAGCAAGGTTCTTGGGATATCCCGCATCGCAGATGACGGCGTCCGGGGCAAGTTGGCCCAGCAGCAGCGAGGGCGACGGAAGACTCGCAGCACAAACCACAACATCGGCCCTGGCAGGCAATTCGAAAATGCTTGCTGCTACATCCACCTGGATTCCTTGCGTCTGCATTTCCTCCTGCAGTCTCTGTAGCCGCTCCATATTTCGCGCACAGAGGATCATTCTGCCTGCGAGAGGCGCAAGGCAACGGGCGCACCCTGATCCCACATCGCCGGTAGCTCCCACAATAAGCACGGTTGCTTGGCGCAGATCGCGGCCCTCTCTTGCGCACATCTTCCGGGTACCGCTGACGATGAACGCAACTGTTAGGGAATTGCCGGTGGTAAAGACCGTTGCGCCCCGATCCGGAATCATGTCGAAGTTGCCCTCAATGAGAATCGAGCTGAATCCACCCAGGCTCACAATTTTTGCACCAGCCTTGATGGCGCAGGCTGCCGCACCGCGCACGCGCTTGAGGTTCTCCTGCAGGAATGCGGCGCCTAGGCGATCGGGAGGAATGAACGAGTCGATATACATTCCATGCGCCTTCGACCCCAGATTGGAACGCGACTGCACGTGGCAAACGGCCCGTGGCGGAATCCACGGCACAATGGACATGATCTCTTCGTCCGGGACAGGTGGGTACTCCGGCCCGCGCAACAGGGCGAAGACATCCGCAGTAGCTCTCCAGCTCTCCTGATGACCGATCAGGGCGAAGTCGACTGGCTCTTCTCTCATTCGTGCTCCTAAACCGGCAGCCGCGTCACCCACTCGAGAGTCATCTCGCCTGGCAGCCCGAGCATGTCAAGCGTCGTCAGGTATTGCTGCAGAGACGCACCGCGCAACTCACTTGTCGTCAAGCCCACTCCGGGCAACGAAGCCTTCATGCAGTTGCCGTGACAGACTTCGCAATGACCGTTCTTGTCCTCGCGCGCCAGCATTTCGGCAAGCGTCGTCATCACATCCAGATGAAGTCTGTGAACCTTCTCATCGAAACTCTGCGCATTGATCGCGCGATCTGCTTTCAGGATGGACATCGCATGATCGATGTGCTCCTCCTCCTCAGCAGCGATCGCAGCAAACGTTTGCCCGAGGCTTCCGGGCCCGACCTTGCCGATGCGCGCATAGCTGGCAACGGCAAAGGACTCGAGCATTACCTCCTGAATAATGAGACAGCCGACAAAATCGCACTCCGCAATGCAGCGCAGGAATGCCGCGCGCAGGCGCTTCCAGTATTGGCCCTCGACATTGTCTTGAGGCACAACACCAAGCTTGCGCCCCTCATTGGAAAAGGCCGCGGCATGGCCACGCTCACTTGCGGCATGTTCCAGGGCATCCGCCTTCTCTTCTGCGTCCGTGCATATCTCTGCGAGAGATTCATAATTCATGGATGCGATGAGTTCGCCTGTAATCGCCTGGCCAAGCACATCCTGCCAAATCGATGCTTCCAGGGGCGTAGTTCTGGCTGCAACAGCGGTTGCATCATTCATGCTCGATGCGGCTTCCATGTCGTTCTCCTTTTCGGGTTTCTTAGACCAATGCATAGTCTTCATACGGAATCTGATCGACAAGGCTCTTCACTCTGTCTGGCGTGATCGCGCTCGTTGCCATCGACCGGGAAGTAAATGTGAAGCGCGGAATCCCCTCCACAACAAACCGCAGCGGATCGCGCTCGTGCAGCCCCAACGATAAAAAAGTGAACCTGTGCCGGTAAGCCAGAGCCCGTGCTTCGGCAATCAGCGGGCGAAGAGCCCCCTCACAGCCTTCCATGCAGCCCATGAACCGCACATAAAGTATGGAGAGCTGGCTGCCGACGCGGGGCACATTGAGCCCGGGAATGGGGAGGACAAGCACGCGAAGAACCGTAACCGCAATACGAAGGAAGGTTGGCAACCCTATCAGCACATTCTGGCGCAGGGTCCGCGTATCTTCCACAGTCAGGGTCGCGACAACCCTTCCTGCTTCTCGCGCCACAAGCAAGCTGCGAAAAGCTCCCGGTCCAGCCGGCTCAATCAACTTCTGCAAATTATCCGGGCTGATTGGAGGCGCGAAATTCCTTTTTTTGCTGAGCGCATCAAGAATCCCGGCAATCTCAGGCAGGTCCTTTTCGCAGGCCGGCTCGACCAGATATTTCCGCGACTTTCGCCGGAAGGGTGAAGGAACCATCTCTTCGACAAAAAAGCGCCCAAGCTGGACCTGCGCAGGCGTGCCATGCTTTCCTTCGGCAATCGTCATCACCGGCTTGTTTCCATCCGCAACGAGGCTGAAGCAGACATCGACGCCTTCTGATTGGAGGTGAGCCTGCAACGCCGCAATCAAGCGCAAAGTCACACGCCGCCCCCTGAAGTTCGGATGCACCTTCATGTCGCCCACGTGAGCAATCTTCTCGAGTGTTCCGCGCACATAGGAGGTATGAATCGCCGCGGACAAACAGCCAATCACTTCCTGGTCGTGCGTTGCAACGTAGACAACCGCATCGCCGCGGGCGCGCAGGAGAGCAAAAAAGTCCGGCTCCCGGTCAATACGCAATGCAATTCGTCCGCCCATCGGCGTCGCCCTTGTCAGCGCCAGCAAGGCATCATTGTCAGTATTCGTCGCTTCGCGAATATCGATCCGGCCTACCGCGTCGATGCTGTTCGCGGCCCGTGCATCACCCATTGCTTGCAGTGTCATCGGACAGTCTCCGCTGGAACAATCGCCTTTTGACAGCGACGTGTGGATCGGTTCCCTGCGCGATACGCTGCGGGCATCACCACGGGAGCTCCATCGGGATTGAACCGTTACGCTCCCCCGGCTCAGGCAGCGGGCCGGACTTCTGATACTGCGCCGGCCACGCCCGCTCAACTCCTTCGGGCGTTTGCCACAGCTTAACGTAAGTGCTGCCATATCCCCGCGTTGGCTGCTGAGCCGCAATCGAGGGTAGATAATTCCATGGAACCCACTCCGCAAGATGATGGGTCAGGTGATAGTTGAAATGCAGATAGAGTAACTCCATCGGCTTCCAAAGCTTCAGATCGTAAGCACCCAGCACTGCGTGCCGTGGCGTTCGAACGTGATAGATATACTGCTGGCTGGCCCACGAAAATCCGAATGCGGCATAGCAAATGGCAATCGGAACAAAATGTAGATGCAGCACTGGGAACGCAATCACCCATACCAGGACTGTAACCAGCAGATCCCGGCGCACCCTCACCGGGCGCACCTCATTCAGGAATTGCGCAAATTTGCGAAACGATCCGGCGCCATCCTCCGGGCGCGGAAGGTTTATCTTTTTTCCAGGAATCAATGCTACTGCGATGGATGAAAGTGGGAGAAGCAACCAGAATAGCCCGGAAATAAGAAGAAAATACATGATTCGCTTGAACCATGGATTTTCCCCAGGCAGGACGTAATCCTCCAGCTCATCGTTGGAGCGATTCCGACGATGGTGAAGCAAGTGCGCGACTTCAAAGAAATGCACGCTCCCTGGGAATAGCGAAAAAAGCAGAATGCCCATCGCGACATTAAGCCTTGGGTTGCGATGCAGTTTGCGATGCACCGCCTCGTGCGCAAGACAAAAGCCCATCTGCATAATGAAAGCAAAGCTTATGGCTGACGCCGTTAGCAGGTAGAAGTTGTTCGTTCGGCTCGCTACGGTGAGGATCGCGAGAGCCCCCATCATCTGCACTGACATTAACAGGAGATTCAGTCGGCCAGGAATTGGATAGCGCCTGTCTTTACGCCGGGGAATCCACTGCCCGGCAGCCGCCGCTTCATTGGAGATCAAAGGTGGGGCCGTGCCATCCGGACGACTTGCGAGCGCCTCAATTCTCATTTTGGCCTTTCCGGTCCGGGGCGCTGCGCCCCGCATTCCACTCGCCGGGAGCCGGATGCGGCTTCCGCCAAAGTCAGCTTCGAAATTCTCAAAAGGATCTCCGCTCAACGACGGAATATTGCCCAAATTCCGTGAAGGCCGATTTCGCATCAATTAATTTCGAAGGGACGCAGATGTGCCTGAGGTTCAGTTGAGATGACAATCAACCCCGTTGTCAAGCAAATCCAGAGGACATTCCTTGATCTCAGTTGGCCAGATTCCCCAGCTACGCCCGAATCCTGGGCCATTTTCGTCATGAGTCATGGGCGATTCCGAAGATAGCTTCCGGATTCATAGGTTTCTACCGGTAAACACCGTTGCCGCCAGATATGACTCTGGTTTCGCGCTAAATCGCGAGGCGCGAATTGGTCGTCTGCGAGACGAATTCCAGGGTTCCTGGCGAATGACCGACCAACCGGAAGTCACTCGTTGATCAATGCCCAACTCGCCTCCTCGGTGGATGGTGCTCACTTGCCCCTTGCGCAGTTACTAGGGAGAGCAGTTGGCATTGCGCAGCAAAACCCAGGGTGGACTAGAAAAACCTCCACCCGTCATCGCTCACCCGTGATTGACCCGTCTTGCACGTATTTCGCCGTATTTAGGCAGCCCACGAAGTCCTGTAAGTAGTTGTAAGTACAAGTTATTAACGCCCTGAAAAGGCCGGCGTCGGCGGTTCAATCCCGTCCCTGGCCACCATTTAAATCAATCACTTAGCGGTAAATTAGAGAAATACGCTCACCCGCAGTTCACTCGTGATTGCTATTGCAGCACCTGCGAAAACGGCGTAAGAAACGCCGTCGGAATGCCTCGGCGATAAGATCAAAAGCGAGGCGGAATTAACCCGGCAGGAGTCGAACCTGCTACCTGCGCACAGCCGCTATCACTTCAAGTAATGCAATTTTTGAACCGCGCCGCGCGACCCAGAAAACCTCCACCCGTGTTGGCTCACCCGTGATTGGCCCGTCTTGCACGTATTTCGCCGTATTTAGGTAGCCCTGCAAACCTTGTAAGGAGTTGGAAACACAATTTATTAACGCCCAAGTAGTGCCGGCCGCTTTATGTCGACTAGATCCATCTCTTCCAAAGCAGCCAGACCTTGATCCCTTGCGTAAGGCACGAATAGGCAAGCAGTGTGGCGAGCAGAATCGGCCAGTAAAGCCCCGGCAGATGCACCAGGCCAAGCGAAGAGGCCAATGGGGAATAGGGAAGCCACGCGCCGAAGGCCATGATGGACAGTGTCGTGAGCGTGAGCGACCAACTTGCGCGGCTCTGAAAAAAAGGAATTTTATTGGTGCGAATGATGTGGATGATGAGTGTCTGCGTCATGATGGACTCGACGAACCAGCCAGTCTGAAATAACGGTGCACGGGATACATCCCAGCACTTGAACAGATAGAGCATGACGAAGAAAGTAGTGTAGTCGAATATCGAACTGATGGGTCCAATGCACAGAATGAACCGCTTGATCTCTCCGACGTCCCAGGGCCGCGGCCGCGCCACCTGCTCTTCATCCACCGCGTCCGTCGGGATCGGCACCTGGGAGAAGTCATACAGCATGTTGTTCGTCAATATCTGGATAGGCGCCATCGGAATGAACGGCAGAAAGGCGCTGGCTCCCAAAACGCTGAACATGTTTCCAAAGTTGGAGCTCGCCCCCATCCGGATGTACTTGAGAATGTTCGCGAAAACCTTTCGCCCTTCAATGACGCCCCCTTCGAGCACCATCAGGTCTTTCTCAAGAAGAATCAGGTCCGCAGACTCCTTCGCGATATCTACGGCCGTATCCACCGAGATGCCGATGTCCGCGGCATGCAGCGCAGGAGCATCGTTGATTCCGTCTCCCATGAATCCGACCACATGTCCCTTGCTGCGGAGAAGGCGAACGATCCGCTGCTTGTGAGCAGGAGTAAGACGCGCGAACAGCGTCGTCTTTTCCGCCGCGTCCGCCAATTCCGCGTCGGACATCTTCTCGACGGCCTCACCCAGCAGCATTGGATCGGGCTCAAGTCCCACGTCCCGGCACACCTTGCGACTGATCAGGTCGTTGTCGCCGGTGAGAATCTTCACTCCTACACCGTGCTTGTGCAGCGCCTGGATTGCGATTGCCGCCGTACCCTTGGGCGGGTCGAGAAATGCAACGTACCCTTTCAGCACGAGGCCGCGCTCGTCCTCCTTTGAGCAGGACTGCTTCCCCGGAAGCTCCTTGACGGCTACGGCCAGAACCCGAAAGCCGTCGTTGCTGAGGCTCGCATATTCATCCCGCAACCCTTTCATAAGCCCGGGATCCATGGGCGAAAGTTTCCCATCCAACTCGAAATGAGAGCACTGGTGGAATATCTCTTCCGGAGCGCCTTTGGTAAGCAGGATTGCCTTACCTTCAGGAGTTTCCACCATGACGGACATCATGCGCCGCGTGAAGTCAAAGGGGATCTCATCGAGCTTCTTATACTTTTCGATGAGCGATTGTTGGTGAAAATCAGAACTATTCAGAATCGCCGTGTCGAGCAGATTCTTGAGGCCGGTCTGGAAGTGACTGATGATGTAACCGTCCAGCAGCACCTCGTCGGTTTCCCGTCCCGCTACGTTGCAGTGTCGCTGCAGTACGACACGATCCTCGGTCAGTGTGCCGGTCTTATCCGTACACAGTACGTCCATGCCACCGAAGTTTTGGATGGCATTGAGCCGCTTGACGATCACTTTCTTGCGGCTCATCGCGATGGCGCCCTTGGAGAGGCACACGGAGACGATCATGGGCAGCATCTCCGGAGTCAGACCCACGGCCACGGCCATCGCAAAGAAAAAGGCGCTCTTCCAATCGTGCTTGGTAAAGCCGTTGATGAGAAAGACCAGCGGCACCATAACTGCCATGAGCTGGATCATGAGCCATGTAAAACGGCTCAGGCCGCGGTCGAAACTGGTCGGCGGCGCTTCTTCAGTGATCGAGCCGGCCATAGTGCCGAGATAAGTGTTTACTCCCGTGACCACCACGACCGCGGTTGCAGTGCCACTTTCCACGCTTGTTCCCATGAAGCAAATATTTTTCAGATCGATCGGAGAATTGGAAGCTTTGGGGTCCGCATCATGGAACTTCTCGACGGGATAGGACTCGCCGGTGAGCGTACCCTGGCTAACGAAAAGGTCCTTCGCCGTGAGAACCCGCACATCGCCGGGGATCATGTCGCCGGCATGCAGATTGATGATGTCACCGGGAACCAGATCGCGCAGCGGCATCTCTTGCGCCTTGCCATCCCGAATCACATTGGCGGTCACGTGGATCATGGCTTTGAGCTTTGCCGCGGCGGCGTCCGCGCGGGCTTCCTGCACGAATCGCAGCGAGGCGCTCAGCACAACCATGCACGCCATCACGGTTCCGGCGCGCGCGTCGCCCGTGGCAAAGGAGATCGACGAAAGAGCCGCCAGCAGAATCACCAGTGGATTGCGAAGGATGATCAGGAGCCGAATGAACCAGCCGCGCCGGCGTTCCTGCGCAACTTCGTTCGGGCCCGCGGTACGCGCTCTCGCTTCGGCCTCCGCCTGCGTTAGGCCCCCGGGATTGGTGTGCAATGACTCAAGCACTGCATCGCCGTTCTTCCCGGCCGCATCGAGGACGACGGCGGAAACACGGATGCTATGGTCCTTCCCCTTCGCAGCGATCGGAGACACGGACGATGCAGGGCGAGTCGCGGTGGCGTCAACGCCCGACGGTGGATTCTCTTCGCCCGTTTTTTCTGCCATTAGATACGTACCGGGTGCAGCCTTATTTCCAGCGCCTCTGTTCGATTCCGTTGTCTGAAGGTTTCCAACCTTTGCGGCACACATGGATTGGTAGCCGCAGCCGCCCGGGAGGACCATGTTTCCGGAAACAGAGGTGAACCGGCGATGGGTTCCGGCTCACTGCGAGTATTCAGTCATGGGGGCACAAAAAACTGTGCAGTTTTGCTCAAAAAAGGAAACGCAGAGACTACGCACATATTCGGCGTTCAAGGCAAATCTTGACATGGTCGAGACGAGTGGCAAACCAGTACGAGGGTTGAAGACGATCCGGAACAGGGAAAATTTGCTGAATACGACGAGAGCAGGGCTGCCAAAACACCGAAGAATCTCGTGTGAGTTACAGCCCGTTTCGATCCTTTGGTCTCGCAGAAACCTTCTTGGCAATCCTCGTTTTCAGACGGCCGGTCGACTAACCGCGTTTTTAATTTTCGGCCACCAGACGGCTAAATTAAAATTAAAAACGCGGTTAGTCGACCGGCCGTCTGAAAACGAGGATTGCCAAGAAGGTTTCTGCGAGACCAAAGGATCGAAACGGGCTGTAACTCACACGAGATTCTTCGGTGTTTTGGCAGCCCTGCTCTCGTCGTATTCAGCAAATTTTCCCTGTTCCGGATCGTCTTCAACCCTCGTACTGGTTTGCCACTCGTCTCGACCATGTCAAGATTTGCCTTGAACGCCGAATATGTGCGTAGTCTCTGCGTTTCCTTTTTTGAGCAAAACTGCACAGTTTTTTGTGCCCCCATGACTGAATACTCGCAGTGAGCCGGAACCCGTCGCCGGTTCACCTCTGTTTCCGGAAACATGGTCCTCCCGGGCGGCTGCGGCTACCAATCCATGTGTGCCGCAAAGGTTGGAAACCTTCAGACAACGGAATCGAACAGAGGCGCTGGAAATAAGGCTGCACCCGGTACGTATCTAATGGCAGAAAAAACGGGCGAAGAGAATCCACCGTCGGGCGTTGACGCCACCGCGACTCGCCCTGCATCGTCCGTGTCTCCGATCGCTGCGAAGGGGAAGGACCATAGCATCCGTGTTTCCGCCGTCGTCCTCGATGCGGCCGGGAAGAACGGCGATGCAGTGCTTGAGTCATTGCACACCAATCCCGGGGGCCTAACGCAGGCGGAGGCCGAAGCGAGAGCGCGTACCGCGGGCCCGAACGAAGTTGCGCAGGAACGCCGGCGCGGCTGGTTCATTCGGCTCCTGATCATCCTTCGCAATCCACTGGTGATTCTGCTGGCGGCTCTTTCGTCGATCTCCTTTGCCACGGGCGACGCGCGCGCCGGAACCGTGATGGCGTGCATGGTTGTGCTGAGCGCCTCGCTGCGATTCGTGCAGGAAGCCCGCGCGGACGCCGCCGCGGCAAAGCTCAAAGCCATGATCCACGTGACCGCCAATGTGATTCGGGATGGCAAGGCGCAAGAGATGCCGCTGCGCGATCTGGTTCCCGGTGACATCATCAATCTGCATGCCGGCAACATGATCCCCGGCGATGTGCGGGTTCTCACGGCGAAGGACCTTTTCGTTAGCCCGAGTCGCTTCGCCGGCGGAGTCCTATCCCATCGAGAAATTTTATGACCCCCCCCCCCCCCCCCAAAAAAAAAAAAAAATTTTCTTCATGGGAACAAGCGTGGAAAGTGGCGCTGCAACCGCGGTCGTGGTGGTCACGGGATTATCACTGAAGAAGCGCCGCCGACAGCTTCGACCAGGGCCTGACCGTTTTACCTGGCTCATGATCCGCTCATGGCGGTCATGGTGCCGCTGGTCTTTCTCATCAACGGCTTTACCAAGCACGATTGGAAGGGCGCCTTTTTCTTTGCGATGGCCGTGGCCGTGGGACTGACTCCGGAGATGCTGCCGATGATCGTCTCCGTGTGCCTCTCCAAGGGCGCGACTCGCGATGAGTCGCAAAAAAGTGATCGTCAAGCGGCTCAACGCGATCCAGAATTTCGGTGGCATGGACGTTCTGTGCACCGACAAAACCGGCACGCTCACCGAGGATCGTGTCGTCCTTCAGCGACACTCCCAACGTAGCGGGACGGGAAACCAATATCATCAGTCACTTCAGACCGGCCTCAAGAATCTGCTCGACACGGCGAAATTGTTGAATAGTTCTGATTTTCACCAACAATCACTCCATCAAAAATTATAAGAAGCTTCGATGAGATCCCCTTTTTGACTCACGCGGCATCATGACAATATCATCATGGTGGGAGCGCGGAAGGAGTTGGCACCTTTGTTCTTTCAGAAAGGCCAGTTCAAAGAATGTCCACGGTGTTTTCGATTTGGACTTTGCAATCAGGAAACTTTCACCATGGATCCCGGCTTATGAAAGGGTTGCAGATGATATCCCGACCCCTCAGCAACGACAAGGCTTTCGGGTTCTGGCCGTCGCCGTCAAGGAGCTTCCCGGGGAAGCGTGCTCAAAGGAGGACGAGCGCGGCCTCCATATTGAAAGGGTACGTTGCATTTCTCGACCCGCCCGAGGTTCGGGCATTCCAAATCCAAGGCGCTGCACAAGCACAGTAGAGTGAAGATTCTCACCGGCAAAACAACGACCTGATCAGTTGGCAAAGGTGTGCGGACGTGGAGTCCAAATGCTGCTGGTGAGGCCGTCGAGAAGATGCTCCGAAGACGCGGAATTGGCGGACGCGGCGGAAAAGACGAACATGCTCACACATTCCTGCTCACAAGCAGCGGATCGTTCGCCTTCTCCGCAGCAAGGGACATGTGGTCGGATTCGTGGGAGACGGAATCGATGCTCCTGCGTCGTGCCGCGGACATGGCAGCCTGGATACGGCATAGATCATCGCGAAGGAGTACTACAGACCTGATTACTTCAGAGAAAGACCTGATGGTGCTCGAAGGGGGCGTCAATTGAAGGGCGAAAGGTTTTCGGCGAACATTCTCAAGTACATCCGGATGAGACAACTCCCAACTTTGGAAACATGTTTGAGCGAGTTTCAGCACCTTTGTCCCCATTCCATTCCCGAAATCGGCGCTCCAAGGGGTGCTTGACAAAAACAACATGTGTGTATAAGCTCTACCAAGGTGCCGATACCAATCAACGGAGCGCGGTGGATGAAGAGCAGGTGGCGCGGCCGCGCGCTTGGGAGGTATCAGGAGAGATCAAGCGGTTCATTCTGTGCATTGGATATCATCAGTTTGCCAATATTCGACTACACTTACTTTCTTCGTCATGTATCTGTTTCAAGTGCTGGGATGTATCCCCATTGCACCGTTACTTCAGACTTGGCTGGTTCAGTCGAGTCCATCATGACGCAGACACTCATCATAGTCATTCGCACAAATAAAATTCCTTTTTCAGAGCCGCGCAAGTTGGTCGCTCGCGCTACGCGACACTCCATGGCCTTCGGCGCGTGGTTTCCTTATTCCCGTTTGTAGTGTTAGCTTGGCCGCGTAATCTCGGCTTTACTGCACAATTCTGCTCGGCCAGGCCAGTCTTGCCTATTCGTGCCTTACGCAAGGGATCAAGGTCTCAGCTGCTTGGAAGTGATGGATCTAGTCGACGTGGAGCGCACACTGCTTGGGCGTTAATAAATTGCTGCTTCCAACTCCTTGTTGCAGGGCTACCTAAATACAGCGAAGATAATTGCCAAGACGGCCATCACAGGTAAGCCGACACGGGTGGAGTTTTTTTTGGCGCAGTTAGAAAAATTGCATTACTTGAAGTGATAGCGGCTGTGCGCAGGTAGGGGTTCGAGCTCCCTCCTCCAGCCCTACGCTTTTTGATCTTATCAGCCAACAACATTTGCTTCCTGCGGTTTTTCGCAGGTGCTGCAATCGCGAATCAACGAGTGAACTGCGGGTGAGCGTATTTCTCTAATTTACCGCTAAGTGATTGGTTGAGGAATCGTGGCCAGGGGGCGGGATTGAACCGCCAACACCCGCCTTTTCAGGGCGTTAATAACTTGTACTTACAAACTACTTACAGGACTTCTTCGTGGGCTGCCTTAAATACGGCGAAATACGTTCAAGACGGTTCAATCACGGGTCCGCATGACGTCAAGGTCTCTAGTCCACCCTGGGTTTTGCTGCGCAATGCCAACTGCTCTCCCTAGTAACTGCGCAAGGGGCAAGTGAGCACATCCACCGAGGAGGCGAGTTGGGCATTGATCCAACAGAGTGACTTCCAGGTTGGTGGGTCACTCACCAAAACCCTGGAATTCATCTCGCAGACAAGCCAATTCCGCACCTGGCTTAACACAAACCAGAGTCATATCTGGCACCGAGTAGGTCCTTATTCATAAACCTATGAATCCGGAAGCTATCTTCGGAATCACCCATGACTCATGACAAAATGGCCAAGGATTCAGGCATAGCTCAGGAAATATCACCAACTGAGATAGAAGGGATGTTCCTATCCAATTGCTTGAGCAACGGGGTCATTAGTGTCATCTCAACTTGAAACCTCAGGCACATCTGCGTCCCTTCGAAATTAATTGATGTAAAGAATTGGGGCAATATTCCATTGGTTAAACGGAAATACCTTTTGAGAATTTCAAACTAGTTTGGCATGCCACTCCCAGCAGATGGACGGCACCCCGGACCGGAAAGGCCAAAATGAGAAGTTGAGGCACTCACAAGTCGGTCCAGAATGGCGCACCAGCCTTTGATGAAGCGGCTGCAGGGCAGGGATTCCAGCGGCCTGAGAGCAGGCGCTATCCTGCACCAAGCTGAATCTCCTGCCTAATGTCGGGTGTGAGTGGGTGCTCGCAACCTTCACCGTAGCGAGCCGAACGAACAACAGCAAATCTGGC
>CAWILB010000023.1:0-19046 GCA_963836635.1 uncultured Acidobacteriaceae bacterium | reverse complement strand
AGCACAGAAATCGCCATGTGACCACACTCACATCCGCTTCCGATTGGCAGGGAGCACAATTCGCCCTAGCAGAGGTCGATCCAATGTCTGCACCCATTCTCATCGCCTATTCCACGCGAACCGGCTCTACCGGTGACGTAGCCCAGGCCATCGCCGCGGTATTGCGCGATGCGCAACTCTCAGTGGAAGTGGCTCGGATGTGCGAAATGAAGAAGATCGGCCGGTATTCCGCGGTCATTCTCGGCGCTCCGCTGTATGTGGGTCACATGCCCGGCGAATTGCACCGTTTTCTCGCCCGCTTTCGAGTTCAACTCGGCGGGCTTCCCCAGTGGTTTTTCGTGCTCGGACCCATTAATGGCAAGCCCGAAGAATTCAGCACCGCCGGCGAGCAGGCTGAAAAGCAGCTCAAGAGATATCGCTGGCTTCTGCCCATGGAGGTCAAGATTCTCGGCGGCCGCTTCGACGTAAACCACATGCCGTTTCCATTTAGCCTCGCCCGCCGCTTGCCCGCATTCCCGGCAAAGGACGTGCCCGCCACCGATATTCGTGACTGGAAAGATATTCGCGCCTGGGCCGCTGCCATCGCCCGGAAACTCCAGCCTGCCGCGTGATGGTTGCGCGAGAACGGATAGTCTGAATTTCTCACTGGAGGGTTACCGCTGCACAGGAAAACCCCGCAGCGGTCAAGATTCTGTGCGGTTCTGCACAGTTTCTGTACGGCTTTTGTATAGCCGTGAAGGCCAAATCTCGCCTAAATTGTTGATTTCATTGAAGCGATCCACGGCTGAACAGTTTCTGCGTGGTTTCTTGAATAAGAGCAATTGTCGTTGCATTCCTGAAAGGGGTGGGACGGCGTCGCGGTTACGGTGTTGGTGACGCTCCATTTTCTCTCGAGCCACGTTTGAATCTCCCCTTTTGCCTTCCTGAAATCATTGTGCGCCGGGATGGCAAAATTAAATGCAAATGGCGGCGTGAAAATTTCAGCGAGGGGATTACCGGCTGTGAGAGATGCGGGTTAGGCTATTTGCATGGAACGCATCTGCACCCAATGCCACGCTGTCCTGGCGGATGAGACTCGAAGCCGACTGGTGCCCGGCCTGCGGCGGGGCACTGACCCTCGCAAGACTTTGTCCGAAAAGTCAAACCGCGGAGGCGGCGGAAATCGATCACCGCGGCATCGTGCTTCCGCGCCGCCACGCGCTGGGCGGCATCATTACGCCGCAATGAGTGAAGCGGCGCTCAGATTGAGGGCTCCGTCTCGTTCTCCCTTGCCAGAGCATTGGTCCGCACGACATACGACTCGTCCGGCACTATCCGGGCAATCACGCGTTGCGCTCACATAGAAGAATTGTCTCTCCTGCTTTGAGCCATGGCAACCACAACTTCGGAATTCGGAGCTGACTGAGAGTAATTGAACGCATGAAACGAAATTTTCACTGACGCCAGCCGTCGTCAAGATAGGGACGGTTGAATATCCGATTACCGTTAGCGTCCGAAGTCCCAAAAGGAAATTTGCCAAGTGCTCACAAGTGGCGCCTTGACCGGATCTCTGTCTTCTCAAATATTGACCCCTTTGGCCAGACGAGGAGCGAGCGAACAGCAAGACGTAGCGTCTCTTCATCGTCCGCGCCGTTCTCGTGAGCCCATTCTCTCCATCGGGGCACGCTGATTGACCACCAAAGCCAGCCAAACGCCGTGCCAAGGAGTAGTCCAATGGGAGCCCGGAGAGCCCGGGCCAAATTTGCAAGAGTTACCGGAGCCGTGTCGGGCGGCGCACCGATGAGCAGACTGAATGCAATAGTAAAACTAAGAATCAGCAGGCAAACGGGCACTGTAATCACCAGATGACCCCGCTTAACCGCAGCTTCAGCCGAAAGTCCAGCTCGGTTGTCCATGATTTGTTACAAATAGCACAAAGGAATGACCAAAACCCAACTAAATCACCATTGGGATTATTGAAGTACTATTCGTACCTCAACGCTTCGGCCGGCAGCACCCGCGCCGCCGTATATGACGGGTAAAGCGTCGCCAGCAGCGAGATCCCGATCGAAACCGCCGCTACAATCACCCCATCCCACAGCCGCGGCGCAAAGGGCAAGGTATCGATCGAATAGACATCAGCCGAAAGCGGAATGTGGTAGTGGCTTCCTGCCCACGCCGCAACATACCCCAGCACCAGCCCGATTGCGGTCCCAATTACGCTGATCAGCAACCCCTGTAAAAGAAAAATTCTCCGCACTTGCGCAGGCTCGACCCCGAAGCTCATCATTACAGCAATATCGCGCGTCTTCTCCATCACCATCATGGTAAGCGCGATAAGAATGTTCAGCGCAGCCACAATCACGATGAGCGCAATCACGATGAACGTAACCACCTGTTCGAGCCTGAGGGCGCGAAACAGCTCGCGGTTCTGCTCGGTCCAATTCGTGGTCATATATCCGTGGCCTGCCGCCTGCTCAATCGCCTTAGCAATCTCCGGCGCCATGTTAGGGTCGTCCACCCGGAACCCGATCACCGACACAAGATCGGGCTCGTCGAAGAGTCTTTGCGCGTCGGGCAGCCTCAAAAAGCCCATCTGCGAGTCGTATTGGTAAAAGCCTGTGTGATACGTTCCCGCCAGCCTGAAGCGAACATACTTGGGAATCTCACCGAGCGGCGTTAGCTCACCCTGCGGGCTGATCAGCATCACCGAATCGCCCACCGAGGCGCCGATGGTCTCCGCCAGGTCGCTGCCCAGAACGATCGGAGGCAACGCTGCCGACGGAGTCGCGTTCTGCGCAGCTGGCTCAAGCGCGGCAATCGCTCCGGGAGTTGCGTGATCGAGCAGGTGGCTTACCTTCAGCTCGTCATCCGGCAAGATGCCCAGCACCAGCGCGCCGCCATCGCGTGCTCCTCGCGCCACCAGCACCTGCTCCCAAAGCCCCGGTGAAGCGGCAACCACGTGCGGCACTTTTTCAAGTCGCGCCAGCAGCGGCTGCCAGTCCCTGACTCCCATTCCGTTCGCGTCCATCAATTCCACGTGCGCGCTTGAGTCCACCAGTTTGTCTTCGAGATCGCGCCGCATTCCATTGGTCATCGGCCAGCGCGATAATCAGCGCCGCCACGCCCGCCGCCACGCCGGCAATGGAGATTACCGTCACCACGCCTACCACGGCCTGTCTGCGCTTGGCCTTCAGGTATCGCGCCGCAACTTCCAGTTCAAATCGCATGGTTTTACTTTGCGCCGCCGGCACAACGCTTTGGCCGCGTCCACATTTTCATACCTGTCGTAGACGCGAACGGTGATCAAGTGCTCGGTTGTTTTCGCTGCGGCGCCATCGAGCGGAACAGAGAATTCATACTTCTCCTGCTTTGAATCGGAGAAGGCTCCCACCGGCGCCACAAACTGCCACGGCCCCGCGTCCAGCGAGTATTCGGCATGAGCAATCGGCGAAAACGAGTCCTGCGCCTCAAACGTAACGTGAAGGGCCGAAGGGCAATCAGCCCGCCCGCAGGCGCCCGGCTCAACCGATGCATTCAGATTCGTGACCGCCGGCGGTGTAGTATCCACCACGAACCTGTCGCTCACCTTTTCGCCGGTCAGCGCAGCGGTCGGTGTGTGTGAAGGAGAATCCGATGCAACCACCTTCACCTGGTATCCGCCGTCGGGAATCAGTTCCGCGTCGAAGCTGTATGCCTTCTCGGTAATCTTGTCCTTCAGCAGTCGCCACACAGTCTCGCCGTCGCCGCGCAAATAGAGCGAGTAGACAAGCTCATCGCCATTGTCGTCGTGCGTCGCCCATCGAACGGTGACCGCCGTCCGGTCTTTCATCGCTTGCAGCGGCGTACTCGCGTTTGCGCCGGGGTCAAAAGTTTCGCTTTGGCCACTGGAGGGAAGCGAAATGTTCACCGACGGCAGATTGGGCAGTGGCGGCTGTGGCGTCCATCGCGCGCCAGGCACAACAACCAATTCGTCCACAACCGGCGCGGAATTGACGGGCAAATAATTCACGCCAACGCTGCCCAGCCCCGCATCCGACTTCAATACTGCCTTCCACTGCAGGAACCGTCCCGGAGCCGAAGCCACCACGCCGTCGTGCAACGGCTCCCATTCCGTCCAGCCGCGGACAGGCTGCTCAATGTTGCCGCTTCGCGTATAAATCTCATATCCCTGCGAGCCCGGCTCAACCTCAACGCGGCCAAATCGTGCCATCGCGCCGGTATCAAGAACATCGCTCGCGTATTCGTGCTTCTCTGCAGCGCCAAATTCAACCAGTTTACCGGTATTGCCGGTGCCGATCAGGAAACCATCCCCGTACGCCGCCAGACACAATCCCTCCTGCGAGTTCAGGTGCCCCGCGTCGGCAAAACTGCCATCGTATTTAATCCGGTAAATATGACCGCGATTGCCGCTCAACGCCAGCAACGCATCAGGCCGAGCCGCAAGCGCATAAACAATGTCGTCTTTGCTCGCCCAGATCTTACGAGGCGCCTGGTCCGCCGCGATCGCGTAAATCTCGGTGCCTTCGGGAACCGACGTGCTGGCATTTGCCGCCTGCGTCGACTGCGGGCTCACAATCGTAATGCTTATCTGGCCAACTCCCTGCACAGGCAGCGGGGGCAGGGGATTGTGGCTTTTGTCACCCACGCTTGCCGCGTAAATGGTCCCGTTCGCCGCAACCGCAACCGACGTGATCTCCCGCCGCGAAGCCTCGAAGAGAACGTATCCCTTGCCTTTGGAATCGATTCTGTACACCAGCCCCGAACCGTCTGAACCGGCAATCAGATCGCCCTTTGCATCCCACGCCAGGCAGCGAATGTGCGCCTCATCGCTCTTGAAGAACTCCTCCGGCGTCGACTCAGGCTTCCTGGGATCAACGCGAAACACGGCGGCCGGGTTGCCAGTGGCAATGTACAGCCGGCCCTCTTGGTCAAAAGTCAAATCCCAAACGTAATGCGATTCCTGCTTCGATTTATCACCGTCCGTCGGGTCGCTCGCTCCCGCCTCTGTCCCGGATTTCTCTTCGCCGCCTGCCTTTGCCAAGTCAAATACCACCTTGGCCGTCTCGTCGGTCTCCTTCACCGTCGCTGCCGGGTCCAGCTTGTACACTTTCCCGGCTGGCAGCGTAGCAGCGTACAAAGCCCCATCCGGACCCAGGCGCAGCGCCTGAACGCTGATATCTTTGGTCTCGAAAAGCGTGAAAGCCTTGCCGTCCGGCCCCACGCGCAGCACCGTCGCCGGAGAGCCGGTTCCCAGGTAAGCCACGCCGCTCTTGTCCACAGCAATTGACCACACAAATGTCGACGGCGTCGTGAACTCGTCATTCAGGCCGGGCCCCTGGCGCAGGTGCCCGTTGCTTTCAATCGCAACCCCTTCGGGGGTGCCCTTCTCAAACTCCTCGAATTGCGACTGCGTCCAGAGATGCGTCTCCTGTGCGGGGGCGGTAAGGGTAAGTGAAGCGCAAAGCGCGAGGGCAAGAAGCGCGGGGCGGCTCAAAATGCGTAGAAGGAAAAACATGCTGTGGATGAGTCTACTAAAGACACCTCGCCCCAATCGATTGACCAAGGCAATACTCAGACTCCAGGACAGTCCCAAGCGGCGATGCAGGTAATTGCGTCTCGTTATCGGGACCCGCTTTAATCCTATTGCCGGATAAAACAACCCATGCCCAGACTTGCCCGTTTCACGCTCCTCACCTTATCCCTGTTGGCCGCGTCGCTCTTCGCACAGACTCACGTCTCGCGCCACTCCCGTTACCCGCTCGCGCCGTCGAACGATCCGCAACTCCAGATTCCGGCTGACCAGGCTCAATCCTGCTTTGTGCCCGACGCTCCCTTTCACGGCTACGACGAGTTCGAACAGTTCGATGAATTCGCTCACCCCGCCAGCCGCGGCTATCTCTGCATAGTTATTCCGCCCGGCAAAACCTTTGTCATCGACCACCTCTTTGCCGAAGCCGACTACGACGCCGACCTGCCCGCGCCAGCCGAGTGGTACCTTGACACGGTGACCGGCGGCTATGAGTCGATGATTGGTTTCGCCGCCAGCCGCGCCGGCGCTCTCACCGCAAACCCGCATTTTCTTCTCTCGCAACCAGTCCACATTGCGGTCAACGGAGGCACGCGGGTCACTCTCATCATGCACAGTTACTACGTTGGCTCCAGCAGCTCCATCAACGAGACGCCGGGAACAGCGAGCCTCCTCGTCTCAGGCCATTGGGAATAGCTTCGCGCGACTTGATCTTTCCTGTGGTGTCTATATTGGAGAACGGCCGGGCCAACACCGTCCGCTGGAGGAGACAGACATATGCAGTGCAGGATCTTTTCCGTTTCTTGTTCGCTCGCGCTCGCATCGGCAATGGCGATGGCGCAATCCTCCAACCAAAATCCAGTTCCGGCCCAGACCGATTCCCCAGACCAGCAGGTAGGCATCGCCGGCCAGAGCGCGCCAGCCGATCAGCAGAATCAGCGCCGTCCTGCAGGCCCTCAGCGCCAGGCAGAATTCCTCGCCCGTCAGCTTGGGCTGAGCCCCGCGCAGGAGGCCCAGGTCAAGCCCATCATCGCTGACCGCCAGCGGCAGATTCAATCTCTTATCGCCGACACGACCCTCGCTCCGCGCGCCCGTCGCGCCCGTATGCAGGGAGTTATGCAAGACAGCCGCAATCGCATCGAAGCCGTGCTGACAGATTCCCAGAAGCAGCAGTTTGAGCAGATGCTCGCCGACCGCCGCGCCCGCCGCCAACAGGAACGAGGGCAGCTGCAGGGGCAGCAACCGGCCCAGCCCCAGCAGCCACAAGCGCAGTAGAGCGAACGCGCCAGACGCACGTCTCGAATATCAGATTTTCAACATTGAAGTGCCGGCAGAAATACCGGCCCCATTTTCCCTACAGCTCCAGCACGTTGTCTTCGATCGCCAGTCGCACATTGCCATCTGACTTCGCCAGCCGTCTGCACGGCTTCAGGCTTGTCCACTCCAGCCTTCAACATCACCAGCGCCACCGGCACGCTGCGTCCCGGCGCTCTTGATGGTGTCAACCGCCTTGGCGCGGTCAATACGGCAAGCCGCCATCAGAACCCTGATGCCGCGTTCCACCAGCTTCGAGTTCTGCATGTGCACGTTCACCATCAGGTTCTCGTACACGTACCCAAGTCGGGTCATCGCGCCCGTGGTAATCATGTTCATAATCATCTTCTGGGCTGTGCCGGCCTTCATGCGCGTCGATCCTGACACCACTTCAGCACCCACGTCGGCAACGATCGTGGTGTCGGCAGCCGACTCAATCGGCGCTCCATGATTGCAGGTAACAGCGGCCGTGTGCGCTCCGCGGGCACGGGCATAAGCGGTGGCCGCAACCACATAAGGAGTGCGTCCCGAAGCGGAAACTCCGATCACGATATCTTTGCGGGTGGGCCTGCGGCGGGCGATGTCGCGCTGGCCAAGCTCTTCAGAGTCCTCGTTCACTTCGACTGCCGAGGCCAGCGCCTTGGGCCCGCCAGCCATGATGTACTGCACCTGTCCGGGAGCGGTTGAGTAGGTTGGGGGGCATTCCGATGCATCGAGTGCGGCGATTCGGCCGCTTGATCCGGCGCCGATATAGATCAATCGCCCGCCGTCGCGGAGGCATCGAGCTACCTGGTCGATGACTTGCGCGATCTCTGGAAGAGCTTTCTTGACAGCGAGCGCAACCTTTGCGTCCTCGTGGTTGATAATGCGGGCAATGTCAAGTGCTGACTTGGTGTCAAATCCCTGTGAAGCCTCATTCTGGCTCTCTGTTATCAGGTGTTCGAGCATAGAGGCTTCATTATTTCCGGTGCCATTCTTGTGACTACCAGGCGCCTCTTGCATCATTGTGCCAGTGAGCATCGCATCAGTCCCCAATTTTTGATTCTATCTTGGAAACTGTGCAACAACTCATAATTTTCGAACCAATCTTGGCTCCCCGAATCAAGCTCGAAAACGGCCGAAATGCGGCTCGAATTGCGATGCTATTCCGGGTCCGCCGAGGGACGCCGCGCTAAATCGATATTCTCCATAATCAAGGCCGGTTGATCACTTTTATAGAGCTTCGCGAATGGCATCGTGGAATGCCGGCCAGATTTCGCGGATCAGTCTGCTGGATCTGTCTGGCCAGGTCCGGTTAGTGAGAAGCACCACCACAATGTGGGCCTCCAGATCGATCCACAATGAGCAGCCGCTAAAACCAAGGTGACCGATGGAGCGTGCCGGGAAATGCCGCCCCGCGGTCGAATTCTCAGAAGGCGTGTCCCAACCCAGCGCTCGCGAGCTCCCTTCCGGCGTCTGCCGCTCGGCAAACTTGGCGACCGTCTTCGCATGGAACATGGAAGGGAATTCGGCCGCGGAATCGGAGCCTTTCCCCGCCCCAACGATTGCCCCAGCGAATCGCAACAGATCCGGCACATTAGAAAACAACCCGGCATGACCCGCGACCCCGTGCATTATTGCGGCGTTTTCGTCCTGCACCTCGCCCTGAATTCGCCGATGTCGCCAGCTCGTGTCCTCTTCCGTTGGCGGAATCAAGGGCCTGCTGTGCGGGGAAGGGTGGAACCTCGTCGAGGTCATTTCAAGCGGCGTAAAGATCTCCCGATGGGTCCACTTCGCCAGCGGCTCGCCGGTTATCACCTCGAGGGCCTTGCCCAGCAGAATGAACCCAGGGTCGGAGTACTCCGCTCTCGAACCCGGCTCACCGGCGAGCGGCAGCTCAAGGCACTCATGAATCAGTTGGGCAGGCGTTTGAGCGGTCTTGTAAAGCGGCGCGTACCCCGGAAGCCCGGAGTTGTGCGCCAGCAGATTCCGCAGCGTCACATGTCGAGCAAGATCGCTGCGCGGCCGCCCGATCACAAAGCCTGGCAAGACTTCGCCCAGCGGCAAATCAACGTCAAGTTTCCCACGTTGATTGAGCAGCATCGCCATCGCCGTGGTGGAGGCGACTTTTGTCACGCTCGCCACGTCGAACACGGTCTCCGGCGTGACTTCGGGCGCGCCTTCCTCATACACAAAATGCCCCAGCGCTCCGCTGAAGACAGTCTCTCCGCCGGCCAATACCCCAAACGCGCAGCCTGGAAAGGCGTGTCTTTCGATGGCGGTTCTAAGAACTTGTACGGCCGCTTCAAACCGGGCCGGAGCGTCGTCGCCGCTGCCCGCAGGATGGGTGGATTCGTGCATCATCGTTACCCGAATGGTAGCTCGAATTCAGCTTCCACCGTCCCGCGGCACGATTTTTCACGCTTCCGGTTCTCACCGCGCTATCCTTGCAGGCGAACGCAAGGTCTATACCTGCAACCTGCGGGAGGTTTGAATGCTTTTGCCAAGTGGGATTTTGCCGCTAATCCTGTTGAGTGCGTTCTTTGCCGTTCAGCCGGTTTCAGACCAGGATCCGGCGCCGCCGACCCAACAGGACACGCAGCCCGCTCCGCCGGCGAGCGCAGAAACCGCCCTCCCGGCCCATAAAACCTATTCGATCCCAGCCGGAACCAAGGTACTGCTTCAGCTCGACAACGCCATCAATACAAAAAGCGCCAGGGTAGGCGACGGGGTCTATCTCACTTCTGTATTTCCGGTCGTGTTAGGAACCCGGGTCATGATCCCCAGGGGAGTTTACGTCCAGGGAGTCATTGATCGAGTAGTCCATCCCGGACGTGTCAAGGGCAAGGCTCAACTCGACATGCACTTTACTTCAATGATCTTTCCCAACAACACCGTCGTTGAGATCCCGGGAATGGTGAACAGCATGCCAGGAGCGAGGGACCAGGCCGTCAAGGACGATGGAGAGGGAACTATCGAACAGAACGGCGATAAAGGCCGCAACGCGGGAGAAACTGCCAAGGTAGCAATTCCTACCGGTGCAGGAGTAGGAACAATTGGTGGTGCTGTGGGCGGTCACCCCATTGAAGGGGGGTTGGCCGGTTTGGGTGCTGGCCTGGCGACAGTCGGCCTTGTCTCACTCTTTACGCGTAATGCCGACGTCAATATCCCAGTTGGCACTCAGGTTGAGATGGTGCTTCAGCGGCCACTTCTTCTTGAGGAGGCCAATCTTCGTGTGTCGGGCCCTCGTGACATGCCCGATTTGGTTCCTGTTGCAGACCAGCCAAAGCCTATTGAGAAGCCCATGCGGCTGACGTGCCCGTCCGGGTCGTTCGGCTGTCGATGAATCCGATTGCGTTTAACTTCTTCGGTTAAATGGTTGGGTTAAGATTCTTGGTCGAATCGTTTGATTAGAGCGCCGAGTTAAAAGTTTGGGTAAGAGCGTTACGTTAGATCAAATCGGGTTAAAGGGTTGACTTACTTGCCGCCAATCGCAGCCGGCTTCTTGTTCGACCCACGCCCGGCTTAGCCGCTTGTGCGCCGCTCAACTCCCCGGCTTTCTATAGTAACCTCACGTGCTGCATCACCAGGCCGGCCTGCATCAGCGTGCAGTTGCCGCTCTGGTCGCAACGATAGTGAACACTCGATCCCGAGTCCTGCAACCTTGCCGCAACGGACGGCGCGGCGGTGCTGCCAAGCACAAATGTTCTGCCTTCATAGGTTTCGATCGTGCCCATTGTGGCGTTAAAGTCTGCGACCGTAACGTCTCCTTCGCTCATAAACGTGAAGTTCTTGGCTCCAATCTCAACCGCGGACGCTTGAACTGGTGCCGCGTCTGGAGCGTGGGTGGACGTGAAAGTAAGCGTCGCACTCACTGGCCGGGCAACAGTCGCACCCGCAGCTTCCCTGGGGTGAACCGGGGGCCTGGATTGATATGAGACCAGGCTGAAATGGGCGTGCGCGGGAAGGGCGGGGGTTGCCACGCTCTCGACCGCCTGAACTGGCATAGCGGCAGGGATGGGATTTTCCGCGGATGTGGAAACAACGGAATTAGTGGTGGTACTTGCGTCGACCGTTGGGGCAATCTGCATAACAGCGACTGGGATGCCGGAATGGTAGGTTGCCATGCCGATGCTGGCGCCCGCGACCGTGCCCATTGCGGTGCCCATCACGACGTATGCGAACGCTAGGAGAGCTGAACTCGCTTTGGGTCTCGCCGGAGGCGGCTGCCTGTACCCATAAGCAGCAACAACATCAGAGAATGGGAGGTAAGTTGCCATAGATAACGCCAGGCAGTTGCAGCTGCCTCGCTCTCCTTGTCCGAAATTAGATTCATTCCAACATCATGCGCGGTTGCCTTCAATTCACCAAAAGGGTCATTACCGATACCCATTACCATTGATCGATGTCCCGATTACCATAACCGCGAGAAACCGCCGGTGAATTTCCTATCGGCCAGCCAGAGCCGCAGCATTACCAGGCGCATGGAACCGATTCTCACACACCTCGTCTATACTCTTGATGAGGACCTCTCCGGCCGCCCGGCGCAGTTTGCCCCTTCCAGGCAGTTCCGCATTTCACGATGGGTATGCCCGCGAAGGCTCCAGTATCGATCACATTAAAGGAATTTGAGCCCCATGGAGACGGTCCCTCTACCGCCGGCAGCATCAGGCCCAGGCTCCCAATTTGTCACGGACACGGTTCCGCCGCCGGCACCCACCGTTCGCACGTCGCGATCCGGTACTTTGGGTCTTTGGCTGCGCGACCTGGTTTTCTCCGCCCTCGCATCGATTCTCATCATCACTTTCCTTTACCAGCCCGTCCGCGTTGAGGGCACCAGCATGCTGCCCGGGCTCGAGGACAGCGACCGGCTCTTTATCAATAAATTTGTCTATCACATAGAGGCGATCAGCCGCGGCGACATCGTCGTCTTCCGCTATCCCCAGCGACGAGGAAAAGAGCTATATCAAGCGCGTCATTGGGCTGCCAGGCGACCGTCTGCGCATCATCCAGCGGCCGCGTCTACATTAATGGCCACCCGATCGAGCGAGCCATACGTCCCGGAACAGTACCGCGACGACCGTTCCTACTCTGAGATCACCATCCCGCCCGACCACTACTTCATGATGGGCGACCACCGCTCCATCTCACTGACAGCCGCGAATTCGGCCCCGTTTCCCGCGAATTCATCTACGGCAAAGCCGTCTTTGTCTACTGGCCTCAGAAAGATGCCGGCGTGGTTCGTTAAAAGACAAATACTACCCGGAATTCCACCGGCCAATCTCTGCTAAAATCGATTGAATCCACTCCCCGGAGCGGCAATGCAGGCAATCCTAGCGCTCGAAGATGGGCGCATCTTTCTCGGCCACGGCTATGGCCATCCTGGCGAATGCCAGGGCGAAGTCGTTTTTAATACATCACTTACCGGTTACCAGGAAATCGCCACCGACCCCTCCTACTCCGGTCAGATCGTCGTTCTCACCAATCCCCAAATAGGAAACTACGGCACCAACCACGCCGACAATGAGTCAGCCAAGCCCTACATTGAGGGCCTGATCGTCCGCGAATTCTCCGCCGTCAGCTCCAACTGGCGCTCCGAGCAGGTCACCGACGAGTACATGGAGCGCTACGCGGTCCCCGTCCTGGCCGAGATCGACACCCGCGCCCTTGTCCGCCACCTGCGCACCCACGGCGTCATGCGCGGCGTCATCTCCACCAATGTCGAAGACCCTGAGGCGCCTCGTCCAGAAAGCCCGCAATATCAGGAAGATGGACGGCACCGATCTGGCCAAAGTCGTCACCACCACATCCATCTACGAGTTCGATTCCGACGACGAGCGCAACCAGTCCGGCAATCCTCTGCTTCTCTAACTCATTAGAATTGAGCGGCAAAGCGACAACAATTTCATGTAGTAGCTTATGATTTCGGCATCAAACACAACATTTTGCGCATGTTAACGCGCGAAGATTGCCGGGTAACGGTCGTTCCAGCCCAAACCTACGGCAGACGATGTGCTGGCCATGAAGCCCGACGGCGTCTTCCTCTCGAACGGTCCCGGCGACCCCGAGCCGGTCGATTACGCCGTCAAGGCGATCCGTCAATTCCTGGGCCGTGTGCCGGTCTTCGGCATCTGCCTGGGCCACCAGCTAACCGGCCTGGCCCTCGGCGGCCGCACCTACAAGCTCAAGTTCGGCCACCACGGCGGCAACCACCCGGTCCGCAACAACGCCACCGGCAAAGTCGAAATCACCGCCCACAACCACAACTTCGCCGTCGATCCTGACTCCATCAACGCCAACGAAGTCGAGCTTACCCACTTCGACCTTAACGATCAGACTCTTGAAGGGTTACGGCACAAAACGTTGCCGCTCTTCAGCGTCCAGTACCACCCCGAAGCCGCCCCCGGCCCGCATGACAGCCACTACCTGTTCCGCGACTTCCGCAAGATGATGGAGGAGTGGAAGGGATGAATCCCAGGGCAGGCAAGACTTTCGGCATTCACCAGCAGCGGGGCTTTTGGCTCCGCTGTTTTTTGGAACCAACTACCCACGAATCGCGACACACGACCCACGGACCACGAATGGACCAATGCCACGCAGAAATGACATTCAAAAAATCCTCGTGATCGGCTCCGGCCCGATCGTGATCGGCCAGTCAGCCGAGTTCGACTACTCGGGCACCCAGGCCTGCAAAGCTCTCAAACAAGAGGGCTATGAGGTGGTGCTAGTCAATTCGAACCCGGCCACCATCATGACCGACCCCGAGCTCGCCGACCGCACTTATATCGAGCCCCTCACCCGCGAGTACGTCGAAGAAATCATCCGCATCGAGTCGGAGATGCTCACCTCCGACCCCAAATCCGGCAAGTTCGCCTTGCTCCCAACCGTCGGCGGCCAGACGGCTCTCAACCTCGCCGTCGACCTGGCCGACTCCGGCATTCTCGACCGCTACAACGTCGAGCTCATCGGCGCCAAGCTTGAGGCCATCAAGAAGGCCGAAGACCGGCTGCTCTTCAAAGACGCCATGATCAAGATCGGCCTCGAAGTATCCAAATCTTCTTTGGTCAATAATTTACGCGACGGCCTCGACTTCTCAGGCAAGCTCGGCTTCCCGGTCCTCATCCGCCCCAGCTTCACCCTCGGCGGCTCCGGCGGCGGCATCGCATACAACCGCGAAGAGCTCATGGAGATTCTCGCCCGTGGCCTAGACCTCTCGCCCGTCCACGAGTGCCTCATCGAGGAATCGGTCCTCGGATGGAAGGAATTCGAGCTCGAAGTGATGCGCGACCTGGCGGATAACGTCATTATTATCTGCTCCATCGAGAACTTCGACCCCATGGGCGTCCACACCGGCGACTCCATTACGGTAGCCCCCGCGCAGACCCTCACCGACCGCGAATACCAGAAGATGCGGGATGCCGCCATCGCCGTCATGAGGGAGATCGGCGTCGAGACCGGTGGCTCCAACGTCCAGTTTGCAGTCAACCCCGTCGACGGTCGCATGACAGTGATCGAGATGAATCCGCGCGTCTCGCGCTCCTCAGCCCTCGCTTCCAAGGCTACCGGCTTCCCCATCGCCAAAATCGCCGCCAAGCTGGCTGTTGGCTACACGCTCGACGAAATTCCCAACGACATTACCCGCAAAACACCCGCCTGTTTCGAGCCCACCATCGACTATGTAGTGGTCAAAATCCCCAAGTGGCAGTTTGAGAAATTCCCCGGCGCCGACGACGTTCTCGGGCCCCAGATGAAATCGGTCGGCGAAGTGATGGCCATGGGCCGCACCTTCAAAGAAGCCCTGATGAAGGCCTGGCGCGCTCTTGAAACCGGCAAGAAAACCGGTGCGGAAGTGCTTGAACCTCGGCGGCTTACCCAGATGCTCGTTACCCCGCAGCCCGAGCGCCTGAGCTACATCCGATTCGCATTCGAGCGTGGCATGAGCGTCCGCGAAATCGCCCGTTACACGGGCATGGACCCCTGGTTTCTGCACCAGATGCGCGAGATCACGTTGGAACAGCAATCCATCGCAAAAACTACTCCAGACCAAATAAGCACAGAGCACTTACGCAGGCTCAAACGCCTGGGTTTGAGCGACGAGCGCATCGCCACAGAGTGGAAGCTCGAGGGCCACGAAGGCATAAAGCGGGTGAGGGAACTGCGCGAGCAGAAGGGAATCCGCCCCGTTTTCAAACTCGTCGACACCTGCGCGGCCGAGTTCGAATCCATGACTCCCTACCTCTATTCGACTTACGACGAGGAAGACGAGGCAGCGCCAACCGACAAGCCCAAAATCATCATCCTTGGCTCCGGGCCCAATCGCATCGGGCAGGGCATCGAGTTCGACTATTGCTGCTGCCATGCCGCGTTCGCGCTCAAAGACGACGGCTACGAAACCATCATGGTCAATTGCAACCCTGAGACCGTCTCAACCGACTACGACACCAGTGACCGCCTTTATTTTGAGCCACTTACCCTTGAAGACGTGCTCGCAGTCTACAACCACGAGTCGCAGTCCGGCGCCAAGATAGGCATGATCGTCCAGTTTGGCGGCCAGACACCTCTAAACCTTGCCCAGCGTCTTCGCGCCGCAGGTGTTCCCATAATCGGCACCTCGCCAGAGTCCATCGACCTTGCCGAAGACCGCAAGCGATTCGGCAAGTTGTTGGAAGAACTGGAGATTCCGCAACCTCCCGGCGGCACCGCCACAAGCGTTGCCGAAGCTTTGGCCGTCGGCGAGCGTATCGGCTATCCTGTTTTGGTTCGCCCCAGTTACGTGCTTGGCGGCCGCGCCATGGTCATCGCCTATAACGCGGCAGCCGTCGATCGCTATATGCGCGAGGCCGTCGAGTACTCCCAGGAGCGCCCGGTTCTCATCGACCACTTCCTTGAGAATGCCGTCGAGGTCGATGTAGACGCGCTCTGCGACTCCCAGGACGTGCTGATTGCCGGCATCATGCAGCATATTGAGGAGGCTGGCATCCATTCCGGCGACTCGTCCTGTGTCCTGCCAGCAGTAAGCATTGCGCCTAAAACTCTCGACATACTAAGGACTTACACCAGAAAACTCGCGTTAGCCTTAAAAGTCGTCGGACTGGTTAACCTGCAGTTCGCCATTCAAAAAGACGCTGAGGGCAACGATCAGGTCTTTGTCATCGAAGTCAACCCCCGCGCCTCTCGTACGGTTCCTTATGTTTCCAAGGCTACCGGCATCCCGCTGGCCAAGGTTGCATCGCGGCTCATGACTGGCCGCACACTGCGTGAATTGCTCCCCGAGGAACTTGCCTCCGGCCAGGATCTCGGCACCGGAACCCACTATTACGTCAAGTCGCCTGTCTTTCCGTGGAACAAGTTTGCCGGCGTCGATACGGTTCTGGGCCCGGAGATGAAATCCACCGGCGAGGTGATGGGAGTGGCCGCCACATTCGGCGAGGCTTTCGCCAAGGCTCAACTTGCGGCCGGCCAGGTTCTGCCCACCGGCGGAACGGCCTTCTTCACCGTCAACGACCACGACAAGGAAGCGGCGATCGAGGTTGCCCGCCGCTACATCCACCTTGGTTTCAGGATCGTCGCCACAGAAGGCACGGCCAACGTGCTCGAAAAGGCAGGCATGACGGTCGAGCGGGTCTTCAAGGTCAAGGAGGGCCGTCCGAACGCCGTCGACCTCATCAAAGGCGATCGAATTCAACTCATCGTCAACACCCCTCGCGGCCTTGACACGTTTTTCGATGAGAAGGCAATCCGGAGAGCAGCGGTGCTGGCACGCATTCCCACAATTACCACGCTGGCCGCCGCACAGGCAGCTGCCGAAGGCATCGCCGCGATGCAGCGTCACCAGACCACGGTCAACGCATTGCAAAGCCTCCACAAAGCCAATGGCCGGTAGACAGTTTCACATTGAAAGTCCAAAGCTTCACAGCCGGACTGTGAAACTGAGGGGGTTTTCGTCAAAGATTCACAGCCGTTCTGTGAAACTTTTGGGGGGCTTCTGCGCCAAATTATTGATTCTATGTGATGTAAGCACAGTTTCGCAGTTTCTGTGTGGCGGAGATGAAAAGCGGCGCAGGGTGCAAAGGTTGGCGAGAGATTGGCCCATGACTTGGGGCGTGCCGGTGACTGCGATGTCGCTGTTCTTCATGTTCCTGGACTGATTCCTTTGCTAGCTTGATTGTCCGACATAGGCCCGTATTTATCTGCAAAATCATTAGGTGCTCTAAGTGCCTGGAATCAAATGCCGCAAACTGCGCTTCTTGCGCTTCTATTGTTGTGACTACCAGCTGGCCGGTTAAGCGAAGGGTATCGGGGTTGGTTCCGGTTGAGCTATCACTATCGGAAAAAGTGGCCGATGGCACTTTCCCGACCCCTCAAGTTCTTGTGTCGCAACCAGGGAGCCAGGGCGGTATTTTTTTTCGCGAGGTTGCTTCGTTTGTGGAAAAAACTCTGGAAAAACAGGAAGAAACTCCTATAACTTCGCGTTCCATGTGGAACATTATTAGTAACTAGGGCTCATTTATTGAGCTGCTTCCAAGCCGCAACGAAATGCTCCGCCTCAGTTGGATTACAACTTGCTGTTCGATTCAATCGTCGCCGCAGAAGGGAACTCGGCTCTACAATATTGTCATGCTCCTGGAAGGAATCTTCGCCGCCGTCACCACCCCGTTCTATCCCGACGAGCGGATCTACTACCGCAAGCTCGAAGCCAATATGGCGCGCTACTCGCGCAGCCTGCTTGCCGGGATGCTGGTGCTCGGTTCAACGGGCGAGGCCGTCATGCTTGACGACGAGGAGTCCCGCCAGGTGCTGCGCGTTGCCGCTGAAGCCACCGCGCCCGATAAAGTCCTGTCGCCGGCGTGGGCCGTGAAAGCGTAGGCGCAACCATCGCGCTGGCCGAAGCCGCCGCGGAATTCCAATACGACGCCGTCCTGATTCGTCCGCCGAGCTACTATGCGGGGCAGCTTTCCTCGGCCGCCGTTCTCAATTATTTCGAGAGCGTCGCCGACCGTTCGCCCCTCCCGGTCATCCTTTACAACATCCCCAAATTCGTCCCGTACCAGATTCCCGTTGAGCTGGTCGCCGAACTCGCCGACCACCCCAACATCATCGGCATCAAGGATTCGAGCGGCAGTGTCGACCGGATCAAGGCGACCGTAGCCGCCGACGGAGTCGTCGCGCCGACGGACGGTAACCGTCACCCCGATCTTTGAAGCTGTTACCGCCCGCATGCTCTACCCGGCCACTGAGCCGAATCCGCAGGCACCTTTCGTCTCAGCCGGCGACCTTGCCGGCGGAGCAGCCGTTGCCGACCACCGCCCCGCCAGCCCAGGCCATCAAAACCCGAACCAGGGAAGTCGGATTCCAGGTTCTTTGCGGAGCAGGTTCGAAGGTCCATGCCTCTCTCGACGCCGGAGCCACAGGAGCGATCCTCGGAGTGGCCGCCTTCGTGCCGCAGGCCTGCGTCGAGATCTATCTAGCCTGGAAAGACCACGACTCGAATCTTGCCGATGAAAAGCAGGGCCGCATTCTGGCCGCCAACAGCCGCATCGTGAGCGAGTCTCGGAATCGCCGGCATGAAGTACGCCTGCGACTTCAACGGCTTCTACGGCGGCCGAACCCGCTCGCCGCTTCTCGGCCTCAGCGCCGAAGAGAAGTCGGAAGTCGAGTCTCTCCTGGCCGGGATCCGGAACTAGGATGCGCAGTCAGTCAACTGACCCCCTCCCGAAGCTAACCGTCGCGACCGACGCCGATGTGCCTGCAGTCGTCTCCCTGATAAACCTTGCATTTCGCGGTCGCGGTGAAGACGCCGGATGGAGTATCAAGGAGAAGTACATCCAGGGTACTCGGATCACTGAAGAACTGCTTCGCGAAGACATGGCGGCGAAACCCCATGCGACGCTGCTGCTATGGCGTCAGGCAGGCAACTCGCTGCTCGGCTGCGTCTGGATGGAGCCGAAGCACGACGGAGTCTGGTATCTTGGCTCGCTCGCGGTCGATCCGCGCCAGCAAAAAGCCGGCCTGGGCCGTAAGCTGCTGGAGGCAGCGGAGCATTGGGCGAAGGAACGGGGAGCCACCGAAATCAGAATGACCGTGGTGCATCTGCGGACTGCGCTGATCGAGTGGTACAAACGGCGCGGCTATGTTTTGACCGGGGAGAAGAAGCCATTTCCTTACGGAGATACCCGTTACGGCGTACCAACGCGCGACGATCTGTATTTTGTTGTCCTTCAGAAGCCTCTATCGAGCCGAGCTG
>CAWILB010000022.1:0-20431 GCA_963836635.1 uncultured Acidobacteriaceae bacterium | reverse complement strand
TCACCCTGATACGTCGATTCGAGTGTCGTCGGCGCCGGTTCGAAATTGGACGAGTTGGTAGCACCCAACACCATCAGGTCGCCCGTAACCGAATCCATCTTCACGCCAACGGCTATCGATGCCTGGCTCCCTCCGAGCAGGCTCGAGAACAGCAGAGTCGACCCGTCGGGGCTGAGCTTCAGGATGTAGGCATCGGGGCAGCTGTATCCGCCGCTTGAAATGTCGCAGGTTGCCGGCGGCGCGCTCGGGCCAATGTTTCTGACCAGCGGAAAGCTGGTAGAAGTCGTCAGGCCGGCGACGTAAGCGTCCCCGGAGCTATCCACGGCAATCGAGGTGCCTGCTTCGATCGATGAGCCGCCAATGTAATCGGAGTAAAGAAGGGTAGAGGCGGTCGGGTCGAGCTTTACGACGAAGGTAGTTTTGGTCTGCGCCGGGTTGGTTTGGAGCGTCCCGAAGTTGCCGGCGGTCGAGGGAAAGTCGACCGAACTGGTGTTCCCTGTGACATAGGCATTGCCGGCCGAGTCTGCATCGATCGCCAGCCCCGTGTTGCCATTCGAGCCGCCGATCGAAATCGCGTAAAGCAAAACGGGGTCAATCACGAGGGGCTTGCTGCGGTCATACTCTCCTATGCGGAACTGCACTACGTTTCCCACCAGCAACTGGAATTCGCTCTTGACCGGGCGGCGCTTGCCATCGATCTCCTGATACGCCTCCGGGCGGTTCAGTCTGCACTTCGCCAGCCGCCGTGCTCAAAACCAGGTTGCCGTTGCGATCCAGCGAGGTAGTTTGAGCTCCCTCCGCGTCGACCCGAATAGCGCTCGGGTCAGCTCCCGGAGCTACTTGAAAGTCGTATTCCAACTGCCGAGGGTTGCCGTAAAGCACAAGATCAACGCCCGGATACGCTTTCGCGACCCTGACCATGCCAAAGTGCGGTACCCCGGTGTGCCACTTCGCCGGGTCGTTCCCAATGAAGTAGTTGCTCACACCCGGTTCCGGATCGAGCCCTTCTAAGGCGGCATCCTTGTCTGCTCCCAGCAGACGCAGCCGGAGTTGAGACGCTTGGATGGCCTCGTTCTGCCGCTCACCGGGGGCGGACGAAGACACACCTATGTCGGCAAGGATATTGCCTACCACCTGTGGAAGTTCGGCCTGCTGGGCCGCGACTTCGGCTACAGGCGCTTCTTCACCTATCCGCGGCATGAATGTTGGATTTCTTCCGTCCAGGGTGAAGAAAAACATCCGCAATTCGGCGGCGCGACGGCCATCTACAACGTGATCGATTCGCGCCAGGCAGACCCGCAGGCCAACGTGATCCAGGCGCTGCGGGGTATGGGATACACCGAACAAGCCGAACACTACACGCATTTCGGATACGAGATGGTGGCACTTACGCCGCGTTGCGCCGTCGATCTGGGCTACGACTTGCCCGAAGAAGACCGCAGCCGCGCCTATATTGAAGTCAGCGGCCGCAAGGGTTTTGGCGTCAAGGCCGACGACCTGATCGACAAGTTGATCGCCGCCGTTCAGCCGCACGTGGATGAAAAGCAGGCCGGCACTCCAGACGCCGAACGCCAGCAAATCGCCAGGCAGATCGCCATCGGCGCACTGCGCTACTTCATGCTCAAGTACACGCGCAATTCGGTCATCGCCTTCGACTTTAAAGACGCGCTCAGCTTTGAAGGCGAAACCGGACCCTACATCCAGTACGCCGTGGTGCGAATACGGAACATCTTCCGCAAGGGTGGAACGAGCCCGGAAGCGGCGTTGGAAAAGCTAGCGAGTCAGCAAGTCAGCGAGCCGGCAAGTCAGCAAACTGGCGCTTTGTGTCAGGGCACGACTTCAATCGTGCCGCAAATACATCCAAATAATGAAGGGGCTTTAGCCCCTGCGAATTCCACTCTGTCTGCTTTTCTCTCCATCGAAGCGAACGAAGACATTTGGGCGCTATGGCTCCGTGCCGGCCGTTTTTCGCTGGTGCTCGATCAATGTATCGCTGCGTCGGAACCGGCGTATCTCGCCAAACACGCCTTCCAACTCGCGCAGGAGTTCGCCAACTTCTACCACAAGCACCACATCCTGACCGAAGAGGACCCCGCGCGAAAGACGTTTCTGCTGGCGACGGCCGCAGTAACGTTGCGAGAGCTCGTGCGGTCGCTTGGGCTGCTCGGCATCGAGAGTCCGGAAGCGATGTGATGGCGCAGCGCCCCTACTCCCTCCGCCGCCGCTGGTGCGTCGAGGGAATATTCATGTCCTCGCGATATTTGGCCACGGTGCGGCGGGTGAGCTGGATGCCCTGCGTCTGCAGCATTGCCGCAAGCTGATCGTCGGTCAGCGGCTGGCGTGAGTCTTCATCCTCGATGAGTTTCTTTACTTTGCGCTTGAGCACCAGCAGCGGCGTGTCGGCACCCTCGGGACCATTCGCGCTTTCAGAGAAAAAGAACCTGAGCTCGATCACGCCCTGCGGCGTGTGCGCATACTTGTTGGCCACGGCGCGGCTCACGGTGGAGGGGTGCACGCCAATCTCCTCGGCCACTTCCTTGATCATCATGGGCCGCAGCGCTTCAATTCCCTGGTCGAGAAAATCGCTCTGACGCCGCACGATCACCTCGCACGTGCGCAGGATGGTGCTCTTGCGCTGCGCAATGTTGCGCATGAGCTGCATCGCCGAGCGGAAGCGCTCTTTGACGTAGTCCTTCACCTCTTTGTCAGTTGAGTCGGAGACCAGCATGCGCCGGTAGCGCTGGCTGAGCCGCAAGCTGGGCAGGTCTTCCTCGTTCATGCTCACGATCCACTCGGCGCCGCGCTTCACAAACACCACGTCGGGCTCGATGAGCCTGGTTTGCTCGCGGTTGTAGAGCCGCCCCGGACGCGGGTCGAGCGTACGAATGAACTCGGTTGCGGCATGCGCCTCTTCAATGGAAACCTGCGCGGCGCGCGCCAGTTCCTTCACGTCGTGCTTCTGCAACAGATGCAGGTGACGCTCCACAATCAGCGCGGCCACTTCCATCGCACGCCGCCGTTCCTCAATCTTTGCATCGGCCTCGTCTCGAAAGCTTCGATGCGGATCGGACCCCGTTGCGACGAGAGCCTCGCCATATAGATGCTCGAACTCCTGCTGTTGCGCCCGAATCTCGAGCATCAGGCACTCGCGCAGATCGTGCGCCGCAACCCCCGCCGGGTCAAGCCCCTGCACTAATCCAATGGCCCGCTTCACCAACTCCAGCGCTGCTGCGGCATCCGGCGAGTGACCATTACCGTTCTGCGCTCCCTTCGCGATTACCGCCTCGGTACGGAACTGCCCAGACGCTTCAGCCAGTTCCTCGTCGCCCGCAGCCAGGTATCCGTCTTCATCGAGATTACCGATAATGTATTCGGCTGCCGCATAAAGCTCTTTGTCGACGCTCAGCGATCCCAGCTGCCACGCCAGGTGATCGGCCAAAGTTGTAGGTTGGGAGAGAAAGTTTTCAAACGAGGGCTTTTCACTATCATCGATACTCACGCTGCGTGCGGTAGCCCGGATCAAGATACTCCTGGAAGTACGATCCAAAGTCAATCTCGCTGAAAACGTCCTTGGGTGGGGCCGCCGTTTCTTCAACACTGCGTTCCAGGCGTTCCTCGCGTCCCGCAACCTCATCCAGCATTGGAACCGATTCGTCAATTTCTTCCAGGACGGGATTTTCCACCATCTCCGCATCGATCATCTCCTTGAGCTCCATTTTGTTCAGCGCCAGAACGCTCACCATCTGCATCAAGCCCGGTGTGAGCACCTGGCGTTGCGAGACTCTGAGGTTCAATCTTGGCTGCAGCAGCGGCATAATCGGGGTAAGTACCTCAATCTGAACTCAAGGAAAGTTTAATCTTGCGGGCGATGGCTTGAGCGCAAAATTGCAGGGCTCGTCGTTGTCCTTTCCGGTTTGGGCCGAAGCCCTTTTGGGAATGCTCACGTCATTTCTTCCCGGTTCCCACCTGCGACGTTCTCTAACCCAGAGAGAATCCTTCGCCGAGGTAAACGCGCCGCACCTCCATGTCGTTACCCAGCTCGTGCGGCGTGCCGGAGCGAAAGATTTTGCCTTCGGCAATAATGTACGCGCGGTCGGTTACGCTCAGTGTCTCACGAACGTTGTGGTCCGTGATCAGGACGCCGATTCCGCCGGCCTTCAAATCGAAGATAATCTTCTGCAACTCCAACACCGCAATGGGATCGATGCCGCTGAAAGGCTCGTCGAGCAGGATGAAATTGGGCTGAATGCATAGTGCGCGCGCAATCTCAACGCGCCGCCGTTCCCCACCGGAAAGCGCATAACCCCTTGTGGTGCGAATATGCCCCAGGTTGAGCTGGTTAATCAAACGGTCGGCACGCGTGCGGCGTTCGCGGTTGCCCAGCGGTTGCGCCTCAAGCACCGCCAGAATGTTTTCCTCAACGGTCAGTTTGCGAAAGACCGACGGCTCCTGGGGAAGATAGCTGATGCCGAAGTTGCGCGCCCGCAGATACATAGGCAGGCGTGTTATGTCAGTATCGTCAACCATCACGCGGCCGCTCTCCGGCTGCACCAGGCCAACGATCATGTAGAAGCTGGTGGTTTTGCCGGCGCCGTTCGGCCCCAGCAACCCCACCACTTCGCCGCGGGAGATCTTCAGGTTTACGCTGCGGACAACCTGCCGTCCTTTGTAACTCTTACCGATTCCCTCGGCGAAAAGTGTTTCCATCTAGTTGATTGGCTCGCTTCCGCTGCCCTGTTGCCCTTTCGGCCGAGCGGCTCGCTGCGTTCCTTTCTTATTTCCCGGTTCAATTCCCGGCCGCAGCTTTGGGGCGGTTGTCTGTGTCTCGGTTTCGCGTCCCCCGCCTTCGATACTGACGCTATCATCGCGGCTATTGAAAATCAAAGCCTCACCCGTTGCCGTTCCGCGCTCGGGATCGTTCATCCGCGGAGGCGCTGCAGGCTGTTCCGGTCAACACATAAACGCCAGTAGCGCCGGTATACACCAGTTGCTCGCCAATTCCGCGCCTGCCCTGCGAGGTCACCTGCACGTGGCCGCTGGCCGTCATGGTCTCCACCTGCGACTGGCCGCTCGCGTGGCTGAAGACCGGCGCAAGCTGTAATTCAACCTGATCGGAGGATGAAGTTGCAGTACCCGTTTCGGCGGTGACCGCACCGAGAGTCCCGCCCCTCATCAACGCTCTACGATCGATATCGGAATAAAGCAGGTCGCCGCCGCGCACGCGAATCACGGTAGGCGCCGTTGGTTTGCTGCTGTGCCCGCCGGAGCCGCCTTGCACTTTGCCGGCGCCAGCGCCACCCGTGCTTAGCAAAGCCACTTTAACGGGAGCCGCAGCCCCCGCACTCCGCGCCACCAGCGTGCGTTTGTCGCGATCGAGCACGATTACCGGACCCTCGACCGAATTCGCATCCTGCCACAGCCGCGCGTTGCCGTCGAACTCAGCCTCGCCGGTGGGCTGATGCAGATGCGCCTCATCGGCAATCGCGTGCGCAGGATCCTGGCCTCCAAGCGCTATCGTGCCTCGCGAGGCCTGGTTCCCAGCGCTCTTCGTGTTCGTCCATGTCGCTTTCACGTTGCCGTGGGCAAAAGCGTCGCCAGTCGCCTGGCTCACGTCGATCCCGGCAGCAGTCAGTTCCAGGCCGCCATCCACCACCCGGGGATTTACCGTCAAATGCAGCCACTGTCCCGCGCCTTCATACGTCGCGTGGTCCGCAGTTGCATGCAACTCCGGCTGCGGCTGCGCGCCTGCCTTTGGTGCAGGCCTCTGGACCAGCACCACGTGGCCGTCGAGAGTTGCCGTCTGCACTTGATCAGCGCCTGCCTTTCCATTGCTTCCTTGTTCCCTTGTTCCCTCGTTCCCTTTTTCCCGGTTCTCAATAAACTCCGTCTCCAGGCGGTCGCCGCTGGCCGTCTGCCTCGCGCCGTTGGCGGGAGTCTGCTCCATGCTGGCATGACCCACGCCCGTGAGCGATTTCAGTTCCGAATCGGCGCCGAACTCACCACTGACCTCATCCGCGGAGAGCTTCGACGGCAGCGTCACAGCATTGGCTCTTTGCGTTGAGCTCAAGATCGTCACGCCGCCGGATCCATGAATCGTTGCCGGTTCAACGTGCCCATTGCCCGCGTCGCGAAATTCAATGTCTGCCAAAGGCGAACGCCACGTGCGGCTCAAATGCACCGCAATCTCGCGGCCGTTCACAGCCTGCTCGGTCGTCTCGTCGCTCTGCATCGTTACGCCGTGTTCCAGGTGCGCGTGGCGCAGGTCGCCCTTTGGCGTAAACTCAATCTCCGCCGCCGGCGATGTTCCGTGCATGGTGCGCGCGCCGTGCACAGAATCCATCGTGACGCCGCCCTCCAGGTGACCGTGCTGCGGCTGGTTCTTTTCGTTGAAGTCCATCGCCGCCTTCGGCGCTTGCACCCGTCCGCCCGAGGCAGTGGTTGCAGTGAATCCTCCTAGCGCGTCGAGGTGCTCGGCCGTTCCATCGTCGCGGAACAACACTCTTGCTTCGGCTGCCGAGGCCTCGCCGCCACGATAGCTCGCCGTCGCCGTCCGCAGCGTACCGAGACTCGTGTCGCGATCGAATTCGGCGTGCGCCGCATGGATCGTCACTGGCTCCCCGTTTCGCTTGCCGGTCAACTCCACGTTGTGGTCGAGAACCAGGAACCCCTGCTGCGAGTCGTAGGTGGCGCCAATCGAGCTGCCACTGGCCTGCGCGGTCAAGAAATCCACGCGCTGCGCGGTCGTGGCCACGCCGGACTTCTGATTGAAGCTGAGTCCGCTCGTCTTTACATGGATCTCGTCATTGGGACCCGCGTGAGCCGACGTCATCGGCGCCAGATCCCTCGCCAGCTTATTGTCTTTTGGCGCAGCCTCTTTCACCTCCGCGGCCTGCTCCGGGCCGGGGCGCATCAGCGTAATCTCAACCGGGCCGACGGCGGTCGCCGTTCCCGCCTTCTCGTCGTAGTCGAATTCGTCGCCCGCGATACGGTCAACGCGCTTGCCGTCGTCGCCATAGAGCTCGATGTCGACTCCATGCAATTCCACGCGATTGTTCTTAAGCTGTACCTCTTTTGACGCGTGAATCTTGTACTGCGCATGCGCGCCCAGCGCATGAGAAAAGGTGTAGCCGTTGGCTTCCTGCTGGATATTGAGACCCAGCTTTTGCGGCAGGTCGCGAAGCTTGAACGGGTTCTTGAATTTGCCAATCACCAGAAAGACGCCGAGCCCGGCAATCAGCAGCACGCCCACAGCAATCACCAGCGTCCGCATCCGTTCGATCGTGAATCGCAAACTAATTCCTCATTCCCAATCGCGCGGCCAGCCTTTGCGCCAGGCTCTCTCCCAGCTCGCTCCACAGCAGGCGCGCCGTGGCGCCGCTCGCCTTTTCAGCCGCTGCAGTCAGTTCCACAAGCTGGCGCACGTTCTCTTCCACGTGGCGCGCGCCCACCACGTTCAACTCCGCGTCCTCTTCAAGAAACGGCGCGTCGGAGCCGAAGTCGATGCGGATGTGGCCGTCCTGTTCGTACGCAGCTTCGTCGAAGAGCGGCCCATAGCCGGTGACGCGCACCAGCCGCGGCTCGCGGAACCAGCGCGCCATCGCACTGTCATCCTGAGCGGAGATCGTACCGCCGGTCTCCTGACCGGCTGTCGTGCGGGTCTCCAGACCCGCACCCGCCACATCCAGTTCCCACAGATTCCACCCAATCTGGAACTCGTATGCGTAATCTTCGTGCAGCAGCTCGAGTGCCTCTTCAACCGCGAATTTCGGGGCGGCGCCGCGTTCGCCGTGGCCGTAGACTCGCTGGAACACCGGCGCCTCGCTCCAACTCACCGGCCATACAGTTGCCGCGTAGACGCGAGACTCGCCGTGCGCGGCAAACGCGCCCAGCACCTGAATCAGCTTGTCGCCAAGCGCCTCAAGGCGCAGGTTAGGGTACCACAGGCTCAGATAAAGCGTGTCGGCCATCGTCTTCGATTTTAGACGTTTGAGGGGCTGTGCAGTGACCTATGCCGGAAGCCAGTCTACTGGGATTGATCGTCCTTGCGGCAGAGAGCGGCACGAACCAGCCGAAAGCCGATGGTCAAAAGATGAGAGCTGTTCCTACCCCGACACAATCTCGCTGAAGTCGGCAATGCCCGAAAATGCAGACAAGACTTCGTTCACCAGCGCAAGCCTTGCGCCTCGGAGATTCGGGTCTTCGTGCATGACAACTACCGGCTTATCGAAGAAAGAATCGATCCAGGGGCGCAGCGTTCCAACGATTCTGAGGCATTCCTTGAGCTTCTTTTGTTGAATGAGGCGATTGGCCTCGGCAAAAACAAGTTTTGTTATCTCGTGGAGACTCACCCCTTCTGCTTCAACCGAGGCCTCGTTGAAATTGGGCGTGGGGTCAATCTGCGCACCCATCGACTGCGCCTGGCGAAGAATGTTCTTCATGCGCTTGAATGCAGCCGACACAGAGATGAAATCGGGAGAGTTGCGCGCCTCGTTTAACGCCTCCGCCCAGGCAATCGCGTCGCGCACGTTGTACATTCCGCCGCTCTTCACTGCATTCACAACATCGTACGCATATCCCCGAACGTCTTTGAGGTAGAACTCACCTCGTTCAGCAAAAAACAGCTCCAGGTCTTTTCTTTGGTCCGCGGATGCAGCCGTCCAATCCAGCAGGTCGGTGAGCGAAAATGGCAACGTCGACTCCGCCAGAATCTTCACGATCGCATTCGCTGCGCGCCGCAGTGCGAACGGATCCTTCGACCCCGTCGGCGCCATCCCGATGCCGAACATCGACACGATCGTTTGGATGCGGTCGGCAATGCCCAGCAGCTGGCCTTCAATTGTCGACGGTATCGCGCCCTCAATTGACGCGGGAGTGTACTGGTCGTAGATGGCTCTTGCCACCGTTTCGCCCAGGCCTTGCGCCCGTGCATAGAGTCCGCCAATCACTCCCTGCAACTCAGTAAATTCCTTTACCAATTCGGTGGTCAGATCGGTCTTCGCCAGCTCCATGGCCTTGAAGAGCGCCGCTTTATCAAATGGCAGATTCGCATTTTCCACGGCAGTCGCCAGCGCTTTTGCCACTGCGAGATTCTGCTCCGTCTTCCAGTAGTAGCTGCCCAACTCCTTCTGGAAGGTGACGTTCTTCAGCCTCTCGACGCGATCTGCGAGCGGCGTTTTCTGGTCCATGTCCCAGAAGAACCGGGCATCTTTGAACCGCGCCTGCAGCACGCGCGCGTTGCCGTGCCGGATAATTGCCGCGCTCTCGTCATCAGTTTCGGTATTCAGGACGGCCAGGAAATGCGGCGCCAGCTTGCCGTCGGCGCCCTCCACCGCGAAGTACTTCTGGTGGTCGCGCATCACGGTGACCAGAACCTCTTCAGGCAGGCCCAGGTACTCGGCCTCAAAGTTGCCCAGAATCACCGTGGGCCACTCGGTGAGGTGCGTAACGGTTTCAACCAGCGGCTCATCTTCGCGCCAGCGCGTGCCAGCCACCGTGCGCGTGGCCTTATCGAGTGCCTGGCGAAGCTTGTGGCGGCGCTCAGCCACATCGGCAACAACATGGGCGTTGCGGAGGATCTCACGATAAGCAACGGCTTCGCCTATCTTTACAGCAGCTTCTCCGTGAAGGATGCGGTGCCCGCGGCTCGCGTTCCCCGCCTTGATGCCGGCAATCTCGAGCGGCACTACAGCCTTATCAAGCAGCGCAACCGCCCAACGCACCGGCCTCACGAAGCGCTCGGGCTTGCCCGCGCGCCAGTACATGTTCTTGGCCCAGTAGAGGCCGAGAACTTCTTTGGGCATTTCACCGGCAATAATCTCCTCGGCGCTGCGCCCTTTGCGCTTTACGGTCGCGCCCGCGTATTCGCCCTTTGGCGTCTCCACTTTCACAAGCTGGGCAACGGTGACACCGGCCTTCTTTGCAAAAGCCTCGGCGATGGGCGTCGGGAGGTCATTGGTAAATGCAATTTTCCACGAAGGACCGGTGAGCTTCTCTTCGGTGTCGGCCTGGCTGAGCAGCACTCCCTCGGCAAGCACGGCCAGTCGTCGCGGCGTGGAGTAGGTGGTCAACCTGGCGCCAGCGTCGAGCAGCCGCTCGCGTGTGAGCAGATCGTTGACCCGTTTGCCCAGTTCGGCCTCGGCTCCGGCAATCATGCGGGCGGGAACTTCTTCCAGCCCGACCTCAAGCAAAAAGTCTGACATATCGTTGTGTCTTCCAAGCTTCTAGCTGCTAGCTACTAGCCTCTTGCTTTTTCGTGTACCGCGAATCTAAATCAATCCAGGCCCCGGAGTATGGACACCATGTTTCAACCGAACCGAGATTCAGGGAAGAAAAGCTAGCAGCTGCTGTTGCGCATACGCCTTTGCCACGCCCACCGCCAGGTTGCGAATCCGGCCAATCACGCCCACGCGCTCCGTCACGCTGATCGCGCCCCGTGCATCCAGCAGATTGAACAGGTTCGAGCATTTGAGCGCTAGCTCATACGTCGCCAGCAGGGGAAATCTCCTCTTATCCGTCGCACTGGCGTTTTCATCTGCCAGCAGCACACCTGCGCGCTCCAGTAGCTTTTGCGCCTCAGCCTCGTAGCTATTGAAGTGTTCCCACAGCCTTGGAACATCGGCGTCCTCAAAGTTGTAAACGCTGAACTGCAGTTCCTCTTCAAGCCGCACATCGCCGTAAGTTACTGGCACTCCCGTCTCCGGGTCGCGCGCCCACACAATGTCGTAGATCGAGTCCACATCCTGCAGAAAAGCCGCAATGCGCTCCATGCCGTAGGTGAGCTCAGCGCAGATGGGGTCGAGATCGATTCCGCCGCACTGCTGAAAGTAGGTGAATTGCGTAATCTCGAGCCCGTCGAGCATTACCTGCCAGCCCACGCCCCACGCACCGCCAGCCGGCCATTCCCAGTTGTCCTCTTCGAACTTCAGGTCGTGCCTTTTCAGGTCGATGCCCAGCGCCTCGAGCGATTCGAGATACAACTCCTGCACGTTTACCGGCGGCGGCTTCAGGATGAGCTGAAACTGGGTATGTTTGAAGAGCCGGTTGGGATTCTCGCCGTAGCGCCCGTCAGCCGGCCGGCGCGAGGGCTGCGCGTAACCCACCCGGTAAGGCTTGGGGCCGAGCACGCGCAGAAAGGTCTCGGGCGCCATGGTGCCCGCGCCAACCTCAACGTCATAGGGCTGCTGCAGAACGCATCCGCGCTCCGCCCAAAACCGTTGCAGGCGGAACAAAAGGTCCTGGAATGTGAGCGGATTCGGTTTTAGAGACGGCGCAACTTGGGCAGTGGACACGGGGGAATCTCTTTCGTCGGGTGTTTCTGCGGGACTCCACAAGATTTTAACAGCCGCCAACTACCAAAGTTCGGAAATTGCTTACTTAGGTAACCGCTATGGTGAGAATGGCTCGACGGCATGCAAACGCCGTTGGCACCTATGGCCAATCCTGTGCGGCGTGGAAGATTCTCGAAATCTCGATGTGATTTTGTTTGACCTGATAGACAGCAATGTAAGGCAGAGGAGGAAATACCAACTCGCGCCGCCCTGCTAAACGGATACTGGCGCGACCCAACGCGGGAAATTCGCTGAGCTGGCCAATCCCGTTGTAAATCGTGATGGCGACCGCCTGGCCGCCTCGGGATTGTCACGCTCAATCCAATCACAAATCCGCTCCAGATCATCGGCTGCGGGTTCCGACCAGTGAATTTCCATCAGCGCGCGAGAAAGCGCTGGAGCTTATCGCCCACCTGCTCGTGTGTCACGTACTCGCCGCGTTCCAAAGCAGCCTCACCGCGCTTCACCGCTTCGACAAACTGATCTTCTTCCTGAAAGTAGCGTGCGACCATGTCCCGCACGAGTTCGTCGGGGCTCAAACATTGCCGTGCCGCGCGTTCGGCAAGCCGCGCTTCGATTTCGGAGTTGAACTGCACTTCCATTCCAGTAGTGTAGGGGGATTCCCGTTTGCAGGCAACGTGTCTTTCGTCCGCATTTAGCGCTCAGCCGCCCATCCTGGCCAGTGCCTCACCGCTGCGCAGTCTCTTTTCCAAATGCCTCTCCAGCGCCTGCAAGGTGAAGCGGCGCAGGTCCTGCCCGCGTTTGCGCGGCCACGGCTCGCCGGCAAATGCAGCGACTGGCGACTTCAACATGCGCTGCGCCATCTGCCACGAGTCGGCCGAGAAGGCACTTGCGTTTCCGCTGCGATGAAGTCCACAAACCAACCCGTCTGAATATTGGTGGAAGTAAACATCCCCCTCCTGCAGCGCGTCCCCACAGACCATGCAATGAGCCAGGTTGGGCAACAGGCCTGACAGCCGGGTCATCCACAACGAAAAATAGGTAAGCGCCATCCAGGGGCCGCTCGGCGTCGTTGGCATTGTTGTCGCCGGAGGCTGTCCGGTATCTGACTGCGCGGCGTGGGTCTGCTCCAGCACCGACACCAGCAGCCTGAAAACCGCTTCTTGCGGGTCACGCTCGGGCAGGGCCTCGTCGATCACCTCGGCGTAAAAGCTCAGTACAGCCATGCGCGCCAGATCAACCGGCGCGGAGAGCGGCGAGCGGACAATCTCCAGCTGGTCGAGCCGGACCAGTTCCTGCCGTGGCTTCTCAGCAAACCAAGCCCGGGCCATGGTCATCGGTTCCAGCGCCCCGCCAAAGCGTTTTCGGCTCTTGAGAGCGGCTTTGGCAACACCTTTTAACCGGCCGTAGTCACGCGTAAAAAGGCTCACGATCAGGTCGGCTTCCTGAAGGGGCCAGGTGCGCAAAACCACGGCTTCTGAGGTAAGTACGGCCATCGCGATTCTTATCTTCGCACCTTGCGATGACTAGGCCGCCCATAAACACGAACGCGCATCCCGCACTGGACAGGATGCGCATTCAGTGATCTCTTCAGTTATAAGTCCGCAACGCTCCGACGCTGAGGGACAGCCCGCCGCTCGCGGCTTAACGGCCGAAATGCGTAGCGTTCTTCTCGGTAAAGTGCGCCCACTTCTCCGGCAGGTCGTCCAGCGCAAAGATGGCCGACACCGGGCACGCCGGTACGCAGGCGCCGCAGTCGATGCACTCGACCGGGTCAATGAAAAGCTGGTCGGCTTCGCCGTGGCCGGCTTCGTCCTTCTTGGGGTGAATGCAATCCACAGGACATGCATCCACGCATGCGGTGTCCTTGGTGCCGATACAGGGTTCTGCAATCACGTATGCCATCTTTTTTTCTCTCTCTCAGGGAATCTTGACCTTCTCGACGCTGATAGTAGCATACGACCCCAAAGGCTGACTCCAGTCTCGTCAAATGCGTTTTGCCATGCGGGAATCGCGAAGTTTACCAATTCATTTTCATGATCGGGCATTGACGAGCGCCAACCTGCAACTTAACGTCGAATTGAGTTCCTTCATTCACTTTGACAGGACAGCCATGCATCTTAAGTTGATCCGATCACTGGTGGGAACCGTCCTGACGCTGATGGCCATGGCGGCCTGCGCTCAGGATCAAAATCCTTGCTTCGACGCCGCGCCGCCATCCGTTTGGGTTGTCAAGACCCCATTTCCCTTTCAGAATGGGTCCGAAAGAACATTCAGCGAGCTTTACCACGGACCATGGAAGGCGCAGACGGACCTGGTCTTGTATGCCAGACCGCGAAGCCGTCACGTGGTCGGAACAATCAATGGAGGGACCGTCGTCGAGGCTCTGATGGGAGAGAGCATCGTTGTTCATCCTTTGCGATTTGTGGCGGCCAAGGACTTTCGGGTTGTGAAGAGTTCCAGGATTCCTCCCGTACAGCTCGCCACGGTGCACAGGGGCGATGTGTTCTGGGTACTCGATATCACAGGGGAAGGGGGATTCGGGATCTGGTGGCATTGCAGCGTTGTTGGGTGGGACTCGACGGAGCCCGGCGATGTCGACACGAATGGCTTGGACCTTTTGGGAAAAAACGAAGAGAGGTGGGTTGAGGTTCGAAATCGGAAGACCGGCGTGTGCGGCTGGACTAAGAAATACGACAGGCTGGAACCAGCTCATCCGACGACAAAAGCCATCGGATGAGCTGAAACCTCGAGGCGCCGGTGCGTTCCCGATGCGTTGAGCCACATGGCAGATGGCTAAGTGGATGCAGCGGCGCGCTCGGCGCGGCGCTGGGCAAACTCCTGCGGCGTGGGAATCGGCTCAAGCTCGCGCCCGGCAAACATCGCATCAAACAGCCCAATCAGCTCTTCGTGAATAAGCCCGTTCGACGCCAGAATCTCGCGGCTGTCGAGCTTGTAATGCTCCCCCGCAAATCCCGTCACCTTGCCGCCCGCCTCGGTCACCAGCAAAATGCCGGCGGCCGTGTCCCAGGGGTTCAAATTAAACTCCCAGAAAGCCTCCATGCGGCCTGCGGCCACGTAGGCCAGGTCCAGTGCCGCCGAACCGGCCCGCCGCACGCCGTGCGAGCGCAGTGTGAATTCGTGGTAGAAGTGCACGTTCGGATTGGCATGCCGCTTGCGGCTCGGGAAACCGGTAGCTATAAGCGACTCAGCCAGCACCGGCGTGCGCGAAACCCGCATCGGCCTGCCGTTCAGTTTCGCTCCGCCGCCGCGCTCGGCCGTGTAGAGTCTCATCGCGCATCGGGTCGTAGATCACCGCTCCCACCAGCGTTCCGTCTTCATCTGTCTCGGTCCCGGATGCGCGCTGTTCCAGCCCCATTGAAACGCAAAATTGCGGAAAGCCATGCGCGAAGTTCGTTGTCCCGTCCAACGGATCCACGTACCAGCGAAACTTCCCGTCGAGCCGCTCCCGAGTTCCCTCTTCGCCGAAGATGCCGTGTTCGGGGAAAGCCTCGCCCAGCCGCGTTCGGATCAGCTTCTCAACCGTGCGGTCGGCCACGGTCACCAGGTCCACATCGCCTTTGTATTCGGTCTCCACGCCCGCGGCAAAGAACTCGCGCAGGCGCGCACCGGCCTCGCGCGCAATTTCAGATGCGCGCGCAACCACCACCGAAAGCTGCGTATCGGTCTGCTCCACAGCGCCGCTCAATGGCCGGCCTCGTGCGACGGCGGCGCGGGATCGGAGATTCTCGGCGTCTTTCTGCGCCCCGCTTCACTGATGGTCCTTATCTGATGCTTGTAAATGAAAAGATTCGGCTGATTTTCGCGCGTGAGCCGCAGCATCGCGTCGTCGAAGTACTCGATCCAGCCGCGCACCGTTTCGCCGTCGCGAAGCTTGATGGTGACAATTACCTGGCGGTCGCTCAGCGAGCGCAGGTAGAGGCCTTCCTGACCGGTTTCGCCAGGCGGAGGAGTCTTGGAGCGGCGGCGGGAGGACAGTGGGGAAGTCATGATGCCATTTTAGATGCAACTTTGAATCCAGCAGGGGAACGGCAGGTAAAGAAACGTCTAGCTGCGCTCCAAATGATGGATTTGGTGGCGATAAATCTAAAATACCTATTTTAAAAATAGGTATTTCGGAGTATAGTTCTTTCATGGCTAAGAATTCCGATCAACGCGACCTTTTTCCCGGCGCACTCGAAATCATGCTGCTGCAGTCGCTACGCTATCAACCGATGCACGGCTACGCGCTGGCAAAGCACATTAAACAGGTTTCCGACGATCTGCTCCAAGTGGAGGAAGGGTCGCTCTATCCTGCATTGCAGCGCATGCTGCGCGAGGGCTGGCTCGAAGCCGAGACCGGAATCAGCTCTAAGGGACGCCCCACGCGCATTTACCGCATCACAGAAGAAGGCATACGCCATCTTGAAAAAGAAGTCGTCAGTTTCCAGCGGATGTTCGCCGGTATCACCCGCGTTCTCGCCGTTGCCAGGGCTTAGAGCAACGCGAAATTCCCAAAGAGGTCGAGGTCCCCATGCCCTTGTTTTCCCGTTTGTTTTCCCGCCAAAGTCGTTACAACGACATCTCCGTTTCAGTTCAGGAGCACATTGCCGAGCGTGCCGACGAGCTCGTTGAAGAAGGCATGCCTCGCGCGCAAGCCGAGCAAACGGCCCGCCGCGAGTTCGGCAACGTGGCCCTGGTTGAGCAGCGCAGCCGCGAAGCCTGGCAGTGGCCCGCCGTCGAGTCGATGCTCTCCGACCTCAAGTTCGCATTCCGCCGGCTGCGCAAGGCGCCCGGCTTCACCGTCACGGTGCTTCTGACGCTGGCCATCGGCATCGGCGCCAACACCGCCGTCTTCAGTGTGATCAACAGCGTCTTGCTCAAGCCGCTCCCCTATCCCGACTCCGACCGCCTGACCTCGCTCTGGCTCAATGCGCCCGGCGCCGGCGGACTGGCAAACTTCTCGAACGGCCTGCAGCTTTCAACTTCGATGTACCTCACCTTCAACGATCACAACCGCAGCTTTTCTTCCATGGGCATATGGAATATGCAAAAGGCCAACGTCACCGGCCTGGCCCAGCCCGAGGAAGTTGAGATCGCGCTGGTGAGCGGCGGCGTGCTTGAGACTCTGGATGTTCCCGCGGTCCAGGGCCGATGGTTCAGAGACTCCGATCAGGATCCTCGCGGCGCAAAGACAGTTATACTCAGCTACGGCTACTGGCAGCGCCGCTTCGGTGGCGACCCATCCGTCATCGGCCGCAACATTCAGGTCGATTCCATCTCCCGCCAGGTGGTGGGCGTAATGCCGCGCGGCTTCCGCATGGTCGACAAGGACTTCGATCTGCTGGTGCCGCTCGCCCTCGATCGCCACAATCAAATCCTCGCCGGCTTTGGCTTCGACGGCATTGCACGGCTTAAACCAGGCATCACGCTAGCGCAGGCCAACGCCGATGTCTCCAGCCTGATCGCGGTCTGGATGGACTCCTGGTCGAACGGTCCCGGCACCAATCCGCATTATTACGAAGTATGGCGCATCGCGCCGGCCTTCCGGCCGCTCAAGCAGCTCGTAATCGGCAATGTCAACGAGGCGCTCTGGGTGGTGATGGCCACGGTTGGCCTGGTGATGCTCATCGCCTGCACCAACATTGCCAACTTGCTGCTGGTTCGCGTCGAATCACGCCACCACGAGCTCTCAATCCGCGCCGCGCTGGGCGCAGGCCGTGCGCGCATCGCTCGAGAGTTGCTTTTCGAAAGTGTTTGCCTGGGGCTAATGGGCGGACTATTTGCCATCGGCGTCGCCTATGCGGCACTGCACTTGCTCGTCGCGATCGGACCAAACGAGCTGCCCCGCCTGAGCGAGATATCGCTCGACGCGCGATCGCTCGGATTTACGCTGCTGCTTTCTGTCTTGTCGGGACTGGTCTTCGGCTCGATCCCTGCGCTCAAATACATTTTTGCCTCGGCCACTGATCTGATGCCCGCGGCCAATCGCACCGCGAGCGCCGGACGCCCGCGCCAGCGAATGCGCAATCTGCTGGTTGTTGCGCAGGTAGCCATGGCGCTGGTTCTGCTGGTCAGCTCGCTGCTTATGATCCGCACCTTTGCGGCACTGCGGAATGTCCAACCGGGCTTTACCGAAGCGGCACAAATCCAGACTGTGCGCATCAGCATTCCCGATCAATTCATGGTCGACCCGCGCCAGGTGACGCTTACTTACAATCAGATTGCTAACAAGTTTGCTGCCCTCCCAGGCGTCGAGTCGGTCAGTTATTCCGATTCAGTGCCGATGGACGGAAACGATCCCGACTGGGACGAGGTTCGCGTTGAAGGCAGGGTCGATCCGAACGGCGAACCGCCGCTGCGCCTCTACAACTTTGTCACACCCGGTTACTTCAAAACCATGGGCACGCACATCGTTGCCGGCCGCGACTACACATGGGATGACATCAACAACCTTATGCCAGTAGTCATGGTCTCTGAGAATTTTGCGCGAGAGAACTGGGGCTCGGCCGCAACCGCTGTGGGCAAGCGCATCAAGCAATCGAATTCCCAACCCTGGAATCTGGTTATCGGCGTGGTTGAAGACGTCCACGTACACGGGGTGGATGAAAAAGCCCCGCCCATTATTTACTGGCCCGCGATGCGCTTGGACCCCTACACCTCAAAACCCACGGTCGACAGCGTCCGCTCCGCAGCCTTTGTTTTGCGCACCGCGCGAGCCGGCCAGCAGAGCCTTCTGAACGACGTTCAGCGGGCCGTATGGTCGATCAACAACAATCTCCCGCTGGCCGCACCGCTCACCATGCAGGACTACCTCGGTCGATCGCTCGCCCGCACCTCGTTCACGCTCGTCATGCTGGCCATTGCCGGATCGATGGCCCTTGCGCTCAGCATTATCGGCATCTACGGAGTCATCTCGTACTCGGTCACGCAGCGCACGCGCGAGATCGGCATCCGGCTCGCGCTCGGTGCGCAAAAGAAAGTGCTGCGCTGGATGTTCGTGCGTTCCGCGCTCGGTCTCACCTGCATCGGAGCCGCAATCGGACTCGTCGCAGCAGCGATGCTCGTGCGTTTGATGAAAACATTGCTCTTCGGCATCAGCCCGCTCGATCCGCTCACTTTTATTGCGGTGCCGCTGGTGTTGGGCGCGGCCGCCGCGCTGGCCAGCTATCTGCCCGCGCGACGCGCAGCCGCCATCGATCCCGTTGAGGCATTGCGCACGGAGTGACCGCGGTCCAATGTAGCTGGAAGCCCCGGTTTCGATGACCTTTCCAAACCCATACGAGGGTGCCCCCGGTCCCTCGCTTTTGGGGACCGGGGAATGGAAGCACCGCGCCGCCCAAACCTCCCGGTTGGAGTATTCTCGCAAGTGTATGAAAGGCCAGCGCATCCGTTATCAGCAAACGGGGGAGTTTCACTTCCTCACTTTCAGCAGTTTCCGGCGTCGGCCATACCTGTCGACGGTCGCGGCGATGGAGCTTTTTGAGGATGCGTTGGAGCGCGTTCGGCTGCGTTATCTCTTTGCAGTCGCTGGTTACGTGGTCATGCCGGAGCACGTGCATCTGTTGGTCAATGAGCCAGGGCGCGGGCTTTTATCCAGAACCGTTCAGGCCCTCAAGCTGTCGGTTTCGATGCGCAGCCGCGAAAGACCCTTTTGGCAGGCGCATTATTACGATTTCAACGTCTCATCGCACCAGAAGTTCGTGGAGAAGTTGCGCTACATTCATCGCAATCCGGTCAAGCGCGGCCTCGTTACCAAGCCCGAGGAGTGGCTTTGGTCAAGCTATCGCCATTATCAAACGGGAATGCACGGAACCGTAGAAATCGAATCGGAATGGACGGCCCGCGAGAGAGGCTGGCAACTGCCTGCGTGGATGCGCGACAGACAGCTCGATTCCCCTTCCCCGGTCCCCAAAGGCGAGGGACCGGGGGCACCCTCAACTTGATAATGCTCGGCATGAGACCAGGGCACTCGCGCATTCATCCTTCTTCGTCCAGCGGGAAACTCGCTTGGCAGTCGTCTTCGTCCTCCTCCATCTTTGAGGTCGGTTTCACGGCCCGAGGTGCTATGTCGTTCGCGCTCAATCCTGGCTCCCTGTCGAGAAGTTCACGTACGAAAACGGGGTCGGGAATTTCGAGGGCCCCGCTGATAGCCTGGTCTATCTGGCGACGTGCTGCATCCGATTTCAGGTGCGAAATGGGGTCCAGGGGTCGTGTCGAAAAGGCATCGTATGTATCTGAGAGCTTCACGAGCTGCTTCGACGAAAGCGCTCGCACATTGAGGACCGGCATCGATGCCCAGGCTGGTTGCTTCATCTGCATCCATGCGCCTTGCGTAATAACGCGACGCCCAAAAAAGAGAAGGGTTGACAGCGAACTGTTCAGCCAAAGTAGAAGAGCCTTTCGTTGTAGAGAGTCGAGACCGTGGGTTTTCAGTGCCCACCATGTGTTTCCGAGGACTTCTTCATCGAAGCCAACCGCAAGAACCCGATGCGTATTCGATCGCAGGCGCTCCACCAGAAGAACGTTGCCCGCCCTCTCCCATAAATGGGCTCCGTAGCTTGGCCCACGCGGGGATTCGAGCCACGCAGACAACCTTGCGTTCGGCCGTTGGTGAATTGTAAGAACCTTGGCGGATTCGTGATTCCAGAAGGCTGGGTATGGTGTCCAATCGTCCTTAGTCACTTTGAATCCTTCGTGGATACGTTTACGGTCTGGGCCAATATCCCCCAGCGTACTCAGTGAGCAAAGTGGCATTGAAATGTTCCGCTGACCGCCAGGGACTCGAAATCTGCTTCTTTCAAGCGCCCAGCAAATTCGCAGCAACTCGCTCTGTGCAAAGAGCGCCGCACTCCAATTTTGTGCCCCTTCGGCGAGTGGCGTGGAGATGACTTCACCAAGTTTTCCGCTCGGCCCGCTGATCGTCGTCAGTCCCGCGCCTTCAACGGTAACCGGCTCATCGGCATTGTTGATCCGGTTTGCAAGATCAAGCGCCTCATGTATAGACCTGGGATTGCGCCACAGGCTTATATATTTGGTCCGAGCCTTGAGATCGCCCTCCAACTTTTTCCGCGCGATAAACAGGATCTCGGAGAGATCGGTATTCTCAGAAAAATTGGGACGCTCTGCGTCATGGCTCGATA
>CAWILB010000021.1:0-43935 GCA_963836635.1 uncultured Acidobacteriaceae bacterium | reverse complement strand
TTTGGTGCCCATGTGCTGCACATACATTTGCACCACGGTGTCGCCATCGCGGCTACCGGTGTTGGTTACGTCTACGCTCACGGTGACGGAGCCATCTTTTGCCAGTTTCGGCGAGCTGGTGCGCAGGTTCGAATACTTGAAGGTGGTGTAGCTCAGGCCGAATCCGAAGGGATAGAGCGGCTCGCCTTTGAAGTACATGTAGGTGCGGCCGTCGCGGATGTTGTAGTCCATCATGGGCGGCAACTGGTCAATTGACTTGGGCCAGGTGACTACGGTGTGGCCGCCGGGGTTGTAATCGCCGAACAGCACCTCGGCCAGCGCCGTGCCTTCGTCTTGCGAGCTGTGCGCCATGTGCAGAATGGCCGGGATGTGCTCCTGCGTGAAGTTGATGGCAAACGGAAAGCTCGAGATGAGCACGACGATAGTCTTGGGATTGACGGCCCAGACCTGCTTGATCAGTTGTTCCTGCTCAAGAGTGATGCTCTCGCGGTCGCGGCCTTCGCGGCCGTCGCTGGCCACTGTGCAGGCCAGCGTGCCGCCGCCGTCAATGGTCTTCACCCAGTCGTGCGCCATATCGGGGCCGCATGTGGGGTCGTTGCCGACGACGACAATCGCAACGTCAGAGTGCCGGGCCGCATTGATGGCCGCATTGCCCAGTTCGCTTTCGGCGTAATTTATTTTGACGTTGGGCCCGAGCTCAGCTGTGATGCCGGCAAGCGGAGTTACTTTGTATGGCGGAGTGCCGCCGTACCAGTCCCAGTGAACCGAGTCGGCCAGCGGGCCGATGACGGCAATCGGATTTGAGTTGTGTTCTTATCGAGTGGAAGCAGGTTGTTGTCGTTCTTGAGCAGCACCACCGACTCAAGCGCCATCTTTCTTGAGATCGCCTTGTCCTGGTCCGCCTTCCACGGCTCGGGCTCGCCCTTCATTTTGCCGAATCGGCACCATGTCAGGCGGGTCAAGCAGCCCCAGTCTGATGGCCATGCGGAACTTTGGGACGAATGAGCGCATCGATCTCAGCCTCGGTAATCGACGCCGTCCTTCACGGCCTGTTTGGTCTGGTCGCGATAGACGTCGAGGAACTGGTTGACGCCGGCTTTGAGGCATGCGACCACCGCGGCCTTCTGGTCAGGGAAGAGATGCCGGGGATCGACCAACTGGGTAACCGCGCCGCCATCGCTTGAGATTACTTCGACGCCCCACTTGTCGACCACGATGCTTTTCATCACCGGGTTGATGGCCATGGGTGTGCCGTTCCAGCCGTTGTAGCTCGCCATTACGGCCTTGGCGCCGCCTTCAAGAAACGCCATGCGGAAGGGAACTGAGTAATATTCCCAGAACAGACGCTGGTCGAAGTCGGAGGTCGAACTGTCGCGGTGATTCTCGTTGCTGTTGGCCAGAAAATGCTTCAGCAGCGGGGAGGCCTGCCAGTATTTCGGGTCGTCGCCTTCAATACCTCTGCTGAACGCCACGGTCATGGTTCCGTTAAAGAATGGGTCCTCGCCATAGACCTCTTCGCTGCGCCCCCAGCGCGGGTCGCGCGCCAGATCCGATTGCGGTCCCCACGCCATAAGCAATTGCCGGCCGTATTGCGGATTCTCAGTGATGTACCGGGCTTCGTAACCCTCCACGTATCCGGCCTGGCGCACCATCTCCGGGTCCCACGATTCGCCCATCCCCGGCGGCTGCGGAAATTGCGTCGTCGTAATCGGCTGACGCGGCCGAAACGCGCCTCGCGCTGCACTACTCCGTGAATCCCTTCGGTGTTGCCGATATTCGGAACGCCCAGTCGCGGCACGGCGGTAAGGGTGCCCAGCACGTTGATCTTTTCGTCCACCGTCATCAGCGACAGCAGATTGTCGATGCGCTTTTCGACAGGGAGCGATGGATCCTGAAACGGGTAAGGGGAGAGCTGGGTAGATTGTTGAGCGGAGGCAGGGGCTTGTTGGGCAGGAGCCGAAGCAAGGCAGCAGGCGGCAAGGCTAAGCAGCAGCAGTTTTTTCATGGCGATTTGGTCCGCGGTCCATATTACTCCGCAAACCTATGCCATTCCAAGCATCGGTAGGATGGGCAGCCTGGTGGAGGGAGACTCTCGCATTACGCTCCTGCCTTTTCGTTGGATGAAGGCAACGAAACATCCCTGGCGGAAGCTGGTTCTTACTGCAGGATCACTTTTTCTGACGTGGCGGCGAGAGGCAAGGCGGAGATTTTCAGAAAAGCCAAAAAGTTAAAGCCGTAGCTAACCGTCACTTTCACCAGGCAGCCTTGAATATTAGGTTGTGCACAAGCGACGCCATCCGGCGTTTTACCCGGCCAAACATAGGAATTCGTGGTGTTAATCGTCACACTGCCTGGTTTGATCCCCCCGGGCGCGAGGCTTTGAACATAGTTCTGTATATCGGTGGTGGTGGCCGTGCAGCCGTAAGGCATTGTGAAGTTCGGGGGTGGGGATGTCGAGCATTGTGTGGCTATATTTGTACTCCAGGTGCTGCCGCGAACCATGGCAAAGCGCGAGCCTTCCTGCGCCGCGTAGGTCGTAAAGTGATAGGCGTACATCCCAAACGCGAATTCAAAAATGCCGAACAAAAGAAGTACCAGGAGCGACGCAGTCACGGCAAATTCCACCAGTTCTACGCCACTCTCTTCGCGCGCCAGGCGGGAGAGATGCCGCATGTGTATTCGTTTCTTCATCGATCGAATTATCGTTTGCAATTTCGCTCCGTTGCTGGACGCCCCTAAGGCGCGAGTTTCTGTGCTCAAGCAGACCACCCTTGAGGAATACCAGGTGCCTTGATCCCTAAGTATTAAAAGACTAGCTGCCTGCGCTGCGCATCGACGCCGAACTATGAATCGACATCGACGGTGGAATCTTTGGCCAAGGGAACATCGGCGTATAGGCGCCTGTAACCGTGATGTTCACGCGATATACCACGTTGCTGGTCGGGCAAGACGGCGTAGCTGAGCAACTCGTGCTGTAGCTGGTGCCGTCTGCGCATTCGCAACCATAGGTCGGAGTTCCTACCGACAGGTTCGGCACATCTGGCGCAGCATACTGGGCTGTATTCTGCATGCCGGTCGTATCGGTCGGATTCTGAGATCCGTAGGCCGCCGCAGCTTGCGCTGCGCCTTCGATCTCTGTCGACAAATAGAACGCCCGCCCAATATCGACAGCGCCAAACAACAGCAGCAGAAACATCGGCAACAGGAATGCGAGCTCTACCAGGCTTGCCCCTTGTTCGCCTTGCAACAGATCGAATGGATTTCGTTTCTTCATAGGTTACTCCGCAAGCGCAAACGCCCCCAACGTGTGGCCACTACCGCCCCCAAGGTATCCTCCGGAACTGTTGATAACGAAATTCTCGCCGGAGTTAACCATGAAATCATTGACATCGACAGCCGTATAGGATGCGCCGCTGTTAATCGTTACGCCTGAACCACTGTTGAGGGTAAGCTGTGCATCGGGGAGATAGATGACTCCTTGAAAATAAGACGATGAACCGGAGTCGATATCCATCGCGGAACTATTGGTGCTGGCCGCCCAATCCAGCATCCCAGCATTCGTGCCCGTTGTCGACGACGTAGTTGTAGGCGCAGCAAGCTGCACCGTGCTGCCGGAGTTCGCCTGCAGCGATCCGTTCGCGAAGTACAATTCGACGCCAGTGCCGGCCAACGTCGCACCGCTGTCCACGTTGATCGAGCCGTTCATATAGTAGAGTCCGGAAGCAAGGGTAACAGCAACATTCGAGTTCAGATTGATGCCGTTGGGGTAGTAGCCTGGCTGCAGAGTTACACCGCTAATGGGCGTGGTGTTGTTGTAGGTAGAGGAATTCGCGGGCTGGGTGGGCGCTGCAAGGTTCGCCAGCGGGTCGCTTTGCTGCGTAGTGGTATGCGTCGCCTGGGTCTCTGAACTGCCCAGGGTCCATGTACAACTGCTGTTACAGTTGTTGGGACTCCATGCTCCGTAATAAAGGAACGAGGATGCTTTCACACTATCGCCGCTGTTGGTTTGAAGATTCCCATTGTCGTAAAGACCGCAATTGTTCAAAGTAAAGGTGTCGTTGGAGCTGTTGAATTCGAGTGACTTCGTGTAAACGCAATTGCCGCCGGTATTCGCGGTATTAATATATGAATCACCCGCTTCCGCACGCGCCACCAGGTTCATCTTCGGAAATCCCACAAGGGCGCCAAAGAACAGGTTTTGCGGTACGGTAAGCACCACCTCTGCGATATGGATGTTGCCGTTGTTCGGATCGCCCGTTCCCAGTACGCAGGGAGCAACATTAATAATCATGGCTAACCCCGACGAGTTGGAAACTGTGCAACTCGATGTCGGAGCGATGGTAGAAGCGGTAAGACCGTCTTCTTTCAGGGCCTGCCCAGCCGCCGTTTTCATGTTGGCGCAAACAGTATTGCCACAGTTGCCAAGTTCAAGACCTGCCGCAATTGCCGCTGAATCAGCAGCGGTCTGCAACTGGCCCTGCTTATAGTGGACAAAGCCTACGTCAACCGCGAGCGCCACAGCGCCCATGAGGAAAGACATGCAGACAGAAGCCAACACCATCGCCTGTCCGCTTTCGTCACCAAGAATCGTTAGCGCTTTGGTTTTCGCGCCGCACAATTGTGACCGGAACCGCCGGGTGGCGGTATTCACGCCTGTTTCGTTTGTCTTCAGGCTATTGCTTAGGCGCCGCGTCCTGCCATCGGTGCTCGAGACAAGATCACTGTCCGCTCGCATCATATTTCCTCCCTGCGCAGCGGTTCGAGGCTGAGTCCCGAACGGGAAACCCCGTTAGTAATCTGTTCTATAAGTAATAATACTCTCTTAGGTAACTCAAGAAATCACACGAAAGTACCACATTACAACTCAAAGGCATCGCGCAATCAGGCCAGAAACACTCTAATTCGTGACAGACTTCCGTCGATCGCTGAACGGGGGCTTAGGAGGTGAGTTAGCTCGGCATCAGTGACAATTCCGTCATGGCAACGCCGGTCCGGTGACCGTAATACAGTGACCGGACCGGTACCGCCAGAGTAAGTTCTTAGTTCATTGGGGCTGGCACAATTCTCTAAGAAACTCTATAAGCCTCGATCAAAGTCCAGAATCGGGCCAGAGTTCATCTTGCATTCAGTTTTCCGTCGGCGCCGGGTCTCACACGTCTAAAGCATCGCCTCGGCAGCCCGAGTGACCGCACGTACATACCACTTCAGGGCTTCCGTCCGTAGCCTCGCAGTGCGGACTGCAGTACTTCGAGTCATCGCTCGCCGTACAACTACAGGCAGGGTTTGCGCATTTCTTATTTTCCATTTATCCCTCCAGTCTGAATATGGTCCGGTCCAGTCAGGTCGAAGCCGGCATTCAAGCGGCTCCAGACCTTGCGACTACGATGCCCTCGCACATTGAAAGGATGGCGCGTCGCTCGGAGCAAATCGCCCGATCCGGAGGCATTTCTCAGGTAAACAAAGCTTGTGTTCTTATCACAATCGGATTGGTATACTGATTGTGTGACCACAGCTGTCCTAGAGACCATTCCGAACGATTCCTCTCATGGGTCTTTCCCCGGCCAGAAGAGGGTATTGCTGCTCAAGCCGCGTGGTTTTTGCGCGGGAGTGGTGCGCGCCATCGATATTGTCAAGATCGCGCTTGATACCTTCGGCGCGCCTATCTATGTGCGCCGCGAAATCGTGCACAACCGCTATGTTGTGAACGAGTTAGCCGAGAAGGGGGCCATCTTTGTTCACGAAATCGGAGAGGTTCCCGGATGGCCAGCGCGTGATTTATTCGGCCCACGGCGTCTCGCCTGCGGTTCGCGAGATGAGCCGGAAACGCAATCTCAAGGTCATTGACGCCACTTGTCCGCTGGTGACCAAGGTCCATATTGAGGCAGTCAAATTCGCCAAGCAGGGCCATTCGCTGGTGCTCATCGGCCATCGCGACCACGACGAGATCGAGGGAACTTTGGGCGAGGCGCCTGAGGTCACGCAAGTGGTTTCGAATGTTGCCGAGGTCGAGGCGCTCGAAGTTCCCGATCCCAATCGCGTGGCCTATCTGACCCAGACCACGCTCTCGCTGGACGAGGCGCGCGACATTATTCACGCGCTGAAAATCAAGTTTCCCAACATTGTTGGGCCGCACTCGCAGGACATTTGCTACGCAACCGAGAATCGCCAGGTTGCAGTTCGCAACGTGGCCCACGACGCGGGCCTGGTGCTGGTGGTCGGTTCCACCAACAGCTCAAATTCCAACCGGCTGGTTGAGGTTTCGCGGAATCTGGGAACCATCGGCTACCTCATCGACGATTCGCAATCCATCGATCCCAAGTGGCTTGAAGGGGTTGAGAACGTCGCCGTCACGGCAGGCGCCTCGGCGCCCGAAATCCTGGTGGAAGACGTTGTTAATTATTTGCGTCAAAACGGGTTTTCGAGCGTCGAAGAAGTTGAAGTGATGCCCGAGAATGTGCGTTTTGGGCTGCCGCCGGAGATTGTGCAGGCCATAGGCAGCGCCGGTGGTAATCAGCCGGTGCCAGTTCGTTGAATCGGCCCGATAATGGCCGGTTCTTACCATCGCTTTTCAGACTTTTTGCATGGAGAGCTGGGCAGTCCTCAGTAGCAGAGCGCATCGGTATTCGAGAGCGCCAGCCCCAGGGTTCTTCCATTGGTATCGGGAAATTTATCGACAAACTACATGAAATCTGAGCAACGGATAACGAAATCTGTAACACCCGAAACTGGACGCCCGCGCTTCGGCCGCATCGATGCGGACCTGGCCGAAGTGGAATCGGCAATCTTGGGCTCCCAGAATTATATCTTCTCCCGTCAGCACGCTGAAGGCTACTGGAACGGCGAGCTCGAAGCCGACGCCATGCTCGAGGCCGACTACATCTTTCTGCATACTCTGCTCGAGTCGGGCGATCCCGGCCGGCTGCAGCGCGCGTGCACTGAGATGATGCGCTACCAGAACGAAGATGGAAGCTGGAGCATCTATCCCGGTGGTCCGGGCAATATCTCGCTGTCGGTCAAGTGCTACTCTTCAGCCAAGCTGATGGGGATCCCGGCCGACGACCCGCGGCTGGCCAAATGCCGCGAAGTGGGTTCTGGCCCATGGCGGAGTGACCGCTTGCAATACCTTCACCAAGATGTATCTCTGCGCGCTGGGCGAATACGACTACGACGCCGTGCCGGCCATTCCGCCTGAGATTGTTCTTTTTCCCAACTGGTTTTACTTCAACATCTACGAAATTTCGGCGTGGTCGCGGTCGATTCTGATCCCGCTGGCAATTATCTACGCCAAGAAGCCGTACAAGAAGATTGCGCCGGAGCAGGGAATCGATGAGCTTTTTGTAGGGGGCCGCGCCAACTCCATTCTTGCGCCTGCGCATGGATCGCAAAAGGCTCTTCTCGTGGCGCAATTTCTTCCTCATCGCTCGACCGCATGACGCACTTGTTTGAGGCGGTGCACATTCGCCCGCTGCGCAAGCTGGCAATCAAGCGCGCCGAGAAGTGGATGCTCGATCGCCTCGAAATGACCGACGGCCTGGGCGCCATCTATCCGGCCATGCTGAACGCCATCGTCGCGCTGCGCTGTCTGGGCTACAGTGAAGACGATCCGCAGGTAATCCGCGCCCGCGACGAATTTGAGAAGCTGGGCATTGAGCAGGGTCCGACCGAAGAGTTGCCGAAGCCGACTTTCCGCATGACGCCATGCACCTCGCCGGTGTGGGACACGGCGCAGGCCGTTTATGCGCTCGGCGAGTCCGGCGTGCCGCGCACCGATCCGCCGCATGTTGAAAGCAGTGGACTGGATGCTGGCCAAAGAAGTCCGCCACAAGGGCGACTGGACGGTGAAGGTTCCCAACACTGAGCCGGGCGGCTGGTACTTCGAGTTCAACAATGAGTTTTACCCGGATACCGATGATACGGCGCAGGTTCTGCTTGCGCTGAAGCAGGTCGATAATCCTCGCGAGCGTTACCAGCACCAGGTAGCGCAGCGCGCTATCGAGTGGGAATTCGCGATGCAGTGCCGCAATGGCGGCTGGGGCAGCTTCGACAAAGACAACACCAAGATGATCTTCCAGTACATTCCGTTTGCCGACCACAATGCCATGCTCGATCCGCCGTCGGTCGATATTACTGGGCGCATGCTTGAGATGCTGGCGGCCTACGGCTATACGCGCGACGACAAGCGCGTGCAGAAGGCCATCAAGTTCATCTTTGCCGAGCAGGAGTCCTGACGGAAGCTGGTTCGGGCGCTGGGGCGTGAACTATCTCTATGGAACTTTCCTTGTTTTGCGCGGCCTTGAGGCCATGGGTATCGACAATCACGAGCCGCAGATTCAACAGGCAGCCGAGTGGATCCGCATGGTGCAGAACGCCGACGGCGGTTGGGGCGAGAGTTGCGGCACCTACGACGAGCCTGACACGCGTGGCATCGGCGTCAGCACGCCGTCGCAGACCGCGTGGGCGATGCTGGGGCTGCTGGCCGCGGGCGATGACCGGTCCGATTCCATCGCCAAGGGCGTGCGCTGGCTGTTAACCCGGCAGAGACTCTGACGGCAGTTGGGACGAAACCATGGGCGAAGGAAGCCACGCGCCAAAGTATCATTACAGGTACGGGCTTCCCCAAGGTTTTCTACCTGGCGTACACCATGTACCGGCACTACTTCCCGCTGTTGGCGTTGACCACCTACAAGCGGGCGATGGAGAGATCAGCTACTAGCCTCTAGCTTCTAGCTCTTAGCTCCGAAGTTGAGACTGGCGCGCGGTTTTCGTTTTAGCTAGAGGCTAGAAGCTAGCAGCTAAGTTTTCGGGGCTTCTGCCCCTGAGGGATAAAACAGGATGGCGATTCCTATTTCGCAGGTGTGGACGGTTGCCACCTATGTGTGGAAACAAAAGCTCAAGGGCAACAAGCGTTATCCGCTGGTGCTCATGCTTGAGCCGCTGTTTCGCTGCAACCTGGCCTGCGCCGGCTGCGGCAAGGTGCAGTATCCGCCGCACATTTTGAAGAAGCAGCTTTCGCCCGAGGAATGCTTTGCGGCAGTGGAAGAAAGCGGCGTGCCCATGGTCTCCATTCCCGGCGGCGAGCCGCTGCTGCATCCGCAGATCGTCGAGATCGTCAACGGCCTCATTGCGCGCAAGAAGTACATCTACCTGTGCACCAATGCGCTCGAGCTCAAGCGCCGCCTGCCCGAATTCACGCCGTCGAAGTACCTCACCTTTAGCGTTCACCTCGACGGCCAGCGCGAGCATCACGATTTCAGCGTGTGCCGAGAGGGCGGCTGGGACATTGCGGTTGAGGGCATCAAGGAGGCAGTCAAGCGCGGCTTCCGCGTCACTCCCAATTCAACCTTTTTCGATGGCGTGGATCCGAACAGTGTCCGCGCTTACTTTGATGAGGTAATGGCCATGGGCGTCGAGGGAATCGTGCTCTCGCCCGGTTACAGCTACGATAAGGCTCCGGACCAAAGTCACTTCATGGGCCGCGCCAAGGTTCGTCGCCTTTTCCGCGCCATCCTGTCAAACAGGAAAAAATCCTGGAAGTTCAACATGTCGCCGTTGTTCCTCGAGTTCCTGATGGGCGACCGTCAATACGAATGCACGCCCTGGGGCTCGCCGTCGTACAGCATCTTCGGCTGGCAGAAGCCCTGCTACCTGCTTCAGGATGGCTACACGGATACGTACAAGGAACTGATCGAGACCACCAAGTGGGAAGAGTACGGCGTGGCCAGCGGCAATCCCAAGTGCGCCAACTGCATGGTGAGTTGCGGCTATGAGCCCACCGCGGTGATCGATGGCTTCCTGAGCTGGCGCGGCTTCTGGGGCATGGTCAAGGGCAACTTCAGCGGGTACAAGGACGCGCATGCGCAGAAGGTCCTGAATGATTACAGGCCCGAGGGTCACGTGCCGCTGATTCAGATTTCGCAACCCGAACAGCAGCAGGAAATGGCCAAGCTGTGAGCTACTGTGACGATCGCAACTGCGCCTGCCAACGTCTTCGCAGTTAATATGGCAGCGCCAGGCAGGTGAAGAAATGAACTCGTCTGCTGTTCTGTTTGGATTGCTTTTTGGAATTATTGTCGTTATTGCGCTTTACGGATCTGGGTTGGGCCGCCACTTTGGTTCAGTCCGATGCTCTTCCTGTGGCAAAGTTCCGCCAACGTTTCGGTTGCCGAGGAATGCAGCAGAGTTTCTTTGGGGTGGTTGGACTTGCAGTGATTGCGGAACTCAAATGGACCGTTGGGGTGGAGATAGGAGTCAATCTTGACTCCTTACGCCATGGTCCCGCGGTCACCGTGCCGTAGGCGCAGCGGATATTAGCCCCGCGCTTTAACGTGGGGAATGCTGGCCCAATAGAGATTGCAGTCCCGTAGGGACGATGCTTTTCTCGCATTCACGCATGGCTTCAGCCATGCAAGACATTAGCTCCGCTAGCAACGCTAACACCGCTAGCTCCGCTGAAAGGTTTTATGAGCGCCGAAGTCCTGAAATACACACGCGAAGAAGTTGAAGCGTTCGAGGTTGTTCCGGGTTTCAAGCACGAGAATCTTGAAGGATTGATTCCCGAATTTGCCAGCGACGAAGACGTGCGCCAGGCCCTGGAAAAGGCTTTCGACTATCGCGGCGACGTCACCATCACCACCAAGTCCGGCGAAGTGATTGAGGCTTACATCTTCAACCGCTCCACCGGTTCCTCGCTCGCCGAGTCATGGGTGCAGTACTTCACGCCCAAGGCCACAGACAAGCGCAAGCTGAGTTATGCCGAAGTGGCGCGCCTCGAGTTCACCGGCAAAGACCGCGCCGCCGGCAAGCACTGGGAAGACTGGGTGAAGGCCTACAATGAGCGCAAAGCCGCCGGCGAAAAAGGCATTGCGCTGGTGCCTGACAAGCTGGATTAATTCTTCTCAGAGATCAGAGATCGGCATTATTTCAACAGTTTCGCTTTTTGCCCCTGCTTCTCGATCGCCGCCACAGCCTTTTTGTCGAACGAAACAAACGTCTCACCGCCCAGCCACGCACCCTCATAGGCAATCACACCATCGGCAAAGTCAGCGCCTGACCGCAACGCTGCAATGCCTGCATTCACTGCTTGCAAGTCCAAAAGAACATTCTCCGTTTCACGCACAAGGGAGATTGTTGCCACCAGGTTGTCCCGCGATACTCCGTAACGGCTGCGCAGCACCCAAACCATTTCGCATAAAGCGTGGTTTGTAACAAGCACCGCCGTGGCCTTTTCCAGCGCCCCTTTGGCTGACCTGTACTGCTTTGGGTCGTCAGCCAGAACAAAACGGAGCAGGACATTTGTATCGGCGACGATCTTCATCGCCGGATGCCCCGCTCGAATTCTCTAACGATGGCTTCGCCTACGGCCTCATCCATCTCTTCGATCGTCAGCCGTGTCCCGTTTGTCTTGCCCTTCAGGATTCCTGCGAGTTCACTGAGTTTCCCCTTTTTCCTCGCCGGCTGCAGTGCGGCCTTCCCGCCAGGCAGTAGCTCCAGCTCAATCTTTTCTCCAGGTTTTACGCCCAGGTGTTGAAGCACCTCTTTTCTGAACGTCACCTGGCCCCTCGATGTCACCGTCAACGTCGCCATAGTTGCCTCCGAGTCAGCGCAACCTCATTATAATGCATTTCTGCATTACCCTGCTGCCGTCACCGATCTCGCCAGCCGAACGAGCTTTGCATCAAGTACCTCGCACGCGTTCATCACCTCGGTATTTCCATACACCGACATCAGGCTCGTTGGCTGGTGGTAGCCGAAGTGCACCTTCTTTTCGGCGTCTTCAAAGATATGTACGCGAACCGGCACGTTCAAGCCCGCAGCCATTTCATGCCGCAGAATGGTGCGCGCAATCAGCGGATTGCCGATGGTGTACATCTTCGCTTGCGCAGTCCCTCCCTCGAAATCCTTCATCCACGCGCCATGATCCACAGTTAGAAAGCGCATAAAGCCGCTGGTACGCTCCTGCTCCCTCACCAGACGCTCAAAGTCTTCAAGGCCTTGCGCTTCCACCGCAATCCTCCTGAATCCGCCGCCCTCAACACTGCCAGTGGCGTTTTCAAAAGCCTCAATCACTTTCTCGAACGGCAGATCGGACACATACTCAACGTATTCGACCGTAAAACTCTTCTTCACACAGCCCTCCCGGCATTAATCTCGCGCACCTACGAATCTCGCTGCCCTCTGAGCTGCCGCAATCTTACGCACAGATTCAACGTCGTTCGCTGCGGGGCCCCAGCATCGTAAAATCACATCAGCAACCAGCTTATTGGCTGACTCGCTGACCTGCTGACTTGCTGTCTCGCTTATTTGCTCGACCATGAAGATTTTCCTTACAGGCGCCACCGGCTTTGTCGGCCACCACGTAGCCAAAGCTTTGGCCGGCGAGGGCGCGGCGTTGCGGCTCCTCGTGCGCAAGTCCAGCAACCTGAAAAATCTTAAAGGCATCGCGGGCGACACAGTTGTGGGAGATCTGGCTGAGCCCGATTCGCTCAAGTCCGCAATGGCCGGAGCTGACGCGGTGGTTCACGTCGCCGCCGATTACCGCCTCTGGATTCCCGATCCCGCCGCCATGTACAAGGCCAACGTGGAAGGAACGCACGAACTGCTGCGCATGGCTCGCGAGGCCGGTGTGAGGCGCGTCGTGTACACATCCAGCGTTGCCACCATGCACTTCCGCAGCGATGGCATCGTAATCAATGAAGACACGCCGGTGTCACTCAGACGACATGGTGGGCCACTACAAGCGCTCCAAGTTTATGGCCGAGCTGGAAGCAATCTCCGCCGCGCAAAATGGTCAGCAGGTCATGATTCTGAATCCGACGAGCCCTATCGGTTCGAATGACCAGAAACCTACGCCCACGGGGCGAATCTTTCTCGACTTTCTGAATGGAAAGTTTCCCGCTTACATGGACACCGGGCTCAACCTCGTCGACGTGTCCGAAGTTGCACGGGCGCATGTGCTCGCTCTGACCAAGGGCACGCCCGGCCGCCGTTATATTCTCGGCGGCGAAAATCTCACCCTCAAACAGATCCTGGACAAAATGTCGGCCATCACCGGCATCCCATCGCCCACGGTCAAAATTCCATTCGCTGTCGCCGCCACCTACGCATTTTTTGAAGAGATCGTCACCGGCCGCATCCGCGGCAAGGAACCGCGCGCCACGCTGGAAGAGGTGCGCATGGGCCGCAAGAAAATGTATGCGTCGAGTGCGCGCGCCCAGCAGGAACTAGGCTTCCGCATTGCGCCTGTTTATCCGGCCATGCGCGCCGCGATCGAGTGGTTCCGCGCCAACGGCTACGCGCCATGAGCTTGTAGCGCCGGTCTCCTGACCGGTTGTCGTGCGGGTCCCCGACCCGCACACACGTCACTCCACAATCGATCCGAGGCACACTATGCCCGCCAAACTCCACCTCACCACCTTCCAGATCGGCACACCCGCCCAGCCCAACCAGGGTCTGCGTGTCGGCGTCACGCGCTTCCCGCCGCGCGGCGTTCCCAAGGACCGTTGGGCCGCCGACGGCTACTTCGACGTATGGCTGCCCGTGCTCGCGCCGAGCGCAAAGCTTGTGGCTGTTATCAAGAAACAAATGTCCGGAACGACCGCCCAGCGCGAAGCTGCATTTGACCGCTACGAACGCGAGCTACTTTCGAATGCCACCGGCCGCCAAACTGTGGAGTTCCTCGCAGCCATCGCCGCCCGCACGCCTATTGCCATCGGTTGCGCCTGCGCCGACGAGTCCCGTTGCCATCGCTCACGGCTGTTCAAAATTATCCAGGACCACGCGCCGCAATAAGACCGTTGCCGCGTCGCTTCAACGCGGCGCAGTTTCCTGGGGGTTCACTTCAACTTCAGCGGCTCGGGAGGGGTGAAGCTCACGGTCTGTTCTCCGGCCTTATAGTATGTCGCTTCAATCGTGATTTTCTTTCCCGCTTCCGCAGCGGCGAACAAGGGGCTCGCCGGCTCTATGAAAGCGCTGTTCGTCGAGTAATCCGCGGGTTGTTCCAGCGAAAAGGAATCTGGCGGGCCATTGCCAAACCTGATCGTGGCGTCGTGTCCCTCCCCGCTGAGCAGTTGTCCTTCGCCATTCAGAATCAGAAGAACTGCGCCATCGGTTCTGAGGCAGAGGCGCGCGAATGCGTCCATGTGTGGAGAGTTGAGGTGCACCATTTCATCGGATTGGATGCAACCGAATCGGATCGTTTTGGTCCCGGCATCCGTCTGGAGCGCGTTGTAGACCCAATGAGGGTGGTCGGGCGTCGACGAAACTGTGGTCTGATTTTGAGAGGATTCGGTGGGCGACGCGCCGCCGGCAGAAGGCGGCTGGTCAGCATTCCGACCGATCTTGCCTAATCCGATTGTGAGTGCGATGGCGAAGAAAACCAGAACCGCGAGAGCGCCCACGCATACGCCAAGAAGCAACTTGAATCGCCGCTCACTCTGAGCATTGAAGCAGATAGGGCATAGTCTGCTGGTTGAGTCGACGGGGACGTCTGCGCCACATTTCAAGCATTTCATAGGTTTTCGCGAGAACGATTGATGATGAATTCTAACGCATGAGTACGCTGAGGCGTATGACTCGAACCTGATTGCAGTGAATTACTGCCCTTTGAGGCATCATCATTTCGGGCCCGCATTACCAGTGAAACTGGCCATAGGCTCAAATCGAACATTTCAGCTCCTGGCCGGAAGACAGGCAGGCCCTTAAGCTCTCTATTTTCTGACACTTCACGATAAGTTGTGCAGTTTCTAATATTTGGAGAGAAATTCTAAAGCTATCCCTAAGAAAACAAGCTGCTTATTTACAGGAATAGGGGGGGGTGTCACACTGAGTAAGGCTTCTCTCTGTGCCCACCCGATGACCCGCACCGCATTCATAGCCGCATTTCCCGGCGAGCTCAGGCCGCTGGTCAAGACCGTCGTCGAGGGCGGCAAAGACGGAGGCTGGCCGCACAGTTCTCGCAACAGCGTGCACTTCTGGGCGGTGCGTAACGAGGAAGAAGAGTGGATTGCCGCGTGCGCCGGGGCCGGCCAGGCTGCCGCAACCCGCGCTTTCGCCGCTATTGAAGATGGCGGACCCATCGACCTGGTTTTTTCGCTGGGATGGGCTGGCGCGCTAAAGCCCCATCTTGCTCCCGGCTCGGCGCATAATGTCGCCGGAGTGATCGACGCGCGCACCGGCGAACGCTTCCGATGCGATGCCGGCGCGGGCGATCAGTGGCTCGTTACCGCCCCGGCAGTGGCTGGCCACCATGAAAAACTCCGCCTGGCTGCCGCGTACCAGGCCGCCCTGGTCGACATGGAAGCTGCCGCCATTGCCCGCCTGGCCCTGATGCGCGAAATCCCTTTCTACTGCATCAAGGGAGTGAGCGACGGGCTCGACGCCAAGCTGCCTGATTTCAATCGTTTCCTCTCGCCAACAGGCCAATTGGAGACGGCGCGCCTCGTCCTCTACGCCATGTTCCGTCCGTGGCACTGGCCCGCACTCATCCAAATGGGCGAAAATAGCAGAAAGGCTTCCCAAGGCATCGCGGAATTGGTCCTGAACCTCCTCGAGGCTTGAATTCATATCAGGAAACGGAATGGCCACTCAGATCTCCGCTGCTGAAACCCTTGCAGAAACCCGCGTTCCCGAAACCATGCGCGCCGTGGTCTACCGCGGCATTAACGACATGCGCATTGAGACCGTTCCCGTGCCGCGCATTGGACGAGGCGAACTGCTGATCAAGATTGCGACCTGCGGCATATGCGGGACCGACCTGAAGAAGATCCACATGGGGTCCCACTCGGCCCCGCGCATCTTCGGCCACGAGATGGCCGGAACCGTTGCCGCCGTAGGCGAAGGCGTGACGCGCTTTGCCGTCGGTGACCGCGTGATGAGCTTCCACCACGTGCCCTGCGGCGGGTGCTATTACTGCCGCAAGCAGACGCCCGCCCAGTGTCCGCTCTATAAGAAGACCGGCGCCACCGCGGGTTTTGAGCCATCGGGCGGCGGGTTTGCCGAGTACATCCGCGTGCTGGACTTCGTTGTCGAGAACCGCGGCGTGGTGCCGATTCCTGATGGCGTTCCGTTCGAGCAGGCCGCGTTTATCGAGCCGCTCAATACGGTGCTTAAGGGAGTGAAGCTGCTCAATCTGCAGGCCGACGACACGGTTCTTGTGATCGGCCAGGGCCCCATCGGGCTGATGCATGCTTCGCTTGCCAAGCGCATCGGCGCGCGCGTGCTTACATCGGACCTGTTTCCCGAGCGCCACGCCATTGCGGCGCGATTCGGCCTCACGCATCCCATTCATGCCGGATCTGAGAACGTAGTCGAGCGGGTTATTGCCGAGACCGAGGGCCGCGGCGCAGATGCAGTGATCCTGGCTGTTGGCGGCAACGCCCTTATCCGCACCGCCATGGATGCGGCTAGACCCGGCGGCAAGGTGATGCTCTTCGCCCAGACCCAGCACGGCGAGGCCACCATTGACCCGGCGGCGGTTTGTGTGGACGAGAAGACCCTGCTGGGCTCATACTCTTCATCGTTCCCGATTCTCGATGAGGTCACCAGCCTGATCTTCGACGGCTACCGCAACGGTTTCGATCTCACACAGCTCATCTCGCACCGCTTCCCGCTTGAGCAGGCCGTCGAAGCTATCGAAATCGCCTCACACCCCCAACCGGGTTCAATGAAAATCATGATTGAGCCGGTCGCGGGGGCTGGAGCCAGGTAAGGGGGAAATGGATGGCAAGTCCGGTAAAGTCCGCGATCCTCCGCAGCAAAAAGACTGTCAAGAATGTTGTCGAAGAAGGCCGCAAAAGAGTTGAGAACGTGGTCGAGGGCGGTCTGAATACAGTTGAGACGGTCGTCGAGGCTGGCCTGAATACCGTCGAGACGGTCGTCGTTGAAGGACGCAAGAAGGTCGAGTCCGTCGTCCACCAGGGCCGCAAGACCCTTGAGAATGCGCTTATCCCAGGGCGCGTCACCATGCGCGCCGCCATCCTGCACGGCCGCGAGGATGTGCGCATCGAGCAGGTTCCGATTCCGAAGGCTGCAACTGGTGAGTTGATCGTGCGCGTGGGCGCGGCTCTCACCTGCGGCACCGACCTGAAGGTCTTTCGCCGCGGCTACCACGCGCGGATGATTGTTCCTCCTGCGCTCTTTGGCCACGAACTGGCCGGGACGGTCGTCGAGGCCGGCGAAGGCGTTACCAGTTTTGCCAGCGGAGACCGCGTGGTTGCGCTCAATTCAGCCCCCTGCGGTGAATGCTACTTCTGCCAGCGCGGGCAGGAGAATCTCTGCGACGATCTGCTCTTTAACAATGGCGCCTACGCGGAATTCATCCGCATTCCCGAACGCATTGTTGCCAAGAATACTTTGCGGGTTCCCGATCACGTGCCGCTTGAGCACGCTGCGCTGACTGAGCCGCTGGCCTGCGCCGTTCATGGGTTTGAGGACTCGCACCCGCGCGAAGGTGATATTGTGGCGATCATTGGGGGCGGCCCTCTCGGCCTAATGATGCTGCACGTCGCCGCTCTCGCCGGCTACCAAGTGATTGCTCTCGTGAAGCACGACGGCCAGGTCGAGGCGGCAAAGCAACTCGGCGCAGCGCACGTGGTGCAAACCTCTTTGATCCGCAAAGCCGTGAAGGAGACCCGCGCTCTCACACCCCAAGGCCGCGGCGTCGACATCGCGATTGAAGCGGTTGGCGTTCCGCAGGCTTGGGAAGAGGCTGTCGAGCTGGTTCGCAAGGGCGGCACGGTAAACTTTTTCGGCGGCTGCGCGGCCAACACACGCATCAACCTCGACACCAATCGCATCCACTACAGCGACATTACCCTTCGCGCCACTTTCCACCACACGCCGGCCATCTGCCGCAAAGCACTTGAGATCATCGCCGGCGGACGCTTCCAGGCTGGCGCATTTATTACTGGCCGTGCCAATCTCTACGAGCTTAACCGCGTGTTTGAGAAGCTTATGAATCGCTCCACCGAGATCAAGACCGCGATTGTGCCGTAATTGAACCATTCAAGAAAGAGGGTTGCCCACTCTTTGGGCGTTCTTTGCCCAAAGGGTGGGGTGAGAACAAACTATCGGGCTCGGCTTCGTCCTTGCCGATTGACTCCGACTAAAATATCGGTAGGCCTTGATGTATACGCAGGCACCCATGTCAACCGCCGCACAAACCGACGAACTCATTGCCCGCGGCTGGGCTGCGCTTCCGCCTGCCTATCGCATCCCCGACGTTGCGCCGTCGCTCGAAGAGGCGCTGGCCTATTGTCGTCGGCTCGCTGAGACCCACTACGAGAACTTCCACGTCGCAACCTGGTTTCTGCCCAGGGCGCTGCGTCCGCACTTCCATGCAATCTACGCCTACTGCCGCATCTCCGACGATCTCGGCGATGAAGTGCCCGACACTGCCGCAGCAATGGCGCTCCTCGATCTTTGGGGCCGCGAGCTGGACGCCTGCTACGAAGGCCGCGCCCGTCATCCGGTTTTTGTCGCACTGGCTGAGACTATGCGCACCTGCGGAATTCCAAAGGAGCCATTCGCCAACCTGCTCGTTGCCTTCCGTCAGGACCAGACTGTTACGCGCTACGAGACCATGGACGACGTCTTTGGCTATTGCCATAATTCGGCCAATCCGGTCGGCCAATTAGTTCTTTACGCCAGTGGCGAAGCAGGCGTGAATGTTCGAGAAGGGAACTTCAGGCTCTCCGATCTGACCTGCACTGCGCTGCAGCTTGCCAACTTCTGGCAGGATGTGTGCGTGGACTTCGCCAAGGGGCGAGTCTACCTTCCGCAGGCCGACATGCGCCACTTCGGAGTAAGCGACGAAACCATCAAGAAGGGAATTGCCACGCCGGAGTTCCGCGCGCTTATGCGCTACGAGGTTGATTTCGCGCGTTCGCTCTTCGAGCAGGGGCTGCCGCTCATCGCTCGTGTGAATCGCGATCTGGCCCTCGATCTTGACCTGTTCAGTCGCGGCGGCCTGGAGATTCTGCGCGCCATCGAGCGCCAGAATTACGATGTGCTAAGCGCACGGCCCGCCATATCGAAACGAACCAAGCTTTCGCTCGCACTGCGCGCGCTCGGCGGTAAAGCGCTGCCGTTTCTGCGCCTGGGAGCCACCACCACCGGGAAAGCGGCTTGACCGTTGCATCGAGCAGCATGACACTCGACCATGCATACGCGCAGTGCCGGGCCATCGCCAGGCGGGAAGCCAAGAACTTCTACTATGCTTTCGTTACGCTGCCCGCTGATCGTCGCAATGCAATCTGCGCCATTTACGCCTTCATGCGCAAGGCAGACGACCTTGCCGACGATGAGTCTATCTCGCGTGATGAACGCAGGCGCAATATCGATGGCTGGCTCGCGGCATGGCGTGAGGCCGCCGCCGGTGCGGTCACTTCCGATCCAGTCTTTATTGCAGTGCGTGACGCGGTGGCACGCTTCAATATCCCAGTCTCGCTCCTCGACGAGCTGGTTGCGGGCGTGACAATGGACCTTGAACATGATAGCAACGAGGCTCCCGACACTTACGCAACTTTCGCGCATCTTTACCGCTATTGCTATCTGGTAGCGTCAGTCGTTGGACTGGTGTGCATTCGCATCTTCGGCTTCAGCGACACGCGCGCCGAAAAATTCGCTGAAGAAACCGGCATCGCTTTCCAACTCACCAACATTCTGCGCGACGTGGTTGAGGACGCCACTCGCAATCGCGTGTATCTGCCGATTGACGAATTGGCGACGCATGGCGTTTCGCTCGGCTCGCTGCTCAATCGCGCGCCGGGAGTCGCGCCCACCGTGAATGAGCGCGCTCTGCTCAAGTCCGTCGCCGATCGCGCAGAAGAGTATTACAGGTCTTCTGAGAAGCTGCTGCCGCTCATCGAGCCAGAGAGCCGCCCCGCACTGCGGGTGCTGGTTTCCATCTATCACGAACTGCTCAAACGCATCGTTGCCGCCGACTACGATGTATTTACGCGCCGCGCCAGCGTGCCAACTGCGAAGAAACTCGCAATTCTTGGCGCAGGGCTTGCGCGGATAGCGTGGGTGAGGGTCTTTGGCTGAAACTCAAACCTCTTGACGAATGCATCACAAACCGAATCACGCTCTGTCGCTATCATCGGCGGCGGCGTTGCGGGCATGAGCGCGGCCTGCGCTCTTGCTGGGGCGGGCCTGCGCGTGCATCTCGTCGAGCGGCGCGGCTACCTTGGCGGGCGCGCGAGTTCGTACCTGCATCCGGGCGTCAACGAAGTTATCGACAACTGCCAGCATGTACTCTTCGGCTGCTGCACCAATCTGATTGCTTTCTACCAGCGCATCGGCGTTCTGGATCAGATTCATTGGACCAGCGGCATGACGATGATCGAGCCCGGCGGCCGGCGCTCCGAGCTCGGACCATCGCCACTGCCGGCGCCGCTGCACGGCCTGCCAAAGATGATGACGGCGCATGCATTCACATTTGCTGACAAGCTCTCGCTGGCGCGTGGATTTTCTGCCATCCTAAGAGTTAATCCAAAGGCCCAAGGGACGGAGTTCCTCAGCGCGTGGCTGGTGCGGCACAAGCAAACTTCCGGTGCGGTTGAGCGGTTCTGGCGACTGGTGATCGCGAGCGCACTCAACGCCGACCTCGACGCCATCGCCGTGCCTTACGCCGCCAAGGTGATCCGAGAGCTGTTCATGAACTCGGCCGAGGCCGGCCGGATGGGCATGAGCACCGTGCCGCTGAGCCAACTTTATGCGGGCGCGGAAGCGTTCTTGAGGAGCAAAGAGACAGAGCTCTTTTTGAACTCCAATGTCGAGTCTGCCGAGTGGGACGAAGAGTCCTTAATGTGGACCGTCGCCACGCGCAACGGTCCGCTGCTCACGGATTTCTTGATTGTCGCGCTGCCCTTTGAAGCTACTGCCAAGCTGATTCCCAGCCTGCCGCCATCCGAGGGCGCCGATGCTTTGTCCGCACAAATCAACCACCACGAGCACTGGCCCATCTCGAGCGTGCATCTGTGGTTCGATCGCCAGATTACAGATTTGCCACATGCTGTCCTGCTCGACCGCGAGCTTCACTGGATGTATAACAAGGGCCGGCTGCAGCCGTGGCGCAATGTGAAGGGCAGCTACCTTGAGCTGGTGCAGAGCGCCTCTCGGGAGTTTGCGGCCCGCGAACGCAACGAGGCCATTGCTCAAGCGGTCACTGAGCTGGCCGAATTCTTTCCGGAAGTCCGCTCGGCGAAACTCTTGAAAGCCGCGCTGGTCAAGGAAGTCCGAGCAACGTTTGGCGTGCCGCCGGGGATCGACGCGTATCGGCCGGCAGCAGCCGGGTCACCGTGGCCGAATTTGTTTCTTGCCGGCGACTGGACCGCGACCGGCTGGCCTTCCACAATGGAAAGTGCGGCACGCAGCGGGCATCTCGCGGCTGAAGCTCTTTGCGCCATGATCAACACGCCGCGAAAATTTCTGGCCCCCGACCTCAAGCCGCAGGGATTCATGCGATTCTTGTGATCCGGTGGATTGTCAGTCAATTTCGAACGATGACAGTCTTGTGATCGCCTCATCAAAAGTCTGGGAAAAAGCAACTGGCAGGCTTTGGATGCGTTTTTCTTCCGTGAAGATCGTCTCCACGCGCATCGTATCCCCCGAGAGCTCGAAGTTGATCCTGATACAAGGCTGTCCCTGCCGCAGCCCGTGCCGGCGCGAACGCGACAGAATCAATGTCCGAATCGATTGGCCAGCACGAAGGGTCCTTTCAAAACCCCTCGCGCGAAGTTCGGAAATCAGTTGGAGTGCCGGGGCTCTGGGTGGAAAGCAATGATCGTCAAAGAAACTTTGGATCCGATCCCAGCTTTCAAGAAACTCACCTTCAATTGAATTGCCCGCTTCGTAGAAATCCGCCAGCTTGCCAATCGCGAGCCATGGGAATTCGACTCGAAGCGGCGATGGCATAGCATTGTCGCAGATCCACCTTTTCAGCAATGAGACGAAAACTGGCAAATCCTGGACTTCCGTGCGAAAAAGCTCGGTTTCGTCCCAAAGGAAACGTGCATGCGTTCTGGTCTCGGCTACGTAGACGACGGCCGACCGGGTCTCGCCTTGAAAATGAAGATTCAGAAACTCAGGCATCCGCGAATGGAACATCACGATCTTCGAACCGGGCTCCAATTCTGGAGACGCGTGCAAGACGAAGTCTTGGATACTGGAAAGACGGCGTTTTTTCTCGTCAACAAATTGAAATTCTGAGTAGAGAGCTTCTAGACTCGCATTCCTGAGCCACCGCTCCACGGACGACGACATCGCAGATTCAGACTGTGACCTGCCTACCGCAACGCGATTGGCCTGCTCACAAAAATAGGTCAGGAATTCCGGGCAGAGGAGTCCCGGCGCAAGAGACCCCACATGAAAACAATGAGTGGTGCATGAACGCTCGGTCGACCCTGCGCGAGAGGACACCTGAATGCCACCGCCTTTGTTGGTCACTTCAATTTGCACGTCTGCGTCATGCAGACTCTCGATGAGACTCGTCTGCAGATTCCGAGCATATTCGTGCACCCGCTCGCGCTCCCTTTTCCACACCATGCGCGCAAGTTTAACAGAGGCGATGCCCGAAGACCGGGATTGCCGCTGACCAGGAGCCGCTGATATTCCTGCGGTGATGGACAAAAGGTTCAGGAAAAAAATCTCTTGACTCTGATAACGGTAAGCAGTAACTTACCGTTAGTGGGGACTTACCAAGAACGACAACTCGACGCGATTGGCGACTTGACACGCCGGGCGTTGTTGGAGCGGTTGCGGCGGGGACCGCTGCCGGTGGGCGAGTTGGCGCGCGGCCTGCCCGTCACCAGGCCGGCAGTTTCGCAACATCTACGGGTTTTGAAGCAGGCACATCTGGTGAAGAGCGAATCTGCAGGAACACGCAACTATTACCGGCTCGATCCGCGAGGATTTGCGGCGTTGCGGTCGTACTTCGAAAAGTTTTGGGGCGAAGCCCTCGATGCGTTCAAATCAAAAATCGAAGAGGAGTGATCTATGGAGCAAGCTGAAACCATGAGCGGGCAAGGCGCTGCCGGCGCCCAACAAATTGAGGCGACGATGCAGCCTGTACGCAGAAGCGTACGAGTGAAGGCCACGCCGGAGCGCGCATTCCGCGTCTTCGCAGAGGAGATGGACACGTGGTGGCCGAAGAGCCACCATATTGGCAGCTCGCCGATGAAGGGGATTGTGGTGGAAGGGCGCGTGGGCGGCGCAATCTACACCGTGCAGGAGGATGGCGCGAACTGCCCATGGGCTTCAGTGCTGGCCTGGGAACCTCCTCATCGATTCACCTTTGCATGGCACGTGACGCCGGACTGGAAATACGAAGCCGACTTGAGCCGCTGCAGCGAAGTGGAGATTTTGTTTACTCCGGCGGATGACGGAACGACCTTGGTCGAGCTTGAGCATCGGAATTTCGAGCGGCATGGCGAGGGCTGGGAGTTGATGCAAGGAGCGGTGGGATCCGAAGGCGGTTGGAACGGAGTGCTTGCGGAGTACGCGGCTAAGGCAGGAGAGAGCGAATGAAGGCTACGCTGTGGTTCCGCATCGCGGCAATCGTAATGTTTCTCTTTGCTGTCCTGCACACCATCGGCTTTCTTAGTCTGCGGCCGCCATCGGCTGATGGGATGGCGGTGTGGAATGGCATGAACGGAGTGAGCTTCACCATTAATGGCGGCAGTTACTCTTACGGCCATTTCTACAGGGCGTTTGGGCTCTCGATTACGACGGCGCAGCTTTTTGGAACGTGGGTGACGTGGATTCTGGGAGCGATGGCGCGGCGTGGCGATGGTGGCGTGCGTGCCATCGCGTGGGGCATTATTGTCTGGCAGATTATTGGGATTGCGATTGCCGCGATCTATGTTTCGGCCAAGCCGGCGGCAATGTCGGCAGTATCCATCATCTGCATTGCCATTGCGCTGGCGATATTGCCGAAGACGGACACTTCGCATCAGGCCGTATAGCGAAGTGCCAATGCGCCCGGACTCAGTGCGCCAGCAGGTACACGCCGACACAGACCAGCACGGCCGCGGCCCAGCGGCGGCGGTCGACATTCTCTTTGAGGAAGAATTTGCCGGCGATAGCGTTGGTTACGAGTGTGAGCGACGCTGAGGCCGGCGCAACCAGGCTCAGATTCAGGTGATTCAAGGCGAAGAGCAGCGCGAAGAATGCGAAGGCAAGAAAAGACACTCCGGCGAAAAACAGCGGACAGGTGACGACGGCGCGAATCGCGCCCTTCATTCCTGAGCGGGCGCGAATGAGGTCCAGATCGCCGATCGACTTCATGGCCGCCGCCGTCAGCACTTCGCCCGCAGTCGAGCTCAGTACCACCGAAGCAATCATGGCAGTCGCCGCCCACACGCCCGGTTGGAAAGTGGAGAAGGGAACTGTCATTTCGCCTCCACCTCTTCAGGCGCAGGTTCAGGCGCGGGCCGCTCGGTGAGGGAAGGACCCTGCGCAACAAAACCTACTCCCAGTGTGATGAGCGCAATGCCGATCCATCGCTCGATGGAGATTGGCTCGTTAAGCCAGAAGCGCGCCAGGAAGGCCACAATCACGTTGCCGAATGCTGTCGCAGGAAGAACAAAGGTGAGGTCGGCCCAGGAAAGTGCAGTAAGGTAGCTTGCGAAGAATCCGATCAGCAGCGCGATGCCCGACGCGATCCACGGCGTAAATACAGCGGCGATGAGCGCGCCCGGATGCGACAGCGAGATGGTGGGAACTCTTGTCATCCCGCGAGAAAGGCAGGTATCGCCGAGCGGCGCACATACGGCTACCAACCCCAGAATCAGGTACTGCCGCGGATTGAGGGAGTGATGAGCCATCCTGATGTGGTGAGCAGTTCTTTCTTGGATGCAAGAAAACGAGGGCGGACTCGTAGATGAGCGCCGCCCTCGCGTTGAAGTGTATCGATGAAAGGTTTACGCGCCCGCGCCCTGGGTTGCCGGCGGCCCAGCCTGCTGCTTGCGCGACTCCTTCACCTGCTTGTTGCGCTGCGCGCGCAGCTTAAGGAACGACTTTGGCCTCAACGTAGAGGCGGGGCAGATCGCGGTTCACGAATCGCCTTCCAAACCACGCGGAACGCCGCCTTCGGCCGGAAATAATACTCGTCGTAGAAGCGGTGCACCATCTCCATCACGTAGTCCACAGGCAGGCCGGGATATTCGATATGCGCCATCTGGTGGCCGCCGCCGTCTTCCATGCGCTCGTTGGTGATGAATCCGTTTACCTTGGCGTACTCGTAGAACTCGGTGCCAGGGTAAGCGTGCGCGATAGACACCTGGATGGTTTCAACATCGAGGCTCTTGGCGAAGTCAATAGTATTGCGAATCGATTCTTTGGTTTCGCCGGGCAAGCCGAGGATGAAGTCGCCATGAACTACCAGGCCGAGGTCGTTGCAATCTTTTGCGAATGCCCGCGCCCGTTCAACGGTTGCGCCCTTCTTGATGTTTTTGAGAATCTGCGGGTCGCCGGACTCGAAGCCGACGATCAGCAGGCGGCAGCCGGCTTCTTTCATCGCCTTCAAAGTGTCGTGATCGGTGGTCACGCGCGAGGTGCAGCTCCAGATGATGCCGAGCGGCTTGAGCTTTTCGCACAGCTCAATGGTGCGGACCTTCTGAATATTAAAGGTGTCGTCGTCGAAGAAGAACTCCTTCACTTCGGGAAAGTTTTCCTTGGCCCACTTGAGCTCCGCGGCAACGTCGTCTGTCGAGCGCTTGCGCCAGGCGTGCCCGCTCAGCGTTTGCGGCCACAGGCAGAAGGTGCACTGCGCAGGGCACCCGCGCGTTGAATAGAGGGCGATGTAAGGATGCAGCAGAAAGGGCACGTTGTAGCGCGTCACATCCATGTCGCGCTTGTAAATTTTAGTGGCCCAGGGCATTGCGTCCAGGTCTTCGACCTGCGGTCGGTCGGGGTTGTGAACGAATCTTGCCGTCCTGCTTGTAGCTGATGCCGAGAATTTCGTTAAGGGGCTTGCCCTTGGCGAACTCCACCACTGAGAAATCGAACTCGCGGCGGCAGATGAAGTCGAGCGCCGAGCACTCATTCAATGCGCGGTCCGGATCGGTTGTGACCGGCGGCCCGACGAACGCAATTTTGATTGCAGGATTCGCCGCCTTGATGGTCTCTGCCAGCCGCTGATCGCCCTCCCATCCCACGGTCGAGGTGAAGAGCACGAGAAATTCGAAGCTCTTGCAGATCTCGATGGTCTCTTTCGCCGAGACGTGATGCGGAGGGGCGTCGAGCAGACGCGAGCCCTCAAGCAAGCCGGCCGGGTAGGTGAGCCAGACCGGGTACCAGTAGGACTCGATCTCGCGTGTGGCAGGCCAGCGTGAACTCGCGCCGCCGTCGAAGTTCTTAAACGACGGTGGGTTCAGGAAGAGGGTTTTCAGTGGCGTAGACATCCCTTTAATTTTACCATTTCTGTGGATTCCGCGGATGTGGCGGCTGGTAACATAATACTTAGTTCCCAGTTCGTTGAGCCAGTCCTGCATGTGACCGAGAGCTCGTAGCAGGTCGAGCCGCGCCTTGCTCAAGTCAAGGCCGGCGTCGAGGGCATCGATATATTTCTGGCGTTCGTCAACGCGCGCCTGCTGCTCGGCCTCGGGACTGAGCTGTGGCTGGGCATTCGCGCCGCTGGTGCCGTTGCCCAGCTCCAGTTGCGCCGAAATGCTGTTCAACTGCTCGGCGGCAATCTCCTGCTTCAGCGTGGCAATCTGGGCCAGAGTGTCGAGTTCGCGCAGTGACCCGGACAGTTGCGCGATCTGAATGTCATTCTGATGCTGCGCCTGTTCGGCCTCGACCCGCGCCCGCAGCGCGTCGGCTGCCGACTCTCGCGCCTTGTCGCGATCCTCAAAATTAAAGATCGGAAGGCGAATCGAGAACCCGCTGCTGAAGTTGTTCGCCGGCAGAAACTTCCCGTTGAAGTATTGGTTGACGCTGTTTAAGAGCGTCGTATTGCGGTTGTAAATCGCACCGAAGCCCACCTCCGGCAGCAGCCACTTCCGTTCTTCGTCGCCCTTTTGGACCCTCTCGCGAGATTGCGCGATCATCTCGGCAGACTCCAGGCCGGGAGTTTCTTTGGCTGGCTCCTCTGCCGTCACGGCCGGAATTTCGGGAATGCTCGCGTGATCCGGGGCGATCGATCCCACCGGCAGCCCGGTCAGTGTGGAAAGCTGTTTCTCAAGTGTCGCTGCGCGAGTTTCAAGATGCAGCCGGTGCAGTTTGACTTCGGCGGCCGCGAGTTGTGCCTGGTAAAGATTGCTCTTCGGGTCTACTCCGCCGTCCACGCGCTGCTGCTCGATCTCAACCATACGGCTCGCGAAACCTTCCTGCTCGTGACCGGCGGCGAGCTCCTGACCGATGGCGTCGAGCTCGACGTAGGCTGTCGATGCGTCTAGAGCCACCTGCTCTCTCGCATCCGCCAATGCCAGTTTCGCGGCTTTCACTCCCATCTTTGCCGCCTGGATGTAGCGAATCTGGGGCATGCTGAAGACCATCGATTGCACATTCGCATCCCAGATTGTCGGCAGGCTGCCGGTGAAACCAACCTCAGGAAACGCCGGCAGCCCCGAGCCGAAAGAGAGCGCAGGAACAAACGCATCGCGGCTCTCGGCCAGGCCCGATTCAGCCTTCTGAAGGTCGGCCTGCGCAAGTTTCACCGGCGAGCTGTTAGACTGCGCCAGCTCAACTACAGTGCGCAACGACACCTGCGCGCGCGCAGCGACCGATGCAGCCGCCAGTACAGCGAGTGCCACAACCGGCATGCGCCTTGTGCGCAGATATTGAGCGAAACTGGTGTGCGGCTTCCTCATCAATGCTTCGCATCCTTTGGCTTGTAATCGCGGGCAAGTTCACGCGCTGCAGCCTCATCGCGCTGCGCCGCTGCACCATTGCCAAGCTGTCGCTGGAGCCGCGCCATGCGGTAGTAAGCCACAAAGGCTGGAGCCTCGTCAGTTTTTGAACTGCTGGCCAGATAGTCCTCAAGCATCTTCGCCGCCAATTGAGGATCACGCCCGGATTCAATCAGCACGCCGGCTCCATCATAGAGGGCAACGGCTGCGGACCTGTCTTTTGCTTCCGCGCTCTGGGCGCTATGAACCGCGCTCTCCATCTGCTCCCAATTCTGGCGGCGCCGGTAAAAACTGGCCAGGACCGTCCATTGGAGTGCGGGGTGCGCGCTATCCGCGACCGCAGCCTTGAAGTCCCGCTCCGCGGCGCCGTAGTCGTTCCTTTTTTCGGCAATCGCGGCACGCAACTGATGCGCGCGGGTCTGGTCTACTTTGTCCAGTTGCGTCGCTATCTGTTCGGCCTTGTCCAGTCCACCGCCAACGATTCCGGGGGCGTCTACGTCGAACGACCCAAGGTCAGAGAGCGCCTCAGCGTTGCGCGGATCGAGCCGCACCGCTGTTTCAAACTGTTCGCGCACCTGTTTGCCAAGCGAAAACGCGCTCATAAACGATGCGCTGCTGGCTCGCTCGCCCAGGGCGCGCCCGTACCACATGTGATAGCTGGAATTCTGGCCGTCTAACTCGACGGCGCGGGCGCATGCGTTGGCCGCAGCGGTCCATTGGCGCAACGTGTAGCGCACCCGGCACTCCAGAAACTTGGCCTGCGCGATATTCGCTCCGCCCGCGGGCAGCGTTGCAATTGATGCCAAGGCCTTGTCGGCCTCGCCAGCCATCAAATCTGCATTGATTTCGGCAAGAGGCTGGGTGGCGGCGTGTGCCGTAGCCGTAACCGGCAAAACCGCAACAACCCATACCGCTAAAACCCGCAGGCTTTTGAGAGATGACAGCATCACCGCACAACCTTGATGGGAACGCCTTCTTGCAACGGTTGTCCGTTGATAGTACCTGTTGCCACCCAGTCGCCCTCTTTGAGGCCGGAGAGAATGGCCTGCCGGGCCACGTTGAACGATCCTGTCGTCACGGGCGTCCGCACCAGCGCGTTGTTCACCACCTTGTACACGAATGGATTTCCGTTTTCAAAGTGCAGCGCCTCGCGAGGAACGCTCACCGCGTCGGACTGGGTTGATGTTGTCACTGTTACCGTGACATTGGTATCCGGCAGCAGGCCGGGATTCGGGTTATCAAACTCAATGAGCACCTCGCCCACGTTGCGGTTGCCATACTGCACCACGGTCTCAGGCAGCCGCACAATGCTTCCGTGCCACTCGATGCCCGGCCGCGCGTCCCACTTGATCACGATCGGCTGTCCCACCGCCAGCTTGCCCAAGTCTGGCTCATCGAAGTAGGCCCTGACGCGCTCATGCGTCAGATCGGCCATCTGCAGCAGCAATTTGCCAGCCTCTGAAAACTCCGTCGGCGCCGCATCCATGTTGTAGATCGTACCTGCTACTGGCGCCGTAATCCGCGTCCTGGCTTCAACCTGCTGGGCGGCTTCAAGATTGGCCTGAGCGTCTCGCACCGCCGATTCGCCCCGGGCGGCTTCAGCCGGCGAATAGCGATCGTGGGCGCTATTCTGAGCCGCGTCCAGGCTTGCCTGGGCGCTGGCCAGCCGCTGTTTGGCCGAGGCCACCTCGGCGACCGATGCTGAGCCGTTCTCGGCCAGCTTTACGAGCGCGTCAACATCGTGCTGCGCCTGGTCGCGAGCCAGCCTGTCCTGAGCAATCTCAGCATCGGAGACCTGCCGCTGCTCCTGGGTTCCGTTGTGTGCCACGGCATATTCCGCGGCCTGGGCGGTCTTGAGCCCGCTTTCCGCGGTCGCCACGCGCGCCCGCGCCTCAACATCGTCCAGCGCAATCAACAGTTTGCCGGCTGGAACCTTATCTCCTGCCTGCACGTAGACGGCCTTCACAGTAGTGGCGACGGGGCTGAAAAACTGGTAGTTGGCCTGCGGCTCAACTTTGCCATTGGTGCTCTCGGTGCTTACCAATGGCTCACGGACCACCTGGGCTTCCTGAACCAACAACCGATCGCGCAAAAGGTTGCGGGCTGTAAAGAATACAGCCACCAGAACCACCACTGCGCCAATCCAGAGCCAGCGCCTGCTAGATTGCGTTCTTGCTTCTGCCATTCGGTTTGACCAAGGTCAGTATATAAGACTCAAAAACAACCCCTTGCGAATCACAAAAATCCTGCCGGCCGCTCACGGTGTTCCAAAAGTAAAATAACTTTATGACTGCGCAACCCCGTTACACCGAAGAGCACGCCAAGGCCGGCCTCGACTTCCGATTCCCCGCCATCGAGACCTGGCAGAACCAGTTTCCAGGGTATGAGATTCAGATCGACGATCCTGAATTGACTTCGGTGTGTCCCAAGACGGGCCTGCCCGACTTCGGCATCCTCACCATCCGCTACATGCCCCGCGAGCGCTGCCTCGAGCTCAAATCGCTCAAAGAATATCTCTTCTGCTACCGCAACCTCGGCATCTTTCAGGAGAACATCGTGAACCAGGTGCTGGAAGACATTGTGAAGGCGTGCGACCCGGTGTGGGCAGTGGTAAAGGGCGAGTTCCGGCCGCGGGGAGGCATCGGGACTACCGTCGAGGCGAGATGGCCGAGGCCGGCGGCGTAGCCGTCCATCAAAACCATGGCTGCCTTTATCGAGCTGTGATATTTGTTGAGATTCCCGGGGGTCCATCTCCTTGTCCAGCACTGCCCAACCATCCCGCGCCCTCGTCGGTCCCGTTCTGGGTACCGTTGTACTCCTCGTCGCGCTCAACCTACTCAATTACATTGATCGCTATATTTTGTCGGGAGAGGTGCAGCCCATCCAGCACGAGTTCCACGCCACCGACCAGCAGATGGGCGCGCTGGGCACGGCGTTCTTTGTTTTCTACATGATTGCCGCGCCGCTGACGGGTTGGCTCGGTGACCGCTTCCGCCGCAAGCCGCTCATCGTCGCCGGCGCCACTCTATGGAGCTTGGCAACCCTTGCAGCACTTTGGATCCACAGCTACCCGACGTTCTTTGTACGGCAGGCACTGGTTGGTATAGGCGAGGCTACTTTCGGCATATTCGGGCCGGCCGTGCTTTGCGACATGTACCCCGAGCTCGAACGCAACCGGATTCTCTCAATCTTTTACGTCGCCATTCCTGTGGGCGCGGCGCTCGGCTACCTGGCCGGCGGGCAGATAGGATCGCATTGGGGCTGGCGTGAACCTTTTCTGGTTTGCGCGTTGCCTGGATTCCTCGTCGCCGCTCTCTTCGGACTCATGGGCCGCGAGCCTGAGCGCGGCTCGAACGACCACATTGCGCCCGACCTGAAACGGACCACGGTGCTCGGCATTCTCAGGAATCCCGCTTTCCTGACCGCAACCTTCGGCCTCGCCATGCTGACCTTCACTATGGGCGGAATCTCCTGGTGGATGCCGGAGTTTCTGCGCCGTTCCGTGGGGCTGTCGATGGGGAACTCAAGCTTGGCCGTGGGCGGAATCACGGTGATTGACGGCATCGCGGGAACGCTGATTGGCGGCGCGATTGCCCAGAGATGGCTGCGCACTAATCATCGCGCCCTATATCTGTTTTCAGCATGGAGCGTTTTGCTCACGCTGCCCTTCGGAGTGCTGCTGTTCTTTGGGCCGCACAGTTGGGCGCTGCCCTCGCTGTTTGCGGCCGAGTTCTTCCTGTTCCTCAACACCGGACCGCTCAACACGGCAATCGTGAACTCAGTGAACGCACCGGTTCGCGCCACGGCAATCTCAATCAACCTATTCTGCATTCACGCCTTCGGAGATACTCCCTCGCCGCAGATTATCGGCGCCATTTCTGACCACACCAATCTCCGCATCGGTTTGGGCGCGACGTTGATAACGATGGTGATTTCGGCGGTGATTTTGTTCAGCGGAGCTCGGTATGCGCCTAGGTTGGATGCGCAGGGCAGCGAGTCAGCGAGTTAGCGAGTCAGCAAGTCAGCTTGGGCTGTGGCGGATTGGGAATTGAGGTATCCAATGTCCCAGAGTCGAGACACAAGATTCCCGCCGACCTGCTACTTGCCCGGCAGCGACTCCTGCTCCTTGGAATTCATAAACGCTCGGCGGCCGCCCTGCGAGCGCAGGTTGGGATCGCCAATTGGGGGCCGGTCCTGCTCAGCGTTGAAGCCGCGCGCCAGCATCGGATTGGGCTTGAACTTCGGCGGACCTCCGTTGAACTGGCGCGCGTGGTTCAGCACCATTTCGGCGCGCCCGTGGATTGGCCGCACAATGCCGCGAATCTGCACGTCCATGTCGCGATATTTGCGGAGCTCGCCGACGTATTCGCGGTCGTCCCATAGGCTGACGACGGTGAACCGGCATTTTTCATCGGGGGTGTCGGGCGAGCAGACGTCGAGGAAGCGGGTGCCGTCGGGCAGTTCGACCACATCGTAAACGTGTGCGGAGACGCAGACATCTTTGTTGACCATTTGCGCGGCCTGGTCCGCGGGTACGCAGAGGGCGGGCTTGGCGGCGAAGGCAAAGGCTGGCGCGGCAAGGAGGAAGATCGATATTAGAACGTTGCGCGAGCTCGAAGCGATCCCCATGTGAACATTCGAATCGACGTGGGAGGTTCTGTCAGTGCTCTAAATCACCGTAGGCCCATTGCCGCGAGCAGGGCTGCGATTCACGGACAGTTCGAGAGATCATAATGAATAAAAACAGAGGTTGTAACTTCGACGGGCTTTCCATTTACTTCGTACGGCTTGTATTTGTACCGACGAACGGCGTCGAGAGCAGATGGCTCGAACATCTTTGGGCCAGAGATGACTTTCGGCTGTTGCACTTCGCCGTGCGTGCCGATCCCAATGTGGACAACGACCGTTCCGGTAACACGAGCCATCGAGGGAGCGCACTTAGGATCGACTTTGTGGATTAGCAGTTTCTCGGCCACTGCCGGCGACAGCTGGATTTCCTCATGGGTAGCCTGGCCGTTGCCGGAGATGCTGGCTGCTTGCGGGCTTAGACCTGATGGGGGGACAAGGAAAACCAGTAGCACGGTTGCGGCCAGAGATTTCATGGCACACCATTCTACAGCGGCGTGCAGAGCGATGAAGCCCTGAAAAAAGTGCGTCTAGGAATACGCGTATCCGAAAGGCAACCGCGGATCCTTCGTCGCTTTGCTCCTCAGGATGACAAATCGTTTTCAGCCGGGAAGTCCGCTTAGTATGACATTCGTGGGTTAGTGAGTGCCGACCAGTTCCTCGCTCTTCTTGCCGTAGTGGCTCACGACGTAGTTGTCGAGGATCTGTTTGAACTCAGCCACGATGGTGTCGCCGTGCAGGGTTCTGAGGAGCTTGCCGTCAACGTACACCGGGGCCTTCGGTTCTTCGAATGTGCCGGGCAGGCTGATGCCTAAATTGGCGTGCTTCGATTCGCCGGGGCCGTTGACTACGCAGCCCATGACGGCCAACTTGAGTTCTTCAACGCCGGGGTATTTCTTGCGCCAATCGGGCATTGAGGTGCGCAGGTAGCTTTGGATCTGCTCGGCCAGTTCCTGAAAATAGGTGCTGGTGGTGCGGCCGCAGCCGGGGCAGCTCGTGACCTGCGGCATAAAGCTGCGAATCCCGAGCGACTGCAGAATCTGCTGCGCGGCCTGTACCTCTTCAGTGCGATCGCCGCCGGGCTTGGGCGTGAGCGAGACGCGGATGGTGTCGCCGATGCCGGCGAGCAGAAGCGGTGCGAGGCCGGCAGTAGAAGCGATGAGTCCCTTGGCGCCCATGCCTGCTTCGGTGAGGCCGAGGTGCAGTGCGTAGTCGCAGCGGGCAGCGAGGTTGGTGTAGACGTCGATGAGGTCGCGCACGCCGCTGACTTTGGCCGAGAGAATGATCTGGTCATGCCTTAGCCCATATCGCTCGGCGGCTTTGGCTGAGTCGAGCGCGCTGACAACCATCGCCTCCATCATCACGTCGCGCGCGGGCAGCGGTTCGGCCTTCCTGCTGTTCTCGTCCATCATGCGCGTCAAGCAGAGATTGGTCGAGCGAACCCCAGTTGACGCCGATGCGCACCGGCTTTTGATTCTCGGCGGCGCACTCCACCATGACCTGGAAGTTGTCGTTGTCTTTCTTGCCGATTGAAGCATTGCCGGGATTGATGCGGTACTTGGCGAGCGCGCGCGCTGTCGCCGGATATTTCTTGAGCAATAGGTGGCCGTTGTAGTGGAAGTCGCCGATGATGGGCACGCGCAGGCCGCGCTTGTCGAGTCCGTCGACAATGAAGGGAACGGCAACCGCGGCCTCTTCGTTATTGACCGTGACGCGAACCAGTTCGGAGCCGGCCAGCGCGAGGGCTGCAACCTGTTCAATGGTGCCTTCGACGTCGGCGGTGTCGGTGTTGGTCATGGACTGAACAACGGCCGGGACCTCCCAGCCAACGCGAACGTTGCCAATTTTGACTGTCGGGGTTTTTCTACGCTGAATCTCAGCCATGGTTTTAGTTTACCTGCAATGCGAATTTGGCCGCGATGGAGTGCCGGGAATTCACATTTTCACTGGGACTGTGAGGGAGGGGGGTGGGGGGTATTTCTTTAATTTCAAGTAAGCCGTTTAGGATTAATAGGTTAAGCGAAATAGATGTGCTCTTAAGTGCCCTTAAACAGCCCTTAAATGGCCTTAAACGGGGCTTATTTGCCCTTATCGGGAGCAAAATGACGGTTTCTGGCAGCTTATTTTGCTGGTTCGGGGTTGCGGGATTGAGATCTGGGTGCATGTGTGGTTTTCGATTGCCTGAAGATATTGTGCGACGGGAGAGTGTAATTACCTGCAAGGGTTTGGACGAAAGGTTGGATCTTTTTCGATTCAATTGGCGTTGTGCAAGGGCCATGGAACGGAACCGGATCCGGGTTCATCTGCCGAGGGAAATAGGTATCATGTCCCCAGTCTTCCGCCCTTCTCTAATCACTCTCCCGAGTCTTCCCAAGCTCGTTTAACCGTTAAGAATCGAGCTATTTTCATGCGGATGGTATTTTGGCGAACTACAGACCGTCGCAGATGGCTCTCGCATCTCTGCTGGTCGGCATCGCCCAGCTCATCGTCGGCATCATCGCCCTCGCCGTCGCTCTTCGCCGCAAGTAGGCCCTGAGCATCAACCCACCACCCCAGACGCACCACAGGCCGCCTCGCGGCGGCCTGTACGGGCTTCTAAGGTTTGGATGTCCCCTGAGCGTGACCGGCCTCGTGACCCAAGCTCGCACCAGTTGGATGACGCGGAAGAACCACCGACGGCGGCGCTCCACAGTCGTTCCAAGTCGGCTTCACTGGCCGGGCCGGATCTTCACTTCCAGCGATGGAAGCATTTCGATACTGGCGTTCGTCGGTTCATCGGTTTCCGCCCCGGATATTTCATACGTGTAGCTCACCGTGAACGTGCCTGTCACGTCGGGAGCGAAGCGCCACGTCTTCAGGTTTTCTACCGTGGGCGATTCTAAGAACCTCTGCCCCTTTGCGACATCGGCTGTGGACAGTACTTCGGTTTTAACTACCAGCCCACTTTTTACGGTCGCTCGCAAGATCACCTTGCCGGTTATGTGTGCGGCTCTAGCGATTGGGGGGTACATCGGCAGGGCGGCTCCTTGCAAGATCGGAGCCGCTGGAACTGATGCCGATGAGTTCGCCTGCCCGAGGGCGGGAACCGCCAAGAGGAGACATAACGCGAACTGACTCCATTTCTGCATAGATGTCTCCTCTACTTTGGTACGGTCGGGACCGTCAGCGTCGGATAGAGCAGCGCTCCCGGAGCTTTAGGTGTCACGCCATAACCATTTGCTGGATTTGCCAGCAACTGGTTGATGGTGTTGCCTGCCTGCCTCTGCCCAACACCGAAGCCCAAGATGCAGGGGCCTCCATCGCATCCCTGACCATACGAGGCTTTGTCGCCCTGGCTGTTCATGATGGAGTTCGAGACCATATAGGCTTTGAACTCCGTTTGATATTTACTCAGGTTCTTAGACACGTCGAAGTTGCCGCCCATCGTCATCGTTGAGACGAAGTCTTGTGCATCGGCAACGTGGCTGCCTTCATGCCCAACAACCGCATCTAGGCCCGAACCGCTGAGACCAGCTCTGATGGTTACGTTCTCTTCCGCCCTGAGCTTTCCGTCTGGCCCCACGCCCAAGCCATGCGATGTTATTCCGTCATTGCCTTTGCCGGGATCGCCGAACGCCACATTGACGCCATTGTCCTTCGTGGGATCGCCGTAAGCCGACGCCCCACGAACGACGTTTGCATCCTTCGATTTCAAGTCAGCTTGTCGGGCCTTCTCGAAGGCTTTGTCCGCATCTGAGTCGCACTTCGCGCTGTCCTTGCAGACGTACATTCCGGTTGGATCGGTGTACCGCAGCGGGTTGTTCATCACGTAAGCGTAGCGATTCAAAGATTGCGGATTGGTCAGGTCGCCGCCCAACGGATCGGGACTCATGAACCGCCCCATCGAACTTCCGAAGTAGCGCGCACCGAAGTTATCTAAGCCGCTCTCTGTATCCCGTTCTTTGCCGGTGAAGTGCAGCGGCGAGGAGTCGTCGTCGGTTTCGTCGGCGTACTGGTCTGCTAATTGGGAGAAGCCGTCGCCGTAGGGCAGCGACTGGAAGTCCATCTCCGGCTGGGCCAGCTTGCCAGCATGCCCGAGACCTGCATGCGTCGCGTGCCCAGCGCGTCTTCAAGATGGAGATGCAGCCAGGGAACCTGCGCCGGCTGCGATCCGCCCGGCGTGTAGGCCGGGTTGTGTACCAGGTCGTAGGTGCCAATCAGCTTGCCGCCACCGTAGACGTTGGTCCGCTGCCAGGTGCCCGAGCCGTTGAGCATCGAAAGCTCTTCGCCGCCCGGTCCGGTCACGTAATCCTCTGTAAACTGGAAGCCGTTGGTGGCCGGGTTGCAACTCATGGTGGTGATGGCGCCCTTAGCCACGCGGTTGCCGTCGGCGTCGTAGAGGTAGCCGGTAAAGGTGGTGTAGCCAGGCTCAAGCGTGCTTGAGACGGCACAGACCCGTCCTTCGCCGTCGTAGAGATATGTGTTGGCGCCGTCGGACTGCATATCGCCGGCAGCATCGTAGCCCGGCGTGGCCGTTACGCCCCGGGCGTTGGTGCTCGTGACCTGGTTGCTGGTGTTGTAGCTCGATAGATCGGTAGCCAGCGTTGCATTTGACTGCGGCGTGCACGCGCCTGCTCCTCCCGAGCCGCTTTGGAACTGTGCCGAAGAGAACTCCTGCTCAAGCCGGTTGCCGTAGGCATCGTACTGCCAGCAAAAGTATTGCGTGGTGCCGTCGGGCCAGGCGGCGCTCGCATTCGTAAGCCGGTTCAGATTGTCGTAGCCCTCGCCGCCGCCGGGACCGGTAATGTTCCATGTGCCCATGATGCCCGGACCGTTGTTGTAGGTGGCATCCTTGAACTGAGTCACGTTGCCTGCATAGTCGTAGCTCAGGCTGTAGCTGTAGACGGCGGCCTGTGTCATGGACTGCGCGGTGACGGTGAGCGTGATCTCGGATTGGTCGGTATTCTGCGGCGAGGCGCTGTCGGCTGCTTTGAAAGTGAGCGCGGCGGGATTGGTGCCGGTGGTCGTCGTGGGTGTGCCGGTGACGGTGGCCGGATTACTGCCGCTCGGCTGGTTGAGCGTGAGGCCCGAAGGCAGCGTTCCGTTTGCGACTGTCCAGGTGATATTGCCCGTGCCGCCCGAGGAGTAGAGCGTGGCGCTGTAGGCATGACTGACCTGGCCGTCAGGCAGCGCCGTGGTGGTGATCTGAAGTTGGAGAAATACGGTGACATGATACCTATTCACCAATGTGAGTACCCCTATGTCCTGTATTTACCACCCGATCGCACTTGTGGCAAAGGCCTCAATACGCGAGCGCGACGGCGTCGGCGCGCATTTCGCTGCCGGCGGCGTAGATGCGTTCGCCGCTCTGCATGCGGTGTTCGATGCCTTCATAGCGGCCGTATGCGCCGGTTGCTTCGCCGATCTTCCAGCCGATTGTCTCGAGGGCTTTGCGGGTCTCTGCCGGGACTCCGGATTCGAGATTGAGCTGGCCGTGCGAGCCGAGCCATGGTGCGTCCTCACCCATGGACTGCGACGAGCCCTCGTGATACCAGCGCGGACTGTCGGCGGCGGCCTGCACATCGAGCCCATAGTCAACCCGGTTCACAATGATCTGCGTCTGGCCCTGCGGCTGCATGTCGCCGCCCATCACGCCGAAAGCCATCCAGGGCTTGCCGTCTTTGGCCGCGAAGCCGGGAATGATGGTCTGGAACGGCCGTTTGCCCGGCGCATAGATGTTGGGATGGCCGTCTTTGAGCGAGAAAAGCTGGCCGCGATCCTGAAACATGAAGCCGAGGCCGTCGGCAACGAGTCCCGAGCCCATGCCGCGGAAGTTTGACTGGATCATGGAGACCATCATGCCGTCTTTGTCGGCTGTGGCGAAGTAGGTGGTGTCGCCGTGACCGGGCGCCTGGCCGGGATAAACAGGGTCGATGATCGCGTCGAGATTGATGAGCCCGGCGCGCGATTTGGCGTAGTCCTTCGAGATGAGCCAGTCGATGGGGATCTTCGAGAAGTGGGGATCGGCGTAGTAGCGCGCGCGATCTTCGTAGGCGAGGCGCTTGGCCTCAACCTGCACTTGTATGGAGTGGGGAGATTGGAAGCCGAAGCCGCGCAGATCGAACTGTTCAATGATGTTGAGCATTTGCAGAGTGGCGAGGCCCTGGGTGTTGGCCGGCATTCCGTAGACGCTGGTGCCGCGATAGTCGGTCACCAGCGGCTCAACCCACTCGGCGTGATGGTCGCGCAGGTCGTCTGCCGAGAGCCATCCGCCGATGCGCTTGAAGTACTTGTCGATGGTCTCCGCGATTGGTCCTTCATAGAAGGCGTCACGGCCGCCCTGGGCGATCAACGGTAGGTGTTTGCGAGATCGGGGTTGCGGCGCACGTCATACTCGTTGGGCGCGACGCCGTTTGGCATATACGTGTGCACGGCGTTGGCGGTCTCTTCAATGCCGGAGTTGGGCCGAAGAAAGATCGCCATGTTGCGTTTAATGTAGTAGCCGATGATCTGAGGAGTGACGTCGCCGGCCTGGCAGTAGTGAATGGCGGGCTCGAATAGCTCGGCCCACTTGAGCTTGCCGTAGCGCTGATGCAGGGTCCACCAGCCGTCGAGCGCGCCCGGAGTTGAAACCGCAACCGCGCCCAGCGCGGGAATGTGGCCGTTGACAGCGCGTGACCGCACCGTTTCAAGCGTGAGAGCGACCGGCGAACGGCCTGAGCTGGCCATGCCTGCCAGCTTGCCAACCTTCGGGTCCCAGATGAAGGCGAAGCAGTCGCCGCCCAGGCCGGAACTCGTTGGCTCGACGAATCCGAGCACGGCATTGGCGGCGATCGCCGCGTCCACGGCCGATCCGCCGCGCTTCAGCATCTCGATTGCAGTTTGAGTGGCCAGCGGATGCGCGGTGCCCGCCGCGCCGTTGAGCCCGAGCGCCGGAGAGCGGGTGGCAAAGCTCGCGCCGGAAGGCCGGTCGCCGGAGTGAACATCGGGCCGCGTGTAACGTTCCGCGCCCGCCGGTTGAAATTTGGGCAGGTCGGGAGCGCCGGTTTGGGACTGGCCGGCTTGGGCCTGCGCGGAAGCGATGCCCTGCGCGTTGACCGCGCCGGCGGCTGCGGCCAGGGGAAGCGTTCTGATAAAGGTGCGACGCTGCAATGCTGCCTCCAATTTAGTGCGGCTCACTTTTCGGGGCTCTCCGGGTTCCGGGGGGAACCTGTTGAAGATTATGCAATCGAGAATACGGTAGTTTGGGGGATGTGTGGGAAATGTGTACCCGAGGAGTAGGTTGCGGTTGGTCTTTCGCCCGCCAAGGCGGGCTGGCGGTGATTGATGCGCTTGGACCCCAGGCTTGCGCCTGGGGCTACCGTATATCGCCCGCGTTGCGGGCTCGGGGATAAGCGCCTGCCGACGCGGTTTTCCGCATCTCTTTTCGTCGCGCAGACGTGCAGACTTGGGGAGTTCACTGAATTCCAAGAAGAGATGCGGTAATCTGGATCGATCATGAGCGCAGCGCCTCAAACGGAAAACGAAAATCGGAGAGCCTCGCGTGGCGACGGCCCGTCGCTGCTGATTCGCGGGCTGAAAAAAGCCTATTCCGATGTGCAGGCGGTCGACGGCATCGATCTTGAGGTGAGCGCCGGCGAGTGTTTCGGCCTGCTTGGCCCCAACGGAGCAGGGAAGACCACGACCATCGAAATTTGCGAGGGCCTCACCGAGCCGGACTTCGGGCACGGTGGAGCTGCTCGGCCTGAATTGGAAGACCGGAGCGAAAGAACTGCGCCAGCGGATCGGCATTCAGCTGCAGGAGACGCAGTTCCCCGACAAGCTCACGGTCGAAGAGGCGCTGCGCCTGTTCCGCAGCTTCTATCAACCGCGGCATCGATATCGAGGAGTCGATCAAGACGGCGCAGCTTGAAGAGAAGCGGCGGTCGCGGATCGGCGGACTGAGCGGAGGCCAGAAGCAGCGGCTGGCCATGGCGACGGCGCTGGTGGGCGACCCTGAACTGCTGTTTCTCGACGAGCCGACAACCGGGCTCGATCCGCAGGCGCGACGTCATCTCTGGGACCTGGTCGACGAACTCAAGCAATCGGGCCGCACCATCATCCTCACCACGCACTACATGGACGAGGCTGAGCGGCTGTGCGACCGCGTGGCCATTATGGACCACGGCAAGGTGATTGCGCTGGGCACGCCTAATGAGCTGATCGCCACCATTGGCGGCGAAAAAATTGTGGAGTTCGCGATAGACTCGGCGCCGCACCAGGATCTCAGAGGCCGCGCATCAAGCCATTGCCGCGACGCTTACCGCGATTCCCGGCGTAAGGTCGCACCGCGTCGACGCATCGGTCCACCAGCTCTCTGTCGACGAACTGCACGTGACGGTGCCGCTGATCTTTGCTTCGCTCGAGCAGCAGGGGCTGCACCTGAACGATTTCCGCACCCACTCCGCGACGCTCGAAGACGTGTTTGTCCGCCTGACGGGAAGGAATCTGCGCGATGAGTAGGCTTGAACGCAGCAGCCTGTTCCAGTTGACGATGATCCGCTTCCTGCTGATTTTGCGCGAGCCGGAGGCCATCTTCTGGATCTTCATCTTCCCGATCCTGCTGGCGGTGGGGCTGGGCATCGCGTTCCGCAACCGGCCGCCCGATGTGCTGCCAGTGGGCGCCACAACTCAGCAGCTTGTAGCGGCGATGAGCGCGGACCCTGGGTTGAAGGCCACGCTGACCGATGAAGCGACCGGGACGGCACGAATTGGCGACGGGAACGATTGAGCTGCTCGCGATTCAGCAACCATCGGGCGTCGTTTACCGCTACGACGACACCAATCCCGACGCGCGCGCTGCCCGGCTGCTGGTCGACCGCGCAATCCAGGCCGCTGCCGGCCGGCACGATGCTGTTGCCGCGTCGAACGAGTTCGTCCACGAGACCGGCTCGCGCTACATCGACTTCGTGGTTCCCGGCCTGCTGGGCATGAACCTGATGGGCTCGGCGATGTGGGGGTTGGGCTTTTCAATCGTTGAGGGGCGCCAGAAAAAGCTGCTCAAGCGCATGGTGGCTTCGCCCATGCCGAAGTGGCAGTACCTGACGGCTTTCCTGCTGTCGCGGCTGGCAATGCTGGTGGTTGAGGTGGCGTTCTTTCTCGGCTTTACCAAGGTGGCGTTCGGGGTGCCGTTTCGCGGTCCGCTGTGGCAGCTCGGGCTGATCTGCCTGCTTACGTCGATGGATTTCTCGGCTCTCGGTCTGCTGGTAGCCTCGCGCGCCCGCACCATGGAAGCCGTCAGCGGGCTAATGAACCTGGTGATGCTGCCCATGTGGATTCTCTCGGGCATATTCTTCTCCGCCTCGCGATTCCCGGCCATGGTTCAGCCCTTGTCCGCGCGCTGCCGCTTACCGCGGCCATCGACGCCATGCGCGCTAACATGCTGCAGGGCATTGAGTTAAATCACATGCTGCTGCCGGTCGCAATCTTGCTGGCCTGGTTTGTGGCGCCATTCGCTGTTTCACTCCGAATCTTCCGCTGGAAATAGCCCGGCGTTTATCTTCGAGGTTCTTTGGCCGGGTTTCAGGTGGCATGGTCGGGTGGTGTCTTCCATAATTAAATGGGAAACACGGCCGGAGTGTCGGCCCCCTATGCGACCCAGGAAAAGCAGCACCGATTCTGGACTCAAGGCAGCCCGAAAGCTGTGTCTGGGCCATCGCATCGGTGTAGGAATCTGCTTTTGCTGGAGCGCGTACCCCCAAGGAGGAAATCTCATATGTCTGAGACCGTGAAGAAAACCACTACCCGCAAGGCGAAAACTGAAACCGCCTCCAAGCCCGGCAAAGCTCCGGCCCAACCCGAAGGCCAAGAAAAGCAATCTGATGGTGATGGGGCCTTCAAAAGAGCAGATTGCGGCGCTCGCACATCAGCTATTGGGCTGAGCGTGGATATCAGCACGGAAAGGATGCCGATGACTGGTTCCGCGCCGAACAGGAGTTGACGTCGAAGGCCTCGTAATTCAGGCATTTTCTTAAGTCTTTACCGAAAATCCTTCTTTTCAAACGGTCTTTCTTTGAGGCTTGATCGGTTGACGGGCTCGTGCGGCACGCGGATGCGGGCTGTCGGCATTTTGCGGCTAAAGAGCTTCAGTGTCTGTTTCCGCGCCCGGGTCTTGCGCCTCTTTTGACGCTATGGTGGGAGAGTCGGAAATCGTCTGCAGCGTGTGCATCCGCGATATCTGTTGGTTTCCCACCCATTCCGGACGACGCGGCGACCGCCAAATGGATGGGCGCCGAGCGGGTGGGGAGTTGGTTGTCGATTCGTTCCCCCATCTGCTTTTGAACCAGCCGGACCGTGCGGAAGTTAGAATTGATTCCATATGGAATCAACAAAAAAGAAGCCGGGCCGCGAGGAGAATTTGCTCGAGGGCAACCGGTTTATTCGCGCGTGTCTGCGCCGTCCCGTCGACTGCACGCCGGTGTGGTTTCTCCGCCAGGCCGGGCGTTACATGCAGGAGTATCGCGATGTCCGCAAGCACCATACGCTGGTGGAGATCTGCAAGCAGCCTGAGCTTGCCTCCGAAGTAACGATTACCGCGGCTGAAAAACTCGGCGTCGATGCTGCCATCATCTTTGCTGACCTGCTTCTACCACTGGAGCCCATGGGGCTGCCCTTCGAGTTTCAGGCCGGCGAGGGTCCGATTGTGCATCATCCCGTCCGCACCGCGCACGACATTGCCGCGCTGCGCATCGACCGCGCCAATCAACTGGAATACGTGGCTCGCGCCATTGAGAAAGTTGCCGCACACTTCGGCGATCGGCTGGGAATCATTGGTTTTTGTGGCGCGCCGTACACCCTTGCCAGCTACATGATCGAGGGCGGCGGCTCGCGCAATTACATCCACACCAAGCAGCTGATGTATGGCGACACCGCTGCGTGGCGCACTCTTTTGGACAAGATTATCGTTGTGCTCACGGAGTACTGCCGGCTCCAGGTACAGGCCGGCGCCGACGTGATTCAGATTTTTGACAGCTGGGTTGGTTCGCTGGCGGTCTCTGACTATCGCGATTACGCTCTCGAGGCGTCGACGCGGCTGGTTCGCGCAGTGCAAGCCCTGGGAGTTCCCGTCATCTACTTCGGCGTCGAGACCACCGGGCACCTCGCAGCCATGGCCTCAACCGGAGCCGACGTGATCGGTCTGGACTGGCGGCAGCCGCTCGATGAAGGCTGGCGCGCCGTAGGGCACAACCGAGCGGTGCAGGGGAATCTTGATCCCATCACACTGTTTGCACCGCTTGAGATTCTGGAGCAGCGGGTGAAGGAGATTCTGCGCGCGGCCAAGGGCCGCCCCGGACATATCTTCAACCTGGGCCATGGCATTGTTCCCGGTACGCCGGTTGAGAGTGTGCAGGCTGTCGTAAAGATGGTTCATCAGTTCCGGATCAGCGAGGATGCGGAGGCCAAGCATGCCAGCAAGACCGTACCAGTCGAAGCAGGCTAC
>CAWILB010000020.1:0-49502 GCA_963836635.1 uncultured Acidobacteriaceae bacterium | reverse complement strand
GGCGGTTGCCGCGTATGTCGCGCTCGGCGGACTGCGCTCGGCCATCTTCAACGAAGTGCTCCAGTTCGTGCTGATCTGGGGCGGCGCGCTGCTGGTGCCGATCCTCGGGCATGGTCGAGTGCCGGCGGCTGGACGCGGCTTCAAGGCGCGGCTGGCCAGCACAACATCGCATCCGGCGCTCACGGCTCCCGGCGACTACACGCACATGTGGCGCTGCATGGGCCACTTTGCCGATAACCCGATGGGCATTCACTGGACCGGCATCGTGTTCGGCCTCGGCTTCGCCATCAGCTTTGGATATTGGACCACCGACTTTCTGGTGGTGCAGCGGGTGCTGGCGGCCAACTAGCTGCGCTCGGCGCGCATGGCTCCGGTCATCGGCTCGTTCTTCAAGATGGCGGTGCCGTTCATCGTGATCCTGCCCGGCCTGCTGGGCCTGGTGGTTCTGCAGAACGCCGATGGCAGCCTGATGCATCTGGTGGGCGAAAATGTGGTGGCGGCGCAATCCCGGCGCAGGCCTGCACAGCTATAACGAAGTGCTGCCGCTGATGATGGTCCGCTACCTGGGCCCGGGTTTGCTCGGCCTCGGCATCACCGCACTCATCGCCGGATTCATGAGCGGCATGGCCGGCAACGTGAGCGCCTTCACCGCGATCTTTACCTACGACATCTACCAGCCGCACATCGTCAAGCATGCCCCGACGAGCACTACGTTCTTGTCGGCCGCATCGTCGACCATTGTCGGCGTGGTCATCTCCATTGGCGCGGCCTACCTGGTGATGAACGCGGCGGGCATCATGGATTACGTGCAGGCGCTGTTCAGCTTCTTTATCTCGCCGCTGCTGGGCGTGGTGCTGCTGGGCATGTTCTGGAAGCGCGCCACCAAGGCGGGCGGCTTCTGGGGCCTGCTGATGGGCACGTCTGACCTCGATCGGCCTCGTGGGCCTGGGTCAAGTTCGATCCCTCGGCGCTGCGCTATGTGGCCTTTCTCGCCCGATGCCAAAGGACCATGGCCGAGAACATGTATCGCGCGCTGTGGTCGGTCGCGACGTCGGTCGGCGTCAACGTGATTGTCAGCCTGTTTACCAAGCCGCAGGCCCTTGCCGAGCTTGTCGGGCTGGTCTATGGCGCGACGCCGCTGCCCACCGAAGAGCCAGTTCCGTTCTACAAGAACGAATGGTTCTGGACGGCAATCGCCATCGTTGTCTTCCTGGCACTCAACATTTACTTCTGGTAAGGAGCACATATGCATTCATCAGGGATTTCCATCTGGTTCTTTATCGGCGTCATGCTCACCATTTACGGCGGGATGATCCTCGGCTACGGCCTCTATGAGCTCACACTGCCCCAAATGGCCGTGGCCAACTATCATGCGTCGGTATGGTGGGGCGCACTGCTGCTCGCGCTGGGTCTGTTTTACGGCCTCCGCTTCCGACCCGGCAAGACAGAGCATTAAGGCTTCGTAACAAGAGCACGAGTTTATTCGTGCCGATGAAGCACGCGAAAAGGATTCGGGGCTTTAGCCCCGGAGGGATGTTTTTCAGTAACTTTGATTCTCTGAACCACTCAACCGGCAACAGCACCACGAGGAGCAGATAGCATGGCAACGCAACGCAAGATGACATACGGCATCGTAGTAGGCAATCGCGGATTTTTTCCTGATCATTTAGCCAAGACCGGCCGCGAAGAGATGATTGCGGCGGTTGAGGCCGCCGGGGCCACGCCGATCGTTCTGAGCCCTGAGGAATCGCACTATGGCGCGGTGGAATCGTACGACGAAGCGCTGCGCTGCGCCGAACTGTTCAAGAAGCACCGCGAGTCGATCGACGGCATCATCGTCACGCTGCCCAACTTCGGCGACGAGCGCGGCGTAGCCGACGCGCTGCGCCTGTCAGGCCTGAAGGTTCCGGTGCTGATCCAGGCCACGCCCGACCGCGCAGACGCCATGACCATCGCGACACGCCGAGATAGTTTCTGCGGCAAGATGAGCGCGTGCAACAACCTGATGCAGTACGGCATTGCCTACTCGCTCACCACGCTGCACACCGAGAGCCCGGCCTCGGCCGAGTTCAAGGCCGACCTCGAGTGGTTCGGGCAGGTCTGCCGCATCGTGAAGGGGCTCAAGAACCTGAAGATCGGCGCCATCGGCGCGCGTCCCTCGGCCTTCAACACGGTGCGCTACTCCGAGCGCATTCTCGAGACCGCGGGCATCTCGATCGAGCCCATTGATCTGAGTGAGATCTTCGGCCGCATCAACAAGATGAAAGACACCGACGACGCGGCGCAGGCCAAGCTCGCCGCCATCAAGTCCTATGTCACTACGGCCGGCATCCCGGAAGAAGCGCTGCTGAAGATGGCCAAGCTGGGCGCGGTGATCGACGGCTGGATGAAGCAGACCCATTGCACGATTTCGTGCGGTGCAGTGCTGGACCTCGATGGAGGAGTACTTCGGCGTGGTGCCCTGCACGGTGATGAGCATGATGTCGAACGACCTGATTCCGTCGGCCTGCGAAGTGGACGTGCCCGGCACGCTGAGCATGTACATGATGGCGCTGGCGTCTGAAACTCCTTCGGCGCTGCTCGACTGGAACAACAACTACGGCTCCGACCCCAACAAGTGCGTCTGCTTCCACTGCTCGAACCTGCCCAAGCACTTCTTCCAGGACGTGAAGATGGACTACCAGGAGATCATCGCCGGCACGGTGGGCAAGCTGAACACCTTCGGCACCTGCGTGGGCCGGGTGAAGGCGGGCGCGATGACCTACGCCCGCTACTCGACCGACGACCGGCAGAGGCGTGATCCGCGGCTACACCGGCGCGGGCGCGTTCACTTCCGATCCGCTGGAGACCTTTGGCGGCGCGGGCGTGGCCGAGATTCCGCACCTGCAGAAGCTGCTCAAATACATCTGCCGCGAGGGCTTCGAGCACCACACCGCCGCCAACTTCAGCTCGGTGGCAGAACGCAGTCCACGAAGCCGCCACCAACTACCTCGGATGGGAAAGCTATCACCACGGCGCCGAAGAGTAAGAAAGACAGGGAAAGGGATCAGGGAATAGATACTTGCCTGTTCCCCATCGTTTTTGCGGCAAAAAGTTGTGAAAAGGTGAAGACGGTGTCGCCAGGTGATTGATTCAATTGGACCGCAGTTTGCTTTTCACAGTAATTTGAAGAAGTATTTTGGTTTCGGGCTGATTTCGGATCGCCTTTGGTGTCTTGATTGTGGCCCATATGGGGGTATTCATAGTCCTGATCCTTCTGACTATTATTCTGCGCCGGATGGGCATAATTGCCTGCAACCAAAATGGCGGTTAAGTGGTTTGAATTCAACGCGGCCAGAAGTGGGCCTCTTTACATCGTTTTGGGGTTACTGCATCCCATCCCGCACATGCGGAGCTTGTACGGGGCCCCCATCGCATTCAAGGCACGCAGGCATTCAATCTGACCCCATCAAAGGAAAGAACCATGGCCATCGTAGCGGGAGTCGACTTTGGAACTCTGAGCGTCCGCGTCTCGATTATTGACAGCAAGCGCGGACGTTTGGGCAGTGCGGTAGCAGAGTATCCATTGCACCGCAAACGCGAAGATCCCGACTACGCGACCCAAGCGCACGAGGATCAGATGCGTGCGCTTGTGGCCGCAACCCGCAAGGCAATCGCGGACGCGAGAATCGACGGCAAGCAGATTGAAGCCATCGCGCTCGACACCACGGGCTCCAGCGTGGTTCCCGTCGACGCCGCGATGCAGCCGTTGAACGAGTACTACCTGTGGTGCGATCACCGCGCCAAAGAAGAAGCGCAGGAGATCACCGCCCTCGCCCACGAGGAAAACCTCGAGGCCATCGAGTGGTGCGGCGGGGTGTACTCGCACGAGTGGGGATTCGCCAAGCTGCTGCACTGGCTGCGCCACAACCCCGACAAGCGCGCGCAATTCGCCTCAGCCTTTGAACACTGCGACATGGTGGCGGCCACCCTCTGCGGCATCACCGATCCCAAAAAGGTGAAGCGCAGCGTCTGCGCCATGGGCCACAAGTGGATGTGGAACCGCAAGTGGGACGGCCTTCCTCCGCAGTCGTTCCTCTCCAAGGTCGATCCGCTGCTTGACGGCGTTCGCGAAAAACTCGCAGGCGAGTACCTGACCTCGGACCACCTTGCCGGCCACCTCTCCGAATACTGGGCCGCCGAAATGGGACTTGCGCGCCGGAATCCCTATTCCCGTTGGCGCATTCGATGCGCACTGGGATGCGCTTGGCGCGGGATGCAAAGAAGGCGACGTGGTGAACGTCGTCGGCACCTCGACCTGCATCATCGCCATGGCGAAACACTCCGAGCTGATTCCCGGCGTCTGCGGCGTGGTTCCCGGCAGCGTGCATCCCAAATACACCGGCGTTGAAGCCGGACTCTCGGCGACCGGCGACATTTTTCAGGCCATTGCCAACCGCGCCGGCGTCAAGGTTGCGGAGCTTTCGCAAAGGCCTTGAAAATTACCGCGCCGGGCAGACCGGGTCTGCTGCGCCTGAGCTGGGATAACGGCGACCGCACCGTGCTGGTGAATCCCGAACTCGGCGGCGTCACTTTCGGCTGGAACCTGGTTCACACTGCGCAGGACGAGCTCTTTGCGGCGATCGAAGGAACCGCGTTCCATACCCGCATCATCCTGGAGCGCATGGCCGAATACGGTGTGCGCGTGGACCGCGTAATCAATGGCGGCGGCATTCCGCAGAACAACCCGGTACTCAACCAGGTTTATGCCAACGTACTGGGCAAGCCGGTGCTGGTGCCCGCGGGCATTCCCACCAGCCTGGGGTCGGCCATCTTCGCGCTGGTTGGCGGCAGGCAATTTATTCCACGGTCGAAGATGCGCAAGCTGCTTTGTGTCTTGAGTTTTGCGACCGTTACGCCCGAGCCCGAAGGCCGCGGCGACCTATGAGCGCCTTTACCAGCTCTACCGGGCGGCATATTTCGCGCTGGGGTCGCGGGCGGCTCCGGCTGCGGCACTGGGCAATATCCTGCCGGAACTGCGCAAGATTGCCGCGGAAGTGGTGGCTTCGGACTGAAAAGCGGGCCGTTTGCCGCCAATTTGGTGCCCGGCCCAGCGCCAGTTCGGGTATCATTGCGTCTATAGAGGTAGGCGGCCCGCTTCCCCTTGAGGCCCGCCCCGGTGGTGTCAGTGTCACGTTTCTTTCAGCGCTTTGTCTTCGTTCTTTCACTGGCGATCTTCGCCACCCTCGGCCTCGGCTTTGCCCTGGGCGAGTTCGGCTGGTTTGGCGTGCATGCCGGCAACGACCAGGATGGCGCTTACAACCAGATGCGCGTCTACGCCGAGGTGCTGCAGAAGATCCAGGGCGACTACGTGACCGACCCCAATATGTCCGACGTGACTACGGGCGCGCTGCACGGGCTGCTCGAGTCGCTTGACGCCGATTCCAGCTACCTGACCTCGACCGAGTACCAGATCTACAAGCAGCGCCCCTCCGGCGGCAACGCACAGGAAGGCCTCACGGTTTCAAAGCGCTTCGGTTACGCGACGGTCGTAAATGTGATTCCCGGTTCGCCGGCCGACCAGAATCACCTGGCCGATGGCGACGTAATCGAAGCGATCGACGCCAAGTCGACCTACGATATTCCCTTGGCCGTCATCCGCATGATGCTCGAGGGCAAGCCCGGCTCGAGGATCGATTTCACAGTCATCCGTCCCAGCAAGCCCGATCCGGAAAAGGTCGAGTTGACCAGGGCGGTTGTCGAAGTTCCGGCGCTGGCCGAGCAGCAATATGAGAACGCGACGATTCTTTACCTCAAGCCCGGCGCGCTGACCGCGGCCCGCGTGGATCAGATTGCGGCCAAGATCAGGGACGCCGGCAAAGGCCGCAAGATCGTGCTCGATCTGCGCGATTCGACGGGCGACGACCCGCAGCAGGGAGTGCGGCTGGCGAATTTCTTCATTAAGCAGGGCACGCTGGCGACACTGCAGGGCCAGTCCTACCCTGAGCAGACCTTTACCGCCGATCCCGGAAAAACGCTCACCGACGCGCCCGTGGCGCTGATTGTGAATCGCGGCACCTACGGCGCGGCTGAGTTAACGGCCGCGGCCATCGAAGACCTGAAACGCGGCGACGTGGTGGGCGAACGGACCTTCGGCGAGGGCTCGGTGCAGCGCACCATCGATCTGCCCGATGGCGGAGCGCTCTTCCTCACCGTGGCCAAATACGAGGGCCCTGACGGCAAGAAGATTCAGGACGAAGCAGTAACGCCGAGCGTCGCGGTGGCTTCGCCGCAGGACCTGATCGACGAGGGCGCCACGCCTTCGAATGGCGACGAGATGCTCGACAAGGCCCTGAACCTGCTCAAAGCCAAAGGCGCATAAAGCAGCCATCTTCGCGGCGTTGTCGGCTTGATTCCCAATCGGCCTTCCCAGGAATCCGTCCGCCGCGGCGGACTTTATGCTGGGCGAACTTCCTCTCGCCCTTACGGGACGCAGTCACTGGCGCCTGGCTCGACACGCTTAAAGGAGATGCTTTAGCGTGGCGCTATGGCTTTTTCTCTCTCATTGGAAGGCAAGACCGCGCTGATTACCGGCGGGTCGCGCGGAATTGGCGCGGAGACGGTGCGTTTGTTTGTCGAGGCCGGGGCGCAGGTTGCATTTAACTATCGTGCAGCGCGGGAGCAGGCTGAGGCGCTGGTGGCTGAGTGCGGTGGGCTGCGCCGATGCGTCGCGATTGAGCAGGAGTTGAGCTCGCCGGAGGATGGGCGGGCGCTGGTGCGGGAGGCCGTCTCGGTAATGGGGCGGATTGACATACTGGTTGCCAATCACGGCGTATGGGAGCCGGGAGACGCGCCTATTGAGGAGATGAGTGACGCGCAATGGCGGCGGACTTTGGGCGTAAACCTCGACGCAGTGTTTGGATTGGTCCAGGAAGCGGTGGGAGTGATGCTGGGGCAATCGCCGCTCGCAGGGCGCGGCGCGGGTCTGGAGACCCGCACGACAACCGGGCTGGAGCCCGGCGCTACTGCCAAAGGGCACATTGTTCTTATCAGCTCTACGGCTGGGCAGCGGGGCGAGGCTTATCACGCCGACTACGCAGTGACCAAGGGCGCGCTGATCAGTCTCACCAAGAGCCTGTCGTCGGAGTTGGCGCCGAAGGGAATCATGGTGAACTGCGTGGCGCCGGGCTGGGTGCAGACGGATATGTCTGCGGCGACGCTGGCGGAACCGGAGAGCGGAGCCAAAATTGCGGCGGGGATTCCGGTGGGGCGCGCGGCCACGCCGAGGGAGATTGCCGGGCCGGTTTTGTTTTTGTGTACATCGCTGGCCGGGTTTATAAGCGGCGAAATATTGAATGTGAACGGCGGCGCGGTGTTGGTTGGGTGATGGAGCGCTCCGCTCTCCATCACCCAACCAGGGAGCAGGGAATAAGGCGCAGGGAGTAGGGTTTGCGTCTAATGCATTGAGGTGTGGATGCGGGTAAAGAGCACGAAGACGATTCTCCAAATGGCGGCGGCGCTGGCAGTAGCGGGGCTGGCCATGACGGCCTGGCCCGCGGACGCGCGAGCGCAGGCGCCGACCGCGACCGAGCAGGCCAACAGCGAGGCTGCGAAGAACGCGCAGCAAGCGCGGACAGCCCTCGATGCGATGGTGCAGGCGATGGGCGGACAGGCGTGGCTCGACATGAAAAACAAGATGATCGAGGGGCACGTGGCGGCGTTTTTCCAGGGTAATCCCGACCTGGGCACAACGCTTACCTACGAGTACCACCAGTGGCCCGACCACGACCGGATTGAAGTGACCAAGCATCGCGACGTGGTGGAGTTCTATATCGGGCGCGAGGGATGGGAAGTGACCTATCGCGGCAAGAAGGCGATGGACAGTGATCCCACGGGGAAGGAGTCGCTGGAAGACTATCTGCGGCGGCGCGACCACTCGATTGAGATGGTGGTGAAGGAGTGGCTCAAAGACCCGAACACTATCCTGATCTATGAGGGTCCACACATGGTGGAACGGCGCGAGGCCGTGCAGGTGACCGTGATCTCGCCCCAGAACGAGGCGGTAACCATATTGATGGATGTGTCGACGCATCTGCCGCTCAGGCGCGAGTTCCAGTGGCGCGACCCTATCTACCACGACAAAAACACCGACGCCGAGGAATACGACGACTACCACACCATTCAGGGATTCCCAACCGCGTTTACCATTACGCGGTTCAAGAACGGCGACATGGTGCGGCAGTATTTTGTGACCGGGGCGAATTACAACCTGACGCTGCCGGGCGATTTTTGGGACGTGGACGCGGCAAACGCGAAGATCAAGAAATAGCGGACTGTGAACGTGATTTTCTTTGTCGGGGTCAGCGGCCGATCGCAGTCAGTTTCCGATTGCATAAAACCCCGGCGCACTCAACTGCTCCGCATCCCTGCGAGTAGTGACGGGCGTAGTTCATCCGCTTCCAGGCCTTTCGGCTTGGATTTTCTCTCAAGGAAAAACTCGATTGCGCCTCAAAGTGCGCAGTAACTTTGAATGGTGACGCATGCGCGGAAGATCCAATTACCCTGGTTAGATAACCGTGGCACGATGAGCCGGAGCACCGATTCACGCGTCTAAATGATGCCGGGCAAAGTGCGATCGCGGAACAACCAACATGCGCAATCGAACATCTCTCAGTTACAGCCCTCACGGGCTAACCGATCAGTGCAGAGTTGGGCGCAATTCAAGATCGGATGAATTCTGCAAAAGCGATCCAGGCTCCCGCCGGGCCCGGATATACTGAAATCACTTGGTTGCGCCGCCATCGTACTTTGGCGCTCAAGTGCAAGAAAATCGCGGCGCCGGGGAGGAATTACCCGGAAGTGCGCAGGCAAATCATGCCGCGAAGAGTTTGTCGTAAGGTCTTTCCCAGGTTTTTCAACTAGTTGCCATTTGGTGTTTTGCATCTCCTGCGCTGAGTGTGTCCAACGCGGCCCGGGAGAGGCGTGCCCAAGTTGATTTATGCAACTTGATTCAGGGAGGATTCCATGCTTTTTAAATCCTCGGGTTTGATTGAGCGCGGGCCAAAGTCGCGAACTGCGTGGACTGAGTTGGTTCGAGCTTTTGGTTCCGCAAGCATTTTTGGAGATTCAATGGATTCGCACGTAGACGATGAGCTGCGCCGGCAACTGCTGGCGTACGAGCAGCGCTATGATATCCAGACCGGGCTGTTGAACCAGCAGTCATTTCTGGAGGCACTGTCTGGACTGCTGCGGTCGAGGCCCGCCAGCGGCGAAGTTGCTCTCATCTGGATCGACATCCTCAACCTCCGGCGCGTATTCACGGTCTACGGCTCGGCGGGCGCCGAGGGGCTGGTGAATCACATCGCTGCGTCTCTGCGCTCCTCAGCGGAGTCGAGCGCGCTCATGGGGCACTTCAGCAGCGAGAGTTTCGTGGTGGTGCTTGAAGTTTCAAAGTCGGACAGAGCCGGGCAGCAACGGGTCCAGTCACTTGTTGACTCGCTTGCTCCGCAGCGCGCGCCCGGCGACTTGCGCGCCGCGCCGGAGGTGGCTGCAGGAGTGGCTTTCTGGCCCTCCGACACTGAATCTGCCGAAGACCTGGTTCGATTTGCAAGCCTTGCCGCCGGCCGCACCGCTCATATCAAAAGCAACTCGGTACTGGCTTTCCAAGCTGGCATGAACCAGGACATCATGCACGACCATCAATTGGAGATCGAGATGGGCAAGGCGCTGGACGAGGGCCTGTTCCGAGTCTTCTATCAGCCGAAGATATCACTGACCACGGGCGAGGTGCTGGGCGCGGAGGCGCTGATTCGCTGGGACCACCCCCGCTGGGGCACCATCACGCCGGCCGAGTTCATACCTATTGCCGAGCAATCGGATTTGATCGACCGCATCATGGACTATACGCTGCGGTCCGCGCTGATGGATGCGCAACGCTGGCGGGACAAGGGATTGGCGCTGCCCGTAATTACGGTGAATGCTTCCGCGGCGAATCTGCGCAGAGGCGATTTTGCACGTTCGGTGCGCACCATTCTGGCCGAGATTCCGATTGCGCCTACCAGCCTTGAACTGGAAGTGACCGAGTCAATGCTCTTCGACGACGAAGCACTGTTCGCCAAACGGGTGCGGCAGTTGAAGGCGGTGGGAGTGAAGATCGCGATCGACGACTTCGGCACCCGCTACACCGGCTTCAACGTGCTTAAGGAACTGGCACTCGACGCCATGAAGATCGATCGGTGCTTCATTCACGGAATCGATCGTTCGCCCGACATGAGAGCTTTGTGCGAGACGATAGTGGCAATGGCTAAACAGCTCAAGCTGCGAACGGTAGCCGAGGGTGTGGAGGAGCTGGGCGAACTGGAAGTGCTGAAGGAGATCGGCTGCGATGCGGTACAGGGATTCCTGCTGCAGCATCCTGTACCGGCTGAAGAGTTGACGCCGCTCTTGATGCGATGGCCGTCCCGCCTGGAAAAGCTGGGCTTTGGCGTGTCGCCTTTGCGGCTTCTGGCGAACCCAGTTTAGAGCCAATGCTGTTCACTTAATCGATCCAGCCCCATCCACAACAACGAGGATGCCCCATCCAAAACGCGTTCTTTGCGTTTTGGGTGGGATTGGTTATCACTTCCCGGCATCGGAACTCCTTAAGTGAACAGCATTAACCCTGGAGCGGATCCCGGGCTCGATGGCGCGTTTATTTATAATCCAGTGGAGCGTCGAACGGCTCCGTTTGCGCGCTTGTCTGGAGCTGCGGTATGACCTTTTCTATCCAGGAGATCCTGGATTACCTGCCCCACCGATATCCGTTTCTGCTGATTGACAGGGTGGTTGAGTTTGAGCCCAAAAAACGGCTTGTTGCGCTCAAAAATGTGACCATCAACGAGCCGTTTTTCCAGGGACATTTTCCTGGGTTCCCGATTATGCCAGGTGTGCTGGTAATTGAGGCGATGGCCCAGGCCGGCGGCATGATCATGATGGCCGATATGCCCGATCGCCACGAGAAACTGGTGGTGTTTACGGGCATTGAGCGGGCCAAATTTCGCAAGCCAGTAACGCCGGGCGACCAGTTGCGCATAGAGGTAGAGGTGCTGGCGTTCCGTTCACGTGCGGGGCGCATTGCGGGCCGCGCGCTGGTTGACGGCAAGCTGGCCTGCGAGGCCACGCTGACCTGTGCCGTGGTAACGCGCGAGCGCGAGCAGAAGGCGCATGGTGACAAGCCGGCCGGCGGGCCGCAGGCGGCGCCGTACACGGTCGAGGCAGGTCAGCAGTGAGCGTACACGAAAGCGCCATCGTGGCCGCGAGCGCCGTGGTTCCAGAGTCGTGCACGGTGGGGCCATTTTGCACCATCGGGCCTGAAGTGGTGCTTGGCGAGGGCTGCAACCTCATATCGCACGTGGTGGTTGACGGGCGCACGAAGATTGGCGCGCGGAATGTCGTATATCCATTCACATCGATCGGCGTAGCGCCGCAGGATTTGAAGTACCAGGGCGAACCGACCGAGACGATAGTCGGCGATGGGAATACGATTCGCGAATGCGTGACCATCAGCCGCGGGACCGTGGGTGGTGGGGGTGTGACGCGCGTGGGTTCGGGAAACCTGCTGATGTGTTACGTGCACATAGGACACGACAGCCAGGTTGGCAGCCAGTGCATTCTGGCCAACAGCGCCACGCTCGCCGGGCACGTGACGATTGAGGACCATGTGACGCTGGGCGCGTTTTGCCCGGTGCACCAGCATTGCGTGGTGGGCGCGTACTCATTTGTCGGCGGCGGAACGATTGTGACGCAGGACGTGCTGCCGTTTTCAAAGACGAGTCGCGGCGGGAAAACAAGGCGTTCGGGATTAATAGCGTGGGGCTGGAACGGCGGGGATTTTCGCCGGAGCGGATTGAGCGGCTCAAAAAAGCGTTCCGGCTGCTGCTGGTTTCGAAGCTGAATACTACGCAGGCGGTTGAGAAGATGCGGGAGCTTGAGGTCGACGATGTGGCGGGCGAGGACTGTCCCCGTGGTGAAGTTTATTGAGGGAAGCGCGCGGGGAGTGATTAAGTAAGGCCGGTCAGTGGAATGACAGGACGCGTTGCGTGAATGTTTCGAGGCAAGATTCCGCAGAGAGAGCGTAGGGTTGCCTTTCCCATCCCGTAGGGATGGATCGAAAATAGCCCAGGGTGGAGTCCGCGAAACGAACGGAACCCTGGGATAGCGTGACGTCCAGGCTCGCCGTCCCGTAGGGACGGACGAAAATTCAGCCCCAAATATAACGGGAATCGTATTCAATGCGATGTTTGTTCAAGAAGCGCAATGAACTCCGCCTGAAAATCGCGCTTGCGGTGATGTTCTTCCTGCCTTCTTGATGTATGCCGAAGTCGTATTGATCTGCGAATAGCCAATTGAGAATGCCCCGTACCCCTCCTGCCATTCGAAATCTGCATTCGCACCGGTCTCGGCGCATCCAGAACGACGACGCGCTCTTGATCTCCCGCATTGCTTTCGCAGATCGGGAATGAGAGATGGCAATGACAGCAGAATATGAATGTGATCTTCTGTTCCTCCAATGGCAAGAGCCTTGAGGCCGTGTTCTCTGGCGACGCCGCCCATGTATGCCCAAAGCCGATCCTGCATTTCAGGAGCAATGAGATTGCGACGTTCCTTCGTCGAGAAGACGCAGTGGACTAATGCAGAACAATACGTGTGTGGCATGATTGAGAGCAATTCTAATTGGACGTGGCAAAAAGATTCGACCGGCCCCAGCGGGGCGGGTAGATCATGATTGTGCCGAGTTCCCGGGGTTCCGTCCGCCGCGGCAGACTTCACCCATGGGCTATTGTCGTTTGCCCCTCCGGGGCACGAAGCGTGCGAAAGCGTCTGGAGCCGCTTTCCCGGAATCAGGTGCGATCATTGAGTGTTGTATGAGGCGCTGCACGGCCAGAGGGGATCGGCTTGAACGTCTTGGTTCGCCATGCCGGAGTTTGGAAGATGAAATGGGGTGCCTGATGAAACTCGGCCTGATTGCCGGTAATGGGCGCTTCCCTTTTTTGTTGTTGGATGCGGCGCGGGCGCAGGGGTTCTCGGTCGTTGTTGCGGCCATTCGGGAGGAGACCGATCCCGAAATCGATGATCGGGTGGCGACCGATGACAAGATCACCGTCCATTGGCTTTCGCTGGGCGAGTTGTCAAAGCTGATCGAAACGTTCCAGAAGGAAGATGTGAAGATGGCGGTGATGGCCGGGCAGGTGAAGCACAAACAGATCTTCAGCAGCATCCGGCCTGACTGGCGGCTGGCCAAGCTGCTCTTGAACCTGGGCACGCGATCGACCGATGCGTTGCTGGGGGCGGTGGCCAAGGTGCTGGGTGACGAGGGAATCGAGTTGATGAGTTCCACGGCGTTTCTTGAGCCGCTGCTGGCGGCTGAAGGCACGCTCACCGAACGAGCGCCCGACGACGACGAGCGAAAGAATATTGAGTACGGGTTGCAGGTGGCGAAAGCCGTGGCCGGATTCGATATTGGCCAGACGGTGGTGGTGGCGGCGCAGGCCTGCGTGGCCGTTGAGGCCATGGAAGGCACTGACGCGACGATTGAGCGAGCTGGCAGGTTGATGGCCACGATGGAGGGCGACGCGTCGACGCATGACCACCCCAGCGACAAAGAACCTTCGCTGGGGACCCCGATTCTCGGTCGCAAACTTACCGTTATAAAGGTGGCAAAACCGAATCAAGATATGCGCTTCGATGTGCCGGTCATCGGGGTGGCAACCGTGGAGGCGATGATTGCAGCCGGCGCGAGCTGTCTTTCAGTCGAGGCTGGACGCACCCTGCTGTTTGATCGCGACGCGATTGTGGGACGCGCGAACCAGGCCGGCATTGCAATTGTGGCCACGCCCCGCTGATGTACAGTGGACAGTGAACGGTGGTCAGTGGTCAGTGATCAATGGGACGTTCCCGACGTCCCGATATCGAATTCCCCAAAACCGGAGGTTCATCGTGAGTAAAAAGACTTTGCTTATGAGTCTGGCGGCGGCACTGGTTGCCGTTTTCGCCATTGTGTCCACGCACGCGGCCGACGACACCATGCCGGCCGCAGGGCAGGCCGCGCCCGCATTCACTCTTCCCTCGCAGGACGGCACCCCGATCTCGCTCAGCCAGTACAAGGGTAAGTGGGTAGTGCTGTATTTCTATCCCAAAGACATGACGACGGGCTGCACGATTGAGGCGCACAAGTTCCAGGACGCGCTGAGCCAGTTCGAGTCAAAGAACGCCGTGATTCTGGGCGTGAGCGTCGACTCGACCGACAGCCACAAGCAGTTCTGCGCCAAGGACGGGCTGACCTTCCACCTGCTGAGCGACACCAGCCATTCGGTGGTGAGCTCATACGGTTCGCTGGGCAGCTTCGGCACCATGGTGATAGCCAACCGCAACACCTTCCTCATCGATCCCGATGGAAAGATCAAGCAGGTGTGGGTGAAGGTGAATCCGGCTGAGTCGGCGAGCGAGGTGCTGGCGGTCATTCCGTAAATAAAGTGAAAAAGTGAAGGAGTGAAGGGGTTGCGCGCAGTGAATAAAACAGCTACGGCATTTCGCGCGGGACTTGAAGAGATTCGCGAAGCACTTCACGCGGTTCCGGCCGAGCTGGCGGGCGAGCCGTGGCGCGAAGGCGGATGGACCAGGAAGCAGGTCTTGGGCCACATGCTTGACTCGGCCTCCAACAACCGTCACCGCTTTGTGTGGGCTGCGATCGACGGCCATTACAAAGGACCCCAATACGACCAGCAGCCATGGGTGAATGCCCACGGCTACGCCGAGCAGGATTGGGAGACCCTGTTGCGCTGGTGGAATGCCGAGCACGAGATTCTGGCATCGGTGGTCGATCGGATTCCCGAGGAGCGGCTCGAGGCAATCTGCGCGGTTGGCGATGAAGCCCCGGTGACGCTGCGGTTTCTGATAGAGGATTACGTACACCACCAGCGAGGGCACGCAGAGCAGCTGAAGGGCACCGCGAATCATTGAAGAATCTAAGAGGCGCGCGCGAAACGGCCCAGACCTGAAGGCTCCTGCTCCCTCCGTGGACCGCGCCTTCACATCCTAGTGTGGTGTCTCAGAGATTCTTGACAAAACCGTCGCTGTCATTCTGAGCGCACGGGGCCCCAAATGTACTTCAATTTGGGGGTGGTAAGCGAAGAATCCGCGGTTGTTCTTTGCGTCTTATCTGATACGAACTTCTGAGACACCACCCTGGGCGCAGAGACAAGAACGCGCTGGGATGGGGCCCACTCTCTTTTTTCGCTTGAACTTCAAATCGCGATTGCGTAGCGCACGGTTGACGATTCCACCCCCGGGACTCCTATAATTCGTCTAGTTCCTGGCGATGTATTCGTGTGCCTTGTTGCCGCGCGTCGCGCCGCTTCGTGCGTGCCTTGCAGGAAACACCCGCGCAGCCGGTGAGCGTTCGATGTGCATCACAGTGCTCAGAACGCGATCTGCCACGCCAGCGTGAGGGCGGACGATCCCCATGCGGACAATCGAGGTCCGCGGGGCAATCGCCGCCGTCAGAATTGAAGGAGACGTTCAACTCGCATGAAGTATCTGCCATTCTCCATAGCTTCTATCCTCCTGGGAACTGCCTTGGCCACAGCACAAGCTCCCGCCACCCACACACCCGCTACCGCCGCGCCTGCCGCCGCCGCTCCCTCCACAATTAAAGTCGGGGTCATTGTTTTTCGCGCGGCCGTGAGCCAGACTAACGAGTTCCAGCGCGACTTCGCCGATCTGCAGAAAAAGTACGATCCCAAGCGCCAGCAACTCGCCGCTCTGAACACGCAGATTGAGACTATGACCAAGGCGTTGCAGACCCAGGGCGCTACATTGAGCGACGAAGAGCGCGCCTCGCGCTCTCGCGCCATCGACGAGAAGAAGAAGCAGCTCGACCGTGACTCGCAGGATGCGCAGAGCGATTTCCAGACCGATATGCAGGAACTGGTGAACCGCCTGGCCTCAAAGGTGGGCGAGGTGATGACTAGCTATGCGCAGTCGCACGGTTTTACGCTGGTGCTGGACGCAAGCCAGAACGAGGACAGCCCGACCGTGCTCTACGCGGTGCCGTCGATCGACGTCACCAAGGCCGTGATCGATGCTTACAACGTAAAGTCCGGCGTGCCTCCGCCGCCCCCGCAGACTGGAACAACTGGAGCGCCCGGCGCCAGCAGCGCGCCCGACGCGCCCGCACCGGCGTCCAAGCCGCAGCCATAGACCGTCGGGTCAGATACATCAGTAAGAAGGCCCCGTCCAGGCGAGGCCTTCCCTTTGGGGCGTACTCTCGTGCGTTCGCTTTCGTGGTTTCCCAGGTCTCAGATGCGAGAACTCCAACCCAATGAGTACAAATCACTCGTTGGGGCCCCCGGCCCTGGGACACCCAAACCCTTCGGCGTTGTGTGCCTGCTCCCGAGCCCGAGGCCCTCTGCTCCTTCCCGATTGCGGATAAGTGCGCGGCCGGTGCCGTATAATCGTGCTTAGTTCCTGCTGATGTCTCCGTCCGCATCTCTTTTTTGTCTCTGGCCCGTCCGGGCTGGGAATCCCCGAAAAAAAGATCGTGAGGTTTCTCAGGAGGCACAGGCTCGTTCGCGCGTCTAACAGGTGAGCCACTCAGGAATTTCGAAGGAGTTTCAGATTCAGATGAAGCGTTCGTTTGCATTAGTCGTTATGCTGGCCTCGGGCATGGTCCTGGGCGCCGCCGCTCAAACACCGGCCACCCGGGCAGCCGCGCCGGCCGCACCTGCTCCTCCGAGCAAGATCGCGGTTGTCGCGTTTCAGATTGCAGTAGCCCAGACCAACGAGGGTCAGCGGACCTTTGGCGATCTCGAAAAGAAATTCCAACCGAAGCAGGACCAGCTAAAGTCGCTGAGCACTGAGATCGACAACCTGACCAAGCAGTTGCAGACCCAGGGCGCCACTCTGACGGATGCCCAGCGCAACGAGCGCTCCAGCGCCATCGAAACCAAGAAGAAGCAGCTTGAACGGGACGCCGACGATGCAAAGAGCGACTTTCAGCAGCAGATGAACGATCTCTATCAGGGTCTGGCATCGAAGGTTTACGACGTGATGCAGTCCTATGCCCAGCAGCAGGGCTACACGATGATTCTCGACATCTCGCAGCAAGGCTCGCCGGTGTTGTTTGCCAGCACCGATACCAACATCACCAAGGCAGTGATCGACGCGTACAACGTAAAGTCGGGCGTCCCGGCGCCTCCGCCGCAGCCGGCCGCTGAAACGCCGTCGGCCCCGGCCCCGAAATCCGCGCCGGCTCACTAAACCTGCCGGATACGGCGCAACAACAGCCCCGCAATGCGGGGCTGTTGTTGCGCTTGAGTAGATGCCGGATTTGAAGGCTGGAGGATCAACGATTGCGTTGGAAAGAGTGGGCAATCAATTCGGCAATATCGCTCAACCACTGGTCCGCTATTGCATCGGACGGGACGATTAAATCGATTTCAGCTCGCTTGAAATGATCATTTTCATCCCGGAACAGAATCAGAGGGGCTGCAGAGATTGCGCGGATCAGTGATATTGCATGGTCCGGCACAGTTCCATCGTTCTCTGTAATCGTCACGGCATCGGTAGGCAGAATTCCAACCAGGAAAGCGTGAAGTTGGGCGAGAGAGTTGCACTCATCTACGGAATAACCCACGCTCTTTAGAGCCGCAACGCGATTGAAAGTGTCTGAGCCAAAGTGGACAATCCTAACGGCCATTCTTTGTGCCTCCGAATTCAAGGTCGGGTCGTCAAAACAGCCTGACTAAGAGCAGCAATTCATAAGTAGCAATTGGGTGTCCATTTAGGCGGCGGACCCAGTCTTCGCGGGAAGAATTGTGCCAAGTAACGCCAGAAGATGCGCTTGAAGAATTGGGCTGCGCGGCGTGATGAAACCGCAAGCATGTATTAATTACACAGAGGCGGTAATACTAACTTGCAGGAGCTGAAAACGCGCACTGACGTAACACGCCCCGGCTGCCTTTTAGCCAACCAAACTGCTTTTTCCCCGCATCATACTTTGTTGCATGGCAACGGGGCGCCCACGAACTCTAGTTGAAATTCTCTCCACCACCCTCCAAGAGCTGGAGCAATCTGAAGAATTGCGCGGAGAGGACCCGGCCATCAATGAATTGAAAAGATCTCTCGTTCGCGCGGTTGCTGAGATTTTGATCCTGCGATCCGGCTCAACCGTCAAACCTTCCGGGGCTTCAGTTCTGCTTCCTGCTACCCAGGACTCGTCTGTACAAATCCCCGAATCACAGGAAGCTCCAGTGCCGCTTTACGGTCAACTGCCTGCCCAGGAATCGTGACCCGGAGAAAGAGCCGGAACCCGGCCCCCGACCAGTGTGGCCAGGAGCCAGATCGGAACTCGATGGGAATGAGGTGATTCCGGATACCACAGCCTGTGGAAAACTTTGTGGATTACTATCTGGATCGCCTCGAAAATTATTCGAATTCTGCTCTTGCCAACTGTTATTCCCTTCTGATAAACACTGTAAGTCTTTATTTTTCAATCGCAATTCCATAACTCGGGCTGGAGAGGCACGCAATCCAGACGTGAGCAGAATCACCCCACCGAACAGAAAGCTTTCCACAATCCTCCGTGAACGTAAAGTAACAAAAGGGGTTGCCGCCTTTCCTTGGCCGGGGCTATTTCTGTTGATCTTCCCCCACCCTGAGCACCGCCAGGAAAGCTTCCTGCGGAATATCGACCTTTCCGATCCGCTTCATCCGTTTCTTGCCCTCTTTTTGCTTCTCGAGCAGCTTGCGTTTGCGCGAGATGTCGCCGCCGTAGCACTTGGCGAGAACGTTTTTGCGCAGCGGGCTCACGGTTTCGCGAGCGACGACCTTGGCGCCAATCGCAGCCTGGATGGCGACCTCAAATTGCTGGCGCGGAATGAGCTCGCGCATCTTTGAGACCAGGGCGCGGCCCCGCTCATAGACGTGGTCGCGGTGCACGATGATGGAGAGCGCATCGACGGGCTCGCCTGACACCAGAATGTCGAGCTTTACCATGGGCGACTCCCACTCGCCGGCAAGTTGGTAGTCCAGCGACGCGTAGCCGCGCGAGATGGATTTGAGCCGGTCGTAGAAGTCGAGCACGATTTCATTGAGCGGCAATTCATAGGTGATCATCACGCGTGTCCCGGTCACGTATTCGAAATTGATCTGGCGGCCGCGCTTCTCTTCCACTAGCTTCAGAATTCCGCCCACGTATTCTTCGTTGGTAAGAATCTTGGCGGTGATGACCGGCTCGCGGATGGTTTGGATGTTGGTGACTTCAGGCCAGCGCGAGGGGTTGTCGACCTCAATCACCGTGCCGTCGGTAAGAGTGATGTGGTAGCGCACGCCAGGCGCCGTGGTGATGAGTTCGAGTTGGTACTCGCGCTCCAGCCGCTCCTGAATAATCTCCATGTGCAGCAGGCCGAGAAAACCGCAGCGGAAGCCGAAGCCCAGGGCGACCGAACTCTCGGGCTCGAAAAAGAACGACGAGTCGTTCAGGCGAAGCTTCTCAAGCGCGTCGCGCAGCAGCGTGTGCTCGTGCGAGTCGACCGTGTAGAGACCCGCGAAGACCATCGGCTTGATGTCTTCAAAGCCGGGCAACGCCGCGGCCGCAGGCCGTGTATCGTGGGTAACGGTGTCGCCGATGCGCGTGTCGGCGACGTTCTTGATGGTGGCGGCGAAGAAGCCCACTTCGCCGGCGGAAAGCTCGCCAATCTCGACGGGCTTGGGGCAAAGCACGCCCATTGACTCGATCTCGTAGGACGTGCCGTTCGCCATGAACCGGATGCGCTGGCCCTTGCGCATGGTGCCCTGCATCACGCGGACGAGCACGATGACGCCGCGATAAGCGTCGAACCATGAGTCGAAGATAAGCGCCTGCAATGGCGCATTAGGGTCGCCGGTCGGGGCGGGCAGGCGGTGAACCACTGCCTCAAGAATCTCGGCGAACGCCCTGGCCAGTTTTGCGCTCAGACGGCGATGGCGTCAGTGGCGTCGAGGCCGACGGCCTGCTCAATGGCCTCCTGGGTGCGGAGAATATCGGCCGATGGCAGATCGATTTTGTTGATGACCGGGATGGTTTCGAGGCCGTGATTGATGGCGAGATAAGCGTTGGCGAGGGTTTGCGCCTCGACGCCCTGGCTTGCGTCAACCACCAGCAGTGCGCCCTCGCAGGACGGCGAGCGAGCGCGAGACCTCATAGCTGAAGTCCACGTGGCCGGGGGTATCAATCAGGTTGAGCTGGTAGGTGATGCCATCCTTGGCGGTATACGCCATGCGGACGGCGTGGGCCTTGATGGTAATTCCGCGCTCGCGCTCCAGGTCCATGGCGTCCAGCACCTGGGCCTGCATTTCGCGCGCAGTCACTGAGCCGGTAAGTTCAAGCAGACGGTCGCTTAATGTCGACTTTCCGTGGTCGATGTGGGCAATAATGGCGAAGTTGCGTATGAAACGTGCATCCATAATCGTCTAAAAAACAAGGGCTTTGGCCCGAGCCGCGCACTTCGCCTCCATGGCATAGCTTATCATCGGAAGAGTGCCCTCCGAGCGGTGACGCGCGCCTGAGTGCCGCGTCTTTACCTGCATTCGCGTCTATATCTGCATATGAGTTGGAATCGTTCGTTGACCCACAGGTCGTGCGTTGTTGTATTGTGCCCCTGCTTGCGATTGCAGTGGCAGGATGCGGACCTGACGACCAGTCAGCGCGTCGAGCATCTCAGCCTGCCCAGGCAACGGCGCCGGCCATTCCCGCGCCTGCAGCCGCCCCCGCCGACAGCCAGACTGCAGCCCGCGCCCCAGCCGTCTTCAAGCGGCGAGCAACAGCGCGTCCACGATCTGATTGGGCAGGTTGAGGCAGCCTACGCCCGCGGCGACGCTGACTACCGCAAAGGCATGCTCGCCGAGGCCAAGGTGGAGTTCGATCGCGCGGTTGACCTCATGCTTTCGAGCGGCATCGACATCCGCGGCAACCAGCAACTGAGCGATGAATTCGACCACATTGTGGACCAGGTGAACGGCCTGGAGATGGATGCTCTGAAGCAGGGCAATGGGTTTGTTCCCAAAGAAGAGATCACCCCGGCCGAAGCTGCCAGCGACGTGACCTTCGCCGTGGATCCTAACCTGGTGGCCAAAGCGCGAGCCGAGCTGGCAACCACCAAGTCGGACTTGCCCTGATGATGAACGAATACGTGGCGGCGTACATCAATTTCTTCGCCTATACGCAGAAGGGCCACAACACGCTGCTGCACTCCTTCCAGCGCGGCGGCCGTTACCGCGCCATGATTCAGCGGGTGCTGGCCGAAGAAGGCGTACCGCAGGATTTGATCTACCTCGCCGTGGCCGAGTCAGGATTCAACCCCCGCGCGCATGAACCCCCGTTCCCGCGCCGGCGGCATGTGGCAGTTTATGCCGACAGGCCAATACGGCCTGGCACGCAACGCATACGTAGATGAACGTTTCGACCCGGAGAAATCCACGCGCGCCTATGCCCGGTACATGAAGTACATTTACGACCAGCTGGGCGACTGGTACCTGGCCATGGCGGCCTACGACCACGGGGCCGGCAACATTCAGCGCGAGGTGCAGAGGACCGGCTACGCGGACTTCTGGGAGCTGTACAAGCGCCACGAACTGCCCACTGAAACTGCGAACTACGTGCCTGAAATTCTGGCGGCGATCATCATCGCCAATCACCCCACGCAATACGGTTTTGACGAGGTGACGCTCGATCCTCCGGTGCTGACCGATACGGTGACGGTGAATTACTCGATCGATCTGCGGCTGGTTTCGGACCTGGTAGGCGCGCCGGTGGATGAGCTGGAGGCGCTGAATCCCAGCCTGCTGCGGATGGTAACGCCGCCTGAATCGCCGTTCGACCTGCACCTGCCTGCAGGAACCGCCGATCTGTTCAACCAGCGGGTGGAGCTGATTCCAGAAGCGCATCGCAATTCGTGGCGCTACCACACGGTTGTGGCAGGCGATACTGTGGCCTCCGTGGCGAATGAGTATCGCGTGCAGCCGGCGGAAATGGCCAGGCAAACCAGCTCACTGAATCGGCGAGTCTGGAGGGCGTCGGGGCTCTGATTGTGCCCGTGCCGCCAGTACTGGCGCCGTCGACGCGCATGGTGTACTACACCACCCGGCGCGGCGATACGCTGGTTACCATCGCCGACCGCTTTGGAGTCTCGCTGGCGCAGTTGCGGAGCTGGAACAACCTCACCGGCGCAGGCGTGAGAGTTGAGACGGGACGCAGGCTGCATGTGGCCGAGCCGGCTCTGGTAGCGCGCCGGTCGTCGAACCGGCATCGTTCCCGGGCGGCGAGTACGAGCGACACCCACGCGGCGGCCACAAGCGCTCTCCCGGCCAGTAAGGCAAAGCCGCCGTCGAAGCCCGCAATGACGAAGCCCGGCGCCACCGGCAAGAGTGCGCATAAGAAAAAAGGCCGCTACGCAAAGCGCTAGAGCCTTCGATGAGGTCGAGCACTTCGCAATAAATGCAGAAAAATCGCGAATGAACAAAGTACTCTCTTGTGTTTTGCTTGCGTTACGTGCAAGATTGTTCATACTTCCGCACGCGAAGTTTTCTTTGAGTTATGCGGACAAGTAATTGAATATGGCAGCGGTAATCCGCTGGAGGCAATCGGATGGACGAACTGTACAAGATGCACGCAATGGCTGACGGCAACCCAAGCGGGGAGCCGGCCGAGCTTGACCCTGATCAGGTTGAAGATTTGGAAGACGACGACGAGGTTGAAGTGATCGCGGTAATCACTTCATCGGACGATGATGAGCCCGCAGCCGAGGCGCCTCCGACGCCCGCGAAAGCGGCCAAGCCCCCCGCCAAGAAGGCCGCGAAGAAAGCTCCGGCAAAGAAGGCGGCGGCGAAGAAGGCTCCGGCAAAGAAAGCTGCCAAGAAGGCCCCCGCAAAGAAGGCTGTGAAGAAGGCCGCAAAGAAAGCGGCGAAGAAGGCAGCCAAGAAAGCGGCCAAGAAAGCTCCGGCAAAGAAGGCTGCCAAGAAGGCTCCGGCGAAAAAGGCCGCCAAGATGAGCAAGAAGGCGGTGAAGAAAGCCGGGAAGAAAGCTGACAAGAAAGCCGGGAAGAAGGCCGGCAAGAAGAGCAAGAAGAAGGGCAAGAAAAGGTAGCGTGAAACCGCGCCGCGCCCCGATTGCCTGGCGGGCAATTGGAGAGGGGCGGAGGGTTGAAGAGAACGGCGTTCCGGAGATGGAGCGCCGTTTTTCTTTGGTGCGCGGCAATACGCAGCGCTGCGTACAAATAGAACAGGTGGCAGTGGCTTCTTTGCGCCGGGACTGCACGCTGGTCGTCGATGCCCGCTCCGTTTGCAGCCGCACAGCATCAGACTGCTATGACAGTTCCGCTTTTTTCTCCCTTCAAACTTCGTTCGGTTGAATTTTCAAATCGCATCGGCGTCTCGCCCATGTGCCAATACTCAAGCGTAGACGGCTTTGCCAACGACTGGCACCTCGTACACCTGGGCAGCCGCGCGCAGGGTGGCGCAGGCCTGGTGTCTATGGAAGCCGCGGCCGTCTCGGCGGAGGGCCGCATCTCGCCTGACGACCTGGGCGTGTGGAAGGACGAGCACATTGAGAACCTGGGCCGCATTGCGAAGTTTGTGCACAGCCAGGGCGCGCGCGCCGGCATGCAACTGGCGCACGCCGGACGCAAGGCAAGCACATCGTCGGGATTCGTGCCGGGGCCGACGCTGGTGCCGCAGTCCGCGGGTGGCTGGCAGCCGGTCGCGCCCAGCGCAATCGCGTTCGCGCCGGACTACGCCGTTCCAACCGCGCTCGACCAGGCCGCAATCCGCACGATTGTCGAATCGTTCGGGCAGGCAGCGCGCCGCGCTCGCGAGGCCGGCTTCGATTTTGTTGAGATTCACGCGGCTCACGGCTATTTGCTGCACGAATTTCTGTCGCCGCTTGCCAACCAGCGCACCGACGAATACGGCGGCAGCTTTGAAAACCGCATCCGGCTCGTTCTCGAGGTGGTGGATTCCATACGTCGCGAGTGGCCTGAGCATCTGCCGCTGTTTGTCCGCATCTCCGCGACCGATTGGGCTGAGGGCGGCTGGAATCCGGATGATTCGGTCGAGCTCGCGCGCCGGATGCGGGAGCACGGGGTCGACCTGGTGGATGTTTCTTCGGGCGGTCTTGTTCCGGGAGTGAAGATCCCTCTGGAGCCGGGCTACCAGGTGAGTTTCGCCGGCAGAATACGCCGTGAAGCCGGCATTGCAACCGCCGCAGTGGGCCTGATTACCGAGCCGGAACAGGCCAACGTCATTATTGCCGAAGGCGAAGCAGACCTGGTGCTGCTGGCTCGCGCCGAGTTGCGCGATCCCTATTGGCCGGTTCACGCCGCAGCCGCACTTGGCCAGACGGCAAGCTGGCCCAGGCAGTATTTAAGAGCAGCGCCGCAGGGGTCGCCTGCACGGGCGGCAGTGACTCGGCAATAGACCTGCGAATAGAGAGGTCTTTGAAGGGCGGGAGACCGCAGATGCGGGGAGGGGTTGGTTGCTTTCCCTGGTCCCCGGGTGCGAGGGACCAGGGGCACCCATATTCGTGGCAGACTGAAAGCGGTTCTAGTGTGGTGTCTAAGAGATTCTTGACAAAACCGCCGCTGTCATCCTGCGCACGGGGCCCCAAATGTACTTCAATTTGGGGGAGGTAAGCGAAGAATCCGCGGTTGTTCTTTGCGTGTTATCTGATACGAACTTCTGAGACACCACCCTAGAACGTTGTGGAAATGGTGAAGCGGAAGGTCTTGCGGGGCTCGCGGAAGACGTACCGGGCGCCGTAACCCTGGATGGCTTCGGCGTAGCTGTAGTCGCCAGCTCCTCCGGGCGGGAACATGGCACGGGTGATGAGCTCGGCCGAGCAGCTGCCTTGCTTGCCGCCGGCGATTACGTCATTGCAGTAGGGCGTCTCAAAAAGCCGCAGCGGGTTATACGCGTAATAGATCCGGACCGGCGCGTTGATGATGGGCAGAAATGCTCCGAGTTCCAAGCCGGTAGACATGCGCGGAACGAGATTGGTGCCGGCGATGGGCCGGATGTTCTGCTTGAACCCAACCTGGGAGCCCGGGATTCCACCCTGGCAGGAGCCGTTGTTGTAGACCGGGCAGCCGTAGAGGGGAGCGGTGAGCGAAGCAAAACCTTCCGGGCTCTGCTTCAACTGGTCGTGACTGGTGGCCGCGTCGATGCCAAAGTCGTCGAAGATCGAAAAGGTGAACGGCCCCACCACCGGGATGCGGTACTCGGCATTGGCCGTCAGATTCGAGTCGCCGCCGACCGAGGAGACACCGTAGATGGGCAACGGCACCTGGATGCACTGGTTGTCTTCGGGATTGGTGGGATCGCGGGGCACGCAGGAGCCGTCTGGATTGGTGAGCTGGAAGTTGACCCGCGTGGGCACGTAACCGTAAGGCGTGGCGCCGCGCACGTCAAAGCCGCGCATCTCTGCTTCCCCGCCGGCGTAGAAGCGGTTGTTGGGCGGAGCCACATCGCCGCCAAAGCCGTGAATGTAGCCGAACTGGGCGCGCACGGCCAGAACATTGCTCCCGGTGGCGCTGGGAATAAGGTAGTGCATGGGGATGTAGCGCTTGTAGGCCACAATCGGCTCGATATATCGCACATTTCCCCACAGGCCCGAGGTCTGCAACGCAACCGAAATCTCCTTGCCCGCATGAGGACGGATCGGATTGTTGACCGTGTTGTAGATGTAGCTGAGCGAAATGTAGCTGTTGATGATGCCGGCCAGCGCATTCGACGACTGGATTCCCGACCGGAAGGCGATGGTCTGGAAGAAAGTCTGTGACGCGGTGCTGAAAGCCGTGATGGTGGACCGCGACCATGAATAGGTGAACCCTACCCGCTGGAATGCATGCCGCTTGAGCGGGTAGTTGACCGAGAAGTTGATGCCGTTGGACGCCTGGTTGTAGTTCTGCGTCAGGGATTTCTGGGCAGCGCTCAGGTTGGCGGAGAGACCGCTGCTGCCGGCGTTGTTCTTTGACGCGTTGTAATCCTGTTTCTGGTTGAAGATCTGGAAGCCGATCTGGATGGGCCGGTTGCGGAAATAAGGCTGGGTAAATCCGAAGAGGAACTGGCGGCTGACAGAACCCAGGTTGGCCTGCAGGCTCAGCGTCTCTCCCAGGCCGAGGAAGTTGTTGGTCTGGTAATTCAGGCCCAGAAAGGCGCCGGAGAGTCCGCTGACGCCGCCGTTCATCCCGATCGAGTTCTTGCCCTTCTCTCTCACCTTGAGCAACAGATCGACGGTGTGGTCGTCGGGATCCTGGTGCGCCTCGGAATCCTGATCGACCTTGAGCGGATCGAAGTACTCGAGCTGGTTCAAGACGCAGCAGGCTGTACTCCCACAAGCTGGGAGTTGTATACCGAGCCTTCATCGAGCATCAGCTCGCGGCGGATGACCTTGTCGCGGGTGATGGTGTTGCCCGTAAACTCGATGCGCGAGACGTAGAACGGATATCCTTCGTCGATATCGACGTTGATCGAGACGGTCTTCGTCTGGTCGTCGTAGTGAACCTGGGGAATAGCTCCGAAGTTGATATAGCCGAGCGTTCCGTATGCCTTTTTCAGGTTGTCGAGTCCCTTGCTGATATCAGTGGCGTTGAACCAGTCGCCGTCCTTGATGGGAAAGGTGGCCCGCAGCCCCTTTACATTCTTCACAGCCTTGTTGCCGCTGAAGGTGATGTCGGAGAGGCGATAGCGTCCGCCTTCCTCGATGGGCAGCAGAATGTCGATGCGCTTGCCCTTGTTGGGGCGGAAGGTGAAAAAGTTCAGGCCGCCTTCGTCGCGTATCTGCGTCTTCGGCTCCTCGACCGCGGCATTGGCGTAGCCCTTGTCGCGGTATGCCTGGCGCACGCGCTCGGTGTCTTCTTCCAGCTTGGCCGCGTCGTAGGTCTGCGGAAAGAGGTCCTCGAAGATGATCGAGTATGGGATACCGATCGGCTTCAGGTTCTTCATCGAACGGCGCAGGTAGAGGGAACCGATATGCGTGTTCCCGGCAAACTTGATCCTGCCAACCTTGACGACCGGCCCTTCCTTGACATTAAAGCTGATCTGCACCGAGGCCGGCGGCATGGTTTTCACGTCGGTCTTGATGGTGGCGAACTGGTGGCCGTGCTCGGCCTCCATCTCCTTGATCACCGTCTCAGCCAGTTTGATCTTGGTGGGATCGTACTGGCCGTCGACCGACAGCCCGACCTTCTCCTTCTTGAAGCGATCGAGGACGTCCGACTGGGAGATGGAGCTCAGTCCGTTGTATTTGATATCGCGGATATTGGGCTTCTCGCGGACGAAAATATTGAGGATGATGCCCTTTTCGGTGTCCTCGCGCTCAATCCTCAGGTCCTCAAAGTAGTTGGTGTTCCAAAGGGAGTTGAAGTCGCGCTCGATCGACAGGGGGTCGTAGGTATCGCCGGTATGGGTAAAAAGACGGGCAAGAACGGTCTCTTTGGGAATGCGGCGGTTACCGATGACGCGAATGCTTTCGATGGTGTCGGGAGTCTGGGCCACGACGGAGACGGCGGCGAACACCAGCAGCGCCACCAGCAGCACGCGGACTGCCCGGATGCCGGACCCCACGAAACGAGACATCGAAGTGTGCTTGATCTTCACCGGGCAGCGGCCCCGCGGCGAGCACAAAAAGTACTGGTGCGATCCATAGTTCGGCTTCACGGGAAAAATATGCACACCCTCATTGCTCAAATTCGTATCCTGCATCGAGGAAAGACTGATTATATTTGACCGCGCCTAACCAACCCAAACCGCGTAACTGGGCTTAAGGCACGGAGATCGTTCCCTTTCCTCATAATCCCCCTCCGCGCTTGCCGCCTTCGGACCCAGGGCCGGGTTCCCGTTCATCGCGCGCCGGACGGCAAAATGCAATCACGGCTGCGCCAGGCCTTGCGCCAGGGCACTTCGCAAGGGCGAAATGCGGCCGGGTCCGGCAGGTTGGGCTCCCATCCCACAGTTTACCGGAACGAGGCGGGTTACGACGCCTGTGCATCCTGTCGGCACGTGGCAGAATGCTGATTAGACGCAAACAGCAGGGAATAGGGAGTAGCCAATAGGAAGTAGTGAACGAGGGAACTGAGGTGCGGCTTCCAGCTACAGGCTGCCGGCTGGAGACTATCGGCTATGAGCATCTGGCCCATTGGGAGTGGAGCGATGACTGAAAATGAAAGTCCGATCTACCAATTCAACGCGGAACTGCTCGATGGGCGCAAGATTGGCCTCGATCAGTTTCGCGGCAAGGTGCTTTTGATCGTGAATACCGCCAGCAAATGCGGGTTTACACCGCAGTACGCTCAGCTCGAGGAGATTTACCGCAGATACAAGATCGATGGATTTGAGGTGCTTGGCTTCCCTTGCAACCAGTTCGGCAACCAGGAACCCGGGACGGCTGCGGAGATCGCGTCGTTTTGCCAGTGCAATTACGGTATAAGCTTTCCCATGTTCGCCAAAATCGATGTAAACGGCCAGAACGCCCACCCGCTCTATCAGTACCTGAAGCAGACGAAGCAGGGGCGGCTCCCGTGGCTCACCGGCAGCCGGATTTCATGGAATTTCACCAAGTTCCTCGTCCGCCGCAACGGCCTGGTCGAGGCCAGGTTCGGGCCTTCGGCGAAGCCGGCCCGGCTGGCGGCGAGGATTGAATCGCTCCTGAACGAAATCAACGGCTCGGCCCGGGCGGTTCACATCCCGAGATGAAATCCCTCGAATTTGCATCCTTGCAAAGCCGGGAGTCGTCCTATGTGGGTGCGACAGTGCGGCATTTTCCGGCCTTCAGGCGTCTCTATAAAGGGACGTTCCCTCGCATCCTGATTTGAGGCAGCAAGAACCTGGGGAGCGTGGACTCGCACGCCAGAATTGGCATTGCCGGCAGAGGCGCCTATCGAGCGTCTCGAAGAATGCCATTAATCCTTACCGAGTCTGCCCGCCACTTCTGCAGTTCCTGAAAAGTGGGTGACGGGCTCTATCCTCAACTGTTCGAATACCATGGTAGATTCAACTGCGTCATGGTTTGTTCTCTTTTTCCCGGGCGCAGTTTGAAGTAGACGACTGACCCTAAGGCCGGGCGCGTAGGCTCGCGACTCGGCCCCGGAACGCGATGAGCCGGTGCCTGCCGGCCTGGGACCGCTGAAGGAAGTTCTATTGTGACCCTCGGCGACATCCCGGCTGCAAACAACGCATGATAATGATGCCGGCCGAGGAGCGAATACCAGCCCTATGATGTGGATTGTCCGGCTTGCGCTTAGACGGCCTTATACGTTCGTTGTCTTTGCGCTTCTTATCTTGATCCTTGGCGTCTTCAGCATTGCCTCAATGCCGACGGATATCTTTCCGAACATCGATATCCCGGTGGTAACTGTGGTGTGGAACTACCAGGGTCTTTCGGCCGACCAGATTGCAAGCCGCATTGTGACCAACGCCGAGCGCGGCATGACCACCACGGTCAACGACATCGACCACATCGAGTCGCAGTCCCTGGTGGGCGTGGGGCTCATCAAGGTCTTTTTCAAGCCGCACGTCAACGTAGCGCAGGCGGTAGCGCAGGTGACCGCAATCAGCCAGGTGTTGCTGCGGCAGCTGCCACCGGGCGCAAATCCTCCATTCATCATCCAGTACAACGCGTCGAGCGTACCCATCATGCAGCTTGGGCTCTCCGGGCAGGGCCTCACCGAAACGCAGTTGAACGACTATGCCACCACCACCATCCGCATCCAGTTGGCCACGGTTGAAGGCGCGCAGACGCCATTCCCTTACGGCGGCAAACAGCGCGAGATTGTGGTGGACCTTGATCCATCCGCGCTGCAGGCTCACGGCCTTGCGCCCGGCGACGTGGTTACCGCCCTCACCAATCAAAATGTGATTGCGCCCGCGGGTACGGTAAAGTTTGACCGCTTCGAGTACCAGGTGGAGACCAACTCGGCACCATCGATCATCGAGGCACTGAACGACCTGCCGATCAAGGCGGTAAACGGCACGGTGATCTACATCCACGACGTGGCCCACGTGCGCGACGGCAACCCGCCGCAGACCAACATCGTTCGCGTCAACGGCCGCCGCGGCGTCATCATGAACGTGCTCAAGACCGGCACCTCCTCCACGCTGGACATTATCGCGAACATCCGCGAGATACTCGCCAATCCGAGCCTCAAGGGCCAGTTGCCGCCCACCATGCGCATCGACGCGCTGACTGACCAGTCGATTTTTGTTCGCTCCGCCATCTCGGGCGTGGTGCGCGAGGGCATCATCGCCGCCTGCCTGACGGCGGTGATGATTCTCGTCTTTCTCGGAAGCTGGCGATCGACGCTCATCATCGCGGTTTCGATTCCGCTCTCGATTCTATGTTCGCTCATGCTGCTTTACGCGCTGCACGAAACCGTCAATATCATGACGCTGGGCGGACTGGCGCTGGCCGTCGGCATCCTGGTCGACGACGCAACCGTCGAAATCGAAAACATCAACCGCAATCTCGAGCAGGGCAAGGAGATTGAGCAGGCCATCCTTGACGGCGCTGCGCAAATTGCCACGCCGGCGCTGGTTTCAACGCTCTCCATCTGCATCGTGTTTGTGCCCATGTTCCTGCTCAGCGGCGTGGCGCGCTACTTGTTTGTGCCGCTGGCCGAGGCGGTGGTGTTCGCCATGCTGGCCAGCTACCTGCTCTCGCGCACCGTGGTGCCAACCATGGCCCGCTATCTGCTCAAGGAGCATGACGACGCCGATTTGCAACGCAAACGCCAAAGCCGCAACCCGTTCACCCGGTTCCAACTCGCTTTTGAAGACGGCTTCGAGAAACTGCGGCACTTCTACGTTCGGGTGCTCACATTGTGCGTTGACCACGCCGGCGTTTTCATTGTGTTATTCTTCGTCTTTGCGCTGGGTTCGCTATGCCTCACGCCGCAACTGGGCCAGGACTTTTTCCCTTCGGTTGACTCGGGGCTGTTCACGATTCACGTGCGCGCTCACACCGGAACCCGCATTGAAGAAACCGCCGCGCTGTGCGATCACATTGAACAGACGATTCGCGAAGTAATTCCCGCGGACGAGCTCACCACCATCACCGACAACATAGGCTTGCCTTACTCGGCCCTCAATCTTTCTTATTCGACCTCGGCGCCGGTGGGCCCGTCGGACGCGGATATCCAGGTGACGCTGGCGCATAAGCATCACCCGACCGACGCCTATCAGAACCGGCTGCGCGAGACATTGGCGCACGAATATCCCGGCGTGACATTCTACGCAGTTCCAGTCGACATAGTGACGCAGATTCTCAACTTCGGCCTGTCTTCGCCGATCGACCTGCAGATCGTGGGACCCAATCTGTATGCCAATCGCGCGCTGGCTGAAAAGATGCTCAACGAGGTGCGCTATGTGCCCGGAGCCGTGGATACGCGCATCCAGCAGCCATTCAACTATCCCAACTTCACGGTGAATGTTGACCGCACTCGCGCCGCGTCAATCGGTTTGACGCAGGCAAACGTGGCGCAGAGCCTGCTGGTGACCTTGAGCGGAAGCTTCCAGACCAGCCCCAATTTCTATCTCGATCCGCGCAACGGCGTCAGCTACAACGTCGCCATCGAGGCGCCGCAATACAAGGTCGACACGATGGCCGCGCTTGAGAGCCTGCCCGTAACCGGCGGCGCAACCATCCAGGAACCGGGCGGCAATGCATCGACTCTCGCTCCGGGATCTTCCGCTTCAGCCGGGCTGGGAGCCCCTTTCACTAACGCGCCGGGAGCAACAGCCAAACCCATCGAGGTGCTGGGGAATCTGGCAAACATCGAACCGGGAGCCGAACAAGGACTGGTGAGCCACTACGATGTGCAGCCGGTCGTCGACATTTATTCCAATGTTGAAGGCACCGACCTGGGCAGCGTAACGCGAAACATCGAGCACATCAGGGACAAGTTCCAGGGACAGTTGCCGCGCGGCTCGCACTTTATCCTGCGTGGGCAAAGCGAGACCATGAAGAGCTCGTATATTGGTCTGCTGACCGGCCTCGCGTTCTCAATTTTGCTGGTGTATCTGCTCATCGTTGTGAACTTTCAGTCGTGGCTCGATCCGTTTCTGATAATCTCTGCGCTGCCGGCTGCGCTCGCGGGCATCGTGTGGTTCCTGTTCCTGACCCATACGCGCCTCAGCGTGCCGGCACTGACCGGCTCCATTATGTGCATGGGCGTAGCCACGGCGAACTCCATTCTCGTGGTAAGTTTCGCGCGCGAACAGCTCGAGATGCTGGTGGGCGATGCGCGCCGGGCCGCGCTGAATGCCGGCTTTGTGCGGCTGCGCCCGGTCGTGATGACCGCGCTGGCCATGATTATCGGCATGGTGCCGATGGCGCTGGGACTGGGCGACGGGGGCGAGCAAAACGCGCCGCTGGGACGCGCCGTAATCGGCGGCCTGCTGGTTGCGACGGTCGCAACGCTGTTCTTTGTGCCGGTGTTCTTTGCAGTGGTGCACGGCTGGATTGAGCGCCGCAAACAGTCGCGCGGCACAAGAAAAACGACAGAAGCTGACAACTTTTGGGGAGTCGGGAGTGATCCACAATGAATGACGAATCGGAAATGAAGGACGCAAAAACTTTGCATGAAGAGAGCCACGCGCCCGAGCAGCCGCCCATTGCGCCGCGCAAGGCGATGACAGTGGTGGTGATTGTGGCGCTGGTGCTGGTTGCGCTGGCGCTTATCGGCTACCTGGACCGCAAACACGACGACAAGGTGCTCGCCGCGAATACGGTCGAGTTCGCCGCGCCTACGGTCGAGGTTGAACAAGCCAAGCCGGCCGCGCCGGTGGATACCTTTGTGCTCCCCGGCAACGTGACCGCGTACACTGACTCTCCCATCTACGCGCGCACCGACGGCTACCTGCAGCATTGGTACTTCGATATCGGCGCGCACGTGCAAAAGGGCGCGCTGCTGGCCGAGATTGCAACGCCCGAACTGGATCAGCAACTGGCGCAGGCCGAGGCGGACCTGGCCACGGCCGAGACCAACGCGGGCAACGCCAGAGCGCAGGCCGAGCGCTACAAGGGGCTGGTGCAATCCGATGCAGTATCGAAGTTCGATACAGACACATACGTGACGCAAGCCGCTTCGACGTCGTCGGCTGTGAAATCTGCGCAAGCGAATGTGCAACGGCTCAAGGAACTGCAGTCGTTTGAAAAAATCTCCGCGCCCTTCGATGGTGTGGTAACCGCGCGCAATGTGGATACGGGCCAGTTGATCAGCCAGGGCGGAGGCGCTGAGCTGTTCCACCTGCAGGCGCTCGGCACTCTGCGCGTCTATACCAATGTGCCGCAACTTTACTCTGGTGCCATCAAGCGCGGCGCGAAGATTCAGATCACCTTTCCCGAGTTCCCCTTGCAAACGTTTGAAGGAACGCTGGTGAGGACTGCGGAAGCGATCGATCCTGTGAGCCGCACTCTGCTGGTAGAGGTGGACGTGAACAACCGCGACGGCAAGCTGATGCCCGGCGCGTTGGCGCAGATGCACTTCAAGACGCCGCAGACTGTGCCGACGTTTATTGTGCCCACGGCCGCGCTCATTTTCCGCCGCGACGGGCTGCAGATTGGCACTGTCATCGAAACCAAAGACGGAACTGTAGCGCATCTTGTCCCCATCACGATTGGGCAGGACGATGGCGCGACGGCGCAGGTGGTGAGCGGACTCACGGCCAGCGACAAGGTGATCCAGGATCCTCCGGACTCGATTATTGAAGGCGAGAAGGTGACCGTGGTGACGCCGGGAAGCGGTCCGAATGCTGGAGGCCTGTAGGATGGCGGGAACGAGGCAAGCCAGGAGTTTCCGTTTGAATGTAAAGCGGCCGGGTGCCCCCGGTCCCTCGCATTTGGGGATCGGGGAGATCAGGCTCGCAGCGTTCACCGCCTTCTGTGCACTGCTTACCCTCACAGGCTGCAAGCCCGTCGGCCCCAACTACAACCGGCCCGTGTTTACGGCTCCCGCGGCATATAACGAAACCGGAGCGGCATCGGTTGTGCCGCCACAGAATCCTGCCGGTGGCGCATGGCAGCCGGCCAACCCCTCCGATGGAATGTTGAAGGGCAAGTGGTGGGAGATCTACCAGGACCCGCAACTCAACAACCTCGAAGACCGCATCGACTCGACGAACGTCCAGCTCAAGCAGGCGCTTGAAACCTACCAGGCCGCGCGCGACCAGGTCTCTGTGGTTCGCGCCAATCTTTTTCCCACGGTGAGCGGCAGCATCGGGGCCACGCCGCAGCAGTACTCGAAGAACGCGCCGCTCTTCAACAAGGCCAACGCGACAATCTATAACAACCTGACGCTGGGCGCGCAGGCAAGCTGGGAGCCGGACTTTTGGGGCAAAGTGCGCCGCGGCGTGGAGCAGGCGCGCGCCAATGCGCAGGCCAGCGCGGCCGATGCGGCCAACGTCGCGCTCACGCTGCATGCCGAGCTTGCGGCTGACTACTTTGCGCTGCGGGCGCTTGATTCGCAATCAAAACTGCTGACCGATACGGTTGCCGATCTAGAGAAACAATTGCAGTTGACTGAGAATCGTTTGCATGGCGGCGTGGCAACTGAAGTGGATGTTGACCAGGCGCGAACGCAGCTTGAGACGGTTCGTGCGCAGCTTGTGGATGTGGGCGTGGCGCGAGCGCAATACGAGCACGCGATTGGCACTATTGCAAACTACGATCTCTCGCAGTTTTCGATTCCCGCGTCGCCTCTGGTGGGACCGCTGCCGCAAATTCCCATCGGTGTGCCTTCGCAGTTGCTTGAGCGGCGGCCCGATATCGCCGCGGCCGAGCGGCAGACCGCTGCCGCCAATGCTCAGGTCGGAATCGCGGTGAGCGCGTTTTATCCCAACATCACCCTGAACGGTACGGCGGGCTTTCAGAGTACTAATCCAGGAACGTGGATTCAGGGGCCCAGCACATTCTGGACGTTGGGCGCGCAGGCCGCGGAGCTGCTGTTTGATGCGGGGCAGCGTCGCGCGCTCAGCGACCAGGCCCGCCACTCCTACGAGGCGCAGGCCGACGCCTACAGAAATACCGTTTTCCAGGCATTCGAAGACGTGGAAGATCAGATGGCGGCGCTGCGCATTCTGGAGCAGGAGTCGGCGGTGGAACAGGACGCGGTTGCCTCCGCACAGCGATCGTTCAATATATCGAGCGCGCGCTACAAAGGCGGCGTGACAAGCTATCTTGAAGTGCTGACCGCCGAGCAGACGCTCTTGCAGAACCAGGTTGCGGCAATCGGCATCGAGAGCCGGCAGTACGCCGCCAGCGTCGGGCTGGTGCGATCGCTTGGCGGCGGTTGGGATGTAACGCAGCTGCCGAAATAATAGTTGAGTCCTTTGCAGGTATTTTCTCGCCGCCGGCGCAGAATGATTCTATGCAGGGTTCTAAACAACATCGGACTTCCCAGTCATCTGGCCCCCTACCAGACCCTGTTGGCCATTTCCGTATCTTATTTCCGTGAAACCGTGAAACGCGATTCAATAGAATCAATGGCGTGCAGACAATCGCTTCACCTTTTCACGGTTTTCTACGCAATTTAGCCCTATTCCCCGCCCCGCCAATACGCCTTCGCCGGCACATCCACCAGCGCGCCGCCGGGCGCTTGCCACATGAATCGCGGAGTCTGATCGCTGGCCTCATAGAGTGCCTCAACGTGGATCGCGTGTTTTCCTGCCCGCAGACCCAGCGCGCCAACCGCAAAGCGCACCGCGTTCCCAGGCGAGCCGCAGACATTGGAGAAAGGCGGGCCGGTCTTCGCCACTTCCCGGCCGTCAATCGCCAGCCGCGCGCCATCGGGATCGAGAAGATAGAAGCTGTATCCGCTGTCCGCGGGAACGTCGATGAAGCCGTCCCACGCGGCCGCGTAGCGCGTGAATCCCTGGGCATTGGCCTCGATACCCGGTGATTGGCCGGAGAGCGCGGGCTTGAGCGCTGAGAGATCGGGCAACTCGGTCCACTCGCCGGGATAGATGTCCCAGACGAGGCCGGGCTGTGTCGCGCCTGCATTGGTCGTCGCAGGCTGCCATTGGTCGACGACGACAATATCCTGCTCGGCCCAGTCCTGATGGCCGGCTTTGTCTTCAACGTGGAGCAGCACGCGATAGCGGCCTGCGCCGTTCGCAGCGTCGAGCTGGGTGCCGAGCGCATCTGCGTAGCGATGGCGCACGCGGCGGCCGTGTGCCTCGGTTCCGTCGCCAAAGAGCCAGGTATAACGCGCGCTGGGCGCGGGCTGCGCCGTGAATTCGACGGACTGGTGCGGCATAACGCTTGCCGGCGCAACTTTGAAGGCAGCGGTTGGCGTGTGCGTGGCGATGTACTGCGGCTGCGGCGCGCCGCCTGAAACAGTGAGCGGCAGACGCAGCGTCTGAATCGACACGCGTCTGGCCGTACTTCACGTTGTCAAACACCACGCCGGAGACATCGCCGGTGATAGTTGACGTGGCCAGCGGCGGCTGGCCCAGCGCCCAGATGTTATGAAATACGAAATTGTGGAGCGAGGGCTGCTCCTGCTCCAGCTGCGCAAGAGAGTACCAGTTGTCGAGGAAGAGATTCTCGAACAGGAAGCCCTGGTGGTCGCCAGTGGCGCCGTTCGCGCCCCAGAAGCCGATGAGGCCGAATGTCTGTCCGCAGGCGCCTATGCCGGCATGCAGAATGTCGGAGTTGCGCAGTGTGAAGTTCGACGAGTTGAAAACCTTCCGCGGCCAGCCGGAGCGCACGATGTTTGAGATGCTGGTAGAGAGCTCAGTGTTCTCGACGAGGATGTTGCGTACGTCGTGTCCGGGACGCAAGATGTCGGCGTCGGTGTAGCCGTCCCAGTTGCCCTCCATGGCCAGGTCGTCATCGGAGGCGCGGAAGAAGGAGTTGCGCACCACCGCGTCGCCGCTGCCCAGCCAATCCATGCCGTCCTGGTTGGCGTTGCCGGGGTTGCCTCCCACCACACGCAGGTCGTCGTAACTTAAATCCCGTCGAGTCCTTCATCTGGATGGACCACGTGCGCGAGCGGATGATGCAGGTGAGGCCGTCGATTTCAACGTTGCGCGATTGATAGGCGCCGATACAGTGCCAGTCGGGCTTCTGCATCCAGCCTTCGTCGGCGCCGGGATCCTGGGGACCGTCGTAGACGATCGTTCCTCGGCCAAGGACCTTCACGTTTTCGACGTTCCAGAGGTTGAGGCTCCCGTATAGAAATGCGCCGGGCGCGAGATAGATGGTATCGCCGGATTTGGGATTGAGGCTCTCGCGATGCAGGCCCGCAGGAACGATGGTGATGTTAGGTCCCGTGGGTGGAGGCGGAGGCGGGGAGCCAGCGAAGAGAAAGAGCATTCGAGCACGGTTGAGAAAGTCATCGGGACGCGAGATGGAGAGTTTGGCCGGCCCTTTGATGCGGAAGCGGATGGTTTGGCCGTTGCGTGTTGCGTGCAGGCCAAGGCGCCAAGGCTGAATGTCGACGCCATGGTCCCAGAAGCCACGCTCGGCCGCGGTGATCATGATTTCGGTGGGGCCGGTAATGTCGAAGTTTGCAAACTCGTAGTCGGCGGCAGCTTGGGCCACGTCAACGCGGCGGCCGTTGACGGTAATGGCGAAGAAGTATGAGCGCAACTCAGCCGGGACCGGCGGTGCATCTAGTCGTGTAGCGGCGTGGAGCGGGGAAGAAACGGCAACAAACACAAGCACCGAGGCAGAGAGCAGATGACGCAACGCACGAGAACCCGGCAACAGGCACAACTCCGGCGAAAGAATTGGGACAGACCAGTGTAGCGCGGGCACCGAACAAAGGTGCGGCGCCCTATTTCGATGAAGCATAATACGGTTAATGAACGTTCGATCGGGGACTCTTGCCCTCTTTCTCTTTCTTTGTGGATTCAGACTCTATGCCGCACCCTGCGAGATGGACCCCGCGGGCGCGGCGCAGCGCGTTTTTGCGCAAGTTGACGCAACGCATGGCTGGGCCGAGTACCAAAACAGTGAGGCTGTGCCTCAACTCAGCCTCAACGGGGGCGTTTCGGCCCAGATATGGATAGCGCCTAAGAAAGAAATGCTCGTCAGAACCGCAGCCCACGGCAAAGACTTCACGGCCTACACTGAGTCGTGCTATTCGGGGAGGGGATACCTGGTATACGTCAGGTACGAGCTCCGTACTGTGTGGGGATGGAACTATCGGGCAGAGGGTCCGATCATCATGAGCCGGTTTCATCGGTCGACGGAACAATACTTCGATTCGAAGAGCAATCAGCCTCTGGTTGTGAGGCCGCAGCAGGCGGATGACTTTCCAAATATGCTGATTCCCGTCTTGCAGATGAGGTCTGAATTCTTGCCATTTGCGAAGCTGCTGGAAAAACGCTAGCAGATAGTTTTGTTCCATTGCCGCCTTTGCCAACCGGCGGGATTGGGAGCATACTGCATTCACGGTCGCTTGACCGTTTTCCCCATCCCGCACGTCCAAGAAAATCCCCGGCTGAAGCACAAGCAGCCGGCCGCACACGAGCAAAACAGGAGCCCCGATGCCTGCCGCACATGCGCTTCCCCAAACGCTGGGGGAACTGAGGAAGAGTTCCCTCTTTTCTGAATCGAGACTGAAGCACCACAGCGTGAAAGACGAGATGCGCGCCAACCTGATGGCGCGCATCAAGGCGCGCGATACCATCTTTCCCGGCATTGTGGGTTACGAAGACACGGTGGTGCCGCAGATTGTGAATGCGGTGCTGTCGAAGCAGAACTTTATTCTGCTGGGGTTGCGCGGGCAGGCGAAAAGTCGCATTCTGCGCGCGCTGACGGCGCTGCTCGACGAGCAAATACCTTACGTGGCAGGGTGCGAGATCCGCGACAATCCTTACATGCCGCTGTGCCGGCGCTGCCGCAACCTGATTGCCGAGAAGGGCGATGCCACGCCGATTGCGTACATGGGCCGCGACGAGCGATACGTTGAGAAACTGGCCACGCCCGATGTGACGGTTGCCGACCTGGTGGGCGACCTTGACCCCATCAAAGCTGCGCGCGGCGGAGAGCACCTCGCCAGCGAGCTCACCATGCACTATGGTCTGCTTCCGCGCGCCAATCGCGGCATCTTTGCCATCAACGAGCTGCCCGATCTGGCCGGCAAAATTCAGGTGGCTCTGTTCAACATCATGCAGGAAGGCGATGTGCAGATTAAGGGCTACCCAGTGCGGCTGGAGCTGGATGTGGCGCTGGTGTTCAGCGCCAATCCCGAGGACTACACTGCGCGAGGCAAGATAATTACTCCGCTCAAGGACCGCATCGGGTCGGAGATTCGCACGCACTACCCCGAGACGCTGGAGGAGGGCATCGCCATCACTACGCAGGAGGCGTGGGCGGAGCGCGGTGATGAGAAGATCGAGATTCCGCGGTACGTGCGCGAAATTGTGGAGCAGGTGGCGTTTACCGCACGCGAAGACAAGAAGGTTGACAAACGCAGTGGCGTGAGCCAGCGGCTACCGATTGCGACGATGGAACTGGTGATCTCAAATGCGGAGCGGCGTGCTCTGCTGGCAGGCGAGAACCTGGTGCTGCCGCGAGTGAGCGATATTTACGCGGCGCTGCCGGGCATCACGGGCAAGCTGGAGCTTGAGTACGAAGGCGAGATGAAGGGCGCGGACACCGTGGTGCAGGAGCTGATCCGCGTGGCCGTGGCGAAGATCTACGACTGCTACTTCGAGGGTGAAGATACGAGCCCAGATTGAAGAGTGGTTTAACCTGGGCGGCACGTTCAAGCTCGACGACGATCAGCCGGCCGCGAACGCGCTGAAGGATCTGAAGCAGATCCAGGGATTGATTGAGAAGCTGAAGCCACTGGAGGTGAAGGCACCGGACCCGGCGCCGCGGGTTGTAGCAGCGGCTGAGTTTCTGCTGGAAGGAATGGCCGCACATCGCAAGCTGAGCCGCAGCCTGGAGCATGGATTCGCTGCGCAAGAGCGTCAGCGCCGCCGCGAGCGTGACGAGTTTACACCGCAGCGCGAAGAAGTCGAGATCGATTATGAGGAATGGCAGCGGTCGAGAAAGTCGCGGAGGGGCGGGCTGAATTGAAGCAGGGACCAGGTATTAGGCGCCAGGCACTCGGGACCAGGCATTAGGGACTTGCCCGCGAACGCGGGCAAAAGAAGGTAGCCCCAGGCGCGAGCCTGGGGAATTGAAACCCATTGAATTAAAGCCCGCGAATGCGGGCGTAAGAAAATGCGCCGAAAGTCGCGTGCTCCCAAACGCAGATAATCGGCGGCTCTCCAAACGCACCACGGTAGGCATGGAGGAACACAGATGAAGCGGGTTCGGTACACGAGATATACGGGCGATTTGGCGTCGGAGATCGATCTTGAGGAACTGCTCAAGGGGCTCTCTGACTATCTGCTCGACTCGGGCTACTACAATCCATGGGGCGACTTTCAGGACTTGCAACACAACATGGACGACCTGCGCGAGGCGCTGCGTCGCGTGCTGCTGAAGGGCGATTTTCTCGACCCGCAGATGCGCGACCGGCTGCAGAAGATGGAAGCCGAGGGCACGCTCGACGAACTGCTCGACCGGCTGATGGAGCGCATGGAGCAGGAGAATTACATCAATTCTCAGCCAATGGATGGGCCGACCCGCACGTCGAATGTGGATGGACAAGTGGGCGAGGTGGAGGGCCGGGTTCGCTTTGAAGTGACCGACAAGAGCATGGACTTTCTGGGCTTCAAGACGCTGCGTGATTTGATGGGCACGTTGGGCAAGTCGAGCTACGGCCGTCACGACACGCGGCATTGGGCCACGGGCATTGAGACGAGCGGCGGGTCGCGGCGCTACGAGTTTGGCGATACGCTTGAACCTTGACGCGACGGCCACCTTGAGCTCGGCCATTAAGCGCGAGGGCATCGGCCTGCCGCTGAACATGGAGTACGAAGACCTGCAGGTGCACCAGTGCGAATATCAAAGCTCGTGCGCAACGGTGGTGATGCTGGATTGCTCGCACTCGATGATTCTGTACGGCGAGGACCGCTTTACACCGGCCAAGCGCGTGGCCATGGCGCTCTCGCATCTGATTCGCACGCAGTATCCAGGCGACTCGCTCTCGCTGGTGCTGTTTCACGATTCGGCCGAAGAGTTGCCGGTGTCGCAACTTGCGCGGGTAAAGGTTGGGCCGTGGCACACCAACACGCGCGAAGGACTGCGGGTGGCGCAGCGCATCTTATCGAGGCAACGTAAGGACATGAAGCAGATCGTGATGATCACCGATGGCAAACCCAGCGCGCTCACGCTACCCGATGGGCGGATTTACAAGAACCCGTATGGGCTCGATCCGCTGGTGGTGAGCGAGACGCTGGAAGAAGTGGCGCGGTGCAAGCGATCGAACGTAATGATCAACACGTTCATGCTGGCGCAGGACTTCGGGCTGGTGCAGTTTGTGCACAAGGTGAGCGAGATGTGCCGCGGCAAGGCGTACTTCACCACGCCTGACACGCTGGGGCAGTACCTGCTGCGCGATTACATGCAGCGGAAGTCGAAGATGATTCACTAGAGCGTATTCGGTCTGATTCCTCGCGGTTCAAATTGAGGTCCGTGCTCTCCCATGCAGTGTCATTACTTGACCCGAAAATGCTTTAGCGCGGAATAAACGAATCGGCTGTCGTTCTTGCTAAATGTCGCTGTCGATACGTGCGGCACGGGCGACTGCAGGTGCCTGAAGCTACAACCAAGTGCCGGGCAAAGGCGCTACCCAACACAAACGTGCGGCCGCGATACGACTTGAAGGACTATGGAACCGCTGGCGGATAATGCGACACGATGTCGGCGCGCAGCACACTGTAGGGAGGAACGGTAATCGGGTTTCCAGAGGCTGCAGTTTGAATTGAGACGTTCTGAGTGGCATTGGAGTTCTTCAATGATGGATCGGGACCGGCGCTGCCCACGCCGCTGATGAATTGCAGTGGAATCGGCCCTTTGGGTTCCACACCGTCGACGCGAAGATAGACTTGCTGCCAGTCGGCGCCCTTGTTGGTGACGACTACACTGCAATCCTCCCTGCGCATTGGAATAGCTCATCGCATAGAGAGCCTGGATGTATCCAAGACCTGAGGCAGGCACCGATGCACCTCCATGCACCGTTGTCTTGTTCACTTGCACGGCGTGATTGATGACACCATTCAGCACCGCCAGCGCGTAGGCCTGCGCGGTGATGTAGAAGCCAAATTGCAATGACATTGTGTCGATGGGAACACCACTGGCAGCGGCTGCCACCACGTCTGTTTCGACCGCCTTGAGCATGTCTTCAGTACATGACACACCGGAATATTGGGCAATCTGCGCCGGTCCGACATGCAGGACAGAGGGCATGGTAGACATACGCATGACGTACTCAGCCGCATAAATCCCACCCCACACGGTGCCGTCGGTTACTGATTGCGCTCCGCTCGGTGAATTCGGTATGGAGGGATCGAATTCGGTGTTCAGGAATTTGACGCCGTGTGGCCCTATATTGCTGGCCAGCTCAGAGATTACAGAGGTTGTTCTTGATGGCCAGGACCCCGCATTCTTCTTTCATCCAGTGATCGAAGTCCCCTTGGCTTTGCGGCGGATAGTGGTGAAATGATATTGCGTCCCAGTACTTGTTGGGATAATGCCGCGACCGCCAGATTCCATGCATCAGTGGGAGCTCGCTGGTTTGGATTGATCGGTAACGAAGATGGAGACAATCGCGTTTGGAATCTACCTCCTTGATCGCGTGATGGAACCTGCTCATCTTGTCGAGATAAGTAGTTGCATCGGGGAAAAATCCAGGAAACAGGTAGGGCTCGTTGCAGAGCTCCCACGCGGCCACCGGAATTCGATTATCTCTGACATATTCCGCCAGCAGGCCGATCGATTCAGCAGAGTCGACAAATCCGTTTACACAAATAATGAGGGAAGCGCCCAGCTGAACCGCGCGGTTAGAGGCATCCATTAGCCTGGCGCCGCCCCTTCCAGTCACCAGATCGATAAGATCCGGGTTGAACGGATTGTCGTCCGCGGGCGATAAATTTATCGAGCCAGCGCTTAACCTCCTCGCCGGATTGCCAATCGTAAATGTCGCCACTAGTGCCGCCGGGAAAGCGCAGCCAGCCGTAACCCATTTGAGAGGCAAGGGCGTTGTAGCGGTAGTCCCAATACTCGATGGGTATTGTGAGATCGGTGTTGACGCCGGAAAATCCCGGTTGAATGGGAGTCCAATTGGTCGTATCGATATCGATTGTCGGAGCTGCTGGCGCTGGAGCGCTCTCGGGTCCCGCTGCCAGGTCAAGATAATCCGGGCGTGCTAGTATCCCTCCCGGTCGAACCTGGCCAAGGGCCGCAGTGACTCCCCCCAGACCAATCCCTTGAATCAGAAAATCTCTCCTGGATCTGAGTCGTCTCATGCCACGTCTCCTTTGTGCAAAAGTCGCGCTCCACTTTGGATTGTGCGAATACCTGGGGGCCTTTCTCTAGCAGCACACTTACCGCGGGCGCAGGCAGATTACTATGGCATGGGGATGGGTGGCAATTCGTGATTAATTGCGTAATGGGCCCCCGCCAGCGGCTCAGATGAGTTGGCAGGGCAGCCGGTACCTTGCGATGATTTGCCCTTACGAGTCCCATTCCCGCCCTAGAACAGCTCAGGAATGCTGTGGAAGGCGATGCGCGTGGGTGCGGCTTTGAAGGCAGTCAGCATTGACGCCGGCGCCAATGTGCTCATGCCGTACTTCGAGTTCAGCTCGTCCATGGTTTCGAGCAGCTTTGACGCGGCTCTGCTCGCCTTCGAGCGCGTCGAAGAGGTTGAGCGAATGCAGGCGATCGGGAACGAGGCCGTTGAGACTGAACGCCGATGAAGTAGGGATGGTCGTAGTCCACACCTGAGGGCTCCAGGCCTGAGGGGCGCGACTCCCAGAGGCGGCGCAGGGCGGCGATCAGCATCGCATTGTCCTGGCACTCGCTGAGATGGATCTCGCTCTTCCAGCCGCGTGAGGGGTCACCGAAGCTGTGAAACCGGCTCAGGCGCGGAAGTCGAATCGCTCGCGCGGCACGGCAAAGCCGATGGCCAGGCCGATGCCGCTGGCCCAGAGCTTATGCTGGCGCAGGCGCATGGCGGCCTTGTGGAGCAGCTTGTGGGCGACGGCCCAGGCCTTTTCAGCGGAGCGCAATTCGGGCGCGAGCACATGAGAGTGGCTGATGGACTTGAGGTGCTCGGTTTCAGCCATTTCGAAGTCTTCGCCCTGCAACCAGTGCCACAGCCGCTGACCCCAAACCGAGCCCCAGAGCTGGCCGGCCTGTTCGCAGTCGAGGGCCAGCAGATCGTCCATGGTATTGAGGCCCTTGGCTCTCAGGCGCTCTCTCAGTTCGCGCGCCGACACCGGGCAGGTCGCGCAGGGTGAGCTGGCGCAAGTGCGTAGGGCAGGATGTCGAGGGGCAGCGCCACTATGCCGTCGGGCTTTTCCATGTCGCTGGCAATTTTGGCCAGGTAGCGATTGGTCGCCAAGCCCACTGAGCTGCGCAGCATTTCGCCGGCGTGTTCGCGGATCCTCTCCTTGACCCGGAGGCCAAGGTCGAGGGCGGCCCGCAAGGGCCGCTCCCGGCCCATCAGCCGGCAGGCCATTTCGTCGATGGAGCAAACGGCCGTAACGGGAACGCAGCTTTCCACGGCCTCGACGACGCGATGATGGTACTCGACATAGATTTCGTGGCGCGCCTCAACGAGAACCAGCTCGGGGCACATGCGTTTGGCCTCAGCCACAACTGTGCCGGTGCGGACACCGAATGCCTTGGCCTCATAGCTGGCGGCGATGCAGACGGTGGTGTCGGCCATCATGGGAACGACGGCGACCGGCTCGACCGCGCAGCTCCGGGCGAACCTGCTGCTCGACCGAAGCAAAGTAGGAGTTCAGGTCGACGAAGAGCCAGTTGACATGAGGCGTGGCAAGCGCTTGCTGACGAGGGGCAGGCGGGGACTCGGCAAGATGCGCAAGCTCTGCCGTCCACGGCTCAGCCGCGGCGATTTCGACCGGGATGGGTGCGCTGCTCATGGCAAAAACATGGACGAGTTGCCCGTGCCGCCGGTCCTTAGGCGTTGCGGAAGCTCATTCGGAGCTTGCCGTGCCTATCTTTCAAGTATTTTCGCCTTTTATTCTCTTTATTGCAACAACTTTTTGCGATAAGAATAACTACATTTTAGGGCACAATACTTGTGTGCTATATCCCTGTTGTGTGCTTAATGGGATATTATTGGATTCCACAAAAGGCTAAGAATTGAATTGGCTGGAAGCGGCGCGACAATATTGAATGCTGCGCGTCTGGATAAGTGATATGCATAGTGTTTTCGCATGGCTCTGGAATGAATGCCACCATTCTCGCGATTCTGGTGACTGTCGGAGTGGCCGTGCTGATTGTCTGCTGCCTTGAGTGCTCCAAGTGCGGATGCCGGGAAAAGGATGAACTTTTCAAGCGGCACGAAGTATAAGTCCGGCCGCTCTCGCTCACTTCTTCACTCTTTTACTCTTTCACTTCCTCACTTCTTCACTTCCTCACGACCTAGTTCCGGTCCTGCGGCTTCAGGTACGTCTCAAACTGCGCGAGGATGCGATTAAAGAGCTCAATGCGCGCTTCTTTTCCCGCGATGGAGTGGGTCTTGCGCGGGAAGATCTGCAGATCGTAGGGGACACCGGCGTCGATCAGCTTCTGGACGAACTGCACTGTGTTTTCGATGTGCACATTGTCGTCGCCTGTCCCGTGCGCGATCAGCAGCTTTCCCTTGAGCTGCGCGGCTGAGTTCACCACCGAGTCAGTCTTATAGAGATCGGGATTCTGCGTGGGCAGACCCATATAGCGCTCGGTGTAAATGGAGTCGTAGTTGCGCCAGTCGGTAACGGGCGCAACGGCGACACCGGCCGCGAAACGGTCAGAATGGGTCATTGCATAAAGCGTGAAGGTGCCGCCCCAGCTCCAACCCCACCAGCCCAGGCGTTTGGGGTCAAGCTGCGGATATTTGTCGAGAATGGCATCGACCACGGTCAACTGGTCTTCAAACTGAATGGGGCCGAAATTGTGGTCGCAGGCCTGCGCGAAATCGCGTCCGCGCGCACTCATGCCGCGATTGTCGGCATGCAGAACGGCAAATCCGTGCTCGAGCGAGCAGCTCGTCGAAAAAGAGGCCGTCGCACCAGTGATTCTGGACCGTCTGCGGGCCGGGCCCGCCATATGGATTCACGATGAGCGGCACGCTGGCAGGCGATGTTGCGCCCCCGGGAAGCAGAACGTTGCGTAGAGGGGGTTCCGTCGTGCGCCTTGACGGTAAGTTCGATGGGCGGATGCAGACGGTATTGATCGAGCGATGGCGGCTGCGAAAGTTCCGATGCACTTCCCGGCGATCTGGCAGAGGTCGACGGTGATGGGTTCCATCCGGGTGGAATGACGATCGACAAATGCGGGACCGGACGGGCGCAAATGAGCCGTCATGGTAGCCATGGAGCGGTGGTAAGCGGCACTGCGCTTGCCGTCGAAGGTAACCTGCCATAGCTGCTGTTCTACTCACTGCCCTCGTTCGAGGCGTAATCGACGAATTTGCTTTTGAAGTCGACGCGAGAAATGTCACTGACCTCGAATTCGCCCTGCGTGAGCTGCTTTTCAAGCGCTGCCGGGGCATCGAGAGGACGGCGCTGATTGAAGCTATACAGGTAGAGATGGTTGTGGCCATCGGACCAGTTGGTGAGGACGATTGAGCCCTCGCCGAGGTCGACCTCGTAGTTTTCGTCGACGAACTTGTCGTCTTTGATTTCGAGCACCTGGCGAACCAGGCCGTTGCCGGGATCGGCAAAGTAAATGTCGCGGTGTTTATGGTCGCGGGTGACGGTCTCGATCCAGACGGTTTTTTCGTCGACCCATCCGAAGCGCGGAATGTAATCCTGACCGGAAACGATGGGGAGCTTGATCCAGGAGATGCGACCGCCGTGAACTCCAACTACACCCACACGCACGGCGGGATTGGGGTCGCCGGGCTGCGGATAATGCTGTTCGTCAACAGTCGCGTGCGTGGGAATCCAGTCGGTGATGGGATACTTGGGCACGTCGGTCTCATTCATTTCGAGGAAGGCCATGGATTTTGAGTCGGGAGACCAGAAGTAATTGCTGCGGACATCGAGCTCTTCAAGATAGACCCAGTCGACTTCTCCTTCAGGTGGTATCGGTTTGGGCGCGGGCGCAACTTTCAGGTTTGTAGTGCCCGGATCGCGCAGGCGAATGACTGACAGCCCGTGATCGTGGATGAACGAGATTGAATTGCGGTCAGGCGAGAACTTGGTTGTCGTCGAGGCAGAGCCCGAATTGCCTACCTGCACGCCGGCGCCGTTCTTAAGGTCGTAGAGCCAGAGGTAGCCAGCGGTGTCGAACAGCAGATGGACGGAATCGGGCGCCCAGAGATAGCTGGCCTCAGATAGCGGGCGCGATGGTCGCGGTCCTGTTCAGAGCCGCCGTCTTGATGAGCGGCGCCAGTTTTTCGCGGTCGATGAGCACCTCGGGCTTGCCGGTAGAAGAATTCAGGTCCATCAGCTGGCCTTTTTCGATGTAAGTGAGATGGTGGCCGTCGGGCGACCATGTAGGTCTTGGGGCGGGTTGCCGGCGAGCGATCCGTGGCTATAGATGTCTCGACGGTGAGCGGCTTGTATGGCGCCTGTTGACCGCCACCAGGGTGCGCCGACACACGATGGCCATCTCGGGCGGCAACGTCCTCTTCGAGGCGCGCGCGCTCCGCGAGGTCGGCTTCGAGGAGAGGGCGCGGCTCGGCGAGGACGTCCGGCTCGCCCGGAAGAATGACGGCGCTTCGGCTACTCGATCGCGACCGTGCCCGGGACTCATCGCAGAGCACCGCGAGACAAAGTCCTATCCGAGGCGAGCGTCCGATGGATGTGGCGGAGAGAACGGGGTGGATGCCGCGCGTCTCCCCTTCGAGCTCCGCATCGTGCGCGTCCCCGACGTGGCCTGGCTCGGCTGGATCGCGGTCCTCGTCGGCGTGACGGCGATCGCCGCGTGGGGAACCTTTTCGTGGGCCGTCGCCGTCGGAGCACTCGTCGGCTGCATCGCAGAAGCTCGGTGGCCTGCAGATCTTCGGCGACCGTGGGCGTCTCCGGTGTCACTGGGTCAACCATTGCTCGAGAAGCTCGGCGGCCTGCGCTCTTCGGCGACTGTCGCGGAGAACATCCCGGCCACGGCTGCCCAGAAGCTCGGCGGGTTGCGGTCGAGCGCCACCGTCAATGAGACGAACCCGTCCACGATCGCCCAGAAGCTCGGTGGTCTCCGATCGAGTGCCACGGCCAACGAGACCGAATCCGTCCACGATCGCACAGAAGCTCGGCGGTCTGCGTTCCTCGGCGACCGTCGCGGAGAACATCCCGAGCACGATCGCACAGCGCCTCGGCGGCCTCCGCTCCTCGGCGACCGTGGACGATGCGGGTGGGGTAGTCATCGCGCAGAGGCTCGGTGGCCTTCGATCGAGCGCCGCGGTCATCGAGACGATTCCCACGACGATCGCGCAGAAGCTCGGTGGCCTAAGATCGTCGGCGACAGTCAACGTCGGTATCCTGGCATCGATCGCTCGAGCAGGTGGGTGGCCTGCGTTCGAGCGCAACGGTGGCAGCGACGGTGCCGAGCAAGCCCAGCATCGTGAAGATCACGGTCCGCCCCATGGTGGACGTGGCCATCACCATGTTACAGGAGGCGGATGTTGATCTGGGTGTACAGCGACGGTGGACACTACCATCGTGTTGTCGCAAGAAGCGAATGTGCTTATCAACTTGCTGGCACAAACCGATGTGTCGATTACACTTCTCGGAGACGAACCATGAACCCCGGTGATTTCACGACCATCACGTGCATAGTGACTGACCCAGCGACCGGCGGATTGGCCGATCCTGGGTTGGTTACAGGTCGAGTAACTCTGCCGGACGGTTCTATCTCAGCGCTTACCGTCGTTCGAGCCAGCACTGGGACGTATACCGCATCGTTCGGGTGGACCCAGGAGCGCGATGATGTGATCGAGTTCACTGGGACGACTCCCTATCCGTTCGTGCGTGCGATTCACTACTTCGTGTCACCCGTGGCCTGATGCAGCCTTCTTGGCTGGGATGTGAACGGCCTTGATTTGCGTGCCTGAGATGTGCTTCCGCGGCGTGAGTGCCTGATCGAAGAACGCCTGGAAATCGCGCTGGAACCAGCGCTTGCGCGCCTCTGGATCAGTGACCTGAGGTTGCCACGAGACGTGGTTCTCGAGCCTCGCGACGTGTGAATCCCACCCCAGGATGCCGTACGCGTATTGGTGTTTGCAACCCTTGATTGGACAATGGACCATGATCGGCCTCCTTCTGATTCCCATTATAAGTCTGGCTTTGCCGCGATGCAACATGTGCAGACGTACAGTGTGGCACGGCTGCATGCTTGACCGTGTGGCGGTGGATATACTATACTGGTGATATGCCTTCTATGA
>CAWILB010000019.1:0-16440 GCA_963836635.1 uncultured Acidobacteriaceae bacterium | reverse complement strand
AGCGCTTGCCTTCAAAAAGTGAAAAGACATTGTGAAAGAATGGATCCGCGTTTGGAAACTGGACCACGCTGCCAACGGGAATCACTTGCAGGTGGGGAATAAACGTGCGGTTCTTCTGCAGCAAAGTATAGTGGCCGTGGGGAACGAACGGGACCCCCTGGGTTCCCGGCAGCGGTTCAAGCCAGATTACGGCCGGCACCGGGTGGCTTTTGCCCGGCATAGAAGATACAAGGTGGAGGCGCAACTCGGCGCTCCGATTTTGCGCGGACGCAAATGTGGACGCCAGAAGCGCGCCGACGAACCAAGCACTCAATCCCCAAGCACGCATCAGAATTTGTACCCCGCGCCCAGGCCAATTACATTGGTCGTCGCCGGTGCCGCAAGAACAGGGAAGCTATCCAGTCGCCGGTATTCGATTGAGAACAACAGAAATGCGCTCGGACTATAGATGAAGTTGCCAGTAAATGCGCGGTTTCTAGCCAGGTTTTGATACATCGACCCTCCGGTTGAAGCAAAACGCGACACCTCACCGGCAAAGGCGTTGTCCATGCCAAATGCTGCGTTTGATTCCAGCCGTTCACTGAATCTCTCTTTCAGTTGCAACCATCCGCCCGCGTCATCCAATGGGACCAGGTAAGCTTCTCCTGTAAGCGGATCGTATCGATAAGCAATATCTTTGAACGCTCCTCCGCCGAGCCCGCCAAGCGCCGCCCCGCGATATCCGCTACCTGTGAACTCGAGGTGCGCAGGCAAAAAGAATCGTGCGTCCGCTGTCGCGGCCCAGGAATCGAAACTCTGGCTCAATGAGCTGTTATGTGGTGCGAAGTAGCCTCCCAAACCGAAATGACTCCGCCCCAATTCATGCTCATCTCCCAGCAATGCTACGCGCGCTTCTACTCCCGGCCAGCGGCTCTGCTCCCCGCTGCTGGGCGGCCTGGCGGAATAACTGAATTGAGGAGTCCCCGGGGCGTCTCCTACGTCAACTAATGCGGCCTCCGCCTGGACACCGAGCCGGCCACCGCCATTGAATCGTCTGGTCACGCCCAATTGAGGGTTCCACGTCCATAGATTTCCCGACCAGGCCAGCGGCGATTCGGCCACAGCCGTCAGTGAACTGGGAGCATCGGGACTGACAATCGGGCGATCCAGCGAAAAATACGCGTCTGTGTTCTCCCATTGCAGTCCGGCATGAGCGGTGCGCAACCGCATCAGAGTGGTGGTGTTGCTGAAATCACCGGAATACCCGCCCGCCGAGCTGGCGGACGCCGCGCTTCCGTCGAAATCCACGCGAAGATCGGCATAACTGCGCGCCCCGAACAGATGCGGGCCACGCGCGTCGAAACCAAGAACCGTCTGGCGCATGGACGCTCCGGTGCTGCCGGGTCCAGGTACGGCCACAGTTGGCGCAGCCGCCACATCCACCGCTTCCGTGTTCACAAACCCGTTGAACAATAACATCCCCGTGATCTTCACCGGATACTTTGATTCGCTCTCCACCTTCGTTTGTTCGTGGGTTGCAATCTGCGCCTCATCAATCTGTTGGCGCTCGCGCATCTCCTCAAGCGGGTCGGTTTCGCCATGCGAATTGCTTTGAGGCTCCGCGGCAGACGCAGTGATTGGCTGCCGTGTCTCCGTTGCCGTCCCCTGTCCCGCTTGCGCCACACGGTTTTGCAGTTCAGCCAATTGCCTGCGCATCTCTTCGAGCTCACGCTGCGACTGTTCCAGTTGCGCTTGTGTTCGCGCCATGGCTTCGGTCAATTCCCCGATTTGTCGTGACACGGTCTGCTGGCTCGCGGTTTGAGCATGGGAGATTTGCGCCGAAGAAAGAATTGCGACCGCGAGGAAGAGTGCAGGCCTCCAACCTCTCGCCTGCAGAGCGCCTGTTTTTCGAATCTGCTTACTTTCGCATGTCTTCATCTGGGATCACCTGCGCATAGGGATTGCGTTCCACCCCGTCGCACCGCGGAGATTCGCGCACCACCTTCATCTGGAAGACCGTTTCGCCCGGCCGACTGCTCAGCAGAACGACGTCGCCTCCGTGCTCCAGCGCGATGCAACGGGCAAGAGTTAGACCCAGCCCCGTGCCCTTTTGTTTTCCTTCGCTGACAAAAGGTTCGAATAGACGCTCGCGGACCTTTTCCGGAACTCCCGGACCGTTGTCGATCACATTTACCGTTACCTGCTGTTCCTGCGCTTCGAGTGCCACATCAACGCGAGCATCGCTACCAAGGGAGCGCGCGGACTGGCAGGCATTGAGCAGAAGATTTGAGATAGCCCTCTCCATCTGCTTTCCATCGACTAACACCGAGGTTGCGGCCGGGTTCTTGCAATACGCCGTCACCGTCACACCTTCAGCATCGGGATGCGCTTTTAACAGTGAAGTTGAGCGCTCAACGATTGAGGACATCAGCTCCGGTTGTCTCCGTGTTCCCGCGCCGGTTCGACTGAAGATCAACAGCGACTCGATCAGGTCTGCAGTTTCGTTGACCGCCGCCCGGATTTCTGAGAATATCTCCGCGCGATCTTTGACAGAAAATCGATCGCTCGCCAGAAATTCCGAATTGGCATAGATGGCGGCAAGGTAATGGCGCAGGTCGTGCGAGACCGAACTCGCCATGCGGCCGATCGTCGCCAGCCGCTCGGACTCGAGCACTGCCTGATTTGCCTTTTGAATCTCCCCGCGCATTTCAGCAAACGCCGAGCTCAATTGCTGCACCTCCTGCGTGCCATGGAGCGGCACGCGGTGCTCCACGTCTCCCAGGCCGAAAGCGGTCACGCTCTTCGAAAGCTCTTCGAGCGGACGGGTGACGGCGCGCGAGACCACAATCATCAGCGCCGTGCCCGAGAGCAGCGCCAGCAGGCCCGCAACCAGCACTATCCGATTAATGCGATTAATGGATCGCTCTGCGGGTTCCAATGACTTGAATACGACCAGCTGCAGCGGCGATGTCGCAGTTGCAGAGAGATCTTTCATCGCCCAGAGATATCGCGTTTTTCCGAGCGTCACAGAAACTGGTGCCTGCGAAGCACCCACCAGGTGAGGCGGTTGCCTCGCCAATGCCGACTCCGCGCCCGGTTCCAGCGTGCTGGCCACAACCTGTCCACTGCTGAAAAATGCGGCCTCTACGCCCGTGGGCTCGCTGATCTGACGGACCGTCCGTTCAATCGATACACCGCTGACTACGTACCCCAACAGCGTGCCATCCTCGTCGCTGCCGAAAAAGAACGGCCGCACAGCGCATGCATACAACGTGCCGCGATCGATCAGGAACTGCTTACCGGGAGTCGAGAGCAATTTCTTCAGGTTTTGTCGCAGCGCCGCATCGGCCGGCGCGTTATTTCCATAGGCTGCAACCACGCGGCCGCCCGGATCAGCCAGCACAAACAAGTCCGTCCCGCTCAGGTGCCAGAACTCCGCTGCACCATCCTGAATGGTCAAGTCGTCTCCGCTGGTCATCAACGCCTTTAGCGTTGGCAGTTCAGCCAGCAGCGCATTCTCGCGTTCCAGCGCCGATACACGCTCCTCCTGCAGAGTCTGGAAGGTAACCACGGAGTGATCCAGATCCTGGGTCAAGTCATCTACCACTTGTGCGCGCAGTTGATGGCGGATCAGGAACAGGCTCAGGCCCGTGACCACGAAGATCACCAAGGCCATTGCTACGACCAGGAGCAGGTGCGTTCTGACGCCGTGCTTCTTGCGCATGCTAGGGCCTGTTCGTCATGGGATGAATTTGTATCCTGCACCGTAAATCGTAAGCAGATGCCGGGGATTTGAGGGGTCGGGCTCCAGCTTTTGGCGCAGCTTCAAAATCTGATTGTCCACGGTTCGCGTGGTTGGATAAAAATTGTACCCCCAAACCTCGTTCAGCAGAAGATCGCGAGTAAGAACCCGCTCGGCATTTTCGGTGAAGAACTTAAGGAGCTTGAACTCGTGGGCGGTAAGCGTCACCGGATTGCCTTTGCGTAAAACCGTCATCCTTGCAAAGTCCACTTCGCAATCTCCGAAGCGATACAGCGTTTGCACGGTGGGTTTCCGCCGCCTGCGGATCGCTGCCTGCACCCGCGCCATCAGTTCCCGTGGACTGAACGGCTTGGTGACATAGTCGTCGGCGCCCAGTTCGAGAAGAAGCACTTTGTCTGCAACCTCAGTAATCGCGCTCAGAACCACAACCGGAGTGTCGTTTGAGATGCTCTTGAATGACTGGCAGAGTTCGCGCCCAGAGATGTTGGGAAGAATCAAATCGAGAACAACAGCAACGGGCCTCTGGCTGCGGAACAGATTCAGTCCGGTTTGCCCGTCACCCGCCACGGCAATTGCATATCGTTCCTCTGAGAAGATCCTGCGCAACACTTTTTGCATACGTGGATCGTCTTCAATCACCAGGATGGTTCCAAGGCTTGCCAGGGGTGAAGTCTCGGATTGCGCTTCAATGGCGATTGCTGCATCTTGAATCATATTGGGAAACCTTTCTCTCCTATTCTCGGAGGTTAAGGTGATCTTTCCCTGCGGGTTTAGAAGATTTTACAATGCGATGACAATTCTCATCCGATAAATCTATCGCGGAACACTCTTATTGCGCATACATTTGCGGAGTTCCCTGGCTTCCCGATGGGGGTAAATGGCGCAAGTAGGTCACGATCGACCACAGCTCATCGTCGCTCAAAATGCCCTTTGAAGCCGGCATCCCCGACGGCCAGATGCCGTTGTCGAGAACCCACTTTAGCTGTCCATCGGTATAGCTTTGCACGTCTTTCGACGCCAGCGAAGGTATGGGCGGCGAAATGTGGTTGGCGAACGGAACGCCGGTGTTCTGTCCGTCCATGCCATGGCATGCGACGCAGTAATGAGAAAACGCCTCCTTACCGTCGTCGAGAGTTGCGGCATTGTCGGGGAGTGGGTTCTTTTGCTTCTTGTTCCCGATAAAGATGCGATGCTTCGCGAAAGACATGGTTGCTGTTTCCAGCTTGCCGGGCGGCTTTGCCTTGCACGCTGTGAGCTCCACAGCCAGCAGTGCGCCCGGAATCAACATGGCGATCCTGCGCATCATCAAGCCACCACGTGCACCTTTATCGTCATGGAACCGTGGCCCTCGCCGCAGAACACTGAGCAGTGCCCTACGAAGTCGCCGGTCTTGTCCGGCGTGATCGTAACTTCGACCGTTGCGCCGGCCTTGGTTTTCAGATCGATGTTCAAATCGCGAACGCGAAGCCCGTGTGCCACGTCATCGCTCTTGAGCACCAGGATGACCGTTTCTCCCTTTTTCAAAGTGATTTCGTTGGGCGAAAAGGCGAATCGTCTGGCGTCAATTTCAATGCGCCGCGGCGTGGTTTGGGCAAGCGCCATCGGCGCTAGAGCCGACACGGCTAACACTACGGCGACCATGACGAATATGAGCCGCTTTTTCATTGTGCCTCCAACTCTCCAGCGCAAATCTGCGCATTCAACATGAGCCTGGGTGCTAAGGGTGCAGGAATTTGAGGAGCGCTTTATAGTCCGCCTCGCTGAGGTTAGCCCTCACCCGCATATGTCTTGCTACCGTACCCGAGATATTCGCCGAGAATCCTTGAGGAGCATCGTGGCACCGCGCGCAGTTCTGCATGAATACACGCTGACCTCGATCTGCCGTGCCGCCGCTGTGGGCGGGCTTCGCCGCCGGCGTCTCCGGACTCTTCTGAGGCTCCTGATTCGTCTGCCCCGCCCATGCCGTCGCGGCAATCGCCAGGCATACCAATATAGCCAGTACCGCTCGCTTCATCGTCTCTCCTCAGTCTCACCCGTCGCGGCAATTACGCAATTCGCCGTTGGTGCATCCTATTTCGCTTTGCCTTTCCAGGTTGGAAACAAAATTCGGTACACAATGCCGGTCTCCCAGATGTTGACGTTTCCTCGCGGAGAGAACTGCCGGGAGTAGCTGGTGTTGATGCGCACCTGGTGCGGAAGGTGGTAATCGAGTCCGAAATCGGCGCGCTGTGTATTCACCGACGGCAAACCGTCGTTGGAGTCGGGCATTGAGCGAAGCGTCTGCTGCATCCGGAACACTGGCTCCAGCCGCCCTACGACACTGTCTTCTCCGTGAAAGCGTGAAAGCCGGTAATCGGTTTCGAGCCAGTACCCATAGGAGTGTGGTGCGCGCCCAAGTTCTGAGCGGAAACGAAATCCGCTGCCGATCGGCTGCCACCAAAGATGCATGCCTTCGAAATTCTCGTGCGTGCCGGCCAGTGAGCGGCCGTACGATGCGCCGATTTCCAATCCAAGGTCGGGCAGGTAAACCTCGCCCTTGCCGCCACTGGAGCGCTCGGCCCCGAAATACCCGCTCGTGCTGTTGCCCGAATAGTAGGCGGCGTAGTCCAGCGACCAATGCTCGGTCGATGCTGCTGATCCTCGAATCATACCGCCCACGCTCGATCCCGTATTCATTGTTCCGATTCCGTAAATCAGCGGAATATCCTGGAACGTCTCCATCCAGATTTCTGTCAACCGCTCGTTATATGTTCCAAACGGAGTCAGGAACTCCCCGCCCACGATTGTCGCGTGTGGCCCCGCAAACACGTCTGCCTGCAGGTAGTCCATGGTTTTAAAGAAGCTGTGTTTGTATCCGACTTTAGGCTCGGGAAAGAAATTCTCGAGAACCGTCGCGCGCGCTTCAACTGTGAGGTGGCTGCCCAATGGCGCCACCAGCACCGGTTTGACATAAGGAAAATAGGTCGTGTTGCCGCCGTTCGTGCTGGTAAAGAACCCGGCCCCGCCCGAAATCAACGGCGTGTTCTGAGCCGCTCCACCGTCTGCCGCGCAGAGCATAGCCACGGTCACTGCGATCTTAGCCAACCGCGCCGCCCGACCCGAGTGAAAACTTGATTGCAACCAATGCATAATCGCAAACATATCGGCTCGCGATTTGCGATGTGTCTCTTGTCGGTCTGGCCAATGTCAAATCATTGTCACTTGCAGTTTCTTTCCCTGCAATGTGTTGCGGGCCGGCCTATTTTGATTCGCCAGCCGTTCCCAATGCCGCGTGTGGCCAGCCGTCCTTCCAGGTCAAAGTTGAGATTTGCAGCGCCGGTTTTCCAGTGAGGGCGTCGTAGGCATGAAACACGATGATGTCGCCCTCCGGCCGTTGCAGAATCGACTCACCTCCCGGACCGAGCCAGCGGCTGTTCGCGCCCAGCAGTTGCGTTCCGCCGCCCTCCAGCATCGGTTTGCCATCGGCATCCACATAGGGCCCCGACACATTGCGCGAACGGCCAACCATCGTGCGGTAAGAGCTGTGCGTTCCCCGGCAGCAGAGATCGAACGAGACAAACAGATAGTAGTAGTCCTCGTGGCGCACAATGAAAGGCGCTTCGATTGCTTCCCAATCGGGCGGCAACCCGGGCTTGGCGGGCTCAGCGTCCTCGGGCTTTGCTCGAGAGGCAAGCGAGTAGAGGGTTTCATCGGCCGGATCGGTCTTTCCGGTAATGGCGTCGATGCGCCGCATCTTAATGCCGCTCCAGAAGCTGCCGAAACTCAGCCAGGGAGAGCCCTTCTCATCGAAGACGATGTTGGGATCGATGGCATTGAAGTCGTCAGCCGCTGTGGATTTGAGAACAAGCCCTTCATCGTTCCAGTGGTATTTGGGGCTGGATGGGTCGAGCGTGTCGTTGGTGGCGAGCGCGATGCCTGAAGTGTTCACGCCGAAAGCCGAGTATGCATAGTAGAGATGAAACTTCCCGTTGAAGAATGAGATATCGGGAGCCCAGAGTTCCCTGGTCTTGGGGCTGGCCTGGCGAATCCATTCGGGAATTTCGTCAAAGACGTGGCCGCAGTACTTCCAGTCGGTGAGATTGGTTGAGCAGCGAATAGGGAACTGGCCGCCGCCGGGAGCGGCACCGGTGGCGAACACATAATAGTTTGTCCCTTCGCGGGCGATGGAAGGATCGTGAGTGAGCGGGTAGTCGCCCGTGAGAGTGAAAGGCGTGGGCGCCTGGCTTAGAACCTGAATGGCGGAAAGCAGGACAAGAGCGGCAGGAAGTGAATGAAGGAATCGCATGCGCACCTTTTCGTTACGATCGCAGGAACTGCTGGCTGTTGCCGTCTTTGCAGCCGGCCCGGTTATTCGATAAACGGCCAGCCATCGGAGGTAAAGCCCAGGCGGTTGATGCCAAGAGTGGGTGTCCCGTTGTTGTTGCCGTCGTAGTAGTGGTAGACGATGGTGGGCAGCGATGTTGAGCCGTTGCTGCCGGTGTCAGTGAAAACGCTGGCGCCGCCGGGTCCGTCGATGTTGGCGTGGGCGCTGATCAGGATGGTGCCGCCGCCCGAGGACAGCTCGATGCCGCCGCGATCGACAAACGGACCTGTGGGCGAAGTCGAGCGGCCGACGATTTCGTGATAGTTACTCGCGGTTCCCTGGCAGCAGACGTCGATGGGCGCGAAGTAGTAGTAGTACTGCGTGCCGTTGAAAACGTATGGGTAGATGAAGGGTCCTTCTTCTCCGGCGCCGCGATAGGCGACTTTGGTCCAGGTGCTGGAATCGCTCGATACCGGGAGGCCGATGGTGGCGCTCGAGGTTGCACTCGACGGGTCTTGCAGTTGCAGCACGCGAATGCCGTCAGACCATGAGCCGTAAACCAGCCACCAGTTGCCTGCGGAGTCGATGAACGGCGAAGGATCGATCGCATTCCAGGTTGTGCCGGTTTTGAAACCCCACGGATTGGGCGAAGGAACCGCGCTTGTCGTATTAGTCCAGGAAGTGACGACGTAACCCATATCGGTCCACGGGCCGTTTGGTGTTGAGCTGGTGGCGAGGCCGATCACTGCTTCGGCGCCCGTGGAAGGCTCGTAGGGAATTGCGTAGTACTGATAGTAGGTTCCGTTGGCGTAGAGCACGTCTGGCGCCCACACGTCGATGTTCTCGCCGTTGTTGTCGGAGGGAGGCGTTTGCAAGCCGGTCCATGTGACAAAATCGGGACCGACGATCGGGCAGTGGTTGTCGTCCGTAATCCATAGGCCGCCTTCAGTCTGCGTGCACGCTCCGTAAGGCGATGAAAGAGTCGTGTAGGTGAATATGCTCAGGTCAGTGGAGTAGGCGATGGTCTGATGAGTTCCATACAGCCAATAGATGTGCGTTGAGGGATCCTGGAGCAGGAATGGGTCATGCACATAAATGCCGCTTCCCGACACGCTCATGGGCACCGGATATGCCGCATCGCCCGTCGAAGTCACTTTCCACTCCTGGCAGGTGCAGCCAGGACCAGTCGCGCCCCGCGAGCCCTGATCGATGGTGGCCGATGAGGTGGTTCCCGAGTTTGCATCCTCCAGATACAGACCGCTGTTTGTATTTCGGACCAGATAATTGCCGTCGGCAAGGATATAGAACTGCCAGAGGTGATCGTTGGTTCCGTTGTCGGAGTACTGCAACACCTGCGCGCCGGCCGATGTTGACGCGTTGCTCACACCCATTACCTGGTGAGTAAGCATGTTTTCAACGTGGAACTGGTTGTTGCCCATGGGAATGAAATGCCAGTCGATGTCTGCCGTTGTAGTGGTGGCGGACTCCTGCGCCAAGCTGGTTCCAGCCGTCTGGCTTTGACCGGAGATGCCCAGTTCCATGTTGCTGGCAGCGTTGGTCAATGTGTATTGGTTTGTATCGCTCACTGTGGTCAGCGTGCCCATGTCGTAAGTCGTTCCGCCACCACCGCCGCCGCTTGAATTGGAGCCGCCGCCACAGCCAGCGAAGCTAGCCAGCGCAAAAAAAACAGCGCCAAGAGCCGCTGTGGATTTAAAGTGAGGCTTCATTCGATAACTCCCGGAGTGGATAGAGATAGTTGAATCTGTAGCAACGCAAAGATTCCCCGATGGCGCGCGAGAAAGCCGGGCACGGCGGCTCTTCGAGGGCGCACGCGCCGGTTTGCTGTCCCCGGCTTCCGCAAGGCAAGCCGGGGACGGTGCGGCATCAATAGTCGATCTTTAAATGGAACTGTATGTTTCTCGGGCCTTCCTGCAATCCGCCGATCTGCCCGACGGATGTATTGCCCGAACTGAGATTGGAGACAGGCCTGGTGAAGATATGCCGATTGAATGCATCGAATATCTCACCTCTGAAGTCGACCTTGATTCTCTCGCTAATGGGAAAGACTTTCGAGATTCCGAAGTCTTCGTTGTCGAACCCGAAGCCTCGGATGTCGGACGAGTTGCGCGGCATGGTGCCGAAGCGCCATGGGTTGCCTTCGCCTGACGCGCCAGTTCCGTTGGGGTCGCGGTTGGTGAACAGGTTGGGATCGTAGAACGCGGCGCAGTTAAAGTAGCCGGTCTCGCATGCGGTTGCGTTCGAAGTTGAGTTGAAAAGCAGCGGATTCTTGTACGCCGAGTTCTTGACGGACTGGCCCGCGACGCGATCGAAGCGGACGCTGGAGTTCTTGCCCGGAATTCCGGTCGCGCCGAAGATGCTGATCGGCTGACCCCCCTGGTAGTGCTGAATGCCGCTGATGCTCCAGTTCGATATGAGCATACTCACCGGCTTGGACGTCCCGGCAAGGAAGTGCTTGCCGTTGCCGACAGGCAGTTCGTAGATGTAGCTGACTACGAAGTTGTTGGGAATGTCCTCGGCGCTGACCGCTTTTTCGCCGCGCAGGTTTTCAGGATCCTGCACCGCGCCGCCGTTCTGCAGCGTGCTCCAGTAGGGTTGAATGACATCTGCGTCAGTCAGTGTCTTGGAGAAGGTGTACGAAGCAAGAATGTTGAGGCCGTTGTGGAAGCGCTGTTCCAGTTTGGCTTCAAGCGCCTCGTATGTCGATTGCCCGAGGTTCTGCAGGTAGCTGTCCATATTGATGTACGTGACTTGCGGGAACGGGCGAAGTGCCTGTGCTTCAGAGACACCCCAAGCCCAGGTGCAAGTAGGGGGGCCAGCCTGACATGTGAAGTTGGAGTAGGGTTCCAGCGGCGGGCCGGACCAGCCGAGGGGTCCTGGAGCGGCCGCCCACCAGTTCAGCCAGTCGCCAAGCGCCATGTCTTTGTCGGGCATGTCATTGAAGAAGTCGAGCATTGCATGCAGGTGAGTGGCGTGCATCCCCAGGTAGCCCAGGGTGGCAAAAAGATGTGGCTTGATCTGGTACTGGGTTTCGAGCGCCCAGTTCTCAACCATGCCCGGGCGTCCGTTGCTCTTGGCCACGAAGTCCGCGCCTGTCTGGGTGCCGTCAAGCTGGTTGGGGTTCAGGTCGGGCGTGGTACTCAGGGCCTGAAGGCCGTTGTCGAGCGGAACGCCATCCAGCGGGTCGGGGGTAAAAAGATTCCCCTGAACCGTGAATCCCTGAACTGTTCCCTGGCCGTAGTCGGCGTAAACGAGCGGCCCGTAGTAGATTCCCGTGCTGCCGCGAATCACCGCTTTGTGGTTGAGTGCGTCGGGTTCCCATGCAAAGCCGACCCTGGGTTCGAAGTCCTTTTTGTAGACAGAGCCCCAGGTCTCATTCACGCTGCCGTTGCGGCCAGCGCCCTTGCCTGCAAATACCAGCGCGCCGAGCGCCTGAGGTAAGGTGCCGGCCTGGGTTGCCGCATCGGGCAAGGTAGGATCCCAGATCGAGGTATCGCCCGCGGCTTCGTGCCGCGGCGTGTCATAGCTCCAGCGCAGGCCGAGGTTGACTGTCAGGTTTGGTTGGACCTTCCACGTGTCGCCGGCAAAGATTGCGCCGTAATGCGTGATCCAGCGAGGAGCGTGAAGGTCGGCGAGGTTGACGGCCGAGCCCGTTTCGCCAATCTCGAAAGCAGCGAAGGAGTTGCCGTCCTGTCCCCAGAAATCCTCGTCAGAGGCCGTCTGATTATCCCAGAACTGGAGGCATCCGGCGTTGCCGCTGCAGGTGCCGCCGATGCGGCTCACCCACGAATACTGGTGATACTGGAGCTCGCCGCCCAGAACAAAGCTATGCGCGCCCTTCTGCCAGTGGAGGATATCGTTGAGGGCAACAACGTTGTCGGTATCGGTCGAGTCTTCCTGCTGTCCCAGACTGCCAAAGGTGTTGCCGTAGAACTCGAAGACCGGAAAATCGTTGCTGAAGCCATTGGGTATATTCAGCTTTTGATCCCAGTCCGTTCCTAACTGCGAGGCTTTTGACTTGTTGATGTTGTTGGAGCGGTTGCCGCCCACTGTCAGCGAGTTGAACAGGTTCGGCGTAATTATCCAGTCCCATCCAGCGCGGACAAGTTTGCCCAGTTGGTTGACCGTTCCGCAACAGGTTTGGATCGGGGGAGGCATGTTGGAATTGCCGCCCGAGTCTGTGTTCTCGCGCGAGCTCCAGAATCCCCACAGCTTGTTTTTGGCGCCGATGCTCTGGTCGATGCGGAAGCTGTAGGCCGTGTTGGTAACTGTGCCGGGGCTGCGATACGCATAGTTATAGGAACTGTTGCCAGACACTTCCTGCTGCGCCAGCGGCATCAGGTAGGTGTTGATGATGTTCGTAGCCACCGCGCTCTGGCGGCCAATGGGAATCTTGTTGGTGGGAGCGCCGGATGCGACATACGCGCCCGGCCCGCCGGTTACAGTCTGGCCGAAACCTGCATAGCGGCAGGGAACGGTTGTGTTGTCGTATTGCGGATCGAAGATTTCACCCGCATAAACTGTCTCACCGCAGGGAGAGGTTCCCAGTTGGGCGCCCAGGAGCGACGAGAAATCAAAGTACTGGCCATCGGCGCCCAGTTCGGCCGGCGTCGGCAACTGGCTGGTGATGGTGCCGCCGTAATTCTGGCGCCACTGTTCCCAGTTGAAGAAGAAGAAGCTCTTGTTTCTGCCGTTGTAGAGTTTCGGAATGAAAATGGGCCCACCCAGGTTGCCACCGTAATCGTTCTTGGTGTCGGCGGGGCGCTTGTATTGCTGTTGGGCAGCCGCAGTGTCGCCCTGCTGCGCGATGTAGCCGTTATAGAACCAGTTGTTGGCATCGAGGCCGGCGTTCTTGAAGAATTCGTACACCGCCCCGTGGTAGTCGTTGGTGCCACCCTTGGTGTTGTAGTTGGCCAGGCCACCCGTAGTTCTGCCCTCATCGACCGGCAGGCTGGAGATGCTGATATGGAATTCGTTCACAGCATCCACCGAGGGCGAAAGAATGCCAAAGCTGCCCGAGCCGTTCTGCTGACGATTGGTAGTTATGCCATCCACCAGAAAGTCGGTTCCTTCTTCCTGTCCTCCGTTGATCTTGATGGTGTCGGCTGATCCGGCTACACCAACACCCACAACGCCAGGCACCAGGGTTTCAAGCGTCTCGAGCGAGCGCCAGCCGCCCACCGTGAGCGGAAGCTTGTCTACCTGTTCGGGCTGAATGGAGTCGTCGATGGTCGACGTATCCAATTCCAGCGTCTGGTCTCCGGCGACCACGCTGACGGTCTCATTCGTCGCGCCGACCGTAAGGGTGACGTCGAACGTCGTTGAGGTACCCACCGTAACCACGACGCCGCGGTTGATCGTCGCTTTGAATCCGGGCGCAGTCACCGAGAGGTCGTATCGTCCCGGCCGCAGCGACGGAAAGACATAGCTGCCATTGGATGAGCTGACCGCCGAATTGATTATTCCTGTGTCGATGCCCCGGATAGTGACCGACGCCGACGGCACTACTTTGCCGGTAGGATCGAGAATAGTACCGGAGATCGATCCGCTATCGAGCTGAGCCGAGGCGGGTGCCGCAAACCAGAACAAAACGATCAACAGCGCCAGCCAGACTCCCAAAGGCGCGAATGTCGGCAATTTCGCCCGGCTTCGCGCCATTACCACGCACTCAGTGCTTGCTTTAATCATTGTGTCTCTCCTGAGTAAACGCTTACCGGAGAACGCCTGCTGCCCCGGTTCTATGCCGCACTTTGGATTTCTCCCGCTGCGTCGCAGCGTATTTGACCCTAGGCGCGCACGGCTGCCACGCCAGGTCCGAAGAAACTCTTACCCCGCTCCTCCCGTGATCTCGGCGCGGTCGGGATTCTCAACTGGAAGCTCTGTCCGTTTGCGCACGATCTGGGCTGCGCGGTTGTCCTGATTGGCCCTGCTTTCGGCCCTCAACTGCAAGAAATTCTGCATGGCTGATTGCGCTTCATCGTTTTGATGGAGCCTGCGATAGACCTGCGCCAACCTGAAGTAAGCGCTGATGGCGCGATCGTTCTTCGGGTCGGCCGCAATGGCCTTGTTGAATTCGCTAATCGCATCGTTGGGCTGGTCGATAGCCACCAGTCCGACGCCTAGATAATAGTGCGCATCGATAAGCGTGGGATCGGCCTGCAGCGCATTCCGCAGCATGCCCACGCCTTCCTTCGGATTCTGGCTTAGCACCAGCAGACTGCCCAGCTTGTATTTCGAGGAGGTCGCGTACCGATCGATAGACAATTCTTCGCGATAAGCGGATGTTGCCTTGTCGAGATCGCCCATAATCCAGTACTGATCTGCCAACTCTTCGTGGAGCCCCGGCTGGCGGGGTGCGATTTTTACCGCAAGCTCAAGCTCGGCGATAGCCTGCTGATTGCGCGTTGCCTGAGCGTAAGCCTCGGCCAGCACCTGGTGTACTCGAACCGAGTCGCGATCGAGTTGGAACATGGTGGCGTAGGACGCATTGGCCACGAGAAAATAGGCGCGCCCGCGGTGGTAAAGGATGTCGACATCGCGAGGATCGAGCGCATATGCCTTGTCGAGTGGCGCGATGGCGCCCTGCGGATTGTCCTCGGCCAATCGGCAGACGCCCAGCCACATGAAGGCCTTGGCGTTGCCCGTGTCGAGAGCGATCTCTTTTTCAAAGCGCACCTCGGCGTCTTTGAATCGGTTCTCGCGATAGTCGATAAGGCCGAGGAAGAGGTTGGCGCCGCGAAGCTCGGTTTTGAGAGCCAGCGCCTTGGTCAGTTCCGGCCGCGCTTCATCCAGAAGTCCGCTCTGGAAAAACGCCAGCCCGAGGTTAAAGTGGCCCTCAGCGAACCCAGGTTGCTGATGGGTCACGGTGGAATATGCGGAGACGGCCGCGCTAAAGTCGCCGGAGGTCATCGCCTGGGCACCCTGCTGCATTGCCCGGCGAAAGGAATCGTCGACCGTATTCTGGGCTGGCGCAAAGAAGGCGCCGCCCGTCATAAGAGCCGACACGCAGAGCCCGGCCGGCAGCCATCCGGCAAGATGCGCCCCGTGCGGGCGTCGGATCCCCACGCCAGCAGCCGAATCGAATCGGCTGCCAACCAGGCTGCGAATTCTCATGGCGGGCAGACGGAGTTGCCCGCCTGTTGCGGGATTCGAAGATGGATTTCGAGTCTGCAATCGGATCATGATGAAAACTAACGGGTATGGCATCCTCATTGGTTTATCCCTGCCGAACCCGAAAAGCCCCATTCCAAAAGCACACGAATCAGAACACCGGGTTCAACGCAATGTAAAGCAATTAACGGATCAGGCGCACGTTACGAGCGTTAAGTCATTTAAATAAAGACACTTAAAGACCAGAACGCGCAGCCCGTTACGAGCTGGTTTTGATCGCTCAAACAACGTCCGACTTGCGGGTAAATGCGATGTTATAGTAGGGAACTGAGGAGAATCGGAGTGAGGAATGTCGCCAGCCGGTCCATCTTCGCTCGGTGAGCCGAGTGTGCTCGCTCCAGAGCAGATCAGTCTGGTCCGTCGGCACCTCGAAAATATCCTGGCGAGCCATGCCTTTGCCGGAAGCAGGCGCACCCAGGACTTCCTCCGGCTCATTGTGGGGCACGCGCTCGATGGAGACATAGATAATCTCCGGGAGCGGATGATTGGCGCGGAGATGTTCGGGCGCCCAGTGAGCTATGACACCGGAAGCGATTCCGTTGTGAGGGTCAGGGCGAGCGAGGTTCGAAAAAAGCTCGCGCAGTACTATAGCGAAACCAGCCAGGAAAAATCTGAAGTCCGCATCGAACTGCCGAGCGGATCGTACGTACCGCGGTTCCACTTCGAACACCGCGAAGTACCGGCAACGGCATCTGCGTCTGTTCCAGGACACTCTGAATTCCCGCGGGAGTCGCGGAATGGCAGCGTCGCCGGCGCCGAGGTGCAATTGGGATCCTGGCGATCAGGTTTCAAGCGGTTGATGGCTCCTCGTATCGCCGCAGGTGCGGTCCTCACTCTTTGCCTGATTGTCCTGGCCGGGTTGTGGGCTGCAAAAAAGTGGATGAACGGATCCAATTCCCCCAAAGGGATTCACTCCATAGCGATCCTGCCCCTCGAAAACCTCTCCGGCTCTCCCGATCAGAACTATTTTGCTGACGGAATGACAGAGGAATTGATCAACGACCTGGGACAAGTGTCGACGCTGCGCGTAATCTCTCTGACATCTTCAATGAGCTACAAGGGCACAAAGAAGACGCTGCCCGAGATTGCCCGCGAGCTTTCAGTGGATGGCGTTGTTGAGGGCGGAGTTTTGCGCGAGGGCAACCAGGTGCGCGTGAGCGTCCAGCTCATCGACGCAAGAAACGATCGTCCCGTCTGGGCTCACACC
>CAWILB010000018.1:0-12617 GCA_963836635.1 uncultured Acidobacteriaceae bacterium | reverse complement strand
GTTGGGCGCGGGCGCAACCATCAGGGTGGGAGTGCCCGGATCGCGCAGGCGAATGACGGACAGCCCGTGATCGTGGATGAACGAGATTGAATTGCCGTCAGGCGAGAACCTGGGATTGTCGTCAGCTGCAGAGCCCGTATTCCCAATCTCGACGCCGGCGCCGTTGCGCAGGTCGTAGAGCCAAAGGTAGCCGGCGGAGTCGAACAGGATATGGACGGAATCGGGCGCCCAGAAATAGTTGGCCTCCGCATAGCGTTCGCGATGATCGCGGTCCTGCTCAGAGCCGCCGGTCTTGACGAGGGGAGCGAGTTTTTCGCTGCCGATGAGCACCTCGGGCTTGCCGGTGGCGGGATTCAGGTCCATCAGCTGGCCTTTTTCCATGTAGCTGAGATGACGGCCGTCGGGCGACCATGTCAGCTCCTGGGGCGGGCTTCCGGCGAGCGATCCATGGCTGTAGATGTCATCGACGGTGAGCGGCTTGTATGGCGCCTGTTGACCGGGGCTCTGCGCGGCTGCGAACTCGGCGCCTAACGGGGAAACAAGAATGGCTGAAAGAAGAGCAGCGGCTACACGTGTCAAAAGGAAACTCCTGCTCAGGCAAAGTGAAGGTAGGTGAGGCAGGCCGGCAAAAACGGGGCGTGCGGCCTGACACGAGTGTAAATCACAAGGAACACAACTGTTGCGCGAAGACGGCGAACAGTTTATTGTGCGGAACATGCAATGGACGAGTCCACAGGAAAGACGCAAATTCGGGCAACTGCGGCGCAAACAGATTGGCCGCCAGCAGCACGATCAACTCCATCCCAGGCTGAGGCCGGCGAAGGCGCTTGAACTGCTGGAGCGTTCCCAAAGCGGCCGTGTGCCGGCGTTGGTGAAGCTGAAGTACGATTTGATGGCCGAGTCGCCGTTTGGGTACTTTCGCGGGGCTGCGCCGGTGATGGCTGCGGACCTGGCGACCATGCCAAACACGGGAATCGTGAGCCAGCTTTGCGGCGACGCGCATGTGCGCAACCTGGGCGCCTTTGCCGCGCCGGACGGGCGGCTGGTGTTCGACATCAATGACTTCGATGAGACCATTCGCGGTCCATTTGAGTGGGATCTGAAACGCATGGCGGCATCGCTGGTTCTTGCTGGCCGCGCATCAGGGCACAAGGAGGGCGTTGCGCGCAAGGCAGTTGAGGCATGCATTGAGCGTTACGCTGCGCAGATGCGCGCGTTTGCCAAGATGCCGATGCTTGAGGTGGGGCGGTTCCAGGTGCATCGGCTGGGGCTGGCAAAGCCGGTGCATGTGGCGCTGATGAAAGCGGAGCGATCCACCCCTCTGCACACGCTGGAGCAACTGACGGAGCCCGAAGGCGGAGTGGAGGGCGCGGCCACGGCACTTCAAGTAGCGAAGCCGATGCTGACGCCGGGTTTCCTGCGGCGACAGCTCCAAGGCGGTGCTGGCTTCGCTGGAGCCCTACCGAGCCATGCTGGAGCCGCAGCGGCAGCATCTGCTCTCGATGTACCGGCCGATCGATGTGGCGTTCAAAGTAGTGGGAACCGGCTCGGTGGGGTTGCGCGATTATTGCGTTTACCTGGAGGGGAACGGCCCCGGCGATCCCCTGTTTTTGCAGATCAAGGAAGAGGTTGCATCGGCCTACGCGCCGTATCTGCCTGATGCGAATTCGCCGCACCACAACGGTCAACGCACGGCAGAAGGGCAGCGGGCGATGCAGTTGCAAACCGATCCATTTCTTGGCTGGACGCATATTGGATCGCGCAGCTACCTGGTGAGGCAACTGAACGATCACAAGGGATCGATTGAAATTGACGATCTGACGGGCGAAGGCCTGAAGGCGTATGCGGAAGTGTGCGGCGAATTGCTGGCGCGTGGGCATGGCCGATCGGGCGATCCGCTGGTGATTGCCGGCTACCTTGGCTCGGGCGGTGGATTTGCGGAGGCGCTGGCGCGATTTGGCGTGAATTACGCCGACCAGACTGAGAAGGACTGGGAAGAGTTGAAGCGTCGCGGAAGGCTGGAGAAGAAGAGCTGATAGTGCGGCGACTCATGGCCGCTTGTAAATATCGTACCCGCGAAGATGAGCGGCGGGGAAGAACTCTCGCAGCAAGCAGTTCGAGGGTTCTGGCGCGATTGGGAGTCGCATCTTCTTTGATCTGCAGGTCGCGCTTTACAACCAGCCAGCGAATGTTGCGTGAGCGGCGAGCTCGGCTGTCTCTTCGGGCGAGTAGGGGTCGGTTGATCTGTCGAAAAGAAGCACGGGAAACTGCGGCGTGCGGCCGGTGACGAAATAGAACGGGTCTTCGCCGGGCAGGATGATGATGCCGTCGTTTTGCGGAATGTTGGCAGCGGCGTAGCGCAGGAATTCGTCGAATTCGGGCAGCTAAGGCCCGGGCGTGGATGCTCCGGCGAGTTGCGGGAAGGCGGAGTGCTCGACTGGTCCATCGGGAATGTCTGACGTAGGAGAGACGCTCTTCGCTGATCGTGTAGAAGCCGCCGCAAACGAGAAGTGTGGCGGAGACGAGACCCGCGAGCGAGGGAAGAAACCAGCGATTGCGCGGCTTGGAGTGCCGCAACGGCCGGCGAGGAAGGCGAGCAGATCGGCGATCAGGATAGCGAGAAGCGGCCAGATGGCGTAGGTGGAGCCCCAAAGCTGCTGCGAGAGCATGGTGCCGTGAATGGCGGCAAGCAGAATGAGCGGCAGAAACGAGCGGAGGGTGAGGCTGCGGAAACGGACGAGGTTGCGAATGGCGAGCGCTGCGGCCAGAAGCATGAGGAGCGGCCAGAGGGTTAAAAACGTGTCGCCGAAGGAATCGGGATCGTCGCTGTAAAGCCAGAAAGCGCTGAGCGCGAAGAAGAATGGGGAACTCGAGCAGAAGAAAGGCTGCGATCGTGACAGCGCTGTGGAGAGCTGGTTTTATGGGGCCAGGCGACCAAAACGATTGCAGCCAGGACTGAAGGAATCATCCACCGCAGTTGAGAATCGGAATAGATGGCGGCCATGACAGCCAGGCCGGGCAAACGGCGCTGCGCCGCAAATTGAATGGTCCAGTGAATGTAGTTTCCGATGCCGGCAGTGAAATGGAGAATGAGCAGCGCGGCAAGGCAAGCGGCGGCGGCGCCGGCCAGAGCGGCGATGAGCGTGGATGGCGCTATTTGGACGGTGTCGGATTGGTTGCGTCGAAACCAATTGACGCAAAGAAACAACGCGACCGAGCCCACTGCCGCAAGCAGAAACGGCAGGCCCATGTTTTGCTTGAAGAAGAGCGGCACCGCAATTGCGCAGCCGGCCGCGAATCCGCGCAGCCATTGCGATCGCATGGAACCGGCAGACGGAGTCGAGCCGCTGCAAACACCAGACAGCGGCAAGAATGGCGAGGGAACAATCGCAGTCGTAGGAGGGGAACGGCAGGATGGAGTAAACGCCCAGGAAAGTGAGTGGGACCGCAAGCAAAAGCGCGACCGTCCAGGTTAGAGGTACGCGTTGGCGCAATTGTTCAAATACGATTCGCCAGGCGAGGACTGTGCCGAGGCCACCCATCACTGCCGCGTAGAGAATGTGATGAAAAAAGACACGGCCAGTGAGACGGATAATTGCGGCCTGCATGAGGAAAGTAAGGGGCGCATGGACGAAGGGAAAATCGCGATAGGGCATTTGCCCGAGGGCGATGCGCGCGGCGCTGTCGAGTGTGTAGCTCGCGTCCCAGAGAACCGCGACATGGGCGTTTTGCCAGAGAACGACGGCTGCCGTAGCGAAGAAGAGACCGGCAGCCACCGCAAAGTCGCGCGATCGCCAACGTTCATCGGGCGGGCACGAGTGGTGCGGCGATGGCGTCTCTATCGGCGTCATGAAGGCGGTTCGGGAACTCGAATCAAAGTTATCAGAGCCGCCCACTTGACACATATTATGTGCGCACTTATACTGTGCTAGTGAACATTACACTCTCCATTAACGAGCAAATTGTTGAGCGTGCCCGCGAAAAGCTTCGCGCCGTCGGCAAGAGCGTAAATGAGGAGATTCGGGAGCATCTGCGGCATGTGGCAGGAGATGAGGACGAAGAGATCGAGCGCGCCATTGAATTTCTGCGGAGCACCGCTGGCCAGGGAAAGCCGGAACCAGGTTGGAAGTGGAACCGGGATGAGCTTTACGAGGACCGGATCAAAGGGACAAGGAGTTGAGTAGCTCCGGCAGATCTTCCCGGACGTTTTTCGACACCAATATTCTTGTATATTCCGACGATCCCCGAGAACCGGCTAAGCAGGACAGGGCTTTCGATCTTGTTGCGAAACACATGCGGCTGCGGACCGGCGTAGTCTCGATCCAGGTACTTCAGGAATATTTTGTTTCGGCCAGAAAAAAGCTCAAGCTTGATCCCGAAATTGCCCGGGAAAGGGTGAAAGCTTACGCAATGTTCCACGTAGCGGAGCCGAAAGTGAACGACATTCTAGCGGCAATTGACTTGCACCGGCTCTATAACTTTTCTCTGTGGGACGCTCTCATTGTTCGCTCCGCAAAGCAGGCGGGATGCGGCGTTCTGCTCTCAGAAGACATGCAGCACGGGCAGGTGATCGACGGAATCCGAATCGTCAACCCGTTCAACTAAAGACCGCGTCTCGCGCTAGAATGGAATCTGCAATGGTTCTCTTCGAGCCCATCTCGGCGCTTCGTTAGCGGCTCCCGCCGCAGACACTGTTCACGCCCCTGCCCACTGCTTCACTCTTTCACTTATTTACTCGGTAACACACCCGGCCCGCGCAGAGGGCGCCGGAGGCTGAATCATGATCGACCGCCTGGAACAAATGGAGCAGCGCTACAACGAAATGCAGGCGCAGTTCGCGCTGCCCGAAGTGTTGAACGACCACGAGAAGATATCAGAAGACCGCCAAGGCGCTGCGCGAGATTGAGACGCCGGTGGAGAAGTATCGCGAGCTTGAAACAGGTGCAGCAGGGCCTGGCTGACGCGCGCGCGATGCTGGCTGAGAGCTGACGCCGGAATCCGTGCCATGGCGGAAGAAGAGATTGCCGCACTTGAGCCGCGTGCTGCCGAGCTTGAGGAAGAACTGAAGGTGCTGCTGCTGCCCAAAGATCCCCAACGACGAGAAGAACGTGATTCTCGAGATTCGCGCCGGTACTGGCGGCGACGAGGCATCGCTGTTTGCGGCCGAAGATCTTCCGCATGTACACGCGCTTCGCCGAGCAGCATCGCTGGAAGGTTGAGGTGATGTCGATTTCTGAGAGTGGCGTGGGCGGCTACAAGGAAGTGATTGCCATTATCGAAGGCGAGCGCGTGTATTCGCAGCTCAAGTGGGAGAGCGGCGTGCATCGCGTGCAGCGCGTTCCCGAAACTGAGACGCAGGGTCGCGTGCACACTTCGGCAATTACGGTTGCGGTGCTGCCTGAGGCCGAAGAGGTCGATATCAAGATTGAAGCCAAGGACCTGCGCATCGATACGTTCTGCTCATCGGGGCCGGGAGGGCAGAGTCAGTGAATACGACTTACTCGGCCGTGCGCATTACGCACCTGCCGACGGGCACGGTGGTGAGCTGCCAGGACGAGAAGTCGCAGATCAAGAATCGCGAGAAGGGTATGCGCGTGCTGCGTTCGCGGCTCTATGAAGTGGAGATGGAGAAGCAGAACGCGGAGCTGGCCGCGGCGCGCAAATCGCAGGTTGGCTCGGGCGATCGCAGCGAGAAGATCCGCACCTACAACTTTCCGCAGAATCGGCTTACCGATCATCGCATCGGGCTCACGCTGCACCAGCTCGACCTGATCATGGAGGGGCGGCTGCAGCCGATAGTGGATGCGCTGGTTGCGCACTACCAGGCGGAGCAGTTGAAGGCCGACGCCTCGCAGGCGGCGTAAGAGCGCGATGCCTACTATTTCAGGCTACATTGTGGGCGGTGCAGTGCGACTGCATACGGGGCCGCATGTCGAGCAGCGCACGGCGCGATGCAGAGACGCTGCTGCTGCACCTGCTGGGCAAGAATCGCGCGTGGATGCTGGCGCACCTTGACGATGAGGCCGACTACGAATGCGCGGAAGAGTACATCGCGCTAATCGAGCGGCGATTCAAGGGCGAGCCCATTCAATACATTCTTGGCGAGGCGGAGTTTTACCGGCTGCCGTTTCGCGTGATGCGCGACGTGCTGATTCCACGGCCTGAGACCGAGCATCTTGTTGAGAAGGTAATCGAGCTGGCTGCGAAGTTTTCGAAGCCGCGCATTGTCGATGTGGGGACGGGTTCGGGAGCGATCGCCGTTGCATTGGCGCACGAACTGCCGGACGCGGTGATAACTGCGACAGATCTTTCCGGGGCGGCGTTGAGCGTGGCTCGTGAGAACGCGTTACGCAACGATCTTGCGGAGCGAGTGAGGTTTGTCGAAGGCGATTTGCTTGAGCCGGTTGCGAATGAACAATTCGACATCGTGGTTTCGAATCCGCCTTATGTGCCTGTGGGAGATCGTGAGTCGCTCGCAGTTGAAGTGCGTGAATTCGAGCCGGAATCGGCGTTGTTTGCGGGCGAGGATGGGCTCGGACGTTTACCGGCGTCTTATTCCCCAAGCTTTTGCCGTGCTCGCTCCAGGCGGGTATGTGGTTCTGGAAATCGGTTACGGGCAGGAGCCGCCGGTGGGCGCTCTGCTGGGCGAAGCTGGCTTTGAGGACATCGAATTCACCGCCGATCTTCAGGGAATTCCGCGGGTGGCTGCGGCGCGAAAGGCTTGATTGAAATCACAGATCGCGACGGGCCTTCAATCTACGTGGCCGGTTTTGCTCAGCTCTTTATAGAAGCCAAGATCGCGGTCGGTAAGGCTCTTGGCGATGTAGGCGATCTGGCCATAGTGCAGTCCGAAGTGCTCCACAACCTGATAGACCGCATCGAGCCCGTGGACGTGATAGCCCTGAATTTCGTATCGCGCCTGAAGCTCTTCGACTGTGAGGCGATCGAGAACCTGACTGGCGCGCTCCATGGTTGCGCCGAGTTTCGCCAGCAATTCGGCAGCGGTCAGGCCGCCTTCGGCAGCAAACTCCGCGGGGCGGTTGCGATTGTCTTCGTGGCGATTGAATGAGTCGACCAACCACTGCGTGACGTTACCGTTCAAATGGAGAATGAGGTTGCCGATGCTGTTGCTTGCGGGGTTGGGCCGCCACCACACCTGCTCGTAGGTGAGTGATTCAACGCTCTGGCGCAGGCGCGGCCAGTACTGGCCGAAGAGCTTTTGCCGCGAAAAGTCGAGAAAAAGCGTTTCGAGTTGGGGGTCTGAGTTTTGCATTTTAGTCCTCAATCACAATTCTCGATGCCTCACCGGTCTTCACGTCCAACTCCCAAGTCTGCGGCGGGGGCAGCTTCATTTCATTGCCATTCATCTCAAGCGGCATCCACAAATAGCGGGAATCCCACAGCGCGCTGGGCTTCCAGATATCGCCCATGAATATAACCGTGGTGTTTCTTGTGCCCACGACTTTCACCAGCATGGTGGATTGCGACTGGTAGTTGTTGGCTTCGGGCGGCGCAAGATTCTTGAATTCGGTCCACGGGCCGGCCAGTGACGGCGCGGTTGCGTACACGTTCGGATTCGGCTTCCAGCCGGACATGTGCGAACCGATAACATAATAAAGATTACCGACATGCACCAGCGCGCCACCCTCGAGTGGAGCGGGAATGAATGCGGTCTTCTCGACGTTCATATAGTCGCTGCTCAACTTGGCGATGAAGAATCCCTTTGTGGGGCGCGACTCGAAGATGAGGTAGGCTGAGCCGTCATCGTCGATAAACTGCCCGATGTCGCGGCTCTCCTGATCGAGCGGACGAAAGCTCTTCACGTAGCTGTAATTGCCGTCGATGCGATTGCTGACCGCGACCATTACGCGGGCAAACTTGTAGCGTGCGTCGTCGAGGTGCGCATAGAGAACGAACTGATGCGTGCGCGGATTGGGGTAGACCTTGGGCCGCTCCAGCACCCAATGCGGGCCCAGGTGTTCAGGGTCGGCGAGCACCAGCACCTGGCGGCGGAACTTCCAGTGGACGAGATCGCGCGATGAGTAGCAGGCAACGTAGCGCTTGTCAGGATCGTTTGCGGGCGTGCGGTCTTCGCCGAACCAGTAGTAAGTGCCATTCCAAAGCGTGATGCCGCCGCCGTGAGCCTGGATGCGCTGGCCGCGGTTGTCGAGCCAGGGATCGCCGGGCTTGACGATGCCCGACGCCGCGCAAAATGGAGCGGCCGCCAGCGAGACAATCAGCAAGGCGGCCGAAATTGAAACTTTATTCATGATGTGCCTTTGAACAGCCGGAGCACGGGGCCGGTCGCGATTACACCAGTTCGTGGCCCGCAAACCAATAGCCGATTTCGAAGGCCGCGGTATCTTCGCCGTCGGAGCCGTGAATGGCGTTCTCCTGGAGGGAGCCGGCAAACTTTTTGCGGATGGTTCCCTCTTCGGCGTTGGCGGGGTTGGTGGCGCCCATCAGCTTGCGCAGGTCGGCAATGGCATTTTCTTTCTCAAGAACCATGAGGAACAGCGGGCCCGAGGCCATGAATGCGCATAAGATCGTTGAAGAAGGGCCGCGCGGCGTGGACCGCGTAAAAGCCCTCGGCCTGCTTGACTGAGATGGACTGCTTTTTGATGGAAACGATGCGGAAGCCGGCTTTTTCAATCTCGGCCAGAATGGCGCCGGTGTAGCCGTTGCGAACCGCGTCGGGCTTGATGATGCTGAAGGTACGTTGCGACACTGAGTATTGCTCCTATGGGGGATGTTTCCAGTTCCCATTGTAACGGCCATTGGCCGAGGTTGCCGAGCGTAGCTGGGAGCTTGGAGCGCACTGAAATCTGGTAGAGTTTCGGCATGAAATGCTTCGCCTCTTCCGCCCGATTCTCAGTCCCTGCTTGCCCTGGTCGTTGCGCTCGCGGTCGCGCCTTCGTTTAGCCAAAGCGACTGCTCCAGCAGCGGGAACAAGCCCGGCGGCTGCGCCTGAGCTGCGGGTGTTCGATCCCTCGCTGATCGACAAGTCAATCGACCCTTGCGATAACTTTTATCGCTTCAGCTGCAACAACTGGTTCAAGCGCAATCCGCTGCCCGCGGATCAGGCGGCGTATGGGCGATTCACCGAGCTCCACGAGCTGAACCGCCTGCACCTGCAGGCAGATTCTCGAAGACAGCAGCAGTTCCCTCGGCGACGCGCACGGCCAACGAGCAGAAGATCGGCGACGAGTACGCGAGTTGCATGGATGTGGCCGCGGTAGACAAGCTGGGATTGAAGCCGCTCGAGCCGGAACTGGATCGCATTGCCGCGCTCGATTCCGCAGCCGATTTGCCGGCGCTGCTGGCGCATCTGCAGACGATCGGCGTGAACGCTTTCTTTGGATATGGCTCGGGCCAGGACTTTGCAGATTCGCAGAAGGTGATCAGCTTCTTTGGCTCGGGCGGGCTTGGGCTTGCCGGAGCGCGATTACTACACGCGAACCGACGCTGAAAGCGTGAAGCAGCGCGAAGAGTATGTGGACCACGTGCACAAAATGTTTGTGCTGGCTGGCGAAAGCGATGCGCAGGCCGCGAAGGACGCCAACACGGTGATGGCGATTGAGACGCGGCTGGCCAAGGCCTCACTGACCATTACCGAGCAACGCGATCCGCAGAACCTGAACCACCCGACGGATGTGGCCGGGATGGAAGGCATGCTGACGCATTTTCCGCTGGCGCAGTATCTGACCACGGCCGGCGCGCCGGCGGCAGGGAAAGCGAACGACAACGAGCCAAAGTTTTTTGCCGAATTTAATAAGGTTGTTGCCGATACGCCGCTCGACCAGATTCGCACCTATCTGCGCTGGCATTTGCTGACGGCGTACGCGGGAACGACATTGCCGGAGAGCTTCGACCATGAAAGCTGGAACTTCTATTCGCATATTCTGAACGGCGCAGAGAAGCAGCAGGAGCGATGGAAGCGCTGCACCAGCCGCGTGGATGGCGAGCTGGGCGAGGCGCTGGGCCAGGTGTATGTGGCGAAGTATTTTCCGCCTGACGAGAAACAGCGCACGCTTGAGATGACATTGGCCATCGAGGCGGCAATGGACAAGGACATCGACGGTCTGGACTGGATGAGCGCAGCCACCAAAGTAAAGGCCAAGGAAAAACTGCACGCGGTGATGAACAAGATCGGCTATCCCGACAAATGGCGCGATTATTCCAAACTTGAGATTGTGCGCGGCGACGACCTGGGCAACGCGATGCGCACACGGCAGTTTGAATTTGCGCGCGACCTGGCCAAGATCGGCAAGCCGGTGGATAAGGGCGAGTGGCAAATGACGCCGCCGACGGTGAATGCCTACTACGATCCGCAGATGAACAACGTGAACTTCCCGGCCGGGTATCTGCAGCCGCCGTTTTTCAGCGGCAAAGAAGACGACGCAGCCAACTATGGCGATATGGGGTCGACGATCGGCCACGAGCTGACCCACGGCTTCGACGACCAGGGACGGCAGTTCGACAAGGATGGCAATCTTGCCAATTGGTGGACGAAGGAAGACGAGCAGGGCTTTAACGATCGTGCCGAGTGCATGGTAAAACAATACGACGCCATCGAAGCTGTACCCGGCGTTCATCTGAACGGAAAGCTTACTCTGGGCGAGAACCTGGCGGACCTGGGCGGGCTGTGGCTGGCATGGATTGCGTGGCTCGATAAGGCGCACGCGGCGGACGTTGACATGAGCGCGAAGACTGATGGCTACACGCCGGACCAGCGCTTCTGGATTGCGTATGCGCAGCAATGGTGCACGCAGACGCGGCCGGAGCAATTGCGCACGCAGGCGCAGAGCGATCCGCATGCGCCCGACGAGTACCGGACCAACTCGATCCTGCAGGATTTGCCGGAGTTTGCGAAGAGCTTCCAGTGCAGAAAGACCGACAAGATGGTGAGCGAGAAGGCGTGCCGGGTGTGGTGAGGCGCGAATGGGCGCGTGAAGGCCGGCTTCAGTTTGTGAAGGGCTCTGCTGGGCCGGGGCGACTCAAAAATGACATTGAGAAATTTAAGCCGCTGGTTTAAACTTCTCAATATGACAATCATCCAGCGCCAAATCACTCCGGTTCTGCTTTCGGCGTTGAAACGGTTTCCGGCGGTAGTAATGACTGGGCCGCGGCGAGCGGGCAAGACAACGCTGCTGCGCATGGCCGCACCCCAGGCGCGCTATGTGCTGCTTGAGGACCCGGACGTTCAAGATCGTGTGCAGCGAGATCCGCGAGGCTTTCTTGAAGGCTTGCGCCCGCCGGTGATCTTCGATGAGATTCAGCACACTCCACAGCTGTTGAACTACGTGCGCACGCTGGTAGACGCGCACCCGCGCCGCATGGGGCAGTGGCTGTTCACCGGCTCTCAGGAAGCGCCGCTCATGCAGGGCATTACGGAGTCGATGGCTGGGCGGGCCGCCATTCTGCAACTGCTTCCCTTCAGCATGGCGGAGACGCCTAAGGCCGACCCGCTGCTGGGCGGATTTCCGGAGGTGGTCTTGCGGCCGAAAGGACGCGAGCTGTGGTACGCCTCCTATCTACAGACCTACCTCGAGCGCGACGTACGGTCGATTACCAGCGTCCGTGACCTGGCGGTCTTTCGCAGATTTTTGTCGCTCCTTGCCAGCCGGCATGGGCAGACTTTGAACCGCGTCGACCTGGCAGCTCCCTTGGGAGTCTCGGTGCCGACTGTCTCCGAGTGGCTGCGCATTCTGGAGATTACCAACCAGGTGATTCTGGTGCCGCCGTACTTTGAGAACTTCGGCAAGCGGCTGGTGAAATCTCCCAAGGTCTACTGGGGTGATGCCGGACTGGCCTGCCATCTACTGGGGATTCAGACGCAGGCCGAGCTGGATCGGTCGCCTTTTCTGGGACCCGATTTTCGAGGGATTCGTGGCAGCGGAGATCCTGAAGGCGCAGGTCAACCATGGCAAGCGCAAGGAACTGTATTCCTTCCGCGATCAGCAGGGACTCGAGGTGGATTTTCTTGTTCCGCGCCCGAATGCGCGCTTCTGGGCGGTGGAGGTGAAGGCCGCGAAGACGGTAAATTCGTCGATGGCGGGTCCGCTCATGAAACTGTCGCGCGCGGCCGATGGCCGTGCGATACGGCGCATAGTGGTGCATCGCAAGGCGCGAATGCAGACTGAGACGACCGCATTAGCGCCCGGAGTCGAGGCGCTGACCGTTGATCGGTTCGCGGCTGAAATCAGCGAAAGGGGCGCTTGAATACTGGCCAGTACGATGCAAAGAGGTCCGCTGTTAATTATTGAGGAATTTAAAGTGACAGTTTAAATTACTCAAAGTATGGCGTCACGCTTTTCCGATCGCTTTGGCCAGCATCTCGCCCATTTCTGCAGGTGAAACCACAACGTGAATGCCGGCTTCGGTCATGGCCTTCATCTTGTCGGCTGCAGTCCCCTGTCCGCCGCTGATGATGGCTCCGGCGTGGCCCATGCGGCGGCCGGGAGGCGCGGTCTGGCCGGCGATAAAGCCGACGACCGGCTTCTTGACGTGCGCCTTGACGAAGGCCGCTGCAGCTTCTTCAGCCGAGCCGCCGATCTCGCCAATCATGATGATGGCTTCGGTATCGGGGTCATCGTTCAAAAGGCGCAGCGCATCGA